>NZ_BAAAQR010000011.1:0-185968 GCF_039531775.1 Nocardioides koreensis | reverse complement strand
CGATCGCGAAGTACCATCCCGAGCTGCTCGAGCAGCGCGAGAAGACCGGCAAGAAGGGGTGGCACGTCACCCTGCGCCACCCCGCCCCCGGCGACGTCGACGGCACCAGCTACCTCGACGTGGCCGGGGACACCCTCGACCTGACCGCGTTCCACGACCTGGTCTGCGACCAGGCCGCCGCCCTCAAGGCCCTCGGCGACACCGACGACCTGGAGATCCGCAAGGCCAAAGCACTCGGCGTGATCGCCGCCCAGCAGGCCACCCTCGACCTCACCGCCCTCACCGGCGACGACCGCGACGACGACCGCGACGGCGACCGCGACGGCGACCGGTCTCCTGTGGTCGAGCCGGTCGCGACCGTCCCGGTGCGGCGGCGGCAGACCGTCTTCTACGTCCACGCCTCCCTGGCCGACCTGCTGCACCTGTCTGGCTCTCCCGAGGGGGATGCCCCGGTCGGTCGGGTGGAGAAGCTCGGCCCGGCCACCCTGACCAGGATCCGCGACTGGCTGGGACGTTCCGAGGACGTGGTCATCCGGCCCGTGCTCGACCTGAACGCCTGCCCCGAAGTGGACGGGCACGACCCGACCGAGGAGATCCGCGAGATCGTCATCCTCCGCGACGGCCACTGCATCTTCCCCTGGTGCGCCGTCGACGCCCGCCACACCGACCTCGACCACATCGAGCCCTACGTGCCCCTCGACGAGGGCGGACCGCCCGGGCAGACCAACCCCCACAACTTGGCCTGCCTGTGCCGGCGACACCACCGCTGCAAAACCTCGGGCCGCTGGAGATACCGAAGACGCGACGACGGCACCTACGCATGGCACGGCCCCCACGGCCGCAGCTACCTCGTCACCCCGCTCGGCACCATCCAGCTCCACAACAGCTGAGCACCAGCTGACGTCAGCAGGCTCCACCAGCCGCACCCCGGGCGATGGAGCCTGCCGGCACGCCCTGAAGGCTCAAGTCGACGTGTTGGTCAGACCTCGTCGAGGAACCGGTCGAAGACCCGTGCCCCGAACTGCAGCGCGTCGACCGGGACCCGCTCGTCCACGCCGTGGAAGAGCGCGGTGAAGTCCAGGTCGGCGGGCAGCCGCAGCGGCGCGAACCCGTAGGAGCGCAGCCCCAGCTTGTTGAAGTGCTTGGCGTCCGTCCCACCGCTCATGAGGTACGGCGCGACGATCGCGTCCGGGTCCTCGGCGAGGATCGACCGGCCCATGGCGTCGACCAGGTCCCCGTCGTACGGCGTCTCCCAGGGCTGCTGCCGGGAGACGTAGTCGATGGTGACGCCCTCCCCGCACAGCTCCGCGAGCGTGTCGAAGAACTCGTCCTCGAAGCCGGGGAGGAACCGGCCGTCGACGTGCGCGGTGGCCTCGGTGGGGATGACGTTCACCTTGTAGCCGGCGCCGAGCATGGTCGGGTTGGTGGTGTTGCGCAGCACCGCGCCCAGCATGCGTGCCGCCCCGCCGAACTCCTCCACCAGGCTCTCGGCGTTCTCCGGGGTGGCCTCGGTGCCCGCGAGCTCGCCGACCGCGGCGAGCAGGGTCCTCATCGTCGGTGTCAGCCGGACCGGCCACTGGTGCGCGCCGATCCGGGCGACGGCGGCGGCCAGCTCGGTCACGGCGTTCTCGCGGTTGATCATCGAGCCGTGACCGGCCCGGCCGCGGGCGGTCAGCCGCATCCAGGCCATGCCCTTCTCGGCCGCCTCGACGAGGTACATGCGGCGGCCGCGCACGGTGGTGCTGAACCCGCCCACCTCGCCGACGGCCTCGGTGCACCCCTCGAGCTCCTCGCGGTGGTCCTCGACGAGCACCTGCGCACCCTTGTGGCCGCCCGCCTCCTCGTCAGCGGTGAAGCAGAGGACGACCGGCCGCTCCGGGACCCGGCCCGCGCGGGTGCGCGCCCGCACGACCGAGAGCAGCATCGCGTCGAAGTCCTTCATGTCGACGGCGCCGCGACCCCAGACGTAGCCGTCTCGGATCTCGCCCGAGAACGGGTCGACCTGCCAGTCCTCCGCAGCGGCGGGTACGACGTCGAGGTGGCCGTGCAGCAGGAGTGCACCGCCGTCCCCGGGCGAGCCGCCACCCCAGTGGGCGACCACCGAGGTGCGGCCCGGCTCGGACTCGTGGAGCCGGGACTCGATGCCCACCTCGTCGAGCAGCGTGGCGACGTACTCGGCCGCCTTCCGCTCCCCCGGGCCGTCCTCGTCGCCGTAGTTGGAGGTGTCCATCCGGATCAGCTCGCGGCAGAGCTCGACCACCTCACCGGCCGGGTCGTGAGCCGGGTCGTGCGTCGCCTGTCCGGTGTCCCCTGGGTAGCCAGCCATGGCCCCATCCTGACACCCTCGGAAGGGGGGTGCCCGATTGAAGGATTCCGGGCGTCCTTTGCTACTGTTCCACCGCACTCGTCCGGGTGGCGGAATTGGCAGACGCGCTAGCTTGAGGTGCTAGTGCCCGTATTAGGGCGTGGGGGTTCAAGTCCCCCCTCGGACACGACGACGAAGGGCTCCCACCGATCGGTGGGAGCCCTTCGTGCGTCTGGGACGGCCCCACAACGGCCCGCGTCTCACCCGTCGGGGGTGAGGTCCCGTCTCCGGCACGCAGGGCACGGTGGAGCCGTCCGGAGAACACCACGGAAGGACTGCACCGTGACCACCAAGAGCGACTTCGACACCGACGACTGGGCCCGGATCGTCCGCGCCCCGATGATGGCCGGGCTGGCGATCACGCTGGCCGACCCCGGCGGCCCGATCGAGGCCGCGAAGGAGACCATGGCCACGATGCGGAGCGCGACCAACCCACCCAGCCGTGAGCAGCTGCTGTCGGAGGTCGCGCTCGACGTGCAGGAGATGGTCCAGCACAAGCAGAACCCGCTCAAGGGCTACAAGCCGACCAAGGACCAGCCGACCGGGGACCAGGTCATCGGCGAGCTGCGCGCCGTGCACGACATGGTCGCGGCCAAGGCGACGCCGGACGAGTCAGCGGCGTTCGGCCAGTGGCTCGTGGCGGCCGCTCAGGCGGCCGCTGACGCGGCGAAGGAGGGCGGCTTCGTCGGCTTCCACGCGGTCCGGGTCAGTGAGCGCGAGCAGGCGATGATCGACCGGGTGCGCGAGACCGTCGCCGCCTGACCCACGACGAGGGCCCGCCTTCCTCTCGGGGGAAGGTCGCGGGAAGCCCTCCGTCGCAGCCTCTAGGTCATCACTTGAACGACCTGGAGGCCGGGATGTACGACAACCTGATCGAGGAGCGGGAGGTCCGGGCCCGACCGGCCGCCCGGCTGGACGGGGACTGCGCCGCGGGGGCACGCGCGATGCTGCCGCTGCTCGTGGCCTACGCACCGTTCGCGCTCATGGTGGGGGCGGCGGTGGCCGCCAGCGACAACCCGCTCGCGGCCTGGCTCTCGACGTGGACGATCTACGGCGGCGCCGCCCACCTCGTCACGCTCGACGTGCTGGCACAGGGGTCGGGATGGGCCGCGGCAGCCGTGGCCGGCCTCCTCGTGCAGACCAGGCTGTCGGCGTACTCCACGGCGATGGCCCCGGACTGGGCGGCGGCCACGCTGTCGCGGCGACTGCTCGCCGGGATCCTCCTCACCGATGCGCCGTGGGTGCTCACCCGGGCACGGGAGTCCGGCCGGCGTGGCTTCTACCTCGGTGCCGGGATCACCCTGTTCCTCGCCTGGCCGGCCATGGTCACCGTGGGCGCACTGAGCGGGGACTTCCTGAGCGGCAACCCTGCGGCCGCGCTGGTGCCGGCGCTCGTGCTGGGCTGCACGGTCGCCACCCAGCTGCGGCACCGCCCGGTGCTGGTGGCCTCGGCCGCGGCAGGCCTGTCCGCGGTCGTCACGGCGCCCGTGTCGGCCGGGGTGGCGCTCGTCGCCGCCGCTGCAGCCGGCACCGCCGCAGGCCTGCTCGCTGACCTGGCGACCCGCGGCGGCCCGCCCGAGGCGGTGGCGTCGTGACGGTCGCGCTGGCCGTGGTGCTCGTGGGCGGCGGGAGCCTGCTCCTCCGCGTCCTCCCACTCCTCGGCGCCGCCCGGATCCCGGACCGGGTCACCGTCCACGCGGGTCGTGCGGGGATGGCGGTGCTCGCCGCCACGACCGTCCGCACGGTCGTCCAGCACCGGGACAGCTCTCTCGCCGGCGCCTCCGTGACCGCGCCGGTCCTCGCCGCCCTCGCCGTCGGCCTCGGGCTCTGGCTCGCCTACCGCGGTCGGTCGCTGCTGCTCGCGGTGGCAGCGGGCCTCGCGTCTTACCTCACCCTCGCGGCGGTCCTCGCCGCCCGGACCTGAAGGAACTGCCATGACCATCGCGTGGCACCTGCCCCGCCGCCCCTCGGCACGGTCGAGGAGCCAGCACGTCCCCGTCCGGCTCCCCGGGGGCGGCACCGTCGCACTCCGGCCGCTCCGCGGGGGCGAGACCGAGCCGCTGCAGGCTGTCTTCGACGGCATGTCCGTCGACTCGAGGGCCCAGCGCTACTTCACGCCCATGACCCGCCTACCGGCGGGGCTGGTGGCCGCGCTGGCGGACGTCGACGGTGACCACCACGTGGCCTGGGTGGCCGTCCTCGGGGGGCGCCCTGTCGGGGTGGGCCGCTACCTGCTGGACGACGCCGGGGTCGCCGAGGTCGCCTTCGAGGTCACCGATGCCTCTCGCGGCGCCGGGATCGGCACGATCCTCCTGGACGCGGTGACGACCGTCGCCGCGGCCCGCGGAGTACGCCGGGTCCGCGCGTCGGTGCTGCCGGAGAACCAGCCCTCGCGGCGACTGGTCGCCCGGCTGGGCGTCCACCTGACCCTGGCCGACGGCCTGCTGGAGGGCGACGGGCCACTGCGGCTGCTCGATCCGCCGCGCGTGCACCGGCATGCCGTGGTGGCGCTGGCCTGCAGGGTCGCGGCCGCCGACGGCCAGGATGGCCCGTGCGAGGCTGTCGAGGCGTAGGCGGACCTGCGGGTCCTCTGGTCCTTGGCCGGCCCCGTCCCGGGTGATCGGATGGGAGTGGCCGGCGCGGGGTCCGCCCACGCCGATGGCCGGGTGAGGGTGATGCGGGTCCAGGTTCGGCTGCTCGGCAGGTTCGAGGTCGTCGTCGACGGCCGGCCCGTGCCTGCCCGGAGCTGGCGCCGCCAGTCCGCCAGCCGCCTGGTCAAGCTGCTGGCGCTGCAGCCCTCGTGCCGACTCCACCGCGAGCAGGTGATCGACGCCCTGTGGCCCGACGTGCCGCCCGACACCGGTGCGACGCGGCTGCACACCGCCGCCCACTACGCACGCGCCGCCCTCGGCGAGACCCGCAGCGTGGTGGTGTCACAGGGAACCGTTGCCCTCTTCCCGGACGTCGACGTCGAGGTCGACGTCACGGTCTTCGAGCGGGCTGCGGGCGCCACGCGCGACGGCGAGGACGCCGCCGCTGCGGTCGCGCTGTACGGCGGGAACCTGCTCCCCGACGACCTCTACGAGCCGTGGACGGAGGAGCCTCGCGGCCGGCTCCGGTTGCACCACCGGGAGGTGCTGCGTGCGGCAGGGCGGTACGACGCGCTCGTGGCCGACGACCCGCTGGACGAGGACGCCCAGGTCCAGCTGGTCCGGGACCTGCTGCGGCAGGGTCGACGGCACGACGCCATCGAGGCCCTCGACCGGATGGCACAGGTCCTCGGGCGCGAGCTCGGTGTCGAGCCGTCCGAGGCCGCGCGACAGCTCCGCGCGGAGGCCGAGGCGATGCCGGCCGGGACGTCCCCGACCGCGACATCGCTGCCGGCGCGTGTGGTCCTTCCCGCGGCGCGGAACCGCCTGATCGGCCGGGGCGGGGACCTCGACGAGGTGGCCGACCTGCTGAAGCGGCACCGGGTGGTGACGATCACCGGGCCGGGCGGTGCCGGCAAGTCCACGCTGGCCCTCGCCCACGCGAGAGGCGTGCAGTCCGAGGACGGCGCTGAGGCCGACGTCGTCTTCGCCGAGCTCGCGCCGGCCCGTGAGGCGGACGAGGTCACGAGGGCCGTCGCCGAAGCGGTGGGCGTGCAGGGCGAGGCAGCGGTCCGGGCCCCCGCGCTCGCAGCGACACTGGGACCGAGGCCGGTGCTGCTCGTCCTCGACAACTGCGAGCACCTGCTGGACGAGAGCTCGGCCCTCGTCGACGCGATCCTCGACGCCGGCGAGGAAGCGCGCGTGCTGGTCACCAGCCGGGAACCGCTCCGCGTCGACGGGGAGGCGGTGCACGCCCTCGGGTCGCTGGGCTCCGGCGCCGCGGAGCTCTTCGTCGACCGGGCTGCGGCCGCGGCGGGGGCGGACGTCGCGGAGGTCCACGACCCGAGGGTCGCGCTGCTCTGCGCGCGGCTGGACGGCCTGCCGCTGGCCATCGAGCTGGCGGCGGCGCAGATGCGGCACCTGAGCCTCGACGAGCTGGTCCGCCGGCTGGACGATCGGCTGACCCTGCTGGCCGGCGCTCGGCCCCGGGGCGGCGCACGACACTCGGCGCTCTCGGCCACGATCGACTGGAGCTACCGGTTGCTCTCCGACCGGACCCGGGACGTCTTCGACCGACTGGGCGTCTTCCCCTCGACCTTCGACCTCGACGCCGTGGTCGCCGTCAGCGGCGAACCCGACCCCGCCGCCGTGACGAACGTCGTGGGCGACCTGGTCGCGAAGAGCCTCGCCGTGCACGACCGGGCGAGCGGGCGCTACCGGCTGCTCGAGACGATCCGGCTGTTCGCCGCCCAGCAGCTCGCCGAGTCCGGTCGGCACGCCGAGGTCGTCGAGCTGCTTCGCCGGCATGTCGTGGACCGAGCGTCGGCGACGTCGCGCACGGGGGCCTGGCTCTCCACCTCCCTGGCCGCGCGCAGCCGGGACGACCTCGACAACGTCCGCCTCGCGTTCGAGGCCTGCCTGGCCCGCGGCGACCTCAGCGGCGCCGTCGACGTCGCGCTCGGGATCAGCATGCTCTGGCGCAACGCGGTCTCCTACGCCGAGGGCCGCCGATGGGTCGGCGCCCTCCTCGCGAGCAACCTCGACGACACGGACCGGTTGTGGGCGCTGCTGTTGTCGGCCGACGTCGCGCTGGGGGCGGGCGATCCCCGGACGATGCGCGGGGCGGCCACCAGGGCGGCGCGGCTGGCCGACCGGCTCGACGACCCGGGCGCCTCGGTCGTCGTCCTCATCTACGAGGCGCTCGTGCACCTGGACGACCCCGCCCGCGCGACCCGGAGGCTCGAGGCGGCCGGCCGCCGGGCCCGCGACATCGGCGAGCCCGGCCTCGCCCGGCTCGCTCGCGGCTACCGCCTGGTCACGCTCCGCATGCAAGGGCCGTGCGAGGAGCTGGTCGCCGAGGCCCGGGACGTCGTGGAGACCGTGGGCGCGCGCGACTACGACCGTTATCTCTGCCACTGGGCCGCCAGCCTGCTCGCCCTCGTGGATCGTGACGCTCCCCGGCTGCGCCGGCTGATGGATGCGCAGCTGCGCGACCTCGCCGCGACCGGACTGCGAGAGAACTGGCTGACGATGTACTGGGGCGCCCTCGCCCTCGTCGTGGAGGGCGAGGACTACGTCGACCAGCTGCGGCGTTCCCGTGCACGCGCGGAGGCGGAGGGCCGGGTGGCCGACGCCGACTGCGTCCTCGCGCTCGCGTGCGCGGCCGCCTGTCGCGACGACTGGGAGGAGGCCGCAGAGCTGGTCGGGGCGGCGGCCGGCACGCTGCTGGACGACACGGCAGGCTTCTTCCACCTCTCGCTGGTTCGAGACCAGATGGTGCGGCCCCGGCTGGACCCGGAGGCGTTCGCCGCCGCGACCGCCCGCGGCGCACAGAGCGATGTCCGCGCGATCCTCGCGGCGCACGGTGTCTGAGGCAGGGCCGAAGGTCTCTAGGCCGCTCCCGCCGGTGCGGGACAGCGTGGCGGTGTGAACGAGAACGCAGACACCGTGAGCACCGCCCGTGCGGCCCTCGACGAGCTGGGCAAGGACCAGCCCGAGCACCAGCGCACGAGCGTGCAGTGTCGCCACAGCCACCACGTCGCTGCCGTCTACGACACCTCCGCCGGGCTGGTCTACCGATCCCTCACCGGGCCGCACGCACACGGGTCCCGGGACTTCGTGGACACCGCCCACCACGCCGCCCACCGCGGGCACACCTACGTCGACCTGCTGGAGCCGGGTCCCATGGCGGAGGACGGCCTCCCCGGATGGTGCGACTGCGGGTCGTGGACGCTCTCCCGCAGGGAGCTGCTCGGACAGGTGCAGGCCGGCCACCGCACCGTCCACCTCCCCGAGGGTCAGGTCCCGCGGGGCGGAGGGTCCTGAGGCTCGCGTGGCTCCTGCGGCGCGGCGGGATCGAGCCACGCGCGGCCGACGTAGGAGACGACCACGGCCACGATCACCAGGGGCATCACCTCGAGCCCGTCAGACATCAGCAGGAGCGTGGCCAGCAGGACCGAGACCAGCGGATAGCCCAGCATGGCGACGCACATCGCCCCGATCCCCATCGCGGCTCCGGACACCGTCGCCAGCCCGGGCAGGTGTCCCATCGCGACTCCGCCGGCGGCACCGATGAACATCGCCGGGAAGATCGGCCCGCCCCGGAAGCTGCTCAGGCACAGGCCGTACGCCAGCCCCTTGCACGCCACGAGCAGCAGCAGCGTCCCCAGGGAGTACTCCGCGCTGTGTGCCACCAGCGGCCCGAGCGCCTCCTGACCCGAGAAGAGCACGTCCGAGGAGCTCTTGTCGGTGACCTCGCCGTAGCCGACGGCGAGCACGGCGACCAGCAGGCCCACCGCCGGGGTGGCCAGCAACAGCCTCCGCTCCACCACGGGTTTCAGGGCCAGGCCGATCCTGCGGATCCCGCTCCCGAGCAGCGCCGCCGCTGCGCCGATGACGAACGCCCAGCCGAACTCGGCGAGCGTGGGGCTGCCGACCGACGGCAGGCCCGAGACGGCCAGCGAGGTGGTGCCGAGCCCGGTGAGCGAGTCGAGGCCGATGAAGACCAGCGACCCGATCCCGGCCGCCAGGAGTCCGGGGGCCAGCATCAGTGACGTCATGGCTCCACCGATGCCGGCGATCTCCATGAGCAGGAAGGCGGCGGGCAGCGGCGACCCGAGCAGGGTGCTGATCGCGGCGAAGCTCCCGGCGGCGCCGATCAGCGCCACGGCCTGGGACGGCGCATCGCGCCTGAGCAGCCGCACCGCGCCGGCGGCGAGCCCCCCGCCGATCGCGATCAGGGGCGCCTCCGGCCCGAGGACCGCCCCGAACCCGAGCGTGGCCAGGGCTGCCAGCGCGATGCCGACGAGCTCCACCGGCGTCGGCACCCCGCGGCCGGCCCGGAAGCCGTCAGCCGGTGTCTCGCCGCCGTGGCCGGGGAGGTACCGGACGGTGAGTGCGACGAGCACACCACCGGTCACGAGGACGGGGACCGGCCACCAGGCCGGTGAGCCCAGGCCCGCGGCCTCGGGCAGGTCGTCGTACATCCACTGCTGCAGGTGCGTGGCGAGCTGCAGGAACCAGTACGACACGAGCGCGACCGGGGCGCCGAGCAGGGCGGCGACCACCAGGATCGTGACGTAGCCACGCGACCTGAGCAGCGAGAGCGGGTCCGGAGGCGACTGCGGCGTTGCCTGCGACGTCGAGGATGTCATCGATCCGCTCCCGGCCGGTGCCGCTCGTCGCGGCGGCTCCGGCCCTCCTGGACGGCGCCGAAGATCACGCGCGCGATCAGCCCGACGAGCACGAGGCCGCCCATCATCTGCACGGTGGTGACCGCTCGAGCGGTCTGCGAGACCGCCGTGATGTCGCCGAAGCCGACGGTGGCGAACACGGTGACGGTGAAGTACATCGAGTCCAGCCGGGTCATCGGCTCCGAGAAGGCGCTCGGCGCCGACTCCCCCATCAGGTAGTAGGTGACCGAGAACAGGGTCAGGAACAGCGGCACGGACATCACCAACGCGCTGATCGCCTGCGCGGCGGGGTACGGCGAGCGGAGGATCTCGCGGATCTGCCAGGCCAGCAGGGCGGCGAGGACCACGAGGCCGACGACGAGCTGGACGAAGGTGTCGGCGGCGACGTCCGACGTCAGCGGCAGCACGAAGTACGCGTAGACGAGGGCTGTCGAGACGAGCAGCGAGCCCCCCACCATCGCCAGCGGTCGACGCCGCCGGACGCGTGGCGAAGCCACGTCCGAGTCGGGTTCGGCGTCGGTTCGCATGTCACCTCGCGCTGGGAGCGTGGGCCGACCCCCACTGTTTCCCGATCCGTTGGACCACGTCGTCACCCCTCGAGGGTGAGGTGGCCGGGGCGGCATGCGGACAGGCTGGGCCGATGCAGGGCGACGGCGACCCTTCCTCCTCCCGGCGTGCCCGGCTGGAGCGGCTGGGCCGCTGGGCACGGGAGCGCCGCGACGGCACGCTGGACCGGGTCGAGCAGGCGCAGCGGCGCTACCCCGCCGTGCGCTTCGTGCTGACGGCGGTCGACCACGACCGGGTCGCCGGCGGCCCGTTGCTCGCGGGAGCGCTCGCGTTCCGCCTCTTCCTCTGGCTGCTCCCCGCCTGTCTCGTCGTGGTCGGGTGCCTCGGCTTCATCCGGCCCGACGAGGCCCGGGAGCTCGCGACCGACAGCGGCATGAGCGGCTTCGCCGCCTCCACGATCTCCTCGGCGACCGCGCAGGCGCACGAGGCCCGCTGGGTGCTGGTGGTGACCGGCCTCTTCGCGCTGTTCGTCGCCTCGGTCACGTTGGCCCGCACGATGTGGGTGGCGACCACGCTGGCCTGGCAGATGCCCATCCAGAAGCTGCGGCGTCTCCCCCGCGCGGCAGCCCTGGTGGTGGGGCTGCTCGTCTCGGCCCTCGGCCTGGTGCTGGTGGCGAACTGGCTGCGCAGCATCGACCATGCGGTCGGGCTGGTCGCCACGCTGCTGCTGGTCGTCGTCTACTCGTTCCTCGGCTGGGTCGTCCTGTCCCTGCTCCCACGTCCCCCGGGCGTCTCGCTCCAGGACCTCGTCCCCGGTTCCCTGCTGATCGGCGTCGGCTTCGAGGTGATGCACGCCTTCTCGGCGTTCTACCTCGTGCACCGGCTCAGCAGTGCCTCCCAGCTGTACGGCGACCTCGGATCGGCGGCGACGCTGCTGCTGTGGACCTACCTGCTGGCCCGGATCCTGATCGGAGCGACGACCGTGAACCGGGCCTGGGTCGCCTACCGGGCACCGACCAGCGCTCCCCGTGCTGGCGCGCCGTGACCCGATGCCGTGACGGCCCTCAGGCGCTCACCGCTCCCTCGTACATCGAGTCGAGGAGTGGTCGGTACGTCGTCTCGACGACCTTGCGCTTGACCTTCATGCTCGGGGTGAGCTCGCCGGCCTCGACCGACAGGTCGTGGTCGAGGACCCGGAAGTCCTTGATCGTCTCCCAGCGGTTGAGACGGTCGTTGACCGCCTCGAGGCAGTCCTGGACGTAGTCGTGCACGGCCGGGTCCGCGGTCAGCGTGCGGTAGTCGCCAGCCGCGAGGCCCCTGGCGGTCGCCCACTGTGCCAGCGCCTCGGGGTCCAGGGTGATCAGTGCTGTCGCGTAGTTCCGGCCGTCCCCGTGCACGACGATCTGGCTGGCCAGCGGGCACACCGCCTTGAACGACACCTCGATGGACTGGGGGGCGATGTACTTGCCCCCGGACGTCTTGATCAGGTCCTTCTTGCGGTCCGTGATCCGCAACCTCCCCCGCTCGTCCAGCTCACCGACGTCGCCGGTGGCCAGCCATCCGTCGGCGGTCAGCACCTCCGCCGTCTCCTCGGGCAGGTGGTGGTAGCCGCGCATCACGCTCGGGCCCCGCAGGAAGATCTCGCCGTCGGAGGCGGTCCTCACCTCCGTGCCGCTGATCGGCGGCCCCACGCCGCCGGACACCGGGTCGTCGGGCCGGACGATGCAGGCGCCGGCGCTGCTCTCGGTCAGTCCGTACCCCTCGAGGACAGGGATCCCGGCGGCGTAGAACCAGGCCGCCACGTCTGGGGAGAGCGCCGCGCTGCCCGAGATCAGGTACCGGATCCGGCCGCCGAGGCGGGCCCGGATCTTCGACATGACGAGCTTGTCGGCCACCACGTGCTGGGCGAGCACCGCCCGGCCCGGTCGGCGGCCCTCGAACCGTGCCTGTGCGACCTTGTTCCCCACCCCGAAGGCCCAGGTGAAGAGAGCCCCCTTGACCCCGCCCTCCTCCTCGACCGTCTGCACGATCTTGGCGTGCACCTTCTCGAAGATCCGCGGTGGTCCGGCCATGAATGTGGGCCGCACCTCGGCCAGGTTCTCCACGATCTTGTCGATGCGGCCGTCGACGGCCGTCGGGAAGCCGATCTGCAGCTGGACCGCCTGCAGCATCTTTCCGAAGGAGTGGGACATCGGGAGCCAGAGGTACTGCAGGTCGTCTCTCGACATGATGTGCAGCTCGTCCGCCCCCGATCCGATGTAGGTCCAGCAGCGGTGTGGCAGCTCGACGCCCTTCGGGCGGCCGGTCGTGCCGGACGTGTAGATGAGGGTCGCGAGGTCCTCGGGCCCGATCGCGGCCACCGCGTCGTCAACCGCGGTCGGATGGTCGGCCAGGTGTCGAGCACCCAGGGCCTGCAGGTCATCGAGGCCCAGCACCCACTCACCGTCGGCGTGGCCGTCGAAGGTGACGACCCGCACCAGGTCCGGCAGGTGCTCGCGCTGGGCGCGCAGCTTGGTGACCTGGGCGTCGTCCTCGGCGAAGGCGATCCGCGAACCGCTGTCGCGCAGGATGTGACCGACGTCCTCGCCGCCGGTCGTCGGGTAGACGGTCGTCGTCGCCGCCCCGGCACTGGTGATCGCGAGGTCGGCGTACAACCACTCGATCCGCGTCCCGCTCGCGATCGCCACCCGGTCCTCGTGCTGGATCCCCAGCGCGAGCAGGCCCGCGGCAAGCGTCCGGACCGTCTCGCCGACCTGTGCCCAGGTCACCGACTCCCAGCCGCCCGGGGTGGGGAACCGGTACGCCTCGGAGCCCGGGGTCGCGGCAACGCGGTCGTAGAGCATCCGTGCGACCGAGGCTGCCATGCAGCCAGCGTCGAAGAGCCCCCTGGTCAGGGCTAGGGGCCTACGTCCTCGGACCGGTCTGGTCCCGGGGGCACGTCGGGCAGGTCCACCACGACGTCCAGGCGGTTGTTCCCCGCTGGTGTGACGGTGTTCCTGCCCAGACGGCGCAGCATCGCCAGCGAGGCCTCGTTGTCAGCGGCCACCGTGGTGAGGACCTGCACCACGCCCGCCCGGCGGGCTCGCAGGAGCTCGGCGAGGAGCGCGGTCGCGACGCCCCGGTCCTGCCAGGCGTCGTCGACGGTCACGGCGACGTCCGCCGCCTCGGGCTGGTCCCGGTAGCGGATCATCCTCGCCACCCCGACAGGCCCACCCACGTTGTCGTCGTCGAGCACGACCAGCGCGAGGGCCACGTGGTCGATGCCGTCCACCTCGTCGACCAGGTGGTCCAGCATCGCGTCGGTCAGGTGCGGCACGCTGGCGAGGAACCGGTGTTCGCGGGTCTCGGCCGAGAGGGTCTCGTATCGTTCGCGGACCGCCTCGCGATCGCTCGGGAGCAACGGCCAGATGAGCGCTCGCGTGCCGTCCCTGAGCCTGGCCTCCGCGATCACGGACACCGGCCCCCTACGACGACGAGACCCGCCCGTCGAGGGTGCCGCGCAGCTCCTCGAGGCGTTGCTGCACGCGGTCGAGCGCCGCCCGGGCTCCCGGCCCGGCATCCCCCAGCTGTGCCCCGAGGTCGTGCACGGCCTCCTCGAGCCCGCTGAACCGCTCCCAGAAGGCCCTCTGCAGGTCGCCGCCGGCGCCCTCGCGGTCGCGCAGCAGGGCGGCCTGCGCCGCCTGGAGTCGTCCCGCCTCCCACAGGTCCACGAACACCTGGACCTTGGCGCGCAGGATCCACGGGTCGAACGGCTTCGAGATGTAGTCGGCCCCGCCGGCCACGTAGCCGCGGTAGGAGCTGCTCATGTCCTTGTCGACCGCGGTGAGGAAGATGATGGGGACGTCCTTGGTCCGGGTCCGTCGCTTGATCCGGGCAGCCGTCTCGAAACCGTCCATCCCCGGCATCTGGGCGTCGAGCAGGATCAGTGCGAACTCGGCCCGGAGCAGGGCGCGCAACGCCTCCTCCCCGGAGTTCGCGCGCACCAGGTCCACGTCCAGGGAGCCGAGGATCGCCTCGAGCGCCAGCAGGTTCTCCGGGCGGTCGTCCACCAGGAGGATCTTCGGACGGTCCGTCACGACAGCCACGACCGGATCACGGAGAGCAGCTGCTCGACGTCCACCGGCTTGGTCACGTAGTCCGAGGCGCCCGCCGTCAGGCTGTTGTCACGGTCCCCGGGCATCGCCTTGGCCGTCAGCGCGATCACCGGCAGGTCCTGGAACTTGGGCATCTTCCGGATCTCGCGCATCGCGGTGTAGCCGTCCATCCCCGGCATCATCACGTCCATCAGCACGAGGTCGATGTCGGCCTCGCTGCGCAGGGTGCCCAGCCCCTCCTCGCCGTTGCCGGCGTAGAGCACGTCGATGCCGTGCTGCTCGAGCGCACTCGTCAACGCGAAGACGTTCCGCACGTCGTCGTCGACGATGAGGATCCGCCGACCCGCCAGGGCCTGCTCCCGCTCGGACTCACCATCGCCCGACTCCAGCCGGTGGGTCGGCGCCGCCACGTCGGACCGGTGGAGGAACAGCGCCGTGCGCTCGACCAGCTCCTCCAGGGTCTCCGTCCGGGTGAGCGTGAGCGTCTCGTCGTACTTCGCGAGCCGGGCCGCCTCGCGCGTCCCCAGGTCGCCGACGCGGCTCACGACGACGGGCGTGTGCCGCAGCTGCTTGCGCGCGCGGATCCGCTTGAGGACCTCGAGGCCGCCGGCGTCCGGGAGCGCGAGGTCCACGAGCACGCAGTCGACCGGACCCTGGCCCAGCGCGGCGCTCGCGTCCTCGGGGCTCCCGACGATGTCGACCTCGACCTCGTCCAGCAGCTCGAACCGTTCCGCGACGGCCGCGCTCGGACTGCCGGCGTCGTCGGTGACCACCAGCAGCCGACGCTTCGGCCGGCCGATGAACGTCTCCAGGCGCTCCAGGGCGGAATCCACCTTCGCCCGGGTGAACGGCACCTCGATCACGTCCAACGCCCCGGCCCGCCAGCCCTGGTGCGCGCTCTCGGCGGCCGCGGCCGTGTGGGCCGCCACCATCGGCACGTCACGGGTCCGGTCGATCCGCTTGAGCAGGTGGGGCAGGGAGCTGCCGTCGTGCGCGGCCATGTCCATGCCGATGACCATCCCGGCCGGTTGCCGCTGCTCGGCGAGCGCCAACGCGCGGTCGGCGTACGCCGTGGCGACCACCTTGAAGCCGTGGTCCCGGCCCACCTCGACGGCGGCCCGGCACAGCTCGGGCTCGGACAGCGCGACGAGCAGGACCCGGTCCCCGGAGACGATGGCGTCCTCGTCGTCCTCCACGTGCTCCCGCACGCGCTCCGAGCCGAGGGTCGCCTCCTGGAGCGACAGCGCGGCCTGGCCGGCCGGCAGCACGGGCACTCCCCCGGCCCGGCCGCCGAGGAACTGGGTCGGCACGTAGAGCGTGAACTTGCTGCCGCGGTCGGGCTCGCTCTCCACGTGGATCTCGCCGCCGATGAGCCGCGCGATCTCGCGACTGATCGACAGCCCCAGGCCGGTGCCGCCGAACTTGCGGCTGATGGTGCCGTCGGCCTGCTGGAACGCCTCGAAGATGGTCCGCAGCTGCTCGGGCGGGATGCCGATGCCGGTGTCGGTGACCTCGAAGGCCAGCACCCCGTCCGCGACGGTCAGGGCCGGGGTCGTGAAGCTCTTCTCCGTGCTCCGCCGGATCACGAGGTTGACCTCGCCGAACGAGGTGAACTTGACCGCGTTCGAGAGGAGGTTGCGCAGCACCTGCTGCAGCCGGTGCTGGTCGGAGACCAGGGTCGGCGGCACGTCCTCGGAGACCCAGACCGAGAACCTGAGGTCCTTCTCCGCGGTGAGCGGCCGGAACGTCGCCTCGACGTACTCCACGATCCCGGACACGGCGACCGAGGCCGGATGCACGTCCATCTTGCCCGCCTCGACCTTGGACAGGTCGAGGATGTCGTTGATCAGCTGCAGCAGGTCGGTGCCGGCGCTGTGGATCGTCTGCGCGAACTCGACCTGCCGCGGGTTGAGGTTCTGGTCGGGGTTGTCGGCCAGCAGCTTGGCGAGGATGAGCAGCGAGTTGAGCGGTGTGCGCAGCTCGTGCGACATGTTCGCGAGGAACTCCGACTTGTAGCGCGAGGAGAGCGCGAGCTGCTCGGCCCGGTCCTCGAGGGCCCGCCGGGCGTCCTCGATCTCGAGGTTCTTGATCTCGATCGCGCGGTTCTGCTGCGCCAGCAGGCTCGCCTTCTCCTCGAGCTCGGCGTTGCTCTGCTGCAGCTCGCGCTGCTGCGTCTGCAGCTCGCCCGACTTGTTCTGGAGCTCGGCGGCGAGGCGCTGGGACTCGACCAGCAGCGCCTGGGTGCGCGAGCTGGCGATGATCGCGTTCAGCGAGACGCCGATGATCTCCATCAGCTGCTCCAGGAACTGGAGGTGGACGAGGGTGAAGGGCTGGAACGACGCCAGCTCCATCACGCCGAGCACCTGCTCCTCGAACACCACCGGCAGGATCACGATGGTCAGGGGCGACGCCTCGCCGAGACCGGAGGAGATCCTCAGGTAGTCGGCGGGCACGTCGGTGACCAGGATCCGCTCGCGGTCCCGCGCCGCCTGGCCGACCAGCCCCACCCCGAACTCGAAGGTGTCCGGAACGCCGGGCAGCGGCCGGTAGCCGTACGACGCGATCCGGCGCAGCGTCTTGGCGCCGCCGTGCCCGTTCTCGCCGAGGAAGAAGGTCCCCGAGGCCGCCCCGACCAGCGGTGTCAGCTCGCTCACGATGAGCTGGGTGACGTCGAGCAGGTCGCGGCCACCCTGCATGTGGCCGGTAAAACGGGCCAGGTTGGTCTTGAGCCAGTCCTGCTCCTGGTTCGCCCGCGTCGTCTCGCGCAGGTTGTCGATCATCTGGTTGAGGTTGTCCTTGAGCTCGGCGACCTCGCCCTGGGCCTCGACGCTGATCTGCTGGCTGAGGTCGCCCTGCGTGACGGCTGTGGACACCTCGGCGATCGCCCGCAGCTGCGTGGTCAGGGTGCCGGCGAGCTGGTTGACGTTCTCGGTCAGCTTGCGCCAGGTGCCGGAGACGTCGGCGACCTCGGCCTGCCCCCCGAGCTTGCCGTCGGTGCCGACCTCGCGGGCGACACGGGTGACCTCGTCGGCGAACGAGGACAGCTGGTCGACCATCCGGTTGACGGTGGTCTTGAGCTCGAGGATCTCGCCGCGGGCGTCGACGTACGTCTTCTGGGTCAGGTCGCCGTGCGCCACCGCCGTGGTCACCAGGGCGATGCTGCGCACCTGGCTGGTCAGGTTGCCCGCCATCGAGTTCACCGAGTCGGTGAGGTCCTTCCAGGTGCCCGCGACGCCGCGGACCTGGGCCTGGCCGCCGAGGATGCCCTCGGTGCCGACCTCGCGCGCCACGCGGGTCACCTCGTCCGCGAAGGCTCGCAGCGTGTCCACCATGGCGTTGATGGTGCTGGCCAGCGCGGCGACCTCGCCGCGGGCCTCGATCGAGATCTTCTGGCTGAGGTCGCCGCGCGCCACGGCCGTCGACACGGTGGCGATGTTGCGCACCTGGTTGGTCAGGTTCGAGGCCATCGAGTTCACCGAGTCGGTCAGGTCCCGCCAGGTGCCGGCCACGCCGGGGACCCTGGCCTGCCCGCCGAGCATCCCCTCGGTGCCGACCTCGCGCGCCACCCGGGTGACCTCGTCGGCGAAGGACGACAGCTGGTCGACCATCGTGTTCACGGTGCTCTTCAGCTCGAGGATCTCGCCGCGGGCGTCGACGGTGATCTTGCTGGTCAGGTCGCCCTGCGCGACGGCCGTGGTCACCTCCGCGATGTTGCGCACCTGGGAGGTGAGGTTCGCGGCCATCATGTTGACGTTCTCGGTGAGGTCCTTCCAGGTCCCGGAGACGTCGTGCACGTCGGCCTGCCCGCCGAGCCGCCCCTCGGTGCCGACCTCGCGCGCCACCCGGGTGACCTCGTCGGCGAAGGACGACAGCTGGTCGACCATCGTGTTAACGGTGCTCTTCAGCTCGAGGATCTCCCCGCGCGCCTCGACGGTGATCGTCCGGGTCAGGTCGCCGCGCGCGACCGCGGTGGTCACCTCCGCGATGTTGCGCACCTGCGCGGTGAGGGTGCCCGCCATGAAGTTCACCGAGTCGGTGAGGTCCCGCCAGGTCCCGGACACGCCGGGGACGGCGGCCTGCCCGCCGAGCCGCCCCTCGCCGCCGACCTCCCGCGCGACGCGGGTGACCTCGTCGGCGAAGGACGACAGCTGGTCGACCATCGTGTTCACGGTGTTCTTCAGCTCAGCCAGCTCGCCCCGCACGTCCACGGTGATCTTCTGGCTGAGGTCGCCGCGGGCCACCGCGGTGGTCACCTGGGCGATGTTGCGCACCTGGTTGGTCAGGTTCGAGGCCATCGAGTTCACCGAGTCGGTGAGGTCCTTCCAGGTGCCGGCCACGCCCGGCACGTCGGCCTGACCGCCGAGGATCCCTTCGCTTCCGACCTCGCGGGCCACCCGGGTCACCTGGTCGGCGAAGGACGACAGCTGGTCGACCATCGTGTTCACGGTGCTCTTGAGCTGGGCGAGCTCACCCTTCACGTCGACCGTGATCTTCTGGCTGAGGTCGCCGCGGGCCACCGCGGTGGTCACCTGGGCGATGTCGCGCACCTGGGCGGTCAGGTTGTCGGCCATGTAGTTCACCGACTCGGTGAGGTCCTTCCACCGGCCGGCCACGCCCGGGACGTCGGCCTGACCACCGAGGATCCCCTCGGTGCCCACCTCGCGGGCGACCCGGGTCACCTCGTCCGCGAAGGTCTGCAGCGTCGCGGTCATGGAGTTCAGGGTCTCCGCCAGCTCGGCGACCTCGCCGCGGGCACCCACGGTGATCTGCTGGCTCAGGTCGCCACGGGCCACGGCCTGCGCGACCGACGAGATGCCGCGGACCTGGCTGGTCAGGTTGGAGGCCATCAGGTTGACCGAGTCGGTGAGGTCCTTCCAGGTGCCGGACACCCCCCGGACGTCGGCCTGGCCTCCCAGCCTCCCCTCGGTGCCCACCTCGCGGGCGACCCGGGTCACCTCGGAGGCGAAGGACGACAGCTGGTCGACCATCCGGTCCACGGTGTCCTTGAGCTGGGCCATCTCCCCCGACACCTCGACGGTCACGGTGTGGGAGAGGTCGCCGTCGGCGACGGCGGTCGTCACGAGCGCGATGTCGCGCACCTGGGCGGTCAGCCGCGACGACATCGTGTTCACCGCGTCGATGAGGTCTCGCCAGCTGCCGTCGGCGTCGCGCACCCGCGCCTGTCCACCGAGCATGCCCTCGGTGCCGACCTCCCGGGTCACCCTGGTGATCTCGTCGGCGATCGACGAGAGCTGGTCCACGAGCCCGTTCACGCTGCGGGCGACCCGGAGCGGCTCTCCTCGCAGCGACTGACCGTCGAGGCGCAGGTCCATCCGCTGGGTGAGGTCGCCGTCGGACATCGCCGCGACCACGCGGGCGAACTCACCGGTCGGGCGGACGAGGTCGGTGATCAGGCTGTTGGCGGCCTCGACGCACTTCGCCCAGCCGCCCTCCCCCAACCCTGGCTGGAGGCGCTCGCTGTGCCGGCCCTCCCGGCCGGCGACCCTCTGCACCCGGGTCAGCTCGGAGAGGATGTGCTGCTGGCGGTCAGCGATCTCGTTGTAGGCGATGGCGAGGTCTGCCACCAGCCCCTCTCCCGACACGGGGAGCCGCTTGCGGAAGTTGCCGTCCCGCATCGCGTTCAGGCCGGCGAGGAGACGCCGCAGCTGCGCGGCGTCGAGCTCGCCGCCGGCCGCGGGCCGCGCGCCGGACTCGCGCCGCTGCGGCTTCTTCGTCGAACTGGGCATCTGAATCTCCTCGTCGCCCCGTCCACCTGAGTCTGTCACCATGAGGAGACTCCGCCAACGAGTCCGTGAGACCGCTGTGAACTCATTTCCCGTGCGCACCCAGCTTTCCTTTGCCGCAGACGCGAGATCTGTGGCCGAGGCCCGACGGTTCACCCGGCGGACCCTCGAGGCGTGGGGTGCGGACGAGCTCGTCGACAGCGCGTCGTTGATCGTCAGCGAGCTGGTGACCAACGCGGTGGTCCATACCGGTACCCCCACGCTCGTCTCGCTCGCCCTGCGCGGTCCGCACCTGCGCATCGAGGTCGAGGACCAGCACCCCGCTCGCAAGCTCCCGGTGATGACGGCCCCGCCGGAGGAGACCTCCGAGCACGGACGCGGGCTGGTGATCACGACGTCCCTCTCGACGGCGTGGGGCGTCGAGTACACCAAGACGGCCAAGCGGGTCTGGGTGATGTGCGAGCGCGACGGCACCGCCCCCGACGCGGCGCCTGTCGAACAGGTCGCCCACTCCGTGCTCCGCACCCGCGTAGGCGTCGTCGAGCTCTCCGACGGCGGGGTCGTGACGGGATGGAACGACGACGCGGTCGACCTGTTCGGATGGACGGCCGAGGAGGTGGCGGGACGTCCGTACGCCGACCTTGTGGACCGGGCAGCGGGCGGCCGCCTTCCCGACGACCTGACCGCTCCGGGAGCGGCCTCGTGGCAGGGCACCTACTCGGTGGCCTGCAGCGACGGGTCGTCTGAGATGGTGTTCGCCTCACACACCCCGGCGGCCGGCGGCCCGGGGTCCGTCGCGCTCGTCGTCGCGGAGGAGCAGCGGGCGCTCCTCGAGCACCCGGCTCCCTCGCCCCGGGTGGTCCACTCCTCGGCCGCGGCCCTGGGCCTGCGCGAGGACGCGCTGGTGCGGCTCAGCGTCGAGGAGTACCTCATGCTGGCCGCCGAGCGGATCCGCGACCCGGTCACGGCCGACGCCACCTACGTGCTCCTCTCCCACGACTTCGACGACGACTTCGAGGTCGTGGCGGTCAGCGGTCTGTCCGAGACCCTGCTGGGCACCCGGCTCGCGCCCGACACCCCCGGCACGCCCGACCTGCACAACACCGCGCTCCCGGTCGTGGTGCCCGACCTCGGTGAGTTCACGGTCCCCCTGCTCGCCGGCACGGAGCTGCGGTCACTGGTCGTCGTACCGCTCGTGATGGAGGGAAGCCTCGTGGGCGCCGTGGGCGCGGCCTCGGTGGTGACGCACGGCTTCAGCGACGACGAGGCCGCCGTGCTGCAGCAGTTCGCGGACACCATCGCACTGACCGCCGACCGGGCCCGGCTCCAGGCCTCGGAGCGGGAGCGGCGCGGCTGGCTGAGCTACATCGCCGACGCCGGCGACCTGCTCGCCGGCTCCCTGGACCAGGACATGACGATGGCGATCACCGGTCAGATCGTGGTCCCGCGCATCGCCCAGTGGTGCGCCATCCACCTTGCCGACGAGCGCGACGAGGTCGTGCTCCAACAGGTCTGGCACGAGGACGAGCAGCGCAACGAGCAGCTGCGGGCGGCACTCGAGACCGTCGAGGCCGACGACCTGGTGAAGGGTTCGGTCCGGATCCCCGGCTACTCCGCGACGAGCATCCCGCTGGTGGCGCGGGGCAGACGGACCGGCTACCTGACCATCGGGAGGCCGCCCGGAGAGGTGCTGCGCAGCGAGTTCTTCCTCGTCGCGGAGTCGATCGCGCGGAGGGCCGCACTGGCGATCGACAACGCCCGGGCCCACGGGGCCCTCCAGGCGACCGGCCGGGCGCTGCAGAACAGCCTGCTGCCCGCGTTCGTGCCGACGGTTCCCGGCCTCGACGTCGGCGTCGTCTACGAGGCCGCCGGCGAGGACACCGCGGCCGGTGGGGACTTCTACGACCTGTTCCCGCTCGGCAACGGGACGTGGTGCTTCGCGGTGGGGGACGTCTGTGGCACCGGGGCCGAGGCCGCGGCGGTGACGGGTCTGGCCAGGCACACGATCGAGGCGCTGATGCGCACCGGGCTCCCCCTGACCGCGACCGTCGAGCGCCTGAACACCGCGATCCTGGACGAGGGTCCCCGCGCCCGGTTCCTGACCCTGGTGTGCGGGACGTTGCGCCTCGACTCCGGCCGGGTCAGGCTCGAGATCGTCAACGCCGGGCACCCGCCGCCGTACCTGGTCGACGATCGGGGTGGCGTCCGCGAGATCGGGACGCCGCAGACGTTGCTGGGGGTGGTCGACCGCACCCCGTACTTCGCCGACAGCCATGTGCTCGACCGTGGCGACCTCCTGGTCGCCGTCACCGACGGGGTGCTCGAGCGACGGGCAGGTTCGCGGATGCTCGGGGAGGAGGGCTTCGCCGAGGAGCTGTCGCGGACGTCCCACCTGCCCGCCCAGGCGGTCGCCGACCGGATCCGCCGGCTGGTCGCGGACTTCAGCGAGGCGCCCCAGCACGACGACATGGCCATCCTGGCGCTCCGGGTCCAGGCCGGACCCCCTGCCCCCGCTCCCGCCTGAGCCGTCCGCGGTTCAGCCCCGTCGTTCCTCGCGGCGTTCCTTGCGCCGCCGGTGGCGCCGCAGCACGCCGAGTCCGAACCAGACCAGCGCCCCGAAGACCGCCACCACGACGGTGTAGAGCCACATCGGCCAGGTGAACGAGAGGAACAGGAAGTGGAACCTGACGTCTTGGGTGTTCTGGACGATGAAGACCACGAGGACGCCGACTCCGGACAGGGACGCGACCGCCCCGGCCCCGAGCCGGCGGCCCGTGGCCTCCGCACCCGTCGGTTCGCTCATCACACCGCCACGGTGCCTCATGGACGCCGTGGAGGGGCTCACCCCGGACGGATGAGGTGACCGCGGCGGCGGGAGGGTGCTCAGGCGTCGAGCGCCGCGAGGATCTCCTGCGCCAGCGGCGCCGACGAGGCGGGGTTCTGCCCGGTGTAGAGGTTGCGGTCCACCACGACGTGCTCGGCCCACGGGTCACCGGCCCGGAAGTCGACCCCGAGGGCGACGAGCCGGTCCTCCAGCAGCCACTTCGCGTTGTCGGCGAGGCCCGCCTGCTTCTCCTCCGCGTTGGTGAACCCGGTGAGCCGGTAGCCCGCGAACGGCGAGGCGCCCTTCTCGTCCTGGGTCGCGAGGAGCGCGGCCGGGGCATGGCACACGACCCCGAGCGGCTTGCCCGAGTCCAGTGCCCGGGCGAGCAGGCTCGCCGAGGTGGCGTCGACGGCCAGGTCCTCCATCGGGCCGTGCCCACCGGGGTAGAAGACGGCGGCGTACTCGTCGAGGTCGACGTCCTCCAGCTTCAGGGGCGCCTCGAGCTGGTCGATCCGCCCCAGCTCGGCCCTGATCGCGTCGGCGTTCTCCTGACCGCCGTTGGCGTCCGCGGCCAGGCTCCCCTCGTCCACCACCGGGACCACCCCACCGGGGGTCGCGACGACGACGTCGTGGCCGGCGCCGGTGAACGCCCGGTACGGCGCCACGAGCTCCTCGGCCCAGAAGCCGGTCGGGTGCCGGGTCCCGTCGGCCAGGGTCCAGTGCTGCGCTCCGGTCACGACGAACAGGATCTTGCTCACGGTTGAACCTCCAGGGGTCGTTGAGCTGTCAGCGGGGTGAGCCAGCCGGCGGCACGAAACATTCCCGGGCCGGCGCCGATGTGGCGATGCCGACACCGGCGCGCCTCAGGAGGCGAGCTTGTTCCTGCTCTCGAGCAGGGCCTGCCGCAGGTCCCGGACGGCCTTCTCGAGGCCCTCGCGCAGGGAGCCGCCGACGCTGGTCGCGGTCGAGGTCGCCCCCTCGACCTGCCGGCGCACGTCCGCCCACCTGCTGCGCACCTGCTGCATCAGGGCCGCGGCCCTGTCGTTGGCCTCCATGGCGGCGAGGTGCATCTGGACCTCGAGGTCCTCCACGCGACCCTGCCACTGGTCCAGCTGCGCCTGGGCGAGCTGCTGGTGGAGCTCGCCCTGCCGGGTGCGGAGCTCCTCGATCTGGCCCTCGAGTCGTGCGATGCGCTCTTCAGTGGTCATGCGGCCCACCGTTCCATCCGGCCCCGGCGCGCCACAGGGCCCAACGGACCCCGCGGGTGGGCCCCTCGGGGTGTGCTGTCGTCAGCGAGCCGCACCCGTGCGCACGTGCCCGCCGGTGGCCGGGCGGTGGCGGTACGTCCGGGCGTGGTTCTCGAGGAAGTGCTCCACCTCGAGGCGGTCCACCCGTCCCTGGGCCAGGGTGGTGGCAGCCGCGCGGGCGTTCTCGCGGGCGACTCCCTGGTCGGCGAGGCGTTCGGCGGCGGCGGCCGCGATGCGGACGAGACGGGGCCCCATGACTCCTCCAGAGGGTGGTGGTGTTGCGTCCCGGTCGGGCACGCCCGCACTACTCAACTCTGGGTACGACGACCTCGACAGGGACCTTGGTCCCGAAGGGCGACCCCTTCTGGCGGGGTCCGCCTGGTCAGGTTTGGGGAGACAGCTCGTCGGCCACCAGGGCGAGGTCAGCGGTCGAGGTGTCCAGGGAGGCCGGGTGCAACGGGGTGATCTCGACCGGGCACCTCGACTCGCGGATCATCGCCCGCGCGGTGGAGCCCATGGGCAGCCCGATCGGGGCGCCATGGCCCCGCCGGCCGATGACGAGGAGGTCCGCGCCCTCGGTCGCGCCCAGCAGGGCGGCCGCGGGGTCCTGGTGACGGACGTCGATGTCCACCACCACCTCGGGGTACGCCGACCTGAGCTCCCGCAGCGCGGACCGCAGCCGCTCGGTGAGCGAGGCGGTCCAGCGGTCCGCCTCGCGCTGACCGACCACGACGTCGTCGTACGGCCGCTGCAGCTTCCAGGTGTGCAGCACCCGCAGCCGTGCCTTGCGGGTGCTGGCCGCGACGAACGCGTGCGACAGGACCTCGTAGGCGTGGTCGGGGTCCTCGACACCCACCACGACGTGGCGGTGGTCGGCGGCGGCGAGCCACACGGTCGGGATGCACACGACCGGGCACCGGGCCCGGCTCGCGACACCGGTGCTGGTGGAGGCGGTGAAGACCCGGCCGAGCAGCTGCCGGTCGCGGTGGCCGAGCACCACCATGCGGGCACCCTCGCTCTCCTGCACCAGGACGTGCACCCGACCTCCGGTGCGGATCACCTTCTCCAGCGGGACCATCCCGTCCCAGGCGGTGCGCGCCGCCTGCTCCGCCTCGCGCATGATCTTCTGGGCGACCTGGTCGAAGGTCTCGTAGCCGGCCATCGGGACGATCGGGGACGTTGCCGACAGGTCGGGAAGCGCGTGCACGAGGCGCACCCCGCAGCCGACGCGCTGGGCCTCCGCGACGGCGAACTGCACCGCGTGGAGACCCTGCTGGGTCCCGTCCACCCCCACCACGACGGGGGCCTTCAGCTGAACACCCATGGAGCACCTTTCCCGATCGGTCCAGTCGGCTCTGTCACATGTCGGGACGAGCCTCCTCGCGCCCCGGCCACCGGCACAGGGCCGCCCGTCACGCGGGCGTGGGCCTTCTGTCTCAGCCCGGCTCGAGGACGCCGTCGAACAGCTGCACCCACTGGACGAGGTGCCGGTCACCGAGGAAGTAGTCGCGCACCCGCTCGTGCGCCGCGGCCCCGATGGTGGCGGCCTGCTCGGGATCGGCGAACAGCTTGGCGAGCGCCTCACTCAGGGCCCCGAGGTCCGCCGGGTCGTGCAGCAGGATGCCGCTCACGCCGTCCTCGATCTGGTCCGGGATCCCGCCGACGGCGGAGGCGACGACCGGGCGTCCCTTCCACATCGGCTCGGTGACGGTCAGCCCGAACCCCTCGGCCAGGCTCTTCTGCACCACGATCTCCGCATGGTGCTGGAGGGCGTTGACCAGGTGCGCGTTCTCGTCGACGTCGTCCATCGGCAGGCAGCAGAGGTGGATCCGCTGCCGGGACGCCTCGGGCAGCGCCTCGCGCAGGGTCCGGCACGCCTGGAGGATCGCCGCGCCCTCCGGGTCGTCGGCGACCCCGAGGACGTCCGGACCCGCCAGCAGCAGGTGCACGTCGTCGGGCAGGCGGTCGAGGTGGTCGGCGACGCCCGTGAGCACACCGGTCATGTCCTTGAGCCGGTCCCACCGGCTCAGCTGCATGACCACCCGGGCTCCCGCCGGGAGCGGTGCCTCCCCGAGCAGCAGGTCGCGGTGCGGACGGACGGTGCCGGTGGAGCCGCCCCGGCGCCCGAACGCCAGGCTGCCTCCGTCGGCGGGCAGGTCGACCAGGCCGGCCTGCTGGAGAGCTGCCGCGACCTCGAAGGGCTCGAGGTGGACGTTCTTGGTGCTGAACGGGTCGATGGAGGGCGCGATGATCCGAACCCGGGCCGGCGGCAGCCAGGCGGGCACGTACGACGGCCGCGAGAAGATGAACGCGTCCGCGGGCTCGATCAGCGGCCGGAGGTAGGCCCAGGCTGCCTCGGTCTCCTCGGTGACCATCCCGGACCCGATGTGGCAGCGCCACGCCACGTGCGCCCCGGCCTCCCGCAGCGGAGCCACCAGCCCGGCGGTCTGCGGGTCGTGCAGCAGGACCACGTCCCGCGACCGGACCATGGGGACGGCCTCGGCGGCGTTGGCCCGGCTCACCTGGAGGTAGTGCGCCAGCTGGTCCGGGCCGAGCGGGCCCCCGTCACCCGAGGACCCGTGCAGCATGTTGTGCAGCCGCTTGGTGATCGCGAAGAACTCCGGGTCGCCGTCGAGGACCAGCCAGCGCGTGTCGACGCCCGCGCCCCGGCCGTACGCGAGGAGCACCGTCAGCATCTCCGCGACGCCGCCGCCCTGCGCGGTCGAGTTCAGGTTCCAGATCGCTCGCCCGTCCAGCATCGCGCGGGCGTGCACGGCGGTCTTCTCCAGCAGCTCGACCCGGGCGGGCGGCAACAGCAGCTCGAGTCGCTCGAGCGGGGCGGCGTGGATCCGGACCTCCTGCACCACCCGAGCGTCCCCCGACCGTCGTCGCGCCACGAGGTGCGAAGGTCACGGTGCGCCGGGACCATCGGGGGCCCGTGCGACGTCAGATGAAGAGCAGCTGGGCGCCGGCCGTCTTCTCGATGAAGTCGGAGGCGCTGATGATGTCCTCGACCTCCTCGTAGAGGTCGTCGAGGCCGAGGTGCTGCATGTCCGCGGACATCCGGCAGGCCCACAGGTGCCCGCCCGAGTCGACGATCTGCTGGAGGAACTCCGGCACCTCGGGCACGTCGAGCTCGGCAATGGCCTTCTTCATCTGGTGCGTCGCCATCGCGGTCATGCCCGGCAGGCCGCCGAGCCCCTGCGGCACGTGCGTCGCGGTGTTGCCGAGCAGCGTGAGCTTCAGGTGGCCCATGGTCTTCTTGTTGATCATGTCGAAGCCCCAGAACGTGAAGAACAGGTGCGTCTCCACGCCCTCGCCGAGCGCCGCGTTGGCGAGGATCAGGCCCGGATAGGCCATGTCCAGGTTGCCCTTGGAGCAGATGATGGCGAGCTTGCGGCCGGCTTCTGCCTCGCCGAACGACGGGACGATCGGTGCAGCTTCGGTGGTGGTCATGACGGTCTCCTCAGACACAGCCGCGGGGCTTGGGCAGGCCGGCGACGTAGGCCAGCTTCTTGGCGGGCTTCTGCGGGAACAGCGCGAAGAGCTGCTTGGTCGGGATCTCCCCGACGACGCTCATCCGGCGCAGGGTCGCGGTCTCGCCCTGGTCGGCGAAGTCCTGGCGCACGAACTTGATCGCCTTCCAGTGCTCGTCGGTCAGCTCGATGCCGATCTGGGCGGCGAGCGCCTTCGCGAGGTCCTCGCTCCACTCCATGGGGTCGGTCATGAACCCCTCGGCGTCGACCTGGATGTGGTGGCCCTCGATGGTGGTGGTGGGCATGGGTGTCAGGCCTCCTCGTGAGGGACTTGCTTGCCCGCCATCGACATGTGGGCCGGGAGTGGGACGGGCCGGCCCGGGAGCAGCAGGTTCCAGTAGACGTGCCGGAACGCCAGCTTGCCGAGGTGGTTGGCGCGGGTCTCCCGCAACAGGCTCAACGGGCCGACGTACGGCAGCGGGTACTTGCCCGGCAGCGGCTCGGTCTCGTAGTTGAAGTCGATGAGCAGCGCCTTGTCGTCCCCGGACTCCACGAAGCAGTTGGCGTGTCCGTCGAAGGACCCGGTCATCGGCCGGCCCTGGACGTGCTGGAGGAAGTTCCCGATGAACACCTCGACCGCGAAGTGCGCCACCGAGCCGGCCTTGGAGGCGGGGATGTCGTTGGCGTCGCCGATCGCGAAGATGTTGTCGTGGGCCGCCGAGAGCAGGGTGTGAGGATCCACGTGCACGTAGTTGAGCTCGTCCCCGAGCCCGGACCGGGCCACGAACTCCGCGCCCATGTTGAGCGGCACCGTGACGAGCAGGTCGAACGGCACCTCGCGCTCGTCGTAGGACACCAGCGTCCGGCGCTCCGGGTCGATCCGCTCGACCAGGAAGTCCGCCTCGACCTGGATCTTGCGCTCCTCCAGCATCCCTGCCAGGTGCGCCGACGCGACGGGCTGCGTGAACGCCCCGTCGAGCGGCGTGACGTAGACGAGCTCGACCCGGTCGCGGATGCCGCGGCGACGGAGCCAGGACTCGGCGAGGAAGGCGAACTCGAGCGGGGCGACCGGGCACTTGATCGGCATCTCGGTCACGTGGACCACGAGCCGTCCGTGGTCGAAGGCCCGCAGCGCCTGCGCCAGCGCCTCCGCACCCTCGAGCGTGTAGAAGTCGAAGATGCTCCGACGCCACTCGCTGCCGTCCATGCCCGGCGTCTCCTCGGGCCGCGGAGTGGTCCCGCTGGCCACGACGAGGTAGTCGTAGCCGAGCCTGCGGCCGTCGGCCAGGACCACCGCGTCGTCGTCCGGCTCGATGCGGTCGATCTCGCCGAGCACCATCTCCACCCCGTCCGCGAGGAAGTGGTGACGGGTGCGGACCACGTCGTGGCGGTCGTAGGTCCCGAACGGCACGAACAGGTAGCCCGCCTGGTAGTGGTGGGCATCGTCACGGTCGACGACTGTCACCTGCCACTCGTGGCGGTCGAGCCGCCGCCGCAGCTTGTTGGCCACCATCGTGCCGGCCGTGCCGGCGCCCAGGACCAGGAGTCTCTTCACGGGTCCCCCTCTCTGCCGGCCAGTCCACAACCGCCCCTCGGCGACAGGGACCTGCCATTGGTCCCCGGCACCGTGCCACTCGGCCCGATCACGCGGTCCCGTAGCCTGCTCGGGTGCCTGCCCCCCAGCCCAGCTTCCGCGTCGGGTTCGTGACCGGGGCGACGCCCGACAAGTGGGCCGGCATCTGGCGCAGGCGCCGGCCGCAGGAGCCCCTCGAGCTGGTGCCGGTGGAGCGCGAGGGCCAGGAGTCCGGGCTGCGCGACGGCAGCCTGGACATGTGCCTGGTCCGGCTGCCGATCGACCGGGACGGCCTGCACTGCATCCCGCTGTACGACGAGCTGCCGGTCGCCGTGGTCGGCAAGGACCACGTGGGGACCGCCGTCGAGGAGGTCAGCCTCGCCGACCTCGACGACGAGCAGCTCGTGCTCCCTCACGAGTCCGGGTGGGCCCCGTCGGCCGAGCAGCTGGACTGGCCGCCGATGTCGGTCCCGGACGCGATCGAGGTCGTGGCCGGCGGCACCGGCGTGGTGATCGTCCCGATGTCGGTGGCGCGCCTGCACCACCGCAAGGACACGGCGTACCGCCCGGTGACGGACCTGCCGCCCACGAAGGTCGGGCTGGCCTGGCTCGTCGACAACGAGGACCCCCGGGTCCAGGAGTTCATCGGGATCGTGCGGGGCCGCACCGAGCGCAGCTCCCGGGGGTGAGCCGGCCCCGCCCGGTCACCGCACCGCGTCGCGCGGCGGTTGCGGGCGCTGGTGCCCGAGCTCGCCGCCGATCCGGCCGCCGTAGGGCCGACCGTGGTCGGCGTACTCCTCGCGGTAGTACGCCAGCCGCCACGGTCCGACCTCGACCCGGCTGCCGGTCCGGAGCACCTGTCGGGGCGCCCTGGCCCCGTTGACCCGGACGCCCGGGTTGCGCGCCACGATGACGAACTCGTCGGCCTCGTCGTGGTGGACCTCGGCCTGCAGGCTCGCCAACCGGGGCAGGCAGATGTCGCAGGCGGGGTCGCTGCCGATCGTGCTGACGCCATCCGCGAGCCAGTACACCGGCTGCCGCTCACCGGGCCAGACGTCCTCCCCGACGGCGAGCACCAGCCGTGGACCACCACCGCGGGCCGGGTCATGGGTGGTCGTCACGGTGCGCCGCGGTCGGCGCAGGAACGTCGGGGCCGGCGGCCACAGCGTGGTCGGGGGCGCCAGCGACGCGTCGGGAAGGACCGGCGCCGTCCTCCGGCTGCGGGACCGTGCCGAGGTCCAGGCGCCACGCAGGCTGCCCAGCCGGATGTGTCGCGACCCGGTGGCGCGCCGTTGCCACCACGGGGCCCGGACCGCGCCGAAGGTGACGAGGTGGGTGCCCGCGTGCCAGACCCGGACGCCGATCCCCCGACGCCCCAGCGTCTCCGCGAGGGCCCGGACGGCCGGCGCGTCCTCGCCCCCGGCGAAGGCGCCGGGGTCGTCGACCTCGAGGTCGAGCCGGTTGCCGCTGCCGCGCAGCGTCCCGTGGATCGGCAGTCGGCCCGGGACGACGACCTCGAAGTCGAGGTCGGCGGCCACCTGGAGCGCGCCGGACACCGGAGTCAGCCCCGCCCGGACGCGTTGTCGCTGGTGACCTGCAGGGTGCCGTTGAGCTTCCACGTCGCGCGCGGTGCGTTGGAGCCGGTGTCCCGGGGGACCTCCACGCTCATGTCGACGAACCGGTAGTTGATGGCCGCCTCGCGCCCGGTGAGGAACGACCACATCTTGCGCCCGAGGTCGGTCCAGTCGACGACCTCGCCGCCGACGCCGTCGAGCGACTGACTGCTGACGTTGTTGTTGATGGACATCGCCATTGCCTCCAGAAGTTGGACATGTACTTCAACATCTTGTTGAGGTACCGTTTTCAGCATGACCACGAATCCGCCGCCGACGCAAGAGGTCGAGGACAATTCGCCGCTCACGATCGGCGAGCTCGCCCGCCGGACGGGTGTCACCCCGGCCACGCTGCGCATGTGGGAGACCAGGCACGGGTTCCCGGTCCCGATCCGCCTCGAGAGCGGGCACCGCCGGTACGACCAGGGTCATGTCGCGGCGGTCGACCACGTGGTGCGGCGACGCGACGCCGGCGTACGTCTCGACGTGGCGATCGCCGAGGCGATGGCCGCCGCCGAGCCGTCCTCCCCCTCGGTCTTCGCGGAGCTGCGCCGCAAGCACCCGCAGCTGGCCGCGCACCGGCTGCGGAAGTCCACGCTGCTGGCACTCTCGTGGGCCATCGAGGACGAGTTCTGCGCGCGGGCGGAGCGGGCCCACCTGTTCGGCGGGTTCCAGCACGCGCGGTACTTCCGGGCAGCGCGCGAGCGCTGGACCGAGCTGTCGAGGGTCGCGAGCTCCACGATGGTGTTCGCCGAGCCCGCCCGGACGGCTCCGCAGCAGGAGGGCCCGGCGCCGAGGCTCGAGATGGTCGGGCTCGCGGTGGACGAGCCGATGCGACGGGAGTGGTTCGTGGTCTGTGAGTCCCGGGACCTCCCCGTCGCACTGACGGCCTGGGAGCTCCCGGGTCAGAGCGAGGTGCCTGACCGGGACCGCATCTTCGAGTCGCTGTGGACCGTGGAGCCCGGGGCCGTCCGCGACGCCGCCCGGGTGTGCGCGCGCGTGGCCCAGGAGCACGGTGTCACCGCCGCCTCGCCGCTGCTCTACGAGCTCGCGGACGAGCCCGCGCACGGCCTCGCCGACCCGGCGTCGGTGACCACGCTCTTCAACCGGGTCATCGCCTACGTCGACCGGTTCGGGGGCTGATCCGCCCGACGTGCGGGAGATCACGCTGACGCCCGCACCTCGTGGCTGACCTGCGGTTTCAGCCGGGGGCGGAGCGGGGAGGTGTCCTTCTCGGATTGCGCTCAGGCTCAGGCCCGGGCACGGTCTGCCGTTCCCCGTACCTGATCGAGCGAAGGAGGCGGCGTCTCTCACCGGCGCCGACACACGTGACGACTCAGCAGGACCACACCACGCAACCACCACATCCGAGGTCCGGCGACGACGTACCCACGTCGAGCGCCGAGACCGATCTCCACCCCGCTCTGGACGTCCCCGTCGACGAGGCCGGGCACACCCGTGCCGGCCTCGACAAGATCGTCTTCGGCGTCTCGGCCGCGATCGCGGTGGCGTTCCTCGTCTGGGGCTTCGTGAGCACCGACTCGCTGGCGAAGGTCTCGGGCGACTCGCTGACCTGGACCATGGCCAACACCGGCTGGCTCTTCGTGCTCACCTCGAGCAGCTTCGTCGTGTTCGTGATCTGGCTGGCCCTGAGCCGGTTCGGCAACATCACCCTCGGCCGTGACGACGAGGAGCCGGAGTTCAACACCGTCTCCTGGGTGGCGATGATGTTCAGCGCCGGCATGGGCATCGGCCTGATGTTCTACGGCGTGAGCGAGCCGATCACCCACTTCGCCACGCCTCCCCCGGGCACGGGGGCGGCGGGCAACCCCGAGGCCACGCAGAACGCGATGGCCACCACGCTCTTCCACTGGACCCTGCACCCGTGGGCGATCTACGCGGTCGTCGGCCTGGCGATCGCGTACGGCGTCTACCGCAAGGGCCGCCTGCAGCTGATCTCGTCGGCGTTCGAGCCGCTCCTCGGCAAGCGCGCCAACGGCGCTGCCGGCAAGGTGATCGACATGCTCGCGATCTTCGCGACGCTCTTCGGCTCGGCGGCCTCGCTCGGCCTGGGCGCCCTGCAGATCCGTTCCGGGCTGCACATCGTCAGCGGCTGGAGCGCCACCGGCAACGGGATCCTGATCGGCATCATCGCGATCCTGACCGTTGCGTTCGTGCTCTCGGCCGTGTCCGGAGTCGCCAAGGGCATCCAGTGGCTGTCCAACATCAACATGGTGCTGGCGATCGCGCTCGCGCTGTTCGTCTTCGTCGTCGGCCCCACCGTGTTCATCCTGAACCTGGTCCCGACCTCGCTGGGCTCCTACATCCAGAACCTCGCGATGATGTCGGCCCGCACCGGCGCCGAGGGTGGCAAGACCAACGAGTGGCTGCAGAGCTGGACGGTCTTCTACTGGGCGTGGTGGCTGTCGTGGACGCCGTTCGTCGGCATGTTCATCGCCCGCATCTCCCGCGGCCGCACGATCCGCCAGTTCGTGAGCGGCGTGCTGCTCGTGCCGAGCCTGGTCAGCATGGTGTGGTTCGCCATCTTCGGGGGCGCGGCCATCAAGCTCCAGCAGACCGGCACCGACATCGCCGGCGCGGGCGGCGTCGAGACCCAGCTGTTCACCACGCTGGAGGCCTATCCGCTGGCGACGGTGGCGAGCATCGTCGTGATGGTCCTGGTCGCGATCTTCTTCGTGTCCGGTGCCGACGCCGCCTCGATCGTGATGGGCACGCTCTCCGAGCGCGGCACCATCGAGCCGAGCAAGCCGACCGTCATCTTCTGGGGCGTCGCCACCGGCGCCGTGGCCGCGGTGATGCTGCTGGTCGGCGGCTCCGACGCCCTCACCGGCCTGCAGACCATCACCATCGTGGCGGCGCTGCCGTTCGTGGTGGTGATGATCGGGCTCGCCGTCGCGCTGGTCAAGGACCTGCGCAGCGACCCGCTGATGGTGCGGCAGCAGTACGCCGCGGAGGCCGTCGAGGCCGCCGTCGTCGCCGGGGTCACCGAGCACGGGGACGACTTCGTCCTCGCGGTGGAGCGGCACCCGGCCGCCGACTGACGGCTACTCCGCACGACCCCGAGGGCCGCTCGTCACCAGCTGGTGGCGAGCGGCCTTCCTTCGTGGAAGCCCGCGGCCGACTGCACCCCGACCACCGCGCGCTCGTGGAACTCCTCGACCGTGGTGGCTCCCGCGTAGGTGCAGGCGGAGCGCACGCCCGAGCAGATCTGGTCGATGAGGTCCTCGACACCCGGCCTGGCCGGGTCGAGGTACATGCGCGAGGACGAGATGCCCTCCTCGTAGAGCCCCTTGCGGGCCCGGTCGAAGGCCGACTCGGTGGCGGTCCGGCTGGCCACCGCGCGGGCCGAGGCCATCCCGAACGAAACCTTGTAGGCGCGGCCCTGGGAGTCGTGCAGCAGGTCGCCCGGCGACTCGTGGGTGCCCGCGAACCAGGAGCCGATCATCACCGACGAGGCGCCGGCGGCGAGTGCCAGCGCGACGTCGCGCGGGTGGCGCACTCCTCCGTCGGCCCACACGTGGCCACCCATCTCGCGAGCCGTCCTCGAGCACTCCAGGACGGCGGAGAACTGGGGGCGGCCGACGCCGGTCATCATCCGCGTCGTGCACATGGCGCCCGGGCCCACGCCGACCTTCACGATGTCGGCGCCCGCCTCGATGAGGGCGCGGGTCCCCTCGGCCGAGACCACGTTGCCCGCGGCGACCGGGACTCCCGGCGAGAGGGCCCGGACGGCGGCCAGCGCCTCCAGCATCCGGTCCTGGTGCCCGTGGGCGGTGTCCACGACCAGGCAGTCCACTCCTGCGGCCAGCAGGTCGGACGCCTTCTGCGCGACGTCCCCGTTGACGCCGACCGCGGCAGCGAGGCGCAGACCGCCGGAGCCGTCGACCGCCGGCTCGTAGACCGTCGCGCGGAGGGCGCCGGTGGGGGTGAGGACCCCCAGCAGCAGGCCGTGGCCGTCCACGGCGACGGCGACCGGCGCCTTCGCGGCGTGCAGCGCGTCGAAGGCCGCGCGCGGGTCGCTGTCGGCCGCGATGGTCACCAGGTGCGGGTTCATCACGTCCTGGACCTGGGCGAAGCGGTCCACGTCGGCGCAGTCGGCCTCGGAGACCACGCCGACCGGTCGGCCGTCCCGGACCACGACGGCGGCCCGGTGCGAGCGCTTCGGGATCAGGGAGAGGGCCTCGGCCACGGTCTGGTGCGGGGTCAGCTCGATGGGGGTGTCGAACATCCGGTGCCGCGACTTCACGAACCGCACCACCTCGGCCACCACCGGGATCGGGATGTCCTGCGGGATCACCGTGAGGCCGCCCCGCCGGGCCACGGTCTCGGCCATCCGCTTGCCGGCGATGGCGGTCATGTTGGCGACGACCAGCGGCAGGGTCGCCCCGGTGCCGTCGGCGGTGGCGAGGTCGACGTCGTACCTGCTGCCGACGGCTGAGTGCCTCGGCACCATGAAGACGTCGTCGTAGGTGAGGTCGTGCTCTGGGGTCGCGTCGTTGAGGAACTGCACGACGGCAGAATCTACGCGAGGTGGGTCAGAGCGTCCGGCCGAACATCTGTGCCGTCTCCCGGGCCGTGGGCGAGCCGGCGTCGGGATCGGCCCCGTGCGTGAGCAGCGTCGCGACCACTGCGTCCTCGCCCTTGAAGACCGCGCCGGCCAGCGGCGACTGGCCCCGGTCGTTGAGCCGGTTCACGTCGGCGCCCCGTCCGGCCAGTCCGTCGACCACCTCGGCGTGGCCGTGGTACGCCGCGAGCATGAGCAGCGTGTTGCCGGAGGTATCGGTCAGGTCGACCGGGACCCCGGCGTCGACGTAGGCCAGCAACCTCTGGACGTGCCCGAGGCGTGCGAGGTCGAACATCTGGTGCGCGAGCTCGACGTGCGCCGCTGAGATGCCCTCGTCCCCGGTCATGGCGAAGAGCCTAGGGTGACGGCCATGTCTGTCGTGGAGCCCGGGGCGCCTGATGACCTTGCGAGCGGCGTGCGTGCCGACTTCCGGTCCGCCTACGGGCACGCGGCGACCGTCGTGGGCCGCGCCCCGGGCCGGGTGAACCTGATCGGAGAGCACACCGACTACAACGCCGGGCTGTGCCTCCCGCTCGCGCTCCCCCACGCCACCTACGCCGCGCTGGCCCGTCGCGACGACGGCCGGGTGCGGATCGCGAGCCGCCAGGCCGCGGAGCCCTGGGAGGGCAGCGTCGACGCCCTCGGGGCCGGCTCGGTGTCCGGCTGGGCGTCGTACGCCGCCGGCGTGCTGTGGGCGTTGCGCGAGGCGGGGCAGGACGTACCCGGCGTCGACGTGTTCATCGACAGCACCGTCCCGCTCGGCGCCGGCCTGTCCAGCTCGGCCGCGCTGGAGTGCTCGGTGGCCGTCGCCCTCACCGACCTGCTCGGCCTGGACCCCACCCCGCGGGTGCGCCGCGAGCTCGTGGCCGCCTGCATGCGTGCGGAGACCGAGGTGGCGGGCGCCCCGACCGGCGGCATGGACCAGACGGTCTCGATGCTCGCGGAGGCCGGCGCGGCACTGCTCATCGACTTCGAGGACCACTCGACACGTGCGGTGCCGCTGGCCCCGGAGGATGCGGGCCTGGCCCTGCTCGTGACCGACACGCGGGTGTCGCACGCGCTGGTGGACGGCGGGTACGCGTCGCGACGCCAGGACTGCGAGGCGGCCGCCGACCAGCTGGGCGTGGCCTCGCTGCGCCACGCCGACCTCGCCGCGGTGGAGGGCCTCGGCGACGAGCGGGTGCGCCGACGCGCCCGCCACGTGGTCACCGAGATCCAGCGCGTCCGCGAGTCGGTGGCGGCGATCGAGGCGGCCGACTGGCAGGAGCTCGGCCGCCAGTTCCTGGCCTCCCACGTCTCGATGCGCGAGGACTTCGAGATCTCCTGCGCCGAGCTCGACACCGTGGTGCAGACCGCGGTCGAGGCCGGCGCCGTCGGCGCCCGGATGACCGGTGGCGGCTTCGGCGGCTCGGCGATCTCGCTGGTCCCCCTCGACCGGCTCGACGCGGTGATGCGCGCCGTCGACACGGCGTTCGTGGCGGCCGGCCACCGCCCCCCGGCCCACCTGCGGGCCGAGCCGTCCGCGGCGGCGGACGTGGTGGCGGGCGGTCGGCCGGACCCGGACACCACCTAGCTAGGTGGCCGACACGCCGATGCGCCCGCCGCGGAAGGCGTCGACGAAGAGCGCGTGGTCCTCCCGGACCTGCGTGGCGTAGTCCATCCCGAAGTCGGTCACCCAGGCGGTGAACTCACGGCGGCGCCCGTCGAGGCTCGCGGCGATCGCCTCCTCGACCTGGAAGTCCACGAGGTCCTGCGAGCTGTCCTCGTCGGAGGCGCAATGGATCTTCGCGGTGGCGCGACCGAGCAGGTCGACCACGGCCGCGATGTCGTCGGGCTCGGTCAGGTCCGACCAGTCGAGGTCGACCTCGTAGGGCGAGACCTCCGACACGACGTACCCGACCCCGTCTACCTGTGTGTGGCCCAGCAGCGGGTCGGTGTGCACCTGCAACGCCCGCTGGCTGACCACGGTCCGGTGCCCCTCGTGCTCGAAGTAGTCGTCGACCTGGCGGGTTTCGACGAACCTGCTCACGGCCGGGACGTTGGCCTGCTTCATCGAGAGCAGGACGTCGTTGTCGAGCGCCTGGCTGTAGCCCTCGACCAGCAGGTTGTACGCCGGGAGGCCGGCGCTGCCGATCCCGAACCCGGACTTCCCGGCCACGTCGCGCAGCTCGTAGAACAGCTCGCGGTCGAACCGCTTGTCCTCCGGGATCGTGTCCAGGTACGCCTCGAACGCCCGGACGACCTTGGCCCGTTCCTTCTTGCCCAGGCGTCGCACCGAGGAGTCCTCGCGCAGCATGCGCGCACCGTCGTCCACGACGGTCGCGCCGTCGAGGAGGTCCGCCCGGCGCCGGAGCCGGGCGGTCACCAGCGCCTCCCTGATCGGCCCGTGGGTGTTGTCGAGGTGAAGTGCGAAGTCGTCGTCGTCCTCACTCTCGCGGTAGGCGTCGACCTGGGAGAGGTAGGAGCGGACGTACCTGCCGATCAGGGACCGGACGTCGTCCTCGGGCAGCGCCTTCTGCCAGCCCACCAGGGCGAGCGAGGCCGCGAACCGCTGCAGGTCCCAGGTGAACCTGCCGAGGTAGGCCTCGTCGAAGTCGTTGATGTCGAAGACCATCCGGCCGTCGGAGTTCAGGTAGGTGCCGAAGTTCTCGACATGGAGGTCACCGTGGATCCAGATCCGTCCGCTGCGCTCGTCGGCGTACGGATCCTCACCGCCGGTGACGTCCGCGTAGTACAGGCAGGCACTCCCCCGGTAGAACGCGTGCGGGTCCGCGGCCATCTTGCGGAACTTGCCGCGGAAGGCGACCGGGTCCGCCTCCATCAGCGGTGCGAACGCGTCCTCGAGGACGGAGACGATCAGGTCGGTGCGCGAAGAGTCGGCCACGCCCGCCACTATGCACGACCCGAGGTCGCGGACTGCAGGCCGTGCGCGCGCAGCTGCAGGTCGGCGAGGCGCGCGATGACGACCCGGTCGCCGTCCCGCAGGGCACCGACGGGATCGTCGGTGACGCGGGCGAGCACGTGCATCGGCTGGTGGGTGATGGCGCGGAGCGCGAAGAGCTCCAGGTCGGCCTCCGCGTCGATGAAGCGCTGCCCGGCGGTCGCCTCGCGCACGAACCGCACCCGGCCCGGCAGGTAGCGGGTGCCCACGACCAGGACCGGGATGCCGGCGATCGAGAGACCCAGCCAGAAGGCGAGCCGCTCGACGGCGCGGATCTCCGCCCGCCCGGCCTCGGCGAGCTGCTCGGAGGCCGCCGACGCCTCGTCGAACGGGCTGGACACGCTGTCCCCGACGACGGGCAGGTCGCTGAGGGAGTCGCCGGCGTCGGTGAAGGACCCCGCCAGGCTGGTGGCGGACTCCGCGGTCTGCCGTCCGGGACCGGCCAGCTCCATCGTGCCGTCGTGCACGACGTTCCCGATCCAGATCCAGGCGATGACCCAGCAGACGAACAGCACGTCCGCCAGGAGCTGACCGGCGAACCGGGCGGACGTGTCGGCGTACAGCTTCATGGGGAGATCCGATCCTCCGGCTCCTCGGCCGGGTCGTGGGCTGGGTACTGCTACTCATGTACCCGCCCGACCGGTCGAGTAGGCGCACGGATCCGGCCGACCCCGACCCGCGGCGAGGCTGTGGCCCATGAGCACTCCGAACCAGCCCAAGAACACCAGCGCCTTCTTCCTGCAGGCGGGCGTCTCCTTCGGCATCGCACTGCTGACGATGATCGTCGCGGTCCTCTACCTCCCGGTCGATCCCTGGATCCGGGCCTTCCTCGGCCTCGGCACCCTGTTCCTCACCACCTCGTCGTTCACCCTTGCCAAGTGCATCCGCGATGCCCAGGAGAACCAGTACGTCGTGGCCAGGCTGGACCAGGCGCGCGTCGACAAGCTCCTCTCCGAGCACGACCCCTTCCGGGCGATCTCCTGACCGCCACCGTCCACCGTCCACCGGGCGGGTGCGCCTCCGGGCGCACCCGCCCGTCTGCTTGACTCGGGACGAGCCGACGACAGAGCAAGACCTGTCGGACTGTCGACCATGGAAGGGATGGCCACGTGCCTCGCATGAACCCGCTCGGCAAGATCAAGGACACCGCTCTCGGGACTCTCAAGGACCCGAGGGGGGCCGCGGAGAAGGCGGTCGGCCAGGCCCGGGGCACCGTCGCCCTCGGCCGGATGGTCGCCGACCAGGTGACCAGGTCGGCCTCCGGCGCCGTCATCTCACGCATCCCCGGCCGGAAGCCCGAGGCGAAGCCACCGGCCGCTGAGCCGGTACCGAAGCCTGCCGCGACGCAGGCTCCCGCGAGGAAGGCCCCGGCCGCGAAGCCCGCTGCCGAGCAGGCGCCTCCCAAGAAGGCCCCAGCCAAGAAGGCCCCGGTCAAGCAGACCCCGGTCAAGAAGGCTCCCGAGACCCAGGTCGAGGCCGCCGACGCCTCCGAGGTGGACGTGACCCCGGCCGACGTCGCCAAGACCGTCGCCAAGAAGGCTCCGGCGAGGAAGTCGCCGTCGAAGAAGGCACCCGCCACGAAGAAGACCGCGGCGACCGCCCCTGGAGCCAAGCTCCCTCCGAGGAAGCCGGCTGCCAAGAAGGCCCCCTCGAAGAAGGCCGCCACCACCGCCCCCGCGAAGGCGGCAGCGCAGCCCCGCAAGGGCTGACCGAGCCGCCGCGCAGACGACCGAGCGCCGGGCCAGGACGAACCCGTCCTGGCCCGGCGCTCGTCGTACCGGCCGTTGCCGCGTGGTTACTTGAGCTCGGCGCTCGACAGCCCCAGCACCCGGCGCGCCACGATCAGCTGCTGGATCTGCTGGGTGCCCTCGAAGATGTCGAGGATCTTCGAGTCGCGCGCCCACTTCTCGAGGAGCTCGGTCTCGCTGTAGCCCACCGAGCCGGCGAGCTCGACACAGCTCAGCGTGATGTCGGAGCCGACGCGCCCGGCCTTCGCCTTCGCCATCGAGGCCTCCAGCGAGTTGGGCCTGCGGTTGTCGGCCATCCAGGCGGCCTGGAGCATCAGCAGGTGCGCGGCCTCCCAGTCGGCCTCCATCTGCAGGAACCTGGCGGCCGCGGCGGACTGGACCATCGCCGGACGGTCGTAGTCGACCTCCACACCTGCCTGCTCCAGCAGCTCGCGGGTCAGGTCCAGCGCGGCCTTCGCGCAGCCCACGGCCATGGCGGCGACCAGGGGGCGGGTGTTGTCGAAGGTCGCCATCGCGCCGGCGAAGCCCTGCTTGACGTCGACCTCCGGGGAGCCGAGGAGGTTCTCCTTCGGCACCCGGCAGTCCTCGAAGATGATCGTCGCGGTGTCCGAGGCCTTGATGCCGAGCTTGTGCTCGAGGCGCTCGACGCGCATGCCGGGCGTGCCCTTCGGCACCACGAACGACTTGATCGCCGCGCGGCCGAGCGTCCGGTCCAGCGTCGCCCACACCACGACCGCGTCGCAGCGGTCGCCGGAGGTCACGAAGATCTTCTCGCCGTTGAGGACGTACTCGTCGCCGTCGAGGGTGGCGGTGGTCTTGATGTTGGCCGAGTCGGAGCCCATGCCGGGCTCGGTGATGGCCATGCCGGCCCACACGCCCTCGAAGCGCGCGAGCTGCTCGTCGTCGGCGACGCTGGCGATGGCGGAGTTGCCGAGTCCCTGACGGGGCATCGACAGCAGCAGGCCGACGTCGCCCCAGCACATCTCCTGGATGGACATGACCGAGGCGAGGTTGGCGCCGTTCTTCACGCCGCCGTCGTCCTTGCTCTCGTCCCGGCGCACTCCCGCCGCACCCGCACCCTCGGCCGCGCCGGACTCGGAGAGCCCGTCGATCATGGCCGCGAGCATGTCGAGCTCCTTGGGGTACTCGTGCTCGGCGCGGTCGTACTTGCGGGAGATCGGCCGCAGCATGTTCATGGCGACCTGGTGCGCCTGGCCGGCCAGCGGCCGGAACTTCTTCGGATCGTCCAGATTGATCGCCATCAGATCAGCACCGTGCCTTCCATGATTCCGACGGCCCGGAGGTCGCGGTACCACCGCTCCACCGGGTGTTCCTTGACGAACCCGTGGCCGCCGAGCAGCTGGACGCCGTCGAGGCCGATCTGCATCCCCTTGTCGGCGCAGAGCTTGCGGGCCAGGGCGACCTCGCGGGCGAAGTCCTTGCCCGCGCCGGCCCGGGCGGCCGCCTTGTAGGTCAGCAGCCGCATCGACTGCAGCTCGATCGCGATGTTGGCGACCATGAATGCGACCGACTGGCGGTGGGCGATGGGCTCGCCGAAGGCCTCGCGCTCCTTGACGTACGGCGTCACGTAGTCGAGCACGGCCTGGCCGGTCCCGACCGCCAGCGCGCACCAGGCCAGGCGCGACAGCCGCACGCACTCGGCGTACGTCGTGCCGTCGACCGTGCCGAGGACCGCGCTGTCGGGGACCTTCACGTCGTCAAGGGCGAGCCGGGTCAGCCCCGCGGCGCGGACCCCCATCGCGGGGTCGCCCTCGACCTCGAGGCCGGCGGTACCGCCCTCGACCAGGAAGAGCACCGGCCTGCCGTCCAGCTCGGCCCCGACGACGAAGAGCTCGGCGTCCGCACCTCGCGGGACGAGCGTCTTGACGCCGGTGAGCCGGTAGCCGTCCTCCGACCTCGTCGCCCTCGTCGAGGGGTTGAGCACGTCGAAGAGCACGGCCGGCTCGTTCAGCGCGAGCGCGGCCGCCGGCGCCTCGTCGCCGGTGAAGGCGGGCAGGTAGGTCTGCTGCTGCTCGTCGGTGCCCCACAGCGCGATGGCCGTGGCGACCGAGCCGGGGGCGAGCGCGGCCACCGCCAGCCCGAGGTCACCCCTGGCCAGCGCCTCGGCGACGAGGGTGCCGGCCATGGCCGAGCGCTCCTCGGAGATGCCACCGAGTGCCTCCGGCACGCCGAGGATCGGGAGACCGATCTCCACGCCGGCCTTGAGCACGGAATCCGGCGCCTCGCAGGTGTCGTCCGCCTCGGCCGCGGCGGGGCGGACCACCTCGTCGGCGAGCTCGGTGACGACGTCGACGAGCATCTGCTCGTCCTCGGTCGGCGTGAGGTCGAAGACGCCCCGGGCCGTGGCCGCGGGCACCCGGACCCCGGGCTTGCCCTTCTTGCCGGCCCTGGCGAACGTGCGACTGGCGGTGGTCATGGTCCTGAAACCGCTGCGGGTCACCGTGAAGACGGCCTGCTCGGCCTGCTTGCGCAGCCCGATCCGGTCGATCAGGTCGCTCTGCGCGACCCGGCTGAGCGCGGCGACGGCGAACCCGATCGGGTCGCGTGACTCCTGGGAGGACAGCCCGTGCTTGCCTCCGGGCCTGAGGCCCGCGTTCATGAAGCTCCGTGTCGGGGACATACCGCAAATGTAACTGCGAGTTACACTCTCGGCTACAGCCGTGGTGGTGTGCCGGGTCACATGCCGGCCTTCGCTAGGCTCCCGCCCATGCCTGACGCGCCCGAGCACGCACCGTACGGACCACTCCCGGAGGGCGGCACGGTCCGCCCGATGACCCGCTGGGGCACGCCGGTGATGCACCGCCCGCAGGCAGCGGTCACGTCGTACGACGAGGAGCTGCGGACGCTGGTCGCCGACATGGTCGCCACGATGTACGCCGCCGACGGTGTCGGGCTGGCGGCCTGCCAGGTCGGGGTCGACCTCGCGGTCTTCGTCTTCGACTGCCCCGACGAGTCGGGCGAGCGCACTGTCGGCGTGGTGTGCAACCCCGTCCTGACCCTGCCCGAGGGGCGCGACCGCCGGCTGGACGACGGGGACGAGGGCTGCCTGTCCTACCCGGGGGCGTTCGTGGAGTGCGCCCGGCCGGACTTCGCCACCGTGCGCGGCACCGGACTGGCCGGGGAGCCGGTCGAGTTCTCGGGCGACGGGCTGCTGGCCCGCTGCCTGCAGCACGAGACCGACCACACCCTCGGCACGGTGTTCGGGGACCGGCTCCCGACCAAGCAGCGCAAGAAGCTGCAGAAGCAGCACGACAAGGCCGTCGACGACTACCCGGAGTCCTGGCCCGCCTGACCTCACTTCGGCCTATCGTGCGGACATGGGAAAGGTCGTCCTGTTCATGTCCGTCTCGGTCGACGGCTTCTTCGAGGGGCCGGACCGGGAGCTCGACTGGCACCGGGTCGACGACGAGCTGCACGGGCACTTCAACGAGACGCTCGCGGACATGGGCGCCTTCCTCGACGGGCGCCGGACCTACGAGCTGATGGCGGACTTCTGGCCGTCCGCCGACGCCGACCCTTCCGCCCCTGCGCCCGTCGCCGAGTTCGCGCGGATCTGGCGCGAGATGCCCAAGGTCGTCTTCTCCCGCACGCTCTCGTCGGCAGGCTGGAACACGACGATCGCCCGCTCGGTGTCGGTCGACGAGATCCGCGCGATGTGCGCGGAGCCGGGCGGCGACCTGGCGCTGGGCGGCGCCGACCTGGCTGCGTCGTTCCTCGCGCTCGACCTCGTGGACGAGCTCCGGCTCTACGTGCACCCGGTGCTGATCGGTCGGGGACGGCGGCTGTTCCCCGGCGCCGACCTGCGGCGCGACCTGGAGCTCGTCGAGACCCGGACGTTCGGGAACGGCGTCGTGCTCCTGCACTACGCCCGACCGTCCGCTGCGTGACGCGACCGGTCGGCACCGGCGTCAGGAGTAGTCCGCCCAGACCCGCTGCGCCGCGCCGTCGACGGTGATCGCTCCTCCGTACGGAAGGATCCACTGCGGGCGGGTGTGACCGAACGGAACGCCCACGACCACGACGGCCTCGGGGTTGTAGCGGCCGACCAGCTCGATCGCCAGGTCGCGCTGCTCGGCCCGGCGTGCGGCCCGCTCCCCGGCGCTCGGCCTCGCGTCGGAGCTCGAGGTCGGCGGGCGCGCCACCAGGACGGCGTCCACCGCCGTCAGCAGCCCCCGCTCGCCGAGTGACCGCAGGATCCAGCCGAACTCGCTGGCGGGAATGAGGTCCTCCGAGGTCTCGAGGAGCAGGACCCCGCCCTGCAGGACCTCCGGCTCGGACGGGAAGCGGCCGGCCGTCAGGATCCACTGCACGACCTCGATGCAGCCGCCCCAGGTGCGGCCGGTGACCGACCGCTCCGGACCGGCCCAGCTCCACGGTTCGGTCGGTTCGCGGTCGCCGTGCTGGGTCAGCGCTGCGGGGTCCTTCCAGTCCCGGCCGAAGTCCTCCGACTCCCCGGGCTCGGTGATCTCCAGGCGCTCCCCGGTCAGCAGGGCGGCACGCAGCGACCTCGCGTGCACCTCGTCGACAGCGGGTCCGGGTCCCAGGTGCACCTGCGTGGAGCCGCCGTGGAAGCCTGCGACTCCGTGTCCCCACAGCCAGTTGAGCAGGTTGGTGTTGTCGCTGTAGCCCAGGAACGGCTTGGGGTCGGCCCGGACGAGCTCGCCGTCGAGGTGTGGGACGACGGTGATCTGGTCCTCGCCGCCGATCGTCGCCAGCACGGCCCGGATCCCGGGGTCGGCGAAGGCGGCGTTGAGGTCGGCCGCGCGGTCCCGGGCCGAGGCCCCCAGCCGACGGGTGGTGGGGTACTCGACCGGCACGAGGCCGGTCACCTCCTCGAGACGCTTCAGGGCTTGCTCGTGCACCTCGGGTGCGACGCCCGGGGCGGCGAACGAGGGTGAGAGCACCGCCACCCTGTCGCCGGGGGCGGCCTTGGCGGGAGAGACGAGCGGCTGCATGGGAGGAGTCAACCGCGCGGGACCGCCGAAGTCGTGCGAATTCGACCACTGTCGCAGCGGATCGTTCGTGGAGCGTGGAGCCGAGCGTTTCCGGGTAAGGGTCCGGTGAGGGAGGTACCCACCATGAGATTGCTGCGAGGTCTGCTCGGAGGGCTGCTCTGGATCCTGGCCGCGGTGCTGGGGCTGGTCGCCGTCGTCCTGTGCATCACCGTGATCCTGCTGCCCATCGGGCTCCCGCTGCTGGGGCAGGCGCGGCGGATGTTCACCACGAGCGTCCAGCTGATGCTGCCGCCGGCGGTGGCACACCCGGTGAAGACCATGGACAAGAACGCCCGCAAGAAGGGGCGCAAGGCCAAGGACGCCGTTCCCGACGCGGCCGCGAAGGCGGCGGACAAGGCTGGCGACGCCACGAAAAGCAGTCGCAACCCGTTCCGCAGGCGCCGCAGACTGCTCGGGTGACCCGCGCTCCTGAGTCCTCCACCCTGACAGTCCGCATCATCCAGCTCGAGGCGGCGACGCTGGCCGCGCTCGGCGACGGCGACCTGGCTCGAGCCCTCGAGACCACACCGCTCGAGCTGACGGAGTGGCTTGCCGGCCCGGACTGTGTCGGCACCTGGCGACGACGCGCGCGTCAGGTCGTCGAGACCCCGGCCGACGCCCCCTGGGTCACCGGCGTGCTCTGGGACGAGCACGACCGGCACGCGGTGGGCAAGGCCGGCTTCCACGCAGCGCCCGACCCCGACGGCCTGGTGGAGGTCGGGTACGCCGTGGACCCGGCGTACCGCCGGCGGGGCTACGCCCGCGCCGCGCTGGAGGCCATGATCGCCCGCGCGCAGGCCGACCCGGACGTCCGGACGCTGCGCGCCACCGTCTCCCCCACGAACACCGCATCGCTCGGGCTGATCGGACAGTTCCCGTTCGTCGAGAACGGCGAGCAGTGGGACGAGGAGGACGGGCTCGAGCTCATCTACGAGCTCGCCGTGGTCTAGCGGTGCGGGAACGCCTCTCCCCCGCCGGCGGCCAGCTGCTCGGCCACGATCTCCAGGTGCTCGTGCTTCATCTCCTCCGGCATCGCCGGCAGCACGTCCTCCCAGAACGCCAGCATCGCGCCGCGGCCCTGCATCATCCCGGCCGGCCGGGCCAGCGCCCACAGGTGGAAGTGCTCCGAGCCGTCACCCCATCGGGAGAAGTGGGTGCGCGCCACCCCGGGGATCGATTTCACCGCCGCGCTCAGCCGCTGCATCAGCGGCCCCAGTGACTCCATCACCTCGGCGGGGGCGTCCTCCAGCCGGCAGTGCCGCTCCGGCGCCATGCCACCGATGAACGGGATGCCCATCCGCGTCCAGCCGGCGTTGACGTGCCAGAGGTCGTCACGCCAGATCGTGAACTCCGAGGGCCGGCAGTGGCTGCACTCCGACGGGTCCAGCTCCCCGGCCCGCGGCTTCTCGGGCACCCGCATCGGCTCCAGCGGCTTGAGGGTGACCGCGTCGAAGCACGACATCGCGTCGTCCGCGAGCGGAGCCCCCGAGAGCCGCGCCCCGATCGGCAGGGTGCGGTGGTAGGGCGAGTCGGCGTCTTCTGTCTCCCAGTCATCGGCCATGAACCGAACCTATGCTCAGGCCATGACAGATGTCCCCGTACACGCCCGGCAGCCGGGCAGCGCTCCGACGTACGGCCGGGAGCTGCTCGAGCTGCTGCGGATCGTCGTCGTCGCGGGGGTGGCGGTGGGGATCCTCGTCATCGGGCTGGGCGGCCGGCTGGCGATGCTGCTCCTCCGCCTGACCTCGCCCGGCGACGTGGTCGGCGTGACCAGCGATGACGGCTTCGAGATCGGCCGCACCACGCTCGCGGGCACCTACAACCTGATGCTCGTCGGCGCGAGCGTCGGGCTCATCGGCGCGGTCGCGTACGTCGCGGTGGCGCCCTGGCTCATCGGACGGCGCTGGTTCCGCTACCTCACGGTCGGGGTGACCGCGGCGGCGCTGGGCGGCGCGCTGCTGCTCCACGACGACGGCGTCGACTTCACCCGGACCGGGCCGCTCTGGTTCGCGGTCGCGCTGTTCCTCGCGCTCCCGTTCGGGTCCGGAGTGGCGCTGGCTGCCGTCACCGACGCGGTGAGTCGCCCGGGCTCCTGGACGTCGCGCGGTCACGCACGATGGGTGCTGCCGGTGGTGCTCGTCGGGCTGGTCCTGCCCGTCCTCCCCCTGCTGCTGCCGTTGACGGTCGTGCTCGCCGTCCTGCTGGCGCTGCACCGGCTGCTGCTGGCGCCGATCAGGGCGTCGACCGTGGCGACGCTGGCGGTCCGCTCGGCCTTCTTCGCGATCCCCGCGCTCTCGTTCGTGGCGCTGGGCCAGGACCTCGCCGAGCTCTTCTGACGTTCTACGCCCGCGGTCCGGGGAATCCCCCGGTCACGCGACGACGGCCCGGTGCGCCGTCACGTAGCACGCGACGGCGGCGGCCGCCCCGACGTTGAGCGAGTCGACCCCGTCCTGCATGGGGATGATCGCGCGCCGGTCGGCGGAGCGCTCCCACCGCTCCGAGAGACCGTGGCCCTCGGAGCCGAGCACCAGGGCCACCTTGTCCAGCCCGGCGACGGCCTCCTCGATCGGCGTCGAGTCGGGCGCCAGGGTGAGCGCCACCGTGGTGAACCCGAGCGCCGACAGCGACGGCAGGGCGTCGTACCAGCCCTCGAACCTCGTGTAGGGAACCGTGAACACCGCGCCCATCGCCACCTTGATCGAGCGCCGGTAGAGGGGGTCGGCGCAGCGCGGCGCCAGCAGCACTGCGTCGAAGCCGAGGGCGGCGCCGGAGCGGAAGATCGCGCCGACGTTCGTGTGGTCCACGACGTCCTCGAGCACGAGCACCGACCGCGCTCCCTCGAGCACCGAGTCCAGCGAGGGCAGCGGGCGGCGCTCCAGCGAGGCGAGCGCACCCCGGTGGACGTGGAAGCCGGTCACCTCCTCGGCCAGCGCCTCGGACAGCACGTAGCACGGCGCGTCGGTGGTCTCCAGCACGTCCCCCAGACCATCGAGCCAGCGGGGCGCCATCAGGAACGAGCGCGGTGTGAACCCGCCCTCGACCGCCCGGCGCACGACCTTCTCGCCCTCGGCGAGGAACAGCCCGTGGGTGGTCTCCAGCGCCTTGCGGAGCTGTACGTCGCGCAGGTCGCGGTAGTCGGCGAGGCGGGGATCGGCGGGGTCGGTGATCTCGAGCAGGGTGGCCATCAGGAGAAGTGTTGCGGATGGGCGACCGCGACGACGCCCCCGACCACGATGATGGCCGGTGCCTTCACCTGCTCGGCCTCGATGTCCTTCGCCAGGGACCCGAGCGTGGAGAGCACCGTGCGCTCGCCCGGCATCGTCCCGTCGCAGACCACGGCCACCGGCGTCGAGCCCGTCCGCCCGCCGTCCATCAGCGCCTCGGCGATCGCCGGGGCGTTGTGCACCGCCATCATCAGGACGACCGTGCCCGACATGCCGGCGACCGCGGCCCAGTTCACCAGGGACTCGGGATGCCCCGGTGGCAGGTGCCCGGAGATGACGGTGAACTCGTGCGCCACCCCGCGATGGGTCACCGGGATGCCGGCGACCGCGGGGACCGCGACGGGGCTGGTGAGGCCGGGGATGACCGTCACCGGGACGCCCGCCTCGCGACAGGCGAGGACCTCCTCGTAGCCCCGCCCGAAGACGAAGTTGTCGCCACCCTTGAAGCGCACGACGAGCTTGCCCTCGAGGGCCCGCTCGACGATGACCCGGTTGATCTCCTCCTGCTGCGCCGAGCGGCCGCGGGGCAGCTTGGCCACGTCGATCAGCTCCACGTCGCTGGGCAGCTCACCGAGCAGCTCGCGTGGCGCCAGCCGGTCCGCCACCACCACGTCGGCCTCCATCAGGGCCTTGCGGCCGGCGACCGACATCAGGTCCGGGTGGCCGGGGCCGCCGCCCACCAGGACCACGCCCGCCTGCCGGTCGCGCTGGTGCCGCGCGACGATCGTGCCCTCGCGCAGTCCCTCCAGGATCTCGTCGCGCACCGCCGCGGAACGTCGCGGCTCGCGGTTGCCCAGCACCGCCACCGTGACACCGGCGTGCCGCCCCACGGCCGGTGTCCACGCAGTGGCCCGGGTGGCGTCGTCGGCGCGCACGCAGAAGATCCGCCGCTCCTCGGCCGCGGCGCTCACGCGCTCGTTCGCGTCGTGGTCGTCGGTGGCCGCGATGGCGTACCACGCACCGTCGAGGTCCGGCTCCTCGAAGCCGCGCTCGACCCAGGTCACCTCGCCGGCACCGACCAGCCCCTCGAGGGCCGGCGTGACCTCGGGCGAGACCACCGTGACGACCGCCCCGACCGCCAGCAGTGCGGGCACCCGCCGTTGCGCCACGTGCCCGCCGCCGACGACCACGACGGGTCGCCCGGCGAGCCGGAGTCCGGAGGGGTACGGCGGGAAGTCGTCCACCGCCCCATCTTCCGGCGACCGGCCCCGACGTCGTGGCCCCGGTTCACCCACCGGACTAGGTTGGGGACGATCCGTCATCTCAGCTAGGCGAAGGAGACACATGAGCCTCGAGCGTCCGGTGCACCCCAACCCCTATGACCTGCTCCCCCAGGTGCCGTCCTTCACGGTGACCAGCGACGACGTCACCGACGGAGCGCCGCTCAAGGACGACCAGGTCGCCGCCAAGGGCGACACCTCGCCCCAGCTGTCGTGGTCGAACGTCCCCGCGGGCACCAAGAGCTTCACCGTCACCTGCTTCGACCCCGACGCCCCCACGCCGAGCGGCTTCTGGCACTGGGTCCTCGTCGACCTCCCCGCCGACTGCACCTCGCTCGACACCGGGGCCGGAGCCGAGGGCGCCTCCCTGCCGGGCAAGGCCTTCATGTGCCGCAACGACGGCGGGTCCAAGGCCTTCACGGGAGCGGCACCGCCCCAGGCCGACCAGGTCCACCGCTACTTCTTCGTCGTGCACGCGGTGACCGAGGACTCGCTCGGCGTCGACTCCGACGCCTCCCCGGCCGTGGTGTCGTTCAACCTGGCGTTCAAGACGGCCGGCCGCGCGATCATCCAGGGGACCTACCAGCACTGACGCCTCACGGGAGGGCGGCGGCCCGAGCCGCCTCCTCACCCAGCTCGCTGGTCAGGACCGAGAACGGGTCCAGGCCGTCGTCGGGCTCGCCGTCCGACGCCGGGGGGAGCCCCACGCCCGACGTGACGGCGTCCAGCGCCGCGGCGGCCGCTGTCCACTCGGGGACCGCGAGACGCTGCCGGACCGCGCGGGCCAGGGCGACGAGTCCGGCCGCTGCCGCCAGGTCCCCGCGCCCGGCAGTGTCGACGGCCAGGACCTCCAGGCAGTAGCTGGCCCCGGTGAGCGACCGGCAGTCGACCACCAGGCGGACGGCCTCGCCCAGACGTGACCGGGACGCCGCGTGGTCGCCGGCCACGGCGAGCACCAGGGCCAGCCCCTGCAGCCCGAGGGCGGTCAGCGGCTGGTTGCCGATCCGGCGAGCATGCTCCAGCGCGCTGCGGAACTGGCGGTCGGCCTCGTGCAGGTCTCCCTGGACCACGGCCAAGGAGCCCAGGGTCAGCGCCACGTTGGCCGACCCCCAGTCGTGATCGATGGCCTCGTAGCCGGCGGCGGCCTCCTCGAGCACGGCGAGGGCACGGGAGGCGTCGTCCCGTGCGAGGTGGTGCAGTCCCAGGTGGTGCAGGCTCACCGCCCGTTCGAGCGGTCGCGACGCCGCAGCGAACGACTCCGCCGCGTTCCGGAGGACCTCAGCCGTGATACGGCCGTCGCCGGGCAGCCCGACGATCACGCGGCACAGGTCCAGCACCGCGGTGTCGAGCGGCTGCAGGCTCGCACGGTGCCCCTCCAGCCGGTCGACCCAGCCGCGGCACTCTGCCACCGAGTCGCGGAGGTAGAAGTAGACGAGCGTGTCCCACACCAGCTCGAGCACGTCGCCCGCTCGGCCATGGACCAGTCCCGTGTCCACGGCGGTCCGGAGGTTGGCCCGCTCCTCGTCCACCCGGGCTGCCCACTCGCGCTGGTAGGGGCCGCACAGGAACGGCTGCGCCTGCCGGGCCAGCCCGAGATGGTGGTCGAGGTGCCGCAGCAACGTCGGTGCCTCCTCCCCCTCGGCACAGAGCCGTTCGCGCGCGTAGGTCCGGACCGGGTCGAGCAGCTCCACCCGGGGTGCCGAGCCGTCCGGTGGGTGCCGGACCCCGATCAGGCTCTTGTCGAGCAGGCCGGCGAGCGCCTGCTGCACATCTCGTGCGTCGTCGCCGCACACGGTCTCCACCGCCTCCAGGGTCCCGCCGCCTCCGAAGACGCCGAGCCGGGCGAAGACCGCGCGCTCCCGTTCGTCGAGGAGCTCGTGGCTCCAGTCGAGGGTCGCCCGGAGACTGCGTTGCCGGTCCGGGACGTCCTCGGCGGTCGACGCGAGGTCGAGCGCACCCTCGACCCGGGCCAGGAGCCCGGCGGCGCCGGCAACCCGTGCCCCCGCGGCGGCCAGCTCGATCGCGAGCGGGAGCCCGCCCAGGCGCTGGCAGAGCTCGGCAACCACGCGTCCCGGGGTGGCACTGCCCGAACCGAGGGCCGCGCTGCGATCAAGGTAGAGCCGAACCGCGGGCGAGGCTGCGGCCTGCGCAGCGGTGGCTCCGCCCACGGGGAGGGCCAGCGGCGCCAACGGCACCTCCCGCTCGGCGCGCACTCGCAGCGCCTGCCGGCTCGTGGCGAGGACCTGGAGTGTCGGCACCTGCTCGAGCAACCTGACCAGGTCGGGGCCCGCCGGCACCAGCTGCTCGAGGTTGTCCAGGACGAGCAGGGTCTGACGACTCCGCAGCAGCTCCTCGAGGGCGCCGACCGCGCCGAGCCGGTCGGTGTCGTGCGCCCGGAGCCGGTCGGCGACCGTGGGCATCACCCACTGCGGGGAGGTGACCGCCGCCAACGAGACGAAGTGCACGTCCACGTCCGTCCGGCTGCCGACGACCCTGGCCACCTCGAGCGCGAGCCGGGTCTTCCCCACGCCGCCGAGGCCGGTGATCGTGACGAGCCGGGCGCCGTCCCCCAGCTCGCGCACGGCGCGCTCGATGTCGTCCTCGCGACCGAACGTGGGCGTCAACGGCACCGGGACAGGGGCCACCGGGTCGACCACCGCCTGCTGGACGGAGCTGAAGTGCTCGCTCAGCAGCGCAGCCAGGTCCTCGGCCACCAGCTCCTCCAGCTCCTCGATGCCGCCGAACCGGCGGTAGGACGCGCGGTCCGTGGCCCGGACGTGGTCCAGCAACCGGGCGAGGGCGGGCTCCCTGGCGGGTGCCGGATGCTTGACGTAGAGCAGCTGGGGCAGCTCCGCGGCGAGGCGGTACTCGTCCTCCAGCCCCGAGACGTCCTCGCCCGGTGCCACCCACCCGTACCGCTCCCAGTAGACCCCCACGAAGACGTCGCTCTGCCTGAGGTAGGCGCGGTAGAGCTCACGCGGAGGGTGCGGTCGCGCTCCCTGCTCGAACATCACCGGGGAGAGCCGGAGCCCCTGGACCGCCCGGCGCACCGCCGCCCTCTCGGCAGCGAGCTCGGCCAACGTGGACGAGACGAAGACACGCACCCGGTGGTCGGGCGGCCGGATCATCGTGGTCCTGTCGACGGCACTCACCCAGCATCCGCGTCCGGGAGGTCAGCCAGCAACCCCCGACGCCCGCCGGAGCAGCTCCTCGAAGGGCGTGGGCTCGGCGAACTCGTCGGCCACCGTCCGGCGACGGCGGGCCGTGGAGTCGACCTTGCCCATCAGGGCGGCCAGCTCACCGGCGGCCCGGTCGATGCGGCCGGACAGGGCTCCCTCGTGGGCATCGCCGAAGTCCTCGCTCGCGGCGAAGACGCCCGTCGGGACCACGACCGCGTGGAGGTGGCTGAACAGCGGCCGGAGGGCGTGATCGAGCACCAGCGAGTGCCGGGGGGTGCCCGCCGTCGCCGCGACGAGCACGGGCTTGCCGTCCAGCAGGTCGGCGTCGAGCACGTCGAAGAACGTCTTGAACAGCCCGGAGTAGCTCGCGGAGAACACCGGGGTGACCACGACCAGCCCGGCGGCCCGTCGTACCGACTCGATGGCCTCGGCCAGCTCCTCGCCGGCGAAGCCGGTGAGCAGACGATCCGTCAGCTGGTGGGCCAGCTGTCGCAGCTCGATGTGCTCGACGTCGACCTCGCCGAGGGCCTCCGCGGTCGCGGACGCCAGCCGGTCGGCCAGCAGCCTGGTGGTGGAGGGTACGCCGAGGCCGGCGCTGACGACGACCAGCCGGGTCATGCCGTCACCGCGGGTGAGGAGCGTCGGCCCTCGTGGGTGGGGGCGTCCGGCACGTGTGCCGGCTTGAGGGCGGCGAACTCGCGGCGCAGCACCGGCACGACCTCCTCGCCGAGCAGGTCGAGCTGCTCGAGCACGGTCTTCAGCGGCAGGCCGGCGTGGTCCATCAGGAAGAGCTGCCGCTGGTAGTCGCCGACGTACTCGCGGAACCCGAGGGTGCGCTCGATGACCTGCTGGGGTGACCCGACGGTGAGCGGCGTCTGCGACGTGAACTCCTCCAGCGACGGGCCGTGGCCGTAGACCGGCGCGTTGTCGAAGTAGGGCCGGAACTCGCGCACGGCGTCCTGGCTGTTGTGCCGCATGAACACCTGACCGCCGAGCCCGACGACGGCCTGATCGGCGCTGCCGTGGCCGTAGTGCTCGAACCGGCGCCGGTAGAGCCCGACCATCTGCTTGGTGTGCGATGCCGGCCAGAAGATGTGGTTCGAGAAGAATCCGTCGCCGTAGTAGGCGGCCTGCTCGGCGATCTCGGGGCTGCGGATCGAGCCGTGCCAGACGAACGGTGGTACGCCGTCCAGCGGCCGGGGCGTCGAGGTGAAGCCCTGGAGCGGCGTGCGGAAGCGGCCCTGCCAGTCGACGACGTCCTCGCGCCAGAGCCGGTGCAGCAGGGCGTAGTTCTCGATCGCGAGGTTGATGCCCTCGCGGATGTCCTTGCCGAACCATGGGTAGACCGGGCCCGTGTTGCCGCGGCCGAGCATCAGGTCCATCCGGCCCTCGACGAGGTGCTGCAGCGTGGCGTAGTCCTCCGCGATGCGCACCGGGTCGGTGGTCGTGATCAGCGTCGTCGACGTCGAGAGGATGATCCGCTCGGTCTGCGCGGCGATGTAGGCCATCGTGGTCGTCGGCGAGGAGGCGACGAACGGCGGGTTGTGGTGCTGGCCCACGGCGACGACGTCGAGACCCACCTCCTCGGCCTTCCTCGCGATCGAAACGGTGTTCTTGATCCGCTCGTGCTCGGTCGGCGTGCGTCCCGTCGTGGGGTCCGTCGTGACGTCCCCGACGGTGAAGATGCCGAGCTGCATGGAGACTCCTGACCGGTGGGCGTTGGTTGAATCAGCAACTGATCATGGCAACCCCGCCGGGCCCCGCGCTATTCCGGCGCGGCCACCGGCTCGGCGACGACCACCACGTTGCTCAGGTAGCCCTGCCCGTCCCAGTCCTCGCAGGTGACCAGGACCAGGCGTCCGGGCACGTCCTGGCTGAAGAGCCGCTCGGCGTGGTCGGCCACCGCCCCCTTGCCGTAGACGGCGACCTTCGTGACGGCGTACCTGATCCGGCCGCGGTCCGTGCGCACGGTGACGGTGTCACCGCGGCGCAGGGTCTCCAGGTCGTCGAGCGCCCCGCCACCGGTGTGCACTGTGTGCCCGGTGACCAGGGCGCTGCCGCGCGCCGCACCGGGACGGGCGCCGCCGGCCCACCAGCCCAGCTGCTGCGGGTCGCTGGGCGGGACCAGGGTCCCACCCGGGGCCTTGACCGGCAGCACCGGAGCCGCGACGTGGAGGGCCGGGATCAGCACGCGTCGCGGAGCACCGGGGACCCAGGCGGCCCGGGTGGCCTCGGCCGGGACCGAGGCCACCGTCGGGCTGGAGGGCCGCGATGTCGGCGCGTGCCCGGTGACGCCCGCGCCGGGAGCCTGCAGGAACCAGCCCAGCAGGCCTCCGGCGACGAGCACGACACCGACCGCGGCCACCGCCCAGGAGCGGCGGCCGCGGCCGGTCGTCTCACTCCTGGCCGTCGACACCGTGGCGGCGGCGCGTGACGAAGGTGGTCACGGTCAGCAGGGCACCGAGGCCCACCAGCAGCAGCGGCCACGGGGAGCGGACGAAGTCACCGAAGGCGGAGTGGCCGTTCTCGCCGGCGTCCACAGCGGTCGGGACGGACCCGTTGCCACCCTGGGCCTGGGCCGGGGAGACCTCGGTGTTGTTGCTGTTCGGGCCGGTCGACGCCTGGGTGCCCAGCACCTCGGTGTCGTCACCGGCGGTAGCGCTGTCGCTGTCGGTCTCGGTCTCGGTGGACGTCCCGGGCGTCTCGGTGTCGGTGCTGGTCCCGGTGCCGTTGTCGTCTCCGGTGTCGTCGCCCGTGTCGTCACCGGTGTCCGAACCGCTCTCGCACGACTGGACCCAGAAGACCTTGGTCTTGGTGTCGTTGCCCTTCGAGCGCGGCGTCGCGACTGTCAGCTTCACGTGGTAGCCCTGCTTCGGGTGCGGGTCGCCGGTGAAGGAGAGGGTGTAGGTCTCGCGGCCGTCGAGCCCGGTGTCGGTGCCCGCACCGGTGGCGGGGTCGCCACCGACGAAGACCGAGCCGGGGCCGTCGACCGTGAGCCCGACGTCCTTGGTGGGGGCCTGCATCGCGAAGGACACCGTCGAGACGACGTCGTCCCCCTCGTCGTAGCCGTACCACTCGATCTCGAAGGAGCAGCCCACGTGCGGGGTGTTGTTGGGGATGGAGTCCATCTCGCCGAGCGGGGCGATCTTCACCGTGCCGTTGTTGCCGGCCGGGTCGCCGTGCTCGCCGGAGCTGCCGTGGCTGCCGGAGTTGCCGTTGCTGCCGGAGCTGCCGGAGCTGCCGTTGCCGTTGTTCCCGCCGGCGTTGCCATGGGATCCGGCGTTGTCGTGGTCCGAGCTGCCACCGGAATTCCCGTGGCTGCCGCCCTGGCCCTTCCCGCCCTTGCCCTTGGTCTTGTGCTGATGGCCGGACTTGTCCTGGCGCTTGCCCGGGGCGTGGGCCTGGCTGGTGCTGTTGCCGTGGTTTCCGTTGCCTGCCTCGGCGCCGGCCGGGAGGGCCACGCCGCCCCAGCTGGTGACCACCAGTGCGGCGGTGAGAGCGACGGATCGTCGGACGTTCAGTGCTCGAAGCATGCTGAGGTTCCCCCAAATTCAGCCGGCGCGAACCGGCGCTGTCAGTTGACCAAACGGCACGTCCCCGAGACAGTCGTGCTGGTCCGGGAGTGCCCCGGACCTGGATGACACAAACCGGCCAACGAGAAAAACTTGTGACAGTCACTGGTTTGTGAGCCACGACACCGTCACACCCCCTTGTGGTCTAGACCACAAGGGCTCTCGGAAAGGTCCCCCGCCTTGTCCCGTCCCCTGTCCCGTCTGGCGACGCTGGTCGCCACCATGGCCGTCCTGCTCGCCGGCCTCCTGACGGCCACGACCGCACCCGCCTCGGCGAAGATCTGGAAGGTCCCTGCGCCGAACCTCTCGCTCGACCCGCTCACCCACCTGACGGAGTTCGAGAACCGGATCGTCGTCCAGATCAACAAACGACGGAAGAAGGCCGGCCTCAAGCCGGTGCGCTACTTCAACAGCTGCGTCGACGGCTTCTCCGAGCGCTGGGCCAGGCACCTCGCCGAGACCGGTGAGTTCGTGCACCGCAACCAGCGCAAGATCCTGCGGCGGTGCGACCTCACGTGGGTCGGCGAGACCCTGGTGCGCGGGACGGCCCTGACCCCCGCGAGCGCGGTCAAGGCCTGGATGCACTCCCCCGAGCACCGCGCGGTGATCATGAAGCCGCGGGCCAACCGCGCCGGTGTCGGGGTCCGTCTCGGCGGGGGCCAGGTCTACGCGGTGCTGAACTTCGGCGACTTCAACTAGTGCCGTCGCCGGCGCTGCACCTGGCCGTCGCGACCCGGGCGTTCCGTCGGTACTCCACCTACACCGGCGCGACCCTGGCGGGCATCTTCACCAACTCGGTGTTCGGGATCATCTACTCCTACGCCTACCTCGCACTGTGGTCCCAGCGACCCGACGCCGGCGGGTACGACGCCACCGACGCCGTGACCTACGTCTGGATCGGCCAGGCCCTGCTCATGACCGTCGCGCTCTGGGGCGGCGGCACCACCGACGACCTGGCCGACCGGATCCGGTCGGGGGACGTCGCGGTGGACCTCTATCGGCCGGTCAACCTGCTCGGTTGGTACCTCGCCGGGGACCTGGGCCGGGCGGCCTACCACCTGCTGACCCGTGGCCTGGCGCCGACGGTGGTGGGCTGGATCCTCTTCGACATCCGCTGGCCCGGATCGGTCGTCGCGTCACTGGGCGTCCTGGTCAGCATCCTGCTGGCCGTCGTGGTCAGCTTCGCGATGCGGTTCCTGTTCGCGTCGACGGCGTTCTGGCTGCTCGACGCCCAGGGTCCCCGCGTGCTCAGCGGCGTGCTGGCCCTCTTCTGGAGCGGGATGGTCCTGCCCCTCGTGATCTTCCCGGGCGCCCTCAAGGCGGTGGCGCTCGCGCTGCCGTGGGCGTCGTACCTCCAGACCCCCGCCGACATCTGGCTCGGCCACCGCACCGGCTGGGCCCTGGTCGGCGGGCTCGGGCTCCAGGTCTTCTGGGCGGTCGTCCTGCTCGGCTGCTGCCAGCTGGTGCTGAGCGCTGCGACGCGCAAGGTGGTGGTTCAGGGTGGCTGAGCAGCTCGGGGGCGCGGTGACCGACTACCGCTCCATCGCGGCAATGTGGATCCGGGCGTCGCTGGCGTACCCAGTGTCCTTCTGGGTCATGACGGTCGGCGGCGGGCTCACCACCGCCCTCGACTTCGTGGGGCTGTGGCTGATGTTCCACACGATCGACTCCCTCGGTGGCTTCACGCTCACCGAGATCGGCCTGCTGTACGGCGCGAGCGGAATCGGGATCGGGATCGCCGACCTGCTCATCGGCAGCGTCGAGCGGATCGGCGCGCACGTCCGGATGGGCACCCTCGACACGATGATGGTGCGTCCTGTCCGGCTCCTGGTCCAGGTCTGCGCCGACCAGTTCCAGCTGCGGCGCGTCTCCCGCATCGTGCAGGCCCTGGTTGTCTTCGCCTGGGCGGGCTGGTTCGTGGAGTGGACGCCGGCGCGGGTGCTGGTCGCGCTCGAGATGGTCGTGGCGGGCTCGGTGATCTTCTTCTGCCTGTTCGTGATCTTCTCGTGCGTGCAGTTCTGGACCGCCGACGCCAGCGAGTTCGCGAACGCGTTCACGTACGGCGGCAACACCGTCACCCAGTACCCGCTCAGCGTGTTCCCCCGAGAGCTGGTGAAGTCGCTGACGTTCGTGCTCCCGCTCGCCTTCGTGAACTGGTACCCATGCCTCTACCTCCTCGGCCGACCCGACCCGTTCGGGCTGCCACAGTGGCTGCAGTTCGCGGCCCCCGTCCCCGCGGCACTGCTCGTGGTCCTGAGCGCGGTCGTCTGGCGCGCGGGCGTCCGCCACTACACCTCCACCGGGAGCTGAGATGTCCCTCATCGACGTCAAGGACCTCGAGCGAACGTTCGTGGTGCGCCGCCGGAACGGTCGCTTCGCGCGCACACGTACCGAGGTGCGGGCCGTCCAGGACCTGACCTTCCAGGTCGGCGCCGGCGAGATGGTCGGCTACATCGGCCCGAACGGTGCCGGGAAGTCGACGACGATCAAGATGCTCACCGGCATCCTCGTGCCCACCGGCGGCCACCTGCAGGTCGCCGGCCTCGAGCCGAGCCGCCGGCGTACCGAGCTGGCCCGGCGGATCGGCGTCGTCTTCGGCCAGCGGACCACGCTCTGGTGGGACCTGCCGCTGCGCGACTCCTTCGAGCTGCTGCAGAAGATCTACCGGATCCCGCCCGATCGCTACCGCACCAACCTCGAGGAGTACGTCGAGCTGCTCTCGCTCGGCGACCTGCTCGACACCCCGGTCCGCCAGCTGAGCCTCGGCCAGCGGATGCGGGGCGACATCGTGGCGGCGCTGCTCCACGACCCCGAGATCCTCTACCTCGACGAGCCCACCATCGGCCTCGACGTGGTGAGCAAGGGCCGGCTGCGCGACTTCCTGCGCACGCTCAACGCCGAGCGGGGCACGACGCTGCTGCTGACCACCCACGACCTGCAGGACATCGAGGCGCTGTGCCGGCGGGTGATCGTGATCGACCGCGGCACGGCGGTCTTCGACGGTGACCTCGCCGACCTGCACCGGCACGGCGGGTCGATGCGCACCCTGGTCGTGGACCTGGTCGACGAGGCAGCGCCGATCGTGGTAGCGGGCGCGGTGATCCGGCGTGTCGAGGGGCCCCGCCAGTGGCTGTCCTTTCCGACCGACGCCAGCGCAGCCCCGCTGGTGGCGGCCGTGGCGGCGACGTACGACGTGGCCGACCTCTCGATCCAGGAGCCGGACATCGAGGACGTCATCCGCGAGCTCTACTCGCGGTAGCGGATCCGGCCGGCAGCGAGCCACCGGGTTTTCTTGACTCGTTCCAGAACCCGCGGCAGGGTCGAGGAAGCGCTCGAGCTGACCCCGGTGTGGCATGTGTGCCGCCCGCCGGGGCACGACCATCCCGAGCAGCCCCCATCGCAAGGAGAGACGATGCCTGAACTGCCCCAGCCCCACGGACCCGGCTCGATCGCCACCGCCCCGTCACAGGAGGCGCACCTGGGATCGACCACCGACACGGGTGCTCCGGCGCCCAGCGACCGCAACTCGCTGACGCTCGGCCCGGACGGGCCGATCCTGCTCCACGACGTGCACTTCCTGAGCCAGATGGCGCACTTCAACCGCGAGCGCATCCCCGAGCGCAACGTGCACGCCAAGGGCTCGGGCGCGTTCGGTGAGCTCGAGACCACCGAGGACGTGTCGAGGTACACCAAGGCGGCGCTGTTCCAGAAGGGCGTCACGACCGAGATGCTGGCGCGCTTCTCCACGGTCGCGGGCGAGCAGGGGTCACCGGACACCTGGCGGGACCCGCGCGGCTTCGCGCTGAAGTTCTACACGACCGAGGGCAACTACGACCTCGTCGGCAACAACACCCCGATCTTCTTCGTCCGCGACACCATGAAGTTCCCGCACTTCATCCGCAGCCAGAAGCGCCGCGGCGGCTCGGGCCTGCGCGACAACAACATGCAGTGGGACTTCTGGAGCCTCAACCCGGAGTCGGCCCACCAGGTGACCTACCTGATGGGTGACCGCGGCATCCCGAAGACCTTCCGTCACATGAACGGCTACGGCTCGCACACCTACCTGTGGATCAACGAGGCCGGCGAGAAGCACTGGATCAAGTACCACTTCCACAGCAACCAGGGCGTCGAGGGCCTGACCGACGCGGACGCCACCCGCATCGCCGGCGAGGACGCCGACTTCCACCGTCGCGACCTGTACGACGCCATCGCCCGCGAGGAGTTCCCGAGCTGGACGCTGTCGATCCAGGCGATGCCCTACGAGGACGCCCGGACCTACCGGATCAACCCGTTCGACCTGACCAAGATCTGGCCGCACAGCGACTACCCGCTGATCAAGGTCGGCACGATGACCCTGAACCGCAACCCGGAGAACTTCTTCGCCCAGGTCGAGCAGGCGGCCTTCGAGCCCAGCGCGCTCGTCCCGGGGATCGGCTTCTCCCCCGACAAGATGCTGCTCGGCCGGGCCTTCGCCTACTCCGACACGCACCGCTACCGGATCGGCCCGAACTACCTCCAGCTGCCGGTCAACCGTCCCAAGGTCGAGATCAACAGCTACACCCAGGACGGGCCGATGGCCTACGAGCACCGATCGGACGACCCGGTCTACGCCCCGAACTCCTTCGGGCGCGGCTACGCCGACGAGGTCGGTGAGGTCACCGACGGCTGGGAGACCGACGGCGCGATGGTCCGGCAGGCCTACACGCTGCGGGCCGACGACGACGACTTCTCGCAGGCCGGCACCCTGGTCCGCGAGGTCTGGGACGACGAGCAGCGCGAGGCCTTCGTCAAGACCGTGGCCGGGCACCTGCTCGGCGGCGTGGAGGGCGACGTGCTCGAGCGCGCGTTCCAGTACTGGCACCACGTCGACGCCGAGTGCGGCAAGAAGATCGAGGAGCTCGTGCGCAGCGGCGCGGACCTCGGTGCCCCCGGCGCCAAGCCGGGCGACGCCAGGGCCGACGCGGGCACCCCGATCGTGGAGCAGAACACCCACGCCGGGTGAGCTCCGGGCTCGCACCATGAGGAGGCTCGGGCCGGTCGCCCACCGCTGGCCTAGGGCACGAGATCCGCGATGACGTCCAGGTCGGTGTACTCGGGCGCGGATGCGAGGACCTCGGCCAGACTGGCCCGCAGCTCCTGGACGCCTTCCTGGCGCCGAGGGTCGTGCTCACGGGCCCGGGCCTTCTCCTCGCTCTCGAAGACGACCAGCACCAGCATGCGGGCAGGGTCCTTCTGGTCCTGCATGACGATCGTGCGGAGAAGTCCGGAGTCGGGCTGCTCGAAGGCCCGCAGCCGTTCCACTGCCTCGCCGACAGCGTCGACCTTGCCTTCCTCCACACGGACGGTGCTCAGCTGGGCCCACATGGGGGTCCTCCCTTCGTGACCTGGAGCCGAGTGTTCTCGCACGGGGTGGCCGCTGCAATGGCCCGATCGGACAGCCCATGTCCGGGCGGCATCGCTGCCGCCCATCGCTGGTCAGAACAAGGTGGTCGCGCGGCCATCATTGCCAAGCCGACACTCCCACCGCCAGCAGAAGGCTCGCCAGCACCACTCCTGCGGCGAGGAACCGCTAGGCCAGCGGCGCGCGCAGCGAGCAGCGTGCGGCGTACCGCTCCCCCGCGACGTCGACCTCGAAGCCGCCGGAGGCGAGCCAGTCATGGGTGACCGGGCCGTCGTGGCGCAGGTAGCCGAGGCCGACGCACGCGCCCGCGGTCTCGCCCCAGGCTGCGCTGGTGACCTGACCGACGGGCACGCCGGCACGCAGGACCAGCTCGCCACCCCACAGCATCGGCTCGGGCGAGTCGACCACGAAGGACACCAGGCGCCGGCGCCGTCCGCCGGCAGCGAGGGCAGCTCGGTGGGTCTCCAGCGCGGCACGGCCGAGGAACTCCTTCCCGCGACTCAGCGCCGTCGCGAACACCAGCCCCGCCTCGACCGGGCCGTAGTCGGGGGTCAGCTCGCGGCCGAAGGCGCGGTAGCCCTTCTCGAGGCGCAGCGACTCGATCGTGTAGTAGCCGGCGTCGGTCGCTCCCCCGGCCTTCAGCAGGTCGTAGGTCCCGGTCGCCAGCTCCACCGGGACCATCAGCTCCCAGCCGAGCTCACCGACGTAGGTCATCCGGGTGGCGCGCAGGGTCGCGAACCCCAGGGAGACCACCCGGCTGGTCGCGAACGGGAACGCCTCGTCACCGAGGTCGGCGTCGGTCAGGGGCTGCAGGAGGTCGCGGGACCGCGGCCCCATCACCCCCAGCACGGCGTGCGCCGTCGTGACGTCGGTGAGGGTGGCCCCGCAGCCGTCCGGCCGGTGGCGCTCGAGCCAGTCGAGGTCGCGCACGGTGGCCGCCGAGCTGCTGACGAGCAGGAACTCCTCGGGGCCCACTCGGGTGACCGTCAGGTCGGCCTCGTAGGTGCCCCGCCGGTTCAGCAGCGGCGTGTAGACCACCTGACCTGGCTCGACGTCGACGTCGTTCGCGCACACCCACTGGAGCCAGCCGAGCGCGCCGGGCCCCGCCAGGACGTACTTGGAGAACGACGTCTGGTCGAAGACCGCCACGTCGCTCCGCGTGGCGCGCTGCTCCGCGGCCGACCAGGGCAGCCACGACGGCTTGCCCCACGTGTAGTCCAGGCGCGCCTGCGACCCCGCCGGCGCGAAGACGTTGGGCCGCTCCCACCCCATCTTCGACCCGAAGACCGCGCCGGCAGCGGCGAGCCGGTCATGCACCGGTGAGCACCGGAACGGGCGCGCCGTCTCCAGCTCCCGGTTGGGCCACGGGACCGCGTAGTGGAGGCCCAGCACCTCCGCCACGCGGGAGCGCAGCCAGGTGTTGTTGGCGTTGAACGGCGCGAACCGGCGCACGTCGACCCCGACCAGGTCGGTGCTCGGCTCGCCCTCGACGACCCACTCGGCCAGCGCCCGGCCCGCCCCACCGGCGGAGGCGATGCCCACGGAGTTGAACCCCGCGCCGACGAAGAACCCGCGCAGCCCGGGCGTCTCCCCGAGCAGGAACTGGTTGTCCGGGGTGAACGACTCGGGGCCGTTGTAGAACTTGCGGACACCGGTGTCGGCCAGCGCCGGGACCCGGCGCACCGCCTCGTCCATGAGCACCGAGAAGTGCTCCCAGTCCTCCTCGAGCAGCTGGAACTCGAACGGGTACGGGATCGTGGCCGGCGACCGCCACGGCTTGGCCTCCGGCTCGAACCCGCCGACGACCAGGCCGCCCACCTCCTCCTTGAAGTAGGTCCAGCCGTCCGGGTCGCGCATGATCGGCAGGCCCGGGTGCACGCCGGCGATCGGCTCGGTCACCACGTAGAAGTGCTCCGCGGAGTGCAGGGGCACGGTCACCCCGACCTGGTCGCCGAGGGCCTTGGCCCACTGCCCCGCGCAGTTGACCACCACCTCGGCCTCGACCAGGTGCTCCTCCCCCGCCACCTCGGCCCGCACGCCCGTGACCCGACGCCCGGCGGCCGTGCCCGCCACCGTGAGGCCGAGGACCCGCACCCGCTCGGCGATCCGCGCGCCCCGCATCCGCGCGCCCCGCGCCAGCGCCATGGTCAGGTCGGTCGGGTTGACCTTGCCGTCTCCCGGCAGCCAGATGGCCCCGAGCAGGTCGTCGGTGGCCATGGCGGGCCACAGGTCACCGGCCTGGCGCGGGGTCAGCAGCTCGCACTCCATGTCGTACGCCGCGGCGTTGGCCGCCGTGCGCCGCAGCTGCACCATCCGGTCCTCGGTCCGGGCGACGATGACCCCGCCGACGTTGCGGTAGCCGGTCGCCTGCCCGGTCTCGGCCTCCAGTGAGGAGTACAGCTCCGCGGAGTACTGAACCAGACGGGTGCCGCTCTCCGAGGCCCGCAGCGGGCCGACCAGCCCGGCCGCATGCCACGTCGTGCCGCAGGAGAGCGAGCCCTGCTCGAGCAGCAGCACGTCGGTCCAGCCGAGCCCGGCCAGGTGGTAGGCCACCGACGTGCCGATCACGCCACCGCCCACGACCACCACGCGGGCCCGGGAGGGCAGCTCAGTCGTCACGACCGATCTCCTCGAGCAGCCGCTCGAACAGCGGGCTGGTAAACGTGGTGGCCGCCTTCTCGAAGCGTGACTCACCCCAGGTGTGGAAGTCCGCCTCGATCGGGCTGGCCGCGGCCTGGATCGCGCCCCACAACGCCCAGCCGTACTCCGACACCAGCGACTGGAGCCGGACCCGGGCGAGCTCGTGGCGCGTGCGACGGCCGAAGTAGGCGGTCACCAGCGCCTCGACCTGGTCACCGTCGAGATCGCACTCGGTCGCGGTGTTGCCGAGCTCGAAGCACGGGTCGTTGTTGCCCGAGTACTCGTAGTCGATCACCCAGATCTTGGCCCCGTCGTCGACGAAGTTGGCGGCGAGCAGGTCGTTGTTGCACGGGACCGTCGGCCGCGGCCTGGCTCCCAGCGCTGCCTTCACGCGCTCGAACGGCTCCAGGAAGTCGGTGTAGCGCGCGAACAGCGGGAAGCCGCGTTCCCGGACGGTCGCGAGGTAGCGCGCCTGGCGGGCGAGCATGTCGAAGTCACCGGTGAAGCGCGGGCCGTCGTGCAGCTGCCGGCACGCGGCCGCCACCCGCGCGAGGATGCCGGGGTCCGCGAAGTCGGCGTTCGTCAGGGTCCTGCCCGAGAGGTAGTCGATGACGAGCACGCCGAGGTCCGGCAGGTGGTCGACGACGCCCGGGCCCACGCCCGCGGCCGCCGCCGCGCGAGAGTTGTCACACTCCGCGTCCCGGTCGATCCCGAGCAGGTCCGGGTCTCCGCGGTAGACGCGAACGACGACGTCCCGTTCGGGGGTGGTGACGTGCAGGTTGCGGTTGGTCAGGCCACCGGGCAGGTCGGTCACGGTGCGCGGACGACCCTGCAGGACCGGGATCCGGTCGAGCAGGGCCTCCAGCTCCGCGTCGGTCGAGGTCACGACTCAGGCGTCGAAGGCCTCGACGACCGCCTCGTCGATGGTGTGCTTGGGACCGGTGAACCACTTCCGGGCCGAGGCGAACCACCAGATCGTCAGCAGCAGCAGCGCACCCAGCGTCACGATCGGCGCGTAGTTGACGAACTTCCACTCGAACTCGTCGCGGAACGGGTTCGCGGCCGGCGTGGAGGGCATCATCAGGTAGATCGACACGATCAGGATCTCGGCGACCGCCAGCGGGTTCATCCACTTGTACTTCGCGCCGTTGTTCCACGAGCCGAGCTCGAACTTGCTGCCGTGCCGCCAGCGCAGCCAGATCGGGATCGCGAAGGCGAGGTAGAGGCCGATGACCGCGATCGAGGTGACGGCGTAGAAGGCCAGCGGCACCGGTGTGCCGTTGACGTTGACCTCGATGAGGGCCGGCAGGGTGAGGAGGGCACTGACCACGGCGACCCCGACCACGGCGTGCGCCGGGACCCGGTTGGCGGTCAGCCTCTTCCAGTAGCCCGAACCCGGGATGGCCCCGTCGCGGCTGAAGGCGAAGGTCATCCTCGAGGCGGAGGTCATGCAGGAGGTGGCGCAGTAGAACTGCGCGGAGGCCGAGATGAACAGCACGAAGGTGGCCCAGTTGCTGCCCAGGGCCCCGACGAAGATCGGCGCCACCCCCGTGCCGGCCAGGGCGTTGTCCGGCTGTCCCTGCGCGTTGTCCGGGATCGCGAAGACCACCGCGAGCAGCAGGATGTAGCCGCCCAGGACCGAGTACGCGATGGATCGCCAGATGCCCTTCGCTGCGGCCTTGGATGCCGTCGAGGTCTCCTCCGACAGGTGGGCGGAGGCGTCGAAGCCCGTGATGGTGTACTGCGTCAGCAGGAAGCCGAACGGCACGATCGCGAACCAGAAGGCGAGGCTGCTCGTGCTGCCTCCGCCGTACCCGGAGTTGTTGAAACGTTCGGTGAAGACGTAGCTGACGCTCTGGTGCTGGTCGGGGACGAAGATGAGGATCAGCACGATCACCGAGGCGCCGACCACGTGCCACCACACGGACACGTTGTTCACGATCGCCATCAGGTGGCCGCTGAAGATGTTGAGCAACGACCCCAGCGCGAGGACGACCACGAAGATGAGGAAGACCCGCCCCAGCGAGTAGTCGTTCGCGTAGGAGTCCGAGTAGGTGCTGATCGTCAGGTCGATGAACGTGGCGCAGCCGTAGGACACACCCGCGGTGACCGCGATCAGCCCGATCAGGTTCAGCCATCCGGTGAAGAAGCCGGCCGCGGGCCCACCGAGCTTCGACGCCCACCAGTAGATGCCGCCCGAGGTCGGGTAGGCCGAGACCAGCTCGGACATCGTGAAGCCGATCATGAGGATGAGCAGCCCGAGGATCGGCCACGTCCACGAGATCGAGATCGGGCCGCCGTTGTTGAATCCGGCACCGAAGTTCGTGAAGCAGCCGGCGAGGATGGAGATGATCGAGAACGAGATGGCGAAGTTGGAGAAGCCGGACCAGCTCCGGTTCAGCTCCTGCTTGTAGCCGAGTCTCGCCAGGTGCTTCTCGTCCTCCGTCAGGTGCGGGGGGACTTCGTGTTCCGCGATTGGTTCGTGCGCTTCAGGCATGGTGACACACCTTCTCGGGGTGAACGGAGCCGATTGATCGGAGGCTAGACCTGCTCCGAGAGGGTCGTAAATAGTCGTACCCAAAGTTGGTCTGAACTCAGACCTTTCAGCATTGACACCCCGAAGACCGAGGCCAAGGATGAGCGCATGACGGCCGCGCCCGCGCACGATCTCACCGAGGCGGTGCTGCGGCCCGTGCGCGGGCACCACGCCTTCGAGGCGTGCGTGGAGCAGCTGGCCACCACCATCCGGCTCGGGGTCTACCCGCTCGGCTCGACACTGCCCTCCGAGCGTGAGCTCGCCGCCCGGCTCAAGGTGTCTCGGGCGACGTTGCGCGAGGCCATCGCCGCCCTGCGCCAGGCAGGACTGGTGCAGACCAGGCGCGGTCGCGGAGGTGGGACCGTCGTGACCCTCAAGCCGCGGACGCCCTCGGCGCGGGCCGCGGCGCGCACGTCCGCCGAGCGACGGCGGGACTGGCTGGACGCGCTCGACTTCCGCCGCATCGTCGAGCCGGGCGCGGCCCACCTGGCGGCGCGCGCGCAGCTCTCGGAGGCCGCGCGTGCGCAGCTCGAGGAGGCCCATCGGGCCGTCGCGTCGGCCCGCAAGCCGGCCCAGCACCGCCAGGCGGACTCGCGCTTCCACCTGACGCTCGCGGCGCTGACCGGCTCGGCCCGCCTGATCGAGGCGGTGACCTCGGTGCAGGCCACCCTGCACGAGATGCTGCTGGCGATCCCGGTGCTCGAGGCCAACATCGCCCACTCCGACCGCCAGCACGCCGCCCTGGTGCGTGCCGTCCTCGCGGGCCGGGCCGACCGGGCCCGGACGGTGATGGAGGAACACTGCGACGACACCGCCGCGCTCCTGCGCGGGCTGGTGGGCTGAACCCCGACCATCGGCAGGAGAGTGCCTTGGGAACACGCAACGAGCGGTACCTCACCATGACCGAGCTCGTCAGTCGCATCGAGGACGGCGAGATCGACACCGTGGTGGTCGCGTTCACCGACATGCAGGGACGGCTGCAGGGCAAACGGCTCCACGGGCGCTACTTCGTCGACCACGTGGTCGACCACGGCACCGAGGGCTGCAACTACCTGCTCGCCGTCGACGTCGACATGAACACCGTCGACGGCTACGCGATCTCCTCGTGGGACCGGGGCTACGGCGACATGGAGTTCGTCCTCGACCACCACACGATCCGACTCCTCACCCACCTGCCGGCCACGGCCATGGTGCAGTGCGACCTGGTCTGGCCTCCCACGGACGGAGCACAGCACTCCCCCGTGGTCCAGTCGCCCCGCGCCATCCTGCGTGGCCAGCTCGACCGCGCCGCCGAGCACGGCTGGGTCGCCCTCGCCGGCACCGAGCTGGAGTTCATCGCCTTCGACACGTCGTACGAGCAGGCGCACCTCAGCGGATACCGGGACCTGACGCCGGTCAACCAGTACAACGTCGACTACTCGATCCTCGGCACCAGCCGTGCCGAGCCGCTGCTGCGCAGCATCCGCAACCACATGTACGACGCCGGCCTCGACGTCGAGGGCGCCAAGGGCGAGTGCAACCTCGGGCAGCACGAGATCGGGTTCCTCTACGCCGACGCGCTGACCACCGCCGACAACCACGCCGTCTACAAGAACGCGGCCAAGGAGATCGCCGCCCAGCAGGGCAGGTCGATCACGTTCATGGCGAAGTTCAACGAGCGTGAGGGCAGTTCCTGCCACATCCACCTGTCCCTGCGGGGCCGGGACGGCGAGCTGGTGTTCTGGGACGACGAGGCACGGCGCCGCACCCCGCTCTACGACCACTTCGTCGCGGGGGTGCTGGCGACCGCCGCCGACTTCACCCTGCTCTACGCACCGAACATCAACTCCTACAAGCGGTTCGCCGACGCCTCCTTCGCCCCCACCGCCATCGCCTGGGGTCACGACAACCGGACCTGCGCAGTGCGCCTGGTGGGCGAGGGGCCGGCCGCCCGGATGGAGAACCGCATGCCCGGGGCGGACGTGAACCCCTACCTCGCCCTGGCGGCGATGCTCGCCGGCGGCCTGCACGGCATCGAGCACGAGCTGCCCCTGCCCGAGGAGCTCGTGGGCAACGCCTACCGCTCCGACCGGCCGCGGGTGCCCGCGACGATGGCCGCGGCGCGCGAGGCCTTCGCCGCCTCCACCGTCGCCAAGGAGGCCCTGGGTGCGGACGTGGTGGACCACTACGTGAACATGGCGGACGTGGAGCTCGCGGCCTACAACGCGGCCGTCACCGACTGGGAGCTCCGACGCGGATTCGAGAGGCTGTGATGACCGACACGCACACCGTCCTGAACCCGGCCACCGCGCAGCCGGTCACCGACGTGCACCTCGCCTCGGTCGAGGAGGCGGACGCCGCGATCGAGCGTGCCCATGAGGCCTTTGCGACCTGGCGGGCCGTGGCCCCCGGGGAACGCGCGGCGCTGCTGCGCCGCTTCGCCGCCGTCGTCGACGAGCACATCGAGGAGCTCGCCGGGCTCGAGGTCCGCAACGCCGGGCACACCTGGGGAAACGCCCGGTGGGAGGCCGGCAACGTCCGGGACTGCCTCAACTACTACTCGGGCGCTCCGGAACGCCTCTTCGGCCGCCAGATCCCGGTCGCCGGCGGCACCGACGTCACCTTCCACGAACCGCTGGGCGTGGTCGGCATCATCGTGCCCTGGAACTTCCCGATGCCCATCGCCGGCTGGGGATTCGCCCCGGCTCTCGCCGCCGGCAACACCGTGGTGCTCAAGCCGGCCGAGCTGACCCCGCTCACCGCCATCCGCCTCGGCGAGCTCGCGCTCGAGGCCGGGCTGCCCGAGCACGTGCTGTCCGTGGTCCCCGGCAAGGGCACGGTCGTCGGCGAACGCTTCGTGACCCACCCGCTGGTGCGCAAGGTCTGCTTCACCGGCTCCACCTCGGTCGGGAAGCGGATCATGGCCGGCTGCGCCGACCAGGTGAAGCGGGTGACCCTCGAGCTGGGTGGCAAGAGCTCCAACATCGTCTTCGCCGACGCCGACATCGCGGCCGCAGCAGCGGCGGCGCCGTACGCCGTCTTCGACAACGCCGGCCAGGACTGCTGCGCCCGGTCCCGCATCCTCGTCGAGCGGTCGGCGTACGACGAGTTCCTCTCGCGGCTGGAGCCGGCCGTGACCGGGATGCGCGTGCTCGACCCGAGCGACGAGGCCAGCGAGATGGGTCCGCTGATCTCCGCGGAGCAGCAGCGCACGGTGGAGGGCTACCTCGACGAGGTCGAGGTGACGATCGCCGGGACCACCCCGGGCGGCGACGGCTTCTGGGTGCCCCCGAGCGTCGTGACCACCGAGGACCCCGCAGCCCGGATCTGGCGCGAGGAGGTCTTCGGGCCGGTCGTGGCGGTGATGCCCTTCGACGACGAGCCGCACGCGGTCGAGCTCGCCAACGACACCGAGTACGGCCTCTCCGGCTCGATCTACACCGCCGACCTGGGCCGGGGCATGCGCGTCGCCCGGGCGGTCGAGGCCGGCAACCTGAGCGTCAACTCGCACGCCTCGGTGCGCTACTGGACGCCGTTCGGCGGCTACAAGCAGTCCGGCCTGGGACGGGAGCTCGGACCCGACGCCCCGATGGCGTTCACCGAGGAGAAGAACGTCTTCATCGCCCACTGATCCGCACCGAAAGCAGAGGGAACATGGCAGGACGCATCCAGGGCAAGGTCGCCGTCGTCACCGGAGGCTGCTCCGGCATCGGGCTGGCGACCGTGCAGCGCTTCGTCGAGGAGGGCGCCCGGGTCGTGGTCGGTGACATCGACGAGCAGCGCGGCCACGAGCTCGTCGGCCAGCTGGGCGGGACCGACCTGGCGACCTTCGTGAAGGTCGACGTCACCGACAAGGAGCAGGTCGACGCGCTGTTCCGGACCGCGAAGGACAGCTACGGGGCGGTCGACATCGCCTTCAACAACGCGGGCATCTCACCGCCGGAGGACGACTCGATCCTCGACACCGACCTCGAGGCCTGGCGGCGGGTGCAGGAGGTGAACCTGACCAGCGTCTACCTGTGCTGCAAGGCCGCGCTCCCCCACATGCTCGAGCAGGGGTCGGGGTCGATCATCAACACCGCGTCGTTCGTCGCGGTGATGGGCGCAGCCACCTCGCAGATCTCCTACTCCGCCTCGAAGGGCGGCGTGCTGTCGATGTCACGCGAGCTCGGCGTGCAGTTCGCGCGCCAGGGCGTCCGCGTGAACGCGCTATGCCCGGGGCCGGTGAACACGCCCCTGCTCCAGGAGCTGTTCGCCAAGGACCCCGAGCGGGCCGCGCGCCGGCTCGTGCACGTCCCGGCCGGCCGGTTCGCCGAGCCCGAGGAGATGGCCAACGCCGTGCTGTTCCTGGCCTCCGACGAGTCCAGCTTCATCACCGCGAGCACCTTCCTCGTCGACGGCGGCATCTCCGGCGCCTACGTGACGCCGCTCTGAGGATGGCCGTCCCCGTCATCGGCCTGACGACCTACCGCGAGCACGCCGCGTGGGGGGTGTGGCGACAGCCCGCCGATGTGCTGCCCGCCCAGTACGCCACGGCCGTCGAGCAGACCGGCGGCGTGCCGCTGCTGCTGCCGCCCGTCGCGCAGGTGGAGGCCGCGGACGCCGTGCTCGCGCGCCTCGACGCCCTGGTGGTCAGCGGCGGTGCGGACATCGACCCCACCCGGTACGGCGCGGAGCCGCATCCCCGCACCGCCGGCTGGCGCGAGGACCGGGACGCCTGGGAGCTGGCCCTGCTCGACGCCGCCGATGCGATCAGGCTGCCGGTCCTGGGGATCTGCCGCGGGATGCAGCTGATGGCGGTGCACGCCGGCGGCAGCCTGCACCAGCACACCCCCGACCTCGTCGAGCACGACGAGCACAGCCCGGGCGGCGACGTCTTCGGCGAGATCGAGGTGGCCACGGTGGGTGGGAGCCGGGTCGCCGCCCTGGTGGGTGAGCGGCTCACCGTCAGCTGCCACCACCACCAGTCCGTGCTCGAGCATCCCGGCTACGTCGCCAGCGCGCACGCGGGCGACGGCTCCGTCGAGGCCATCGAGTCCGAGGGCGACCGGTTCTGGCTGGCCGTCCAGTGGCACCCCGAGACCGCCGCCGACGTGGGGCTGCTGGCGGGCCTGGTCCGGGCCGCCGCGACCTACGCGGCCGGGCGCGGGCGGTGAGGCCGGCTCCGGCGCCGGTCCTCGTCAGCGCCCACCGCAACGGCGCTCGCGACGACCCGGCCCTGGAGAACACGCCCGCCGCGCTCGACCGCGCGGTGGCCACCGGCGCGGAGTACGTCGAGCTCGACGTCCGCCGCTGCCGGGACGGCACGCTGGTCCTCAGCCACGAGTCCTGGGTGCTGCTCGGTGGAGAGCTGTGCCCGGTCGCGCAGCTCTCGTACGACGAGTTCGCGGCGGCGGCGCCCGGCGCGCTCCGGTTCGAGGACGCGGTCGGGCTGCTCGCCGGGCGGGCCGGCGTCCACCTCGACCTCAAGTTCCGGTCCCCCGCGGAGGCCTACGCGTCGCCGGGCGGGGCGCTCGAGGTCGCGGCCGTGGCCCGCGCCGTCGAGCTGGCGGGGCCGGCGAACGTCGTCGTCACCACCGGGAACGTCCAGGCGATCCGGGCGGTCCGGGACTGGTCCGACGCCGCGGGGCTCGGCGTACGGGCCGGTCTGTCGGTCGGCGGCTCGGTCGCCGGGCGTCCCCTGGCCGAGCAGGTGCGGTCGCGGTGGTCCGAGCTCTTCCCCGCGCCGCGGTTCGCCGAGTCACGCGCCGATGCCGTCGTCGCCAACCACTGGCTCGCCCTGCTGGGCGTCGCCCGGTTCGCGCGCCGGGCCCGGCTCCCCCTGCTGGTGTGGACGGTCGACCACCCGCTCCTGCTGCGCTACTGGCTGCGGCCAGGACGGGCCTGGATGGTCACCACGAACCGTCCCGAGCTCGCGCTGTCCATCCGGGGTGCCAGAATCCAGCCGTGAACGCCGAAACCGACGTCCTGGGCGAGCCCTACCTGGCCGAGACCATCGACTTCCCCGACGACGACGAGGGGCCCGTCGTCGCCACCCTGGTCAGCAGGCTCGCCGGGAGACCGACCACGCGAGCGGTGCTGCACGTCCACGGCTTCGCGGACTACTTCTTCCAGACCGGGTACGCCGAGTGGTGGAACGAGCGCGGCTACGACTTCTACGCCCTCGACCTGCGCAAGTACGGCCGCTCCATCCGGCCGCACCAGACCCCCAACTACGTCGGCGACCTCCGCGAGTACTTCCCCGACCTCGACGCGGCCTGGACCCGCATCACCGAGCGGGACGGCCACACCCACGTCGTCGCGAGCGCCCACTCCACCGGTGGCCTGGTCCTGCCGCTGTGGGCCGACGAGCGGGCCGCCGGGCTCGGGGAGCTCGCCGGCATGGTGCTCAACTCGCCCTGGCTCGACCTGCAGGGCTCCACGCTGCTGCGGACGGTCGGGACGACGGTCATCAAGCAGCTCGGTCGTCGCGCGCCCCGGCGCGAGATCCCGCGCAAGGTCGACGGCCTCTACGCCCGCAGCCTGCACCGGGACCATGACGGCGAGTGGGAGTTCGACCTGAGCTGGAAGCCGCTGAAGTCGTGGCCGGTCTTCGCCGGCTGGCTGGCCGCCATCCGGCACGGCCACGCCCGGCTCCAGCGCGGGCTGGACGTCGCCTGTCCCGTGCTGGTGCTCAGCTCCGACCGGTCCACGCTGCCGGCCGCCATGAACGACGACGTGCACAGCCACGACATCGTCCTCGACGTCGAGCACATCCGGCGCTGGTCCACGGCCATCGGTCGGCACGTCACCTACGTCGCCGTGCCCGGCGCCCGGCACGACGTCGTGCTGTCCCTGCCCCGGCCGCGCGCCACGGCGTACGACCAGATCGGCCGCTGGCTGACGGCGTACGTCGACTGACAACGATCCGGGCACGGGCCCGCTACCCGGACCGGGCGAACTACGCTGTCGACAGGTGCCCGGCTCGGGCACGACGGCCCAGGAGCACCAGCGATGACCGACCAGACTCCCCAGCCCGGTCCCGGGACCGGGACCCGCCCCGGCGAGCTGCTCGACCGGTTCCTCGCCCGGCTCGTCGACGGCATCCTGCTCGCCGTCGTCGACGGCGTGGTGGTGACCGGGATCGTGGTCGGGGCGGTCATGGGTGACAGCAGCGGCCTGTACTACGGCGCGTCCGGGTACGCCGCCTCCGCGGTCTCGGCCGTGCTGGGCGCTGCGCTCTACCTCGGCTACTTCGGCTACCTCGAGTCCACCCGCGGCCAGAGCGTCGGCAAGATGGTCATGAAGCTCCGCGTGCTGGGCCCCCAGGGCGGCAACCCGACCCTGGAGCAGTCCCTGCGTCGCAACTGCTGGGTCGCCTTCGGCGTGCTCGGCGTGGTGCCCGTCATCGGCGGCCTCGTGGGCGGGATCGCCTCGCTCGTCGCGGTCGTCATGATCGCCGTGGGCATCAACAGCGACACCGTCAACCGGCAGGCCTGGCACGACCGGTTCGCCGGCGGCACCCACGTCGTCAAGGAAGGCTGAGCGTCGAGGAGCGCTGGTCAGTTCAGCAGGAAGGCCGCGAGAGCGACCGCGCCGACGAGCACGATGAACGCCCGCAGCACCGGCTGCGGCAGCCGCCGGCCCACCGTGGCGCCGACCTGCCCGCCGATCACGGAGCCGACCCCGATCAGCGCGGCGACCTTCCAGTCGACGTGCGCCACGAGGATGAAGAGCAGGCCGGCGACCCCGTTGACGATGGCCGCGAGGACGTTCTTGACCGCGTTGAGCCGCTGCAGGGTCTCGTCGACGCCGATGCCGAGCACCGCCATCAGCAGCACGCCCTGCGCGGCGCCGAAGTACCCGCCGTACACACCGGTGAGCAGGACCGCGGGCCACACCCACCACGCGCCGTGGTGCGGCATGCCGCCGGTGACCTCGTGCCGGGCGGCGACCCACGCGGAGATCCGTGGCTGGAAGACGACGAGGACCAGGCCCAGCAGGATCAGGGCCGGCACGATGGCCGCGAAGGCGCCCTCGGGCAGCACCAGCAGCAGCAGGGCGCCGGCGAGCCCCCCGACCAGCGAGGCGACGGACAGGCGCAGCACGCGGCTCCGCTGGCCGTCCAGCTCGCGCCGGTAGCCGACGGCCCCCGACACCGAGCCGGGCACCAGCCCGACGGTGTTGGAGACGTTGGCCGTGACCGGAGGAACGCCGAACGCCAGCAGGGTCGGGAACGTGATCAGCGTTCCCGACCCCACCACCGTGTTGATGGTCCCGGCGGCGAGTCCTGCGAGCAGGATCGCCGTGGCTTCGAGAGGTGTCACGGGTTGGCGGGCGCCTCCGGGTCGGCGCCCGGGTCGGTGGCCGCCGGAGCGCCACCCTTGCCCGGGTTGGCCGCGCTGGCCGCCTCCGCGATCGCGGCCTCGACGGCGGCGTTGGTCTTCGCCAGCTCGCTGTCTCCGCCACCGTGCTCCGGCAGGACCGGCTCGGCGCTGCCCATGTCGACCCGCGTCTTGGGACCCTCGACCTGCTGCGGGATGCCCTGCAGGTTGTTCATGGTCGAGCCGAGGCCCTCGAGGGCCTTGCCGATCTCGCTCGGCACGATCCAGAGCTTGTTGGCTCCGCCCTCGGCGATCTTCGGCATCATCTGGAGGTACTGGTAGGCCAGCAGCGACTGGTCCGGGTTGCCGTCGTGGATGGCCTGGAACACCGTCTGGATGGCCTGGCCCTCACCCTGGGCACGCAGGATCGAGGACTCCCGGTCGGCCTGCGCCCGCAGGATCTGCGACTCGCGCGCACCCTCGGCGTTCAGGATCGAGGACTGCTTGGAGCCCTCGGCCGTGAGGATCGCCGCCTGGCGCTGGCCCTCGGCAGTGAGGATGACCGCGCGCTTCTCGCGGTCGGCGCGCATCTGCTTCTCCATCGAGTCCTTGATGGACGGCGGCGGGTCGATGCCCTTGAGCTCGACCCGGTTGACCCGGATGCCCCACTTGCCGGTGGCCTCGTCGAGCACGCCGCGCAGGCCGGAGTTGATCTGGTCGCGGCTGGTGAGGGTCTCCTCGAGGTCCATGCCACCGACGATGTTGCGCAGGGTGGTCATGGTGAGCTGCTCGATCGCCTGGATGTAGTTGGCGATCTCGTAGGTCGCGGCGATCGGGTCGGTCACCTGGAAGTAGATGACGGTGTCGATCGAGACCACCAGGTTGTCCTCGGTGATCACCGGCTGGGGCGGGAAGCTGACGACCTGCTCGCGCAGGTCGATCAGGTAGCGCACCCTGTCGATGAAGGGCACCACGATGTTGAGGCCGGCGGGCAGTGTCTGCTTGTACTTGCCGAAGCGCTCCACGATGCCGGCGCGTGCCTGCGGCACGATCCGCACCGTCTTGGCGAGCAGCACGATCACGAACAGGAACAGCAGCGCGAGCAGTATCAACACAGCCGTCATGCCGTCCTCCTCTCTCTTTTCTGGGTCCGTCAGGACTCGAGCGTCGGGACGGGGTGGACGTAGGCGGTGGCGCCGCGGATCTCGAAGACCTCCACGGTCTCCCCCGGCGCGATGGTGAGCTCTTCGTCGTACGGCGCGGCCGACCAGATCTCACCGGCCAGCCGGATCCGGCCGGGCTCCAGGGAGGTGATCCGCTCGGTGACGACCCCGCGCTGGCCGACCAGCTTGCCGTGGCCGAGCCGGAGGTCGGGGCCGCTGTGGAGGCGCTTGACGATGTTGGGGCGCACCAGGGCGAGCATCGCCACCGACGCGCCGGCCGCGACCAGCACCTGGAGGATGAGGGCTCCACCGAGCAGGCCGGTCAACATGCCGGCCATCGCGCCGACCGCGAGCATGATCAGGATCAGGTCCAGACTGAACATCTCGGCCACCCCCAGGGCGGCGGCCAGAGCCAGCCAGGCCGCCCACTGGTTGTCCCCGAGCCAGTCCATGCCTCGACTCTATCTGTGTCGCGGGTGCCGGCGTGCAGCGAAACGGCCATCCTGGTGGGACAGAACCAGCGGCATCCCGAACGTCGCCGAGAGGTTGGCCTCGGTGACGACGTGGTCGAGCAGGCCGGAGGCGACCACGCGGCCCTCGCGCAGCATCAGCGCGTGGGTGAACCCGGGCGGGATCTCCTCCACGTGGTGGGAGACCAGAACGGTGGCCGGCGAGTCCGGGTCCATGGCCAGGACCGAGAGCGTGGACACGAGGTCCTCGCGGCCGCCGAGGTCCAGGCCGGCGGCGGGCTCGTCGAGGAGCAGCAGCTCGGGGTCCGCCATCAGCGCCCGGGCGATCTGGACGCGCTTGCGCTCCCCCTCGCTCAGGGTGCCGAAGGTGCGGTCGGTGAGGTGCTTGACGCCCACCTCGACGAGCAGGTCCGTCGCACGGTCGTGGTCGAGCCCGTCGTACGCCTCGCGCCAGCGCCCCACCACGCCGTACGACGCGGACACGACCACGTCGTGCACCTTCTCGTGGCGCGGGATGCGCTCGGCCAGCGCGGCGCTGGTCAGCCCGATCCGGGGCCGCAGCTCGAAGACGTCGACGGTGCCGAGCACCTCGTCGAGGATCCCGGCGACACCCGAGGTGGGGTGGATCTGCGCGGAGGCGACCTGCAGCAGCGTGGTCTTGCCGGCGCCGTTGGGGCCGAGGATCACCCAGCGCTCGTCCTCCTCGACGGTCCACGAGACCCGGTCGAGGAGGGTGGCCGGTCCGCGCCGGACGGTGACGTCGGCGAACTCCAGCACGGCGGTCATGGCGGTCACCCTATCCACCGGGCCCCGGCCCCGCGGTCCCGACCCGAGCGGTGGCGCAGCGTATCGTCGCGGGCCGTGAGCATCACTCTGCCCGCGTCGTGCCGTCTCGCCTGGTGGGGCACGTCGTGGCTGCGCGGCCAGGTCGTCACCGACCTGCTGGTCGACGCCGTGCTGGACGACGACGCGACCCATGCGGTCGCGGGGCTGACCGACGCGGGGCTCGCCGGCGACGACGCGACCGACACCCTGGTCGTGGCGCTGGGCCGGCTGCGCGCCGCGGGCGCGACGAGCTTCGGCGCGGCCCTGCCCGTCGACGGTGACCCCGTCGGGCTGGGCGGGCCGCGGGGCTTCAACACCGCGGCGCTCGAGACCGGCGAGGCGGTGGTCGTCTCCGCGGCCGGGCCCGGCGGGGCGAACGTCGGGCTGGTCCCCCTGCGGGTGGGGGCCGCGATCACCTGGACCGCGCACGCGGCGGACCGTCGCCAGCTGCCGGACGTGGGCGAGGCCGACCGCACGCTGCGCGCCTCGCTGCTCGAGACCGCGGAGGCTCTGGCCCGCCTCGAGGTCGCCCGGTGGCGGCCCGAGGTCGCCGACCGGCTGATGGACCTGCGCCACCGGCCGCACGTCGATGCGCCGGACGGGGTGCCGCCGCGCTGCGTGGACCTCGCCGCTCGCGGGCTGCAGGCGACCGAGATCGTCGAGCTGGCGCTGGAGGACGACGGCGGCGCGGTCACGGCGTACGAGATCGAGACCCGGCGCGCGGCGCTGCGCCCCCTCGAGCGGGCCGGGCGGCGCGCCCTGGTCGCGGCCTGCTCGCCCGAGGTGTGGCCGCCGGCGTAGGAGCGCCCGCTCCGGGCGATAGCCTCGGCCGCGATGACTGACCAGCTGCCCGAGACCCTGCTCATCACGCTGACCGGCAAGGACCGGCCCGGCGTGACGTCGTCGATCTTCGCCACGCTGTCGCGCGCCGGGGTCGAGGTCGTCGACATCGAGCAGATCGTGCTGCGTCGCCGGCTGATCCTCGGCGTGCTCGTCACCACGCCGCGGGACTGGAAGAAGCTCAGGGACGCCGTCGAGGAGACCGCCCGGGCGCTGGACATGACCGTCGACATCGAGCGCGGGGTCGGCGACAACCGGTCGCGTGCGGGCGGACGGGCCCACGTGACCGTGATCGGGACCCCGCTCAAGGCCTCGTCGATGGCCGCCGTGGCCGGCCGGATCGCCGACTCCGGCGCCAACATCGACCGGATCGAGCGGATGGCGCGCTACCCCGTCACCGCGATCGACCTGCACGTCTCGGGCACCGACCCGGAGTCGCTGCGCAGCGTGCTGGCCGCCGAGGCCGCCCGGCAGGGCATCGACATCGCCGTCCAGCCGGCCAACCTGCTGCGGCGGGGCATGCGGCTGATCGTCATGGACGTCGACTCGACGCTGATCCAGGGCGAGGTCATCGAGATGCTCGCCGCGCACGCCGGTTGCGAGGAGGAGGTGGCCTCGGTCACCGAGGCCGCGATGCGCGGGGAGATCGACTTCGAGGAGTCGCTGCGTGCCCGGGTCGAGCTGCTCGCCGGGGTCGAGGAGTCCGCGCTCGACGAGGTGTACGACGACATCGTGCTCGCCCCGGGGGCCCGCACCATGGTGCGCACGCTGCGCCGGCTCGGCTACCGGTTCGCGATCGTCTCCGGCGGCTTCAGCCAGATCACGGACCGGCTCGCGGCCGACCTCGGCATCCACTTCGCCCGGGCCAACCGGCTCGAGATCGTCGACGGCCGGCTCACCGGCCGGATCCTCGGCGACGTCGTGGACCGCGCCGGCAAGGCCACGGCCCTGCGCCAGTTCGCCGCCGAGGTCGGCGTCAGCGAGGCCTCGGTGATCGCCATCGGCGACGGGGCGAACGACCTCGACATGCTCAACGCCGCGGGCCTCGGCATCGCCTACAACGCCAAGCCGGTCGTCCGCGACGCCGCCGACACCGCGGTCAACGTGCCCTACCTCGACGCGATCATGTACCTCCTCGGCATCTCCCGCGAGGAGATCGAGGCGGCCGACGCCGAGGCCGGCATCGTGACCCCCGCGCCTCCGGTCTGACCACTCGATCGAGCGGGTCGAGACTCACCCGCGCCCGACGTGGAAGGCCATGACCCGGGCCGTCCCGGCGCCCAGGTCGGCCCACGCCCCGTCGTACTCCATCACCGTGGCCGCTCCTGCGGGGTAGCCCATCGCCATCTCGTTCGAGGCCTCCGCGTCCCCCTCGCCGTCGTCGAGCATCTGCGCGAGGTAGGCGATCGTCGGGTTGTGACCCACCACGACCAGGGTGTCGGCCTCCGCGGGGGTCGACCGCATCAGGTCCAGGGCGGTCTCCGGGCCGGCGGTGTAGAGCCCTCGGTCCACGTCCGCCTCGACGACCCAGCCGGCGGCGTCGGCGAGCGCCTCCCAGGTCTGCCGGGTCCGGGCCGCGGCGGAGACGAGGGCGTGGTCGGGCCGGATGCCGCGCGCGGCGAGCCAGGACCCCACTTCGGCGGCGGCCTCGCGACCCTGCTCGAGGAGCGCGCGCTCCAGATCGGTGGCCGCGGCGTGCTCCGCCTTGGCATGACGCATGACCACGATCCGTCGCGACTGCTGCTGCACGGGCGCACTCTATCGCCGCCATGCGAGGGGTTGGCGGGTGATGCCCTAGCCTCCCTGTCATGCCCAGGGGACCCCTCATGATCATCGGCGGCGCCGAGGACAAGCTGCACAAGCGCACGATCCTGAAGGACTTCGTGGCCGCCAGCGGAGGTGCCGATGCCCGGATCGCGGTCATCCCGACCGCCTCCTCGCTCGGTCCCGAGGTCGTCGAGGTGTACGACGCGTTGTTCCGGCGGCTGGGCGCGGCCGAGGTGGTCGCGGTGCGCCCCGAGAGCCGTGAGGACGCCCACGACCCCGAGCTCGTCGCGCGCCTGGCCGGCGCCACCGGCATCTTCATGACCGGCGGCAACCAGCTGAAGCTCTCCGCCCTCGTCTGCGGCACCCCGCTCGCCGACGCCATCGTCGACGCGCACGAGCGCGGCGTCGTGGTGGCCGGCACCTCCGCGGGCGCCAGCATCCAGTCCAGCCACATGGTCGCCTTCGGCGGACCGGGTTCGACCCCCAAGCAGCGGATGACCCAGGTGGCCGCCGGCCTCGGCCTGCTGGACTCCACGGTCATCGACCAGCACTTCGACCAGCGCAACCGCTACGGTCGGTTGTTGATGATCGTCGCCCAGTCCCCCCAGCTGCTCGGGATCGGTGTCGACGAGGACACCGCGGCGATCGTGCACCACGTCGACGACCACGACGTGCTCAGCGTGGTCGGTCGCGGGGCCGTGACCGTGTTCGACCCCTCCCGGATCGTCACCAACGCCTACGAGGCCAAGCGGTCCTCCACGCTGCTGGCCAGTGGGGTGCTGCTGCACGTGCTGCCGGAGGGCTCCCGCTTCGACCTGACGACCCGCACGCTGGTCGCGCAGGCGGCGGGCGTGGACCCGGCGGAGGCCGCCGACCTGGCCGAGGCGGGCCAGGACCTGCGGGACCTGGCCCGTGACATCGCCGCGGCGGACGCCTCCCCCGGCGCCCTGCGGCGGCGACTGGCACGCAGCCGCACCAGACCGGACACCCGGCAGGCCCGCCGCGAGCAGCAGAGCCCCCAGCACCGCACCGACCAGGATGGAGCCTCCTGATGAGCGAACGCCCCACGCCCGACCTCGCGATCGTCGAGACCCGGGTCTACCGCGGCGCCAACGTCTGGTCCTACGACAAGTCGATCCACCTCGTCGTGGACCTCGGCTCGCTCGAGGGATTCCCGACCAACACCATCCCCGGCTTCACCGACAACATCCTCCAGATGCTGCCGGGCCTGCGCGAGCACTCCTGCTCGCGCGGGCGCCGCGGCGGGTTCGTCGAGCGCCTCAACGAGGGCACCTGGTTGGGGCACGTGGCCGAGCACTGCGCGCTGGCGCTGCAGCAGGTCGTCGGCCACGACATCCGGCGCGGGAAGACCCGGCAGGTCAAGGGCAGCCCGGGCCACTACAACGTGGTGTTCGGGTACGCCGACGAGCAGGTCGGCCTCGCAGCCGCACGCCTCGCCGTACGCCTGGTCAACCACCTCGTCGAGGCCGACCCGGCGTTCGACTGGGACGCCGAGCTCGAGGCGTTCATCCTGCGCGCCGAGCGGACCGCCTTCGGCCCCTCGACCCAGGCGATCATCGACGAGGCCGTCTCCCGCGACATCCCGTGGATCCGGCTCAACCAGCACTCGCTGGTCCAGCTCGGCCAGGGCGTCCACGCCAAGCGGATCCGCGCGACGATGACGTCGGCCACGTCCGCGATCGCCGTCGACGTCGCCTCCGACAAGGACCTCACCACCCGGCTCCTCGGCGCGGCAGGCCTGCCGGTGCCGAAGCAGGAGTCGGTGCGCACCGAGGACCAGGCGGTCCGGGTCGCGGAGCGGATCGGCTACCCCGTCGTCGTCAAGCCGCTGGACGGCAACCATGGCCGCGGCGTCTGCCTGGACCTGCAGAACGAGAAGGAGGTCCGCGAGTCCTTCACGATCGCCCGGGAGCAGTCCCGCCGCGGCACCGTGATCGTCGAGGCGTTCGTGACCGGCAAGGACTACCGCTGCCTGATCATCGACGGGAAGGTGGCCGCCATCGCCGAGCGTGTCCCGGCCTCCGTCACCGGTGACGGGGTCAGCACCGTCGAGCGGCTCGTCGACACCGCGAACGCCGACCCCCGGCGCGGCGTCGGCCACGAGAAGGTGCTCACCCGGATCAAGGTCGACGAGGCCGCGGTCACGCTGGTCCACGAGCAGGGCTTCCAGATGACCGACGTCCCGCCGGAGGGCACGACGGTCAAGCTCGCCCTCACCGGGAACATGTCGACCGGCGGCATCTCCATCGACCGGACCTTCGAGGCGCACCCCGAGAACGTCGAGATCGCCGAGGAGGCCGCCCGCATGGTCGGCCTCGACATCGCCGGCATCGACTTCATCTGCCCCGACATCACCGAGCCGGTCCGCGAGACCGGCGGCGCGATCTGCGAGGTGAACGCCGCCCCCGGCTTCCGGATGCACACGCACCCGACCATCGGGGAGCCGCAGTTCATCGCCAAGCCGGTCGTCGACATGCTGTTCCCGCCCGGCGCCACCTCGCGGATCCCGATCGTGGCGGTGACCGGCACCAACGGCAAGACCACGACCTCGCGGATGATCTCGCACATCTTCAAGGGCATGGGCCGCAAGGTCGGCATGACCTCGACCGACGGCGTCGTCATCGACGAGCGCCTGGTGATCCGGTCCGACGCCTCGGGTCCGCGGTCGGCCCGGATGGTCCTGCAGAACCCGCGCGTCGACTTCGCGGTCTTCGAGGTCGCGCGCGGCGGCATCCTGCGCGAGGGCCTCGGCTACGAGCGCAACGACGTCGCCGTGGTGATCAACGTCCAGCCCGACCACCTCGGGCTGCGCGGCATCGACACCGTCGAGCAGCTCGCCGACGTGAAGGCCGTGCTGGTGGAGGCGGTCCCCCGCGACGGCCACGCCGTGCTCAACGCCGACGACCCGCTGGTCCGTGAGATGCGCCGGCGCTGCTCGGGCCAGGTCGTGTGGTTCTCGATGGAGGAGCCCGGCTCCGAGGTCCGGGACATGATCGAGGCGCACTGCCGGCGCGGCGGGAAGGCGCTCGTCCTCGAGCCCTCGGACCGCGGCGAGATGATCGTCGTCAAGCACGGCCGGCGCGAGATGCAGCTCGCCTGGACCCACCTGCTGCCGGCCACCTTCGGGGGACGCGCCCGCATGAACGTCCAGAACACGCTGGCCGCGGCCGCCGCGGCGTTCGCCGCCGGGGCACCCCTGCACGACATCCGGCAGGGCCTGCGCAGCTTCTCCACGAACTACTACCTCTCCCCCGGCCGCCTGAACGAGGTCGAGGTCAACGGTGTGAACGTGATCGTCGACTACTGCCACAACGCTCCGGGCATGCGGATGCTCGGCGACTTCGTGGACCGGGTCGGCGAGTCCCTGGCCTCCTCGCACGACCTGGCGCGCCCCTCCCGGATCGGGATCATCGCCACGGCCGGCGACCGACGGGACGAGGACATGCGCGAGCTCGGCCACATCGCTGCCCAGCACTTCGACGTGCTCGTGGTGCGCGAGGACGTCGCGCTGCGGGGCCGGGAGCGCGGCGAGACGGCCGGCCTGGTCATCGAGGGAGTGCGCGCGGCGATCGCCGAGGGCGCACGCTGCCGACAGGTCGAGGAGGTCCTCGAGGAGATCGACGCCGTCCGGCACGCCATGAGCCGCTCCAACCGCGGCGACCTGGTGGTCGTGTGCGTCGACAAGCACGCCGCGGTGATGGCCGAGCTCGAGACCTGGTCGAACGTCGCCCAGGCCGGCGCGACGGCCAACCCGCAGACCCCCGCCGCCGACCCCGACTACGTCGCCCCGGCGCCCACGGACGCCTGACGCACCTTCGCGGCGAGCGTCTCCGGGGAGTCGGGGACGCCGCCGTGCTCGGCCAGCCAGGCGTAGACGGCCTCGCGCTCGGCGTGGCACATCAGCCCGACGACGTCGCCGGGCTTCGCCTGGTCCACCAGCGCCTCGAGACCGGCGACCTCGGTGGGGTAGGACACGACCTCGGTGACGCCGACCCGCTCCGCGCCCGCGCGCATCAGCCCGTCGAGCTCCTCGACCGGACGGCCGCGCAGGTAGCGCTCCTTGTGGGCGATCACCATCACGTCGCTGTCGCGGGCACCGATCTCGCCCAGCTTCTGGATCAGGTCGTCCTGCCGGTCGCCCACCACGCCGAGGGCGAGCAGCAGCCGCGCGTCGGGACGGCGTACGCCGTTCATGATCTCCAGCAGCGCCTCGAGCCCGGCCTCGTTGTGGGCGAGGTCGATCACGACCGAGACCTCGCCGATCGAGTAGAAGTTCATCCGGCCGGGGTTGTGCTCGGCGTCGGGGCGGAACGTTCGCAGCCCCTCGACCACCACGTCCCGCGGGATCCCGATCGCCAGGGCCGCCGAGGCCGCCGCCAGCGTGTTCTCGACGTTGAACCGGGACAGCCCGGCCAGCGTCATCGGCACGTCGACCAGCTCGACCAGCGGGTCCGAGTCCGCCTGGGGCGTGAGCACGGCGACCCAGCCGTCGATGACGGTGGTGGCCCGGCCACCGGCGGTCAGGACCTCGCGGATCGCGGGGCTGTCGGGGTCGCGGGAGAAGACCCAGGGCTGGGCCTTGATGACGCCGCGCATGGCGAGCACACGCGGGTCGTCGGCGTTCAGGACCGCCCAGCCGTCCTTCCGGGTGATCTGCGGCACCACGGACTTGACCTCGGCCAGCTGGTCGACCGTGTCGATGCCCTGGTGCCCGAGGTGGTCCGCCGAGACGTTGGTGACGACGGAGACGTCGTTGCGGGTCAGGCCGATCCCCTTGAGCAGGATGCCGCCACGCGCGGTCTCGGTGACCGCGAGCTCCACCTGCTCGTGGGCCAGCACACGACCGGCGCCGCTGGGCCCGGAGTAGTCCCCCGCCTCGACCATCTCACCGTCGATGTAGATGCCGTCGGTGTTGGACCAGCCGACCAGCTTCCCCCACGTTCGCCCGATGTGGGCGATCATCCGCGAGGTGGTGGTCTTGCCGTTGGTGCCGGTGACCGCGACGACCGGCACCCGCGGGGTGATCGTGTGCGGCGCCGCGCCCGGCTCGGCCGCGGCCACCCGCTCCGCCGCGCGGCTCACCGCGTCCTCGATGTCGGCCCCGGGCAGGGCGTCGAGGACCTCGGCGACGGCGCGCCCCATGACCTGCGCCCGCTCGCGGTGCCGCCACGGGTAGGCCACCACCAGGCGGTGAGGGTCACTGGTGGGGCGGACCCGGACGGCCAGGCGTGCCGTACCCGACTCCGAGGCGACCGCACGGACCAGCCGGGCCACCGCGCGGGCGGCGAACCGCTGGCGGAAGCCCGAGTCCGGCGCACCGGGTCGCGCGCCGCGCAGCCCGATCCGGCGGGCGAACCGTGCGGCGTTCCCCTCCGACGCGGCGGCGAGGACGCCGATGTCGAGGGTGAGCTTGATCGCGGCCCGGGGGAAGTAGAGGTTGGGCCCCTCGAGGACCCGCAGCTCGACCAGGGAGGTCGACGACATGGAGGAGGGCACCCGCGAACGGTAGCGGTCAGGCCCCCATGGCGTGGAAACCGCCGTCCACGTGCACGATCTCGCCCGTGGTGGCCGGGAAGAAGTCCGACAGCAGCGCGCACACGGCCCGCGCGGTCGGGGTCTGGTCCTGCTCGTCCCAGCCCAGCGGGGCGCGCGTGCTCCACATCGCCTCCAGCTCCTCGAAGCCCGGGATCGCCTTCGCGGCCAGGGTCTTCAGCGGACCCGCGGAGACCAGGTTGACCCGGATGCCCTCGGGTCCCAGGTCACGCGCCAGGTAGCGGGAGCACGACTCCAGACCGGCCTTCGCCACGCCCATCCAGTCGTACGCCGGCCACGCGACGGTCGCGTCGAAGGTCAGGCCGACGACCGAGCCGCCCTGCCCCATCAGCGGCCGGCAGGCCTGCGAGAGCGACATCAGGGAGTAGGCCGAGACCTGCACCGCCTGGGCCACGTCGGGCCACGGACCTTGGAGGAACTTGCCACCCAGCAGCGTCTCCGGGTTGCCGTAGGCGATCGAGTGGACCACGCCGTCGAGGCCGTCGACGTGCTCCCGCACCAGCCCGGGCAGCCGCTCGAGGTGCTCGGGGTCGGTGACGTCGAGCTCGAGGACCGGCGGCTCCTGCGGGAGCCGCTTGGCGATCCGCTTGGTGATGCCCAGCGCCCGGCCGAAGTTGGATATGAGCACCGTGGCGCCCTGCTCCTGCGCCACCTTGGCGGTGGCGAACCCGATGGAGGAGTCCATCGTCACGCCCGCGACCAGGATCCGCTTGCCGTCCAGAATGCCCATGTCGTTCCTCTCGGTTCGAGCCTGCCGGCCCTCGGTGGTCGAGCTTGTCGAGACCGTCAGTGGCCCATGCCGAGGCCGCCGTCGACCGGGATGACCGCGCCGGTGACGTACGCCGCCCCGTCGCCGGCCAGCCAGGTGACCACCGAGGCGACCTCGCCGGGCGACGCGTAGCGCCCCAGGGGGACCTGGGTCTTGATGGTGGCCTTCTGGTCGTCGGTGAGGACCGCGGTCATGTCGGTCTCGACGAACCCGGGTGCGACCACGTTGGCCGTGATCGACCGGGAGCCCAGCTCGCGGGCGAGTGACCTCGCCATGCCGACCAGGCCCGCCTTGGACGCGGCGTAGTTGACCTGGCCGGCGGAGCCGAGCAGCCCGACGACCGAGGAGATGAAGATGATCCGGCCCCGGCGCAGCCGGAGCATGCCCTTGGCCGCCCGCTTGGCCAGCCGGAAGGAGCCGGTGAGGTTGGTGTCGATGACCGAGGACCAGTCGTCCTCGGACATGCGCAGCACCAGGGTGTCGGCGGTGATGCCGGCGTTGGCGACCAGCACCTCCACCGGCCCGTGCGCGGCCTCGATCTCGGCGAACGCGGCCTCGACCGCCGCGGGGTCGGTGATGTCGCAGCGCACGTCGAGCGTGCCCTCGGGCGCGCCGCCGCTGCGGGTGGTCACCGCGACCCGGTCACCGTTGGCCACGAAGGCCTCGGCGATCGCACGGCCGATGCCACGGTTGCCGCCGGTGACGAGGACCGAACGTCCGGTCGGTTCGTTGTTGGCTTCGCTCACGGTCCCCGACGCTAGCGATTACCCCGGGGTAGGCCTAAACACTCGCCGGGGACGCCGGCGGACGATCACTCGTCCTCGAGCCGGAACCCGACCTTGAGGCCCACCTGGAAGTGCTCCACCGAGCCGTCCTTGACCTGGCCGCGGACCTGGGTCACCTCGAACCAGTCGACGTGGCGCAGCGTCCGGCTCGCCCTCTCGATGGCGTTCCGGATCGCCTGGTCGATGCCCTCCGGAGAGGTGCCGACGATCTCGCTGACGCGGTAGGTGCGGTTGGTCATGAGGCCCTCCAGAGCAGTCGTGGGTGGCCAAGGCTACCGACGTACGATGGAGGGATGGGGCGAGACCAGATCCGACACCGTGAGGAAGCCGTCCGCATCACCACGGCCGCCTCCAGCCGGGCCGACGACATCGCCGCCCGGCAGAAGCGCTACGTGGTGTCGATGAGCATCCGGTCCGCGTGCTTCATCGGCGCGGTGCTGGCCGGGATGGCCGGACTGAACTGGCTGTGGCCCTTCCTGATCGCCGCCGCGCTGATCCTTCCGTACGTCGCCGTGGTGATGGCCAACAATTCTTCTTCGAAATCCGACGGGTTCGAGCTGGTGGACCGCGGTTACGGTCGACCGGAGCTGGGTTCGGGGGCGGATCCGGAGCGACGCACCGGACAAGACCATATTTGACTTCGCCGTTCGTCGTGACAGAATCACGGCGCGAGCTGGGTCTCCCCCGTCTCAGCTCGCAGCGGTGCCGGACGGCTTCCCCCGTGGCTGTCCGGCACCGTCCTATTTCGGGCCCCTGCCCGTCCAGCACCGGAAGGACGCCATGAGCGACGTCGAGGCGACCACCACGCCGATCTGCTCGGCGAAGGGCTGCCAGGACCCCGCCGTGTGGGCCCTGCTCTGGAACAACCCCAAGCTGCACACGCCCGAGCGGCGCAAGACCTGGCTCGCCTGCGAGGAGCACCGCGCGACGCTCGGCGACTTCCTCGGCGCGCGTGGGTTCCTCAAGGACGTCGTGCCGGTGGCGGACGCCCCGGCCTGACCTGCCCGGCAGGAAGCCGGCGGATCCGCTGGCGCGGCCCCGCTAGCCTCCGATGGCCGACATGGGTCGGTCGGGCTGGAGGAACGTCGGGTCATCGATGCCGTGCCCCGCACGCTTGCCGCGCATCGCGACCACCCAACGCTCCGCGAGGTCCTCGTCGGACGCACCGGAGCGCAGCGCCGTGCGCAGGTCGGACTCCTCGCGGGCGAACAGACAGTTGCGCACCTGGCCGTCGGCGGTGAGCCGCACCCGGTCGCAGTCCCCGCAGAAGGGCCGGGTGACCGAGGCGATGACCCCGACCGTCGCGGGGCCCCCGTCGACGAGGAACAGCTCGGCCGGCGCGCTGCCCCGCGGCTCGTCGGCCGGCTTGAGCACGAACTCCCGCTCCAGCCGCTCGAAGATCTCCTCGGCCGTGACCATCGCCGTCCGGTTCCACGCGTGCTGGGCGTCCAGCGGCATCTGCTCGATGAACCGGAGCTCGTAGCCCTCGGCGATCGCCCAGCGCAGCAGCTCGGGCGCCTGGCCGTCGTTGATGCCGCGCAGCAGCACCGCGTTGATCTTGATCGGACCGAGGCCGGCGGCACGGGCCGCCTCGAGCCCGGCCACCACGTCCTTGAACCGGTCTCGCCGGGTGATCTCGAGGAAGGTCTCCGGCCGGACCGTGTCGAGGCTGACGTTGATGCGGTCCAGGCCGGCGTCGGCCAGCGCCGCGGCGGTCCGGGACAGGCCCAGCGCGTTGGTGGTCAGCGAGGTCTCCACGCCCAGCGCGTGGCTGCGGCGCACGATGTCGACCAGGCCGCGGCGTACCAGCGGCTCACCGCCGGTGAACCGGACCTCGCGGATGCCGAGCTGCTCGACCCCGATCCGGACCAGCCGGACCACCTCGTCGTCGGTCAGCACCGACTCGTCCGGGAGCCAGTCCAGGCCCTCGGCGGGCATGCAGTAGGAACAGCGCAGGTTGCACCTGTCGGTCAGGGAGACGCGCAGGTCCGTTGCCACCCGGCCGTAGCGGTCCTCGAGCTTGCGTGCGGTCACCTTCGTGAGTGTACGTGCCGTCACGTGCGCGGGCCCGGCATCCCGTCCGGAACCACCGCCCGGATAGCCTCGTCGAGTGCGTTCGCTGCGGTTCCTCGTCTCGCGACGCTGGCTGCTCTTCACGCTCGTCGTCGTGCTCCTCGCCTACGCCACCTGGTGGCTCGGCGAGTGGCAGTTCCACCGCTTGGCCGACCGCAAGCAGAGCAACGCGATCATCCGCACCAACGAGGCCCGCGACCCCGCCCCGGTCGCCGACGTCCTGGCTCCCGGTCGCGCGGTCGACGACCGCGACGAGTGGCGGGTCGTGTCCGCCACCGGCCGGTACGACACCACTGACACGGTCGTCGTGCGCTACCGGACCCGGGACGGCGAGTCCGGGATCGACGTGGTCGTCCCCCTCGTCACCGGCGACGGCACGACGCTGCTGGTGGACCGCGGCTGGATGCCGTCGGACAACCAGGGCGCCGACCCCTCGGACATTCCGGCCCCGCCGTCCGGGCAGGTGACCGTCACCGGGTGGGTGCGGGTCGACGCCACCGACAGCGCCGAGGTCTCCGACCACTCCACCCGTGCCATCTCCAGCGTCGAGATCGGCAAGGCGCTGGACCGTGAGGTGTACGGCGGCTTCGTCGACCTGAAGACCGAGGACCCCGCACCTGCCCAGGCCCTGGAGGGCGCCGAGCTGCCGGAGCTGGACAACGGGCCGCACTTCTTCTACGGCCTCCAGTGGTGGTTCTTCGGCGTCCTCGCGGTCTTCGGCTTCTTCTACCTGATGTACGACGAGTGGCGCGCGGCGCGCCGCGGCGAGACCTCCGCGCGCGAGGAGGTGCTGGCCGAGCGCAAGCAGAAGCGATCGGCCAGGCATGCGAAGAAGCAGGCGGTGCGGGCGGCGTACGAGCGGGAGCGCCAGAAGGAGGCCCGGGGCAAGGCCCAGGCAAAGGGTCAGAGCGACCGCAGCATGCCGCCGTCCACGGGCACCATCGCACCCGACACGAACGACGCGGCCGGCGAGAGCAGGAAGGCAGCGACCCGCCCGAACTCCTCCGGCTCGCCGTAGCGGCCCAGCGGGATGCTCCGGATCGCCGCGGCGCGGGCCGCCTCGGGGTCACCGCTCGCCTCGTCCAGCTCGTCGACGCGCTCCGTCCCGACCCGGCCGGGCAGCAGCCCGTTGACCCGGACGCCGCGCGGACCCAGCTCGTCGGCGAGCGTCTTGGCGACCATGGCCAGCCCCGGACGCAGCCCGTTGGAGATCGCCATGTCGGCCAGCGGCGCCCGGACGCTCGAGGACAGGACCAGCGCCAGCGCACCGTCCTGACCGAGCGCGGTGCCGATCTCGCGGCAGAGCCGGACTGCCCCGAGGAAGACCGACTCGAACGCCCGGGTCCACTGCTCGTCGTCGATCCCGGTCACCGGGCCCTTGGGCGGTCCACCGACGCTGATCAGCGCGCCGTCGACCCGGCCCCAGCGCCCCCGGGCGGCGGCGAGCAGGCGCGCGGGTGTCTCCGGGTCTGCGTTGTCGGCGGTCACGGTCACGACCGCGTCGCCGTGGACCTCCGCGGCGGCCGCCAGCGTCTCCTCGTTGCGTCCGGAGACGACCACGCGGGCCCCCTCGGCCACCAGGCAGTCGGTGGTGGCGCGGCCGAGGCCGCGGGCGCCCCCGGTGACGACGTACACGCGGTCGCGCAGCTGCAGGTCCATGGCCGCGACCCTAGAGGGAGATCACGCGACCGGCACGTCCTCGATGAACTGGGTCCGGTAGAGGTCGGCGTAGAGGCCACCCTGGGCCAGCAGCGAGGAATGGGTGCCCGCCTGGACGATCCGGCCGCCGTCGAGCACCAGGATCGTGTCGGCGTTGCGGACCGTGGAGAGCCGGTGCGCGATCACGAGGGAGGTGCGCCCCTCGAGGGCCGCGTCGAGGGCGCGCTGGACCGCGGCCTCCGACTCGCTGTCGAGGTGGGCGGTGGCCTCGTCGAGGACCACGATCGCCGGCGCCTTGAGCAGCAGCCGCGCGATCGCGAGCCGTTGCCGCTCCCCGCCGGAGAGCCGGTAGCCGCGGTCGCCCACGACCGTGTCCAGGCCGTCGGGCAGGGCGCGCACGAGCGTGGCGATCTGGGCGGACTCGAGGGCGGCCCACACCTCCTCGTCGCTCGCCTCCGGGCGGGCGTAGAGCAGGTTGGCGCGGATGGTGTCGTGGAACATGTGGGCGTCCTGGGTCACGTAGCCGACCGCGTCCTCCAGGGACTGCAGCGTGACGTCGCGGACGTCGTGGCCGCCCACCCGGACCGCTCCCGACTCGACGTCGTACAGCCGCGCGACGAGGTGGGTGACCGTGGTCTTGCCGGCCCCGGAGGGGCCGACGAGGGCGACCATCTGGCCGGGTTCGGCGACGAACCCGATGTCGGAGAGCACCTGGCCGGTGTCGCGGGAGTCCTGGCGGGCGACGACCTCCAGCGAGGCCAGCGAGATCGCGTCGGCGCGGGGGTAGCTGAAGGCGACGTGGTCGAACTCGAGCCGCGCGGCGCCGGGCTCCAGCGCCACCGCGTCGGGCTTCTCCTGGATCAGCGAGGGCAGGTCGAGGACCTCGAAGACCCGCTCGAAGCTGACCAGCGCCGTCATCACGTCGATGCGGACGTTGGACAGCCCCTGCAGCGGGCCCAGCAGGCGCAGCAGCAGGGTCGCCAGCGCGGTGAGCGTGCCGACGGTGAGGGCGTCGCTGACGGCCAGCTGGCCCCCGACCCCGTAGACCAGCGCCGTGGCCAGGGCGGGGACCGCCATCATCGAGGCGGCGAAGATGCGGGTGATCAGGGAGATCCGGATGCCGAGGTCGCGGACCTTCGCGGCCTTGGTCGCGAAGACGTCGTCCTCCTCCGAGCGCCGTCCGAAGAGCTTGAGCAGCATCGCGCCGCCGACGTTGAAGCGCTCGGTCATCGCGTTGCCGAGGTCGGCGTTGCCGTCCATCTGGTCGCGGGTGAGCCCCGCCAGCCGGGCGCTCACGAGCCGGGAGACCAGGAAGAGCACCGGGAACAGCGCCAGGCAGAGCAGGGTGACCTGCCAGCTGAGCGCGAACATGGCGATGCCGACCACGACCACGGAGATGCTGTTGGCGACGGTGCTCGACAGGGTGGAGGTGAACGCGCGCTGGGCGCCGATCACGTCGTTGTTGAGCCGGGAGACGAGCGCGCCGGTCTGCGTGCGGGTGAAGAACGCCAGCGACTGGCGCTGCACGTGGCCGAAGACGCGAGTGCGGAGGTCGAAGATCAGGCCCTCACCGATCCGCGAGGAGAACCACCCCTCCCCCACGGTGAGCAGCGCGCTGACCAGGGCGACGCCCGCCATCGCCAGGGCCAGGATCGTGACGAGGCCTCGGTCGTTGCCGAGGATCCCGTCGTCGATGATCCGCTGCACCAGCAGCGGGTTGACCACCACCAGGCCGGCGTCGACGACGGTCAGGGTGAGGAAGGCGGCGATCAGCCGACGGTGCGGGCGCGCGAAGCCGAAGACACGGCGTACGGTGCCGCGCTCGATGCGGTTCTTGACGACGCTGCGGTCCGACCGCAGGTGGCGCCACGCGGCGCCGTTCCCATGCATCCCTGACACGTGCTCTCCTCACTGACCCGTCATCAGGCGGGCCACCTCCCGGAACCGGCGGACCTGGGCTTCCCGCTCCAGGCGCCGCTGCTCGTCGAGGTCTCGCTGGGCCGCCCCGAGGAGCAGCGCCTTGGTCTCGGTGACCGCCCCGGGCATCGGCGCGGTCAGGGCACCGACGAGGTCCGCGACGCTGGCGTCGAGCTCGTCGGCGGGGACCGCGGCCAGGGCCAGGCCGATGTCGACCGCCTCGGCTGCCCCGACCATCCGCGCCGTCACGCAGATCTCGAGCGCCCTGGCGTAGCCAACGCTCTCGACCAGCGGCTTTGTTCCCGTCAGGTCCGGCACCAGCCCGAGCGCCGACTCCTTCATGCAGAGCTGCGCGTCGTCGGCGACCACGCGCAGGTCGCACGCGAGGGCGAGCTGGAAGCCCGCGCCGACGGCGTACCCCTGCACCGCCGCGATCGAGATGAAGCGCGGGTCGCGCAGGAAGGTGAAGCCCTGCTGGTACTCGTCGATCGTCGCCGACATCTGCTCGTCGCCCATGGTCAGCAGGTCGGCCACGGTCTCGACGCCCTCGGGCGCCCCGGCCGGGTCCAGCATGCTGCGGTCCAGGCCTGCCGAGAAGCTGTGCCCCGCGCCCCGGACGACGACCACCCGGGTCTCCTCGGGCAGCCCGGCGCCAAGCTCCGCCAGTGCCCGCCACATGGCGGGGGTCTGGGCGTTGCGGACCTGCGGCCGGTCGAGCGTGATGGTGGCGACCGGACCGGTCTGCTCGAGCAGCAGACCGGCGGTAGCCAGCGATTCCGGGGTCATGGCCGGAGTCTAGGTGTGCTCACCGACAGGCCACCCCGTCGCCTCAGGCCAGCGAGACCAGGTCGAGGTAGTCCTCGGTCCACAGGTCCTCGTCGCCGTCGGGCAGCAGCAGCACCCGGTCCGGCTCGAGCGCGCGCACGGCGCCCTCGTCGTGGGTGACCAGGATGATCGCGCCCTCGTACGTGCGGATCGCCGCCAGCACCTCCTCCCGCGAGGCCGGGTCGAGGTTGTTGGTGGGCTCGTCGAGCAGCAGCACGTTGGCGCTGGAGACGACCAGGCTCGCCAGCGCGAGCCGGGTCTTCTCGCCACCGGAGAGCACGGCCGCGGGCTTGTGCGCGTCGTCCCCGGAGAAGAGGAAGGACCCCAGGACGCTGCGAGCCTCGCTGTCGGTCAGCTGCGGGGCCGCGCCCTGCATGTTCTCCAGGACGGTGCGGCCGGTGTCGAGGGTCTCGTGCTCCTGGGCGTAGTAGCCCAGCTTGAGGCCGTGGCCGGGCAGGACCTCGCCGGTGTCGGGCTGGTCGACCCCCGCCAGGATCCGCAGCATCGTCGTCTTGCCGGCCCCGTTGAGGCCCAGGATCACCACGCGCGACCCCTTGTCGACGGCCAGGTCGACGTCCGTGAAGACCTCGAGGGAGCCGTAGGACTTCGAGAGCTCCCGGGCGGTGATGGGCGTCTTGCCGCACGCTGCCGGGGCCGGGAACTTGATCCGGGCGACCTTGTCGGCCCGACGCTCGCCCTCGACGCCGGCCATCATCTTCTCGGCCCGCTTCAGCATCGACTGGGCGGCGCTGGCCTTGCTGGCCTTGGCCCGCATCTTGTTGGCCTGGTCGGTGAGGGTCTTGGCCTTGGACTCCGCGTTCGCGCGCTCGCGCTTGCGACGCCGCTCGTCGGTCTCCCGCTGGCTGAGGTAGGCCTTCCAGCCCATGTTGTACACATCGATCTGACCGCGGTTCGCGTCGAGGTGCAGCACCTTGTTCACCGTGGTCTCGAGCAGGTCGTTGTCGTGGCTGATCACGATCAACCCGCCCTTGTGGGCCTTGAGGAACTCCCGCAACCAGACGATGGAGTCGGCGTCGAGGTGGTTGGTGGGCTCGTCGAGCAGGAGCGTCTCGGCGCCCGAGAACAGGATGCGCGCGAGCTCGACCCGGCGGCGCTGGCCGCCGGAGAGGGTCTTGAGCTGCTGGGTGAGGATCCGGTCCTCGATGCCGAGGCTGCTGGCGATCTGGGCGGCCTCCGACTCGGCGGCGTACCCACCCCCGGCGTGCAGCTCGGCGTCGGCGCGGGAGTAGCGCTTCATCGCGCGCTCGGCCACGTCGGGGTCGGAGCTGCCCATCTCCGCCTCGGCCTCGCGCAGGCGGCGTACGACGTCGTCGAGGCCACGCGCGGACAGGATCCGGTCGCGGGCCAGCACCTCGGGGTCGCCGATCCGGGGGTCCTGGGGCAGGTAGCCGACGTCGCCGGTGGCCTGCACCGACCCGGAGGCGGGCAGGGCCTCGCCCGCGAGGATCTTGGTGAGGGTGGTCTTGCCGGCGCCGTTGCGGCCCACCAGCCCGACCTTGTCGCCGGCGGCGACCCGGAAGCTGACGTTCTCCATGAGGAGCCGCGCGCCGGCACGGACTTCGAGCTGGTGAGCGGTGATCATGAGGCTGGCTAGTCTAGGCGCGGCGTGCCGCCACCCACGAACCCGGAGGTTCCTGCATGCGCTTCAACCCCAAGGCCCGTCTCGACACCAGCCGGATGGGCGACGCCGGGCGCGGCCGCAGAGGTGCGGGAGGCGGAGGAGCCATCCCCATCCCGGGCGGCATGAAGGCCGGCGGCGGGATCGGTGGCGTGATCATCGTCGTGCTGTTCCTCGTCCTCACCCAGTGCCTGAACGACGGCGGCGCTTCGTCGCCGGGCGGTGGGGGCGGGATCGACAGCAGCCGGATGGGCGACACCGGCCGGTACGCCGACTGCCGGACCGGTGCCGACGCCAACGACAGCGCCGACTGCGCCCGGGTCGCGGTGGAGAACTCCCTCTACGACTACTGGTCCGCGACGCTGCCCGACCAGTCGAGCACGGGCTTCCGGCCCGAGAAGCAGGTCGAGACCTTCACCGACGCGATCGGCACCGGATGCGGCCGGGCCACCTCCGACGTGGGCCCGTTCTACTGCCCCGTCGACAAGACGATCTACCTCGACACCACCTTCTTCGAGGCCGTGCTGCAGGGACAGCTGAACGGTCCGGGCGGTGCGTTCGTGGAGCCCTACGTGATCGCGCACGAGTACGGCCACCACATCCAGAACCTCCTCGGCACCATGGGGAGGGTGAAGACCCAGCAGGGGCCGACGAGCGACTCGGTCCGGCTCGAGCTCCAGGCCGACTGCTACGCGGGGATGTGGGCCAAGAGCGCCACCACCACCGACGACGCCACCGGTCAGCCGCTCTTCGAGTCGTTGACCGACGCCGACATCCGGCAGGCCATCGACGCGGCCACCGCGGTGGGTGACGACCGCATCCAGGAGCAGAGCGGCGGCCGGGTCAACCCCGAGCAGTGGACGCACGGCTCGGCCGCCCAGCGGGTGACGTGGTTCCGGACCGGCTTCACGCAGGGCTCGCTGGACGCCTGCGACACGTTCAGCGCCACCAGCCTCTGACCCGGCGCCCGGCTCACCCGTCGAGCAGCGCCTCGATCTGCGGGAACTGGCGCTGCAGCGCGCGCAGGTGCAGGGCGACCGCCGGGTGGCGGTACTTGCCGGCCAGGGCGCCCTCTCCCCCGGCCACCCGGGACAGCGCCCACTCGGCGCGGCTGAGCGCCGTGTAGACAGCGGTCACGCGCGCGCCGAGCGCCACGTCCTCGCTGGTCGCAAGGCCGTCCGGCAGGCCCATCAGGTAGGCGTCCAGCAGCGGCTCGAACTCCTCCCGGGCCGAGAGCAGGTAGTAGCCCAGGTCCGCCCCCACCGCGCCGTGCCCGAGCGTGGCCCAGTCGATGGCGACGATCTCGTCGCCCTCCCGGCCGGGCAGGTTCGCGGGCACCGGGTCGCCGTGCTGCGGCACCTGGGGCAGCATCTCCACCGCGGCCAGCCAGCCCTCCCGCTGCTGCCAGAGGTGGTCGGCCACGTCCGCGACGGTCGTGCGCGCGAGCGTGGGCCAGCCGCCGCGAGGCTCCACCCGCCGGAGCCGGGCCCGCAGCTGGTGGCGTGCCAGCCAGGGCTTGGCGTCCAGGAGGGCGCCCGCGAACCGGCCGAGCGCGTGCGCCGCGAACAGGCCGCTGTTCGCGGCGTCCTCGACCCACTGCTGGGTCAGCGTGATCCCGTCGGCGTCCTCGTCCACGGCGGTGAGCGGGGCCCGCAGGCCGGGGGTGCCGTCGACGATGCCGGAGAGGGCCACGTCGGCGGCCCGCCGCCAGTACGCCGGGTGCCGCGGGTCGCTCAGCTCGGCGGGGTCGTGCGCCCGGGGCGCGACGAGACGCTTGACGACGACCGCCTGGTCGCCGAGGACCGCTCGCCAGACCCCGAGGGTCGACGGGCCGGTGCCGCCGGGCATCGGGTGCCACCCGGGCTCGGGCTGCCACATGGCGTCATAGTGACACCGGCCCGGCCGGAATCAGTGGAGGTCGCGGCGTGAAAAGGCGACCTGTCCAGCCAGGCTGAGGACGAGCGCGAGCGCCGCCAGGGTCAGGAACGGCGCCCAACGGAACGGCTCGGCCGGGACCAGCGCGAGGTGCTCGAACGGCGAGAGGTCCTGCAGCCACTGTGGCAGCTTCAGCAGGTCGCCGAAGAGCATCACCACGCTGGCCAGCACCAGCGGCAACCACGCCAGCGACGCCCACCGGGGCGCGGCGCCGACCAGGAGCCGGGCGAAGCCGGAGAGCACCAGCACCGGCGCGGCGTACGGCAGCACCGGGAGCAGGAACCTGTCCAGGGCACCGGAGTCCCCGGCCACCAGCGCGTACCCGACGCCGAGGCCGACCCCGGTGGCGACCAGGACGGCGAGGGTCCCGGCCACGGTGACGGCCACGTGGCCGAGCAGCCAGTCGCGACGGGGTACGGCGGTCGCGAGCAACGACTCGATCCGGCCCTCGTTCTCCTCGGTGCGTGGACGCAGCGCCGAGGAGATGGCGAACCCGGCCGCGACCAGCGCCAGCATCACGATCGAGGCGGCGTAGAAGCCGTCGACCAGGTCCTGCATCCCCTGCAGGAACATCGACCGGGAGAGCTCCGAGTCGCCCACCACGTCACTGATGTCGTCGCCGAACGACCCGAACATGAGCCCACCCAGCAGGAGTCCCGCCGTCCAGCCGACGACCGAGCCGCGCTGCAGGCGCCAGGCCAGGCCCAGCGACCCGCGCAGCGCGGGCCCGGCGCGCTCCGGCCCAGGCCGGTCCGCGAGCACGCCGGAGGCGAAGTCGCGGCGTCCGAACACGGCGTACGCCGTGGCGACCGCGACCAGGGCCCCGGCGAGGAGCAACAGGACCGGCCACCAGCGAAGCCCGGAGAAGGCGTGCATCGCCTGGTACCACCCGATCGGCGACAGCCAGCTCAGGAACGGGGTACCGACGTCGCCGACGGCGCGCAGCGCGTACGCCACGCCGATGAAGGCTCCGGCCAGCCCGTACATGCCGCGGGTGCTCACCGTCATCTGGGCGGCCACTAGCGCGGTGCCCGTGAAGAGCCACCCGCACACGGTGACCCCGATGCCCAGCGAGATCGAGTCTGCGGCGGCCAGCGGGTACGCCACCAGGCTGATCGCGACCAGGGCGCCGAACACGACGTTGGCGACCAGGGCGTTGAGCAGCGCGGCCGTCATCGGCGCCAGCCGGCCGACCGCCTGCGCGCGGACCAGCTCGTCGCGGCCGGACTCCTCCTCGGCCCGGGTGTGCCTCCCGACGAGGAACATGCTCATCAGGCCGGCGACGATCGCGCCGAAGGCCGTCGCCTGCCAGGTCACCTGGCCGCCGATGGTGTTCAGGGCACGGGCCGGGCCGATCATGGCGATGAAAGCCAGGTTGCCCTCCATGGTGGCGGCCGCGCGGTCGAACTCGGCCTGGGTCGTGTAGAGGCCGTCGACGCTGTACGCCTGGCTCCAGTAGAGCAGGGCACCACCCAGGGACCACCACAGGAACTGCCAGCGGTCCCGGCGCAGGAACGTGCGCAGCAGCAGCCAGGTGCCGGTCATGACCCGGTCCGGTCCCGGGGGGCGTCGCGGTCCGGGACCCCGGTGTGGTCGTGGGGCTCCAGCCGGGCGCCGTAGTGGCGCAGGAACAGGTCCTCCAGCGTCGGGGGCTGGCTGGTCAGGGAGAGCACGCCGACGGCCTGGAGCGTGTCCAGCGCCGCGTCCAGCCCGCTCGGCTCGACCTCGAACCGCGCCCGGTTGCCGTCGATCTGCAGGTCGTGCACGCCCGGCAGGCTGCGCAGTGCGTCCGGGGGCGCGGCCAGGTCGGCGGAGATCGACGTACGGGTGAGGTGGCGGAGCTCGGCGAGGGTCCCGGTCTCGACGCACTGGCCGGACCGGATGATGCTCACCCGGTCGCAGAGCCGCTCGACCTCGGCGAGGATGTGGCTCGACAGCAGCACCGTGCCGCCCCGGTCGCGGAAGTCGTCGACGTAGGACTCGAAGACGGTCTCCATGATCGGGTCCAGCCCCGAGGTCGGCTCGTCGAGCAGCAGCAGCTCGACGTCGGAGGCCAGCGCGGCGACCAGGGCGACCTTCTGCCGGTTGCCCTTGGAGTAGCTGCGGCCCTTCTTGGTCGGGTCCAGCTCGAAGCGCTCCACGAGCTCGGCACGCCGCCGCTCGTCGAGCCCACCGCGCAGCCGACCGATCAGGTCGATCGCCTCGCCGCCGGTGAGGGTCGGCCACAGGTTCACGTCGCCCGGCACGTAGGCGAGCCGCCGGTGGAGCTCCGCGGCGTCGTGCCACGGGTCGCCGCCGAGGAGCCGGACCTCGCCGGCGTCCTTGCGCAACAGCCCGAGCAGGACCCGGATCGTGGTGGACTTGCCGGCGCCGTTGGGGCCGAGGAAGCCGTGGATCTCGCCGCTGCGCGCCGTCAGGTCCAGCCCGTCGAGGGCGCGCAGCTTGCCGAAGGTCTTGACCAGGCCTCTGATCTCGATCGGGTGCGCCACACCGGTCACGCTACCGACCCGGCGCACCGATGAGACGCAGATCACGCGAGGGGGTGTCAGGCGCGGCCGCAGGGGGTAGGAGCCCCGGCAAGGCCGCCCCGGCAACCCGACCCCCGAGCGAGGTACCCATGGCGCAGACGTCCCCCACACCCGACTCCGTGGAGAACGGGCTCCGGAAGGGGCTCAAGCAACGGCACCTGACGATGATCGCGATCGGCGGCGTGATCGGGGCCGGCCTGTTCGTCGGCTCCGGCGTCGTGATCAACGAGACCGGTCCGGGCGCCTTCCTCAGCTACCTGGTCACCGGCGTGCTGATCGTGCTGGTGATGCGGATGCTAGGCGAGATGGCCACCGCGAATCCCTCGACCGGCTCGTTCGCCGACTACGCGCGGAGCGCGCTCGGCGGCTGGGCGGGCTTCTCGGTCGCGTGGCTGTACTGGTACTTCTGGGTCATCGTGGTCGGCTTCGAGGCCGTCGCCGGCGCCAAGATCCTCACGTTCTGGGTCGACGCCCCGCTCTGGGTCCTCTCCCTCGTCCTGATGGTGCTGATGACCGCGACCAACCTGTTCTCGGTCGGCTCCTACGGCGAGTTCGAGTACTGGTTCGCGGGCATCAAGGTGTTCGCCATCATCGCGTTCCTCACGCTCGGGACGCTCTTCGTCGTCGGCCTGTGGCCCGGCCAGTCGTTCGACGTCAGCAACATGACCAGCCACGGCGGGTTCCTGCCCCACGGGTTCGGCGCGATCTTCTCCAGCATCGTGGTGGTCGTCTTCTCGATGGTCGGGGCCGAGATCGCCACCGTGGCGGCCGCCGAGTCCTCGGACCCGAAGCGCGCGATCGCGAAGGCGACCCAGTCGGTCATCCTCCGCGTGGCCACGTTCTTCGTCGGGTCGATGATCCTGCTGGTCTGCATCGTCCCCTGGAACGACAACGAGCTGGGCGCCTCGCCGTACGTCGCGGCGTTCACGCAGATGGGGATCCCGTACGCCGACCACCTGATGAACGCCGTGGTCCTGACGGCCGTGCTGTCGTGCCTCAACTCCGGGCTGTACACCGCCTCCCGGATGCTCTTCGTGCTGGCCGAGCGCAAGGAGGCGCCCAAGAAGCTGGTCGGGGTGAACCGGCGGGGTGTCCCGGTGTGGGCGATCCTCGCCTCCACCGTCATCGGCTTCCTCAGCGTCATCGCGGCCTACACCTCCCCCGACACCGTGTTCCTGTTCCTGCTGAACTCCTCGGGCGCGGTCATCCTCTTCGTCTACCTGCTCATCGCGCTCTCCCAGCTGGTGCTGAGGAGACGCACCCCCGACGAGGAGCTCGTGGTGCGCATGTGGCTCTTCCCGTTCCTGACGGTCCTCACGATCGGCGGGATCCTCGCCGTCCTCGTCCAGCTCGGCACCACCGCGGACACCCGCTCCCAGCTGTTCCTGGGCCTCGGCTCCTGGGTGGTCGCACTGGTGGCCTACGTCGTGACCCGGGCGATGGGTGGCTCCGTGGCACCGCAGCGGCACCCGGTCGAAGCGGTGGCGGAGCAGCCGGCGAGCCGCTCCTGAGTCACCCGTCGGCGTTGCTCACCTCGACCCGCACTGCGCACGCCTCGGAGACCGCCTTCTCGAGGACGTCCCGCCGCGGGTCGGGGACGGGCAGCCAGTGCTCGAGCACGGTCAGCCGCCCCAGGCGAGGATCGGCGAGCACCTCGCGGATCGCCGCGTGGTCACCGCCGGTGACCAACGGTCCGGTGAGCCCGTCGAGGATCCGCGCCGCGTGGTCGGCGGCCGCCTCGTAGGCCTGCCGGGCCTGGTTGTCGCGGCGTCGGGCGAAGCGCTGCTGGCTCTGGCCGCCCGCCTTCGTCCGTCCCTGCACGTGCCGCTGGCCGGTCTTCGACTCCCGCATCCGCTCCCCCGCCAGCCGGGCCACGGCGAAGCCGCCCTTGCGGACCAGCAGGATCCCCCAGTCGCCCGGCAGCTCGCGCGCCGCGGCCGCGAAGCCCGCGGTGTCCGGCAGGCCGGCGTACCTCTCCTCGAACGGGAGCCGCGCGGTGAACGTGGAGCCGTCCGACGCCGCCCCGGTCAGCTCTCCGTCGACGACGGCCAGCGCGGTGCTCCCGTGCCGGCCGTTGAAGTTCAGCGCCCAGCGCTCGAGGCGGGCGGCAGGGACCAGGACGACGGGCACGGGGTGACGCTAACCGACGAGGCGTACGCGCGGTCGTCGCGTCGGTCTGCGGCATGACCGGGCCGCGGCAACGTCCTTGGCGCAGGGCTCAGGTCTCGACCCGCCCGTCGCGGCCTCGCGAGCTCGGCCGCGGGGCTTGCTCGACCTCTTCGCGTCCCCACTGCGAGCAAGCTCGCAGTGGCGGCTCAGACGTTGAAGCCCAGGGCCCGCAGCTGCTCGCGGCCGTCGTCGGTGATCTTGTCCGGACCCCACGGCGGCATCCAGACCCAGTTGATCGCGACGTCGTTGACCAGGCCCTCCAGGGCGGAGTTCGTCTGGTCCTGGATCACGTCGGTCAGCGGGCAGGCCGCGGACGTCAGGGTCATGTCGAGGACGCAGTTGGAGCTCTCGTCGAGGTGCACGTCGTAGACGAGGCCGAGGTCGACGACGTTGATCCCCAGCTCGGGGTCGACGACGTCCTTCATGGCCTCGGTGACGTCGTCGACGGTCACGGTGGAGGTGCCGCCGCCGGACGTGGCCTCGGGGACCTCGGGCAGGTCGCTGTGGTCCACAGACTGGTCGGTCATCAGTTGCTCTCCTTGGTGTCGACAGGCTCGGCCGCCGAGACGGCCGACGCCGTGGCGTCCTTCCAGGCCATCCACGACAGTAGTGCGCACTTCACGCGCGCCGGGAACTTCGCGACGCCGGCGAAGGCGATGCCGTCCTCCAGCACGTCCTCGTCGGGCTCGACCGTGCCCCGGCCCTGCATCAGGGTCAGGAACTCCTCGTGGATGGCGAGAGCCTCGTCGATCGGCTTGCCGATCACCAGGTCGGTCATCACCGACGCGGAGGCCTGCGAGATCGAGCAGCCCACCGAGTCGTAGGACACGTCGCCGACCACGCCGTCGTCGAGGTGGACCCGCAGGGTCACCTCGTCACCGCAGGTGGGGTTGACGTGGTGCACCTCGGCCTCGAACGGCTCGCGCAGGCCCTTGTGGTGCGGGTTCTTGTAGTGGTCGAGGATGATCTCCTGGTAGAGCGCATCCAGGTCCTGGTTGGTCACTCTCAGCCCACCTTGAAGTAGGAACGGGTGTACTCCAGCCCCTCGACGAGCGCGTCGATCTCGGCCGGGGTGGTGTAGAGGTACGACGACATCCGCGTCGAGCTCTGCACCCCGAACCGCGCGTGCGCGGGCTTGGCGCAGTGGTGGCCGGCCCGGACGGCGATGCCGCGGGAGTCCAGCACCTGCGCCACGTCGTGCGGGTGCACGCCCTCGAGCTCGAAGGAGATCGCGCCGCCGCGCCGGGTGGCGTCGAGCGGGCCGAGCACGGTCAGCCCGGGCACCGTGGCCAGGCCCTCCAGCGCGTAGCCGGTGACGGCCTGCTCGTGCGCGTGGACCGCCTCCATCCCGACCGCGCTCAGGTAGTCCACCGCGGCGCCGAGCCCCACGGCCTCGACGATCGGCGGGGTTCCGGCCTCGAACTTGTGCGGGATCGGGGCGTACGTCGAGCGCTCCATGCGGACGGTCTCGATCATCTCGCCACCACCGAGGAACGGCGGCAGCTGGTCGAGCACCTCACGGCGACCCCAGAGCACCCCGATGCCGGTCGGCCCGACGACCTTGTGACCGGTGAAGGCCAGCAGGTCGGCACCCGAGGCGACGACGTCGACGGGCAGCTGGGGCGCGGCCTGGGAGGCGTCGACGACCACGATCGCACCCACCTCGTGGGCCCGCCTGGCGATCTCGGCGACCGGGTTGATGGTGCCGAGCATGTTGGACACCCAGGTCAGCGAGACGACCTTGGTGCGCTCGTTGATCAGCTCGTCGATGTTCGACAGGTCGAGCCGGCCGTCGTCGGTCAGCCCGAACCAGCGCAGGGTCGCGCCCTTGCGCTCGGTGAGCAGCTGCCACGGCACGATGTTGGAGTGGTGCTCCATCTCGGTGATGACGACCTCGTCGCCCGCAGCGATCGCGAGGTCCCCGGTCGCCCACGCAAGCGTGTTGGCCGCCAGGTTCAGCGCCTCCGAGGCGTTCTTGGTGAAGATCACCTCGGCCCGGCTGGGGGCGTTGATGAAGCCGGCCACCTTGTCCCGGGCGCTCTCGAACGCCTCGGACGCCTCGGCACCGAGCTGGTGCATGGCGCGCGCGACGTTCGCGTTGTGCCGCTCGAGGTGGTCGACCATCGTGTCGATCACCACCTGCGGCTTCTGCGAGGTGTTGGCGCTGTCGAGGTACACCAGGCGGTGTCCACCCGCGAGCACGCGCTCGAGGATGGGGAAGTCCTTGCGGATGACCTCCAGCTCGGGCAGGAGGCCCGGGAGCTGGCTCATCTCACACCGCCGCCTTGACGTACTTGTCGTAGCCCTCGGCCTCGAGCTGCTCGGCGAGCTCGGGCCCGCCCTGCTCGGCGATCCGGCCGTTGACGAACACGTGCACGTAGTCGGGGGTGATGTAGCGCAGGATGCGCGTGTAGTGCGTGATCAGCAGGACGCCCTTGCCCTCCTGGCCGCGGAAGCGGTTCACGCCCTCCGAGACGATCTTCAGCGCGTCGATGTCGAGCCCGGAGTCGGTCTCGTCGAGGACCGCCACCTTCGGGTTCAGCAGCTCGAGCTGGGCGATCTCGTGGCGCTTCTTCTCACCACCGGAGAAGCCCTCGTTCACCGAGCGCTGCGAGAACGTCGAGTCCAGGTCGAGACGCTCGAGGGCGCCGTTGACGTCCTTGACCCAGGTGCGGAGCTTGGGCGCCTCGCCGTCGATGGCCGTCTTGGCGGTGCGCAGGAAGTTCGCGACCGAGACGCCGGGCACCTCGACGGGGTACTGCATGGCCAGGAACAGGCCGGCCCGGGCGCGCTCGTCGACGGACATCGCGAGGACGTCCTCGCCGTCGAGGGTCACCGTGCCGCCGGTGACGGTGTACTTGGGGTGGCCCGCGATCGAGTAGGCCAGCGTCGACTTGCCGGACCCGTTCGGGCCCATGATCGCGTGCGTCTCGCCGTCCTTGATGGTCAGCGTGACGCCCTTGAGGATCTCCTTGGCGCCGTCCTCGGTGTCGACCGTGACGTGCAGGTCCTTGATCTCCAGCGTGCTCATCGTTGTCTCTTCCTTGCTCGAAGTCTGTCGGTCAGGACGGCTGTACGCCGTTGAGGGTGGTGGTCACGTCGACGTACACACCGTCGGCGCGGACCTCCGTGGGGAACACGGAGACCGGCTCGGTGGCGGGCAGGCCGGTGGGCTTGCCGGTGCGCAGGTCGAAGCGGGAGCCGTGCAGCCAGCACTCGATCTGGCAGTCGGCCACCTCGCCCTCGCTCAGCGCCACGGCCGCATGCGAGCAGAGGTCCTGGACGGCGAAGAACTCGTCGCCGTCGCGGGCCACCGCCACGTCGAGGTCACCGACGCGCACGCCGAGCGCCTCGTCGGTCGGGACCTCCTCGGCCGAGCAGACGCGTTCGAGGGCCATCAGGCCACGCTCCCCGGGAAGCCCTTCAGGACGTTCTTGGCCAGCTCGGCCTCGACCGTCTCCGTCAGCTTCTCCTCGATCGCGGGCACGTCGATCTTGCGGATCAGGTCGTTGAAGAACCCGTGCACGACCAGGCGCCGGGCCTCGGCCTCCTCGACACCGCGCGAGCGCAGGTAGAACAGCTGCTCGTCGTCGAAGCGGCCGGTCGCCGACGCGTGGCCGGCGCCCTCGATCTCGCCGGTCTCGATCTCGAGGTTCGGCACCGAGTCGGCCTGGCAGCCGTCGGTGAGCACGAGGTTGCGGTTCTCCTCGTAGGTCTCGATGCCCTCGGCGACCTTGCGGATCAGCACGTTGCCGATCCAGACCGTGTGGGCGCCCTCGCCCTGCAGCGCGCCCTTGTAGATCACGTTGCTGCGCGTGTTCGGCGCCGTGTGGTCGACGAACAGGCGGTGCTCGATGTGCTGGCCGCCGTGGTCGGTGTCCCCGTCGGCGAAGTACATGCCGAGCATCTCCACCGAGCCGCCGGGGCCGGCGTACTCGGCGGTGGTGTCGTGGCGCACGACGTTGCCACCGAAGGACACGTCCACGTGCTTGAACGTCGCGTCCCGGCCCACCTGCGCGTGCCGGTGGCCGAGGTGGACGGCGTCGTCCTCCCAGTCGTCGATGCTGACGACGGTCAGCTGCGCCCCGTCACCGACGACGATCTCGGTCAGGTCGGCCAGCGTGGCCGAGCCGATGAACCGGAAGACCACGGTCGCCTTGCTGTGCGGCTCGGCGGTCAGCACCAGGTGGGTCGCCGAGGCCTCGTCGATCCCGGTGCCGCGCATGTCGATGAAGACCGGCGCGTCCAGCTCGGTCTCGCGCGGCACGGTCACGGCGTACCGACGCGCCGCCTCGTGCCACACCCGGGCGCTCACGCGGTCCACCGGCACGAAGCCGCTGGACCCGCGCAGCGGGCTGTCCGCCTCGAAGCTCTCGATCCGCACGCCGTCGGGCGCGTCCGCCTCGGCACCCACGTGGGTGCCGGACAGGTCGGCGTCCGCGTGCAGGTCGCGCAGCCGCTTCAGCGGCGTGAACCGCCAGACCTCCTCGCGCCCGGTGGGCACCGGGTGGTCGGCCACGTCGAACGACCCCTCCGGGTGCAGGTGCGAGTCGACCTTGGTCACCTCGAGGGCGGACTCCACGCTCTCGCGGGCAGCATCGGTCACAGTCACAGGTTCTACTTTCTTCTCGTCGGCGATCGGTCGGGCGGGGGTGCGGCGGTCAGCCGACCGCACCCTCCATCTGCAGCTCGATCAGCCGGTTGAGCTCGAGGGCGTACTCCATCGGGAGCTCCTTCGCGATCGGCTCGACGAAGCCGCGCACGATCATCGCCATCGCCTCGTCCTGCTCCATGCCCCGCGACATCAGGTAGAACAGCTGGTCGTCGGAGACCTTCGAGACCGACGCCTCGTGCCCCATCGACACGTCGTCCTCGCGGATGTCGACGTAGGGGTAGGTGTCGGACCGGCTGACCTGGTCGACCAGGAGCGCGTCGCACAGCACGTTGGACTTCGAGCCGTGCGCCCCCTCGTTGATCTGGATCAGGCCGCGGTACGACGTGCGCCCACCGCCGCGCGCCACCGACTTCGACAGGATGGAGGACGAGGTGTTCGGAGCCGCGTGCACCATCTTGGCGCCGGCGTCCTGGTGCTGGCCCTCGCCCGCGAACGCGATCGAGAGCGTCTCGCCGCGCGCGTGCTCGCCCATCAGGTAGATGGCGGGGTACTTCATGGTCACCTTGGAGCCGATGTTGCCGTCGACCCACTCCATGGTGGCGCCCGCCTCGCAGGTCGCCCGCTTGGTGACGAGGTTGTAGACGTTGTTCGACCAGTTCTGGATGGTCGTGTAGCGGCAGCGCCCACCCTTCTTCACGATGATCTCCACGACCGCGGAGTGCAGCGAGTCGGAGGAGTAGATCGGCGCGGTGCAGCCCTCGACGTAGTGCACGTAGGCACCCTCGTCGACGATGATCAGGGTCCGCTCGAACTGGCCCATGTTCTCGGTGTTGATCCGGAAGTAGGCCTGGAGCGGGATGTCCACGTGGACACCCGGCGGGACGTAGATGAAGGAGCCACCCGACCACACCGAGGTGTTCAGCGCGGCGAACTTGTTGTCGCCCACCGGGATGACGGTGCCGAAGTACTCCTTGAAGAGCTCCGGCTGCTCACGCAGGGCCGTGTCGGTGTCGAGGAAGAGCACGCCCTGCTGCTCGAGGTCCTCGCGGATCGAGTGGTAGACGACCTCCGACTCGTACTGCGCGGCGACGCCGGCGACGAGGCGCTGCTTCTCCGCCTCGGGGATGCCGAGCTTGTCGTAGGTGTTCTTGATGTCCTCGGGCAGGTCCTCCCACGAGGCGGCCTGCTTCTCGCTGGAGCGCACGAAGTACTTGATGTTGTCGAAGTCGATCGCCGACAGGTCCGAGCCCCAGGTCGGCATCGGCTTGCGACCGAAGAGCTTCAGGCCCTTCAGGCGCAGGTCGAGCATCCACTGCGGCTCGTTCTTCTTGCTCGAGATGTCACGCACGACGGCCTCGTTGAGGCCGCGCTGGGCGGCGGAACCGGCGACGTCGGGGTCGCTCCAGCCGAACTCGTAGCGACCGATGCCCTCGAGCTCGGGGTTGCGCTCGTCGATGGTCGTCATGTGGTGACCTGCTCCTTCGTCTTGCCGGTGGATGGAGACGCGTTGGGGATGCACGTGGTGCAGACACCGTCGCCGTGGGCGATGGTGGCCAGCCGCTGCACGTGGCTTCCGAGCACGCGGCTGATCGCCGCGGTCTCCGCCTCGCACAGCTGCGGGAACTCATGGGCGACGTGCGAGACGGGGCAGTGCTGCTGGCACAGCTGCTCCCCCACCGGCACGTCACGGACCGAGGCCGCATAGCCCTCGTCGGTGAAGACACGGGCCAGGACCTCGGCCGGGCTCAGCTGCGGCTGCTCACGCTGCACGTCGTGGAACCTGTCCTCCACGAACGCCACCCGGCGGTTCGCGAATTCCCGTACCGCCTGGTCCCCGCCGGTCTCGGCGAGGAAGCGCAGCGCCTGCACGGCGAGGTCGTCGTACTGCTGGTCGAAGCCGTCGCGGCCCGCCTCGGTCAGGGCGAACAGCTTCGCGGGCCGCCCACGCCCGCGGGAGGCGAGGTGTCGCGGCTCCCGCGCCTCGACCGCGCCCTCGTCGAGCAGCTGGTCGAGGTGCCGGCGTACGGCGGCTGGGGTCAGGTCGAGGCGCTCGGCGAGCGCCGCGGCCGTGGACGGGCCGTCGACGAGGATCGACCGGACGACGCGCTGACGCGTCGACTGGTCCTCTGCCCGCACGGGCCGCTCCTCGAATTCCACAACATCAGTGTGCCGTTAATGACCGGGGCCGTTCAAGTAAGGGTCCCCTTATTCCCGGACCTTGGCCCGTACCCCAGAAGGACCAGTGGCCTTACCCCATATGGGCCATCGACCGTGTAGTTGATTGGGAGGTTCTGATTCACTCGTTTCGGGGTACGACTCCTGACATGGGAAAAGCCCACCCCAGCGCCCTCCGAAAGGTTTCCATGCAGCTGCTGCGCACCCTCCTGCACTCTCGGATCGTCCTGGTCCTCGGTGTGGTGGTCAGCATCCTGGTCCCCGCCCTCACCCTGCCGAACCTCCCCGCGGTCAGCCCGTGGCCGGTGCTCCTGGGCCTGCTGCCGTGGGTCGTCGGCAAGTACCTCCTCTGCCCGCTGCGCTGGCGCGCCCTCACCGACGCGAACCTCAGCCGCCGCTGGTACCTCCGCGCGTACGCCGAGTCCGAGCTGCTCGGCCTCCTGACGCCGGGCCACGTCGGCGCCGACGTCTGGCGCCTCCACCGGCTGACCCGCTCCGGGCTGGGCCGGGGTGACGCCGTCATGAGCGTGGGAGCCGACCGGCTGGTCGGTGCGCTCGGCCTGTGCGTCTTCGTCTGCTTCGCCGGCACCGCCCTGCCGACGAACATGATCCTCGTCGCGCTCGGCGTCGCCGCCGCCGCGATCCTGGCCGTCCTGGTGGTCCGCCGGGTCAAGCCCGACCTGCTGCCCCGCCGGCCGCTGCCCCCGCCGCGACAGCTGGCCCACGGCCTGCTGCTCTCGGCCGGCTACCAGCTCTCGATCGCCGCGCTGCTGGTCGGCACCCTCGCCGCGACCGGCCACGAGCTGCCGCCGCTGGCCGTGCTCGGCGCCTTCGGCGCCAGCCAGATCGCGGGCGCGCTTCCCGGCCCCAACGGCGCCAGCCCGCGCGACGGCGCGCTCGTCGCCGCACTCGCCGCCATGGGCGTCCCCTGGACCGCTGCGGCGGCCGCGGTCGCAGTCAAGGCCGCGGTGGCCTGGCTCCCCGCCCTCGCCCTCGGCGGCGTCAGCCTCTACCTGACCCGCCGCGCCGCCCGGCGTACGGCCGTGGGGGTCCCCGCCGCCGCCTGACCTACGGACACTAGGTCCCGGCCCTCGGGACCTTCGCCCGCACCCCGTCCCGTCCTGCGCCGTCAGGATGGAGGGGCAAGCATGCCGGCGAGGGTGCCCCAGGGAGCTGCATGGATGTGTCCCGGGTGACTGCGCTGCGCCACTCCCGATTCCCCTGGATCCTCGGCCAGGCGGGTCTGGTCGCGCTCGGCGTCTTCGTCTACTTCCGCATCCGCGGCCTCACCGACGCGGCCCGTGCCACCGCCGAGCAGCACTCCCGCGACATCGTGGACTTCGAGAAGGCCACCGGGCTCCACTTCGAGGCCGCGTTCCAGAAGCCGGTCGAGAGCTCCGAGGCGGTCGAGGCCGTCGTCAACTGGGTCTACATCTGGGGCCACTGGCCGGTCATCATCGTGACGATGGTCTGGCTCGCCTGGCGACACCGCCCGGAGTTCCTGCGCCTGAGGGACGGGATGCTGATCTCGGGCGCGCTCGGCATGCTGGTCTTCGTGACCTACCCGGTGGCGCCCCCGCGCCTCGCGAACCTGGGGCTCGTGGACACCGTCACGGAGAGCTCGCGGGCCTACCGGTGGCTGCAGCCTCCAGCCTTCGTCAACCAGTACGCCGCCATGCCCAGCCTGCACGCCGGCTGGGACCTGCTGGTCGGCATCGCGATCTACACCGCCGCGACGTCCCTCGCGCTCAAGATCGTCGGCTGCGTGATGCCCGTGCTGATGGCGGGGTCCGTGATCGCGACGGCCAACCACTACGTCGTGGACGTGATCGCCGGCATCGCCATCGTCCTGGTCGGCCACGCTGCCGCCCTCGCGCTCGAGCGCCGGCGCGAACGCCGCGGGAGGGAGCCCTCGTGACCCCGTTGGCCATCGCGCACCGGGCCGGGAACTCGCTGGCCGGCCTGCATGCCGCGAACACCCTCGGGGTCGACGTGATCGAGTGCGACGTGCACGAGCACCGGGGCCGGCTGGAGGTGCGCCACCTCAAGACCGCCGGGCCGCTGCCGTTCCTGTGGGACCGCTGGGAGCTCGCGTCCGCCTCGGCGCCCCGGCTGGGGCTCCGCGAGCTCCTCGAGGCCGACCGGCACGGCACGACGTTCATGCTCGACCTCAAGGGCCGCCGGAGCACCGCCGCGAGGTCGATCGCGCGGCTGCTCCACGAGGTCGCGCGGCACGAGCCGGTGCTGGTCTGCGGCCGCTACTGGCCCTCCGTGGAGCTGGTCGCCGAGCTGCCCTACGCCCGCGCGGTGCTGTCGGCCCGCAACCGGGTCGAGCTGGCCCGGCTGCGCCAGCGGGTCACCGAGGAGCCCGCCGTCCACGGGGTCTCGATCCACCTCTCCCTGCTCGACGAGAAGCTCGTCGCCGGCCTGCTCCACCACGTGGAGGTCGTGATGACCTGGCCGGTCAACGACGAGGCGGCGCTCGACGTCGCGCTCGGGCTGGGCGCCAACGGGATCATCAGCGACGAGCCCGACGTGCTCGCCCAGCTCCTCGCGCGACGGACGTGATCCTCACCACCCGAGGCTAGTCTCGACCCGGGTGTGGGGCGAGAGTGACAAGGAGAAGCGGATGCCGGGATCGCTGCTGGGGAACATCGTCCCGCGGGTCGAGGACCCCGACCTGGTCCGGGGCCTGAGCACCTTCGTGGACAACCAGCGGATCGAGGGCACGGCCCACGCGGTCTTCGTCCGCAGTCCGTTCGCCCACGCCCGGGTGACCTCCATCGACACCGGCGAGGCCGAGAAGTCGCCCGGCGTGCTGGCCGTCCTCACCGGAGCCACCATCGGCGACGGGGCCGTCCCGGCGTTCGCCGAGGTCAACCCCGCCGTCAAGCGCACCGCCCTGGCCACCGACCGGGTCCGCTTCGTGGGCGACCCCGTGGCCCTGGTGGTGGCGGAGACCCGCGCCCAGGCGGTGGACGCCGCCGAGCTGGTCGACGTCGACTACGACGAGCTCGGCGTGGTCGCCGACATGGAGGCCGCCCTGGCCGAGGACGCACCGCTGCAGTTCGAGGAGGTCGGCAGCAACATCGCGGCCAGCCGGGCGGACGCCGACGAGACCGACCCGTTCGAGGGCGCCGACCACGTCGTCCGGCTCCGGCTCGAGAACCAACGCGTCGCCACCGCACCCCTGGAGGGCCACGCGATCCTGGTGCAGCCCTCGGCCGAGGGGCTGACGGCCTGGGTGGCGACCCAGCAGCCACACCTGACCCGCAACCTGATCGCCGGGTACACCGGCCTGCCGAAGGAGCAGGTGCGCGTCATCGCCCCGCACGTCGGCGGCGCCTTCGGCGGCAAGGCCGGCATCATCGCCGACCACGCCGCCGTCGTCGCCGCTGCCCGCAGCCTCGGTCGCCCGGTGAAGTGGACCGAGACCCGCAGCGAGTCGATGCTGTCGATGCACGGGCGCGGCCAGGTGCAGTACGCCGAGCTGGGGCTCACCGCCGAGGGCCGGATCGTCGGGCTGCGGGTCCGGGTCGTCGGTGACTGCGGCGCGTACGCCGGGTTCGGCGGCTCGCTCGCCCTCGGCCCGACGTACCTCATGATCCAGGGGCCGTACGTCGTGCCGCGGATCCGCTACGACGCCGTCGCGGTGCTGACCAACACCGCTCCGGTGGGCGCGTTCCGCGGGGCGGGGCGCCCCGAGGCGGCGGCCCTGCTCGAGCGGCTGGTCGACCTGGCCGCCGACGAGGTCGGGCTGGCGCCGGAGGAGATCCGGCGGCGGAACCTGATCCCGCCCGACGCGTTCCCGTACGCCACCCGCACCGGCGTCACCTACGACGTCGCCGACTTCGACCTGCCGCTGCGCGAGGCCCTCCGGATCGCCGACGTCGACGGCGCCCGGGCCGAGCAGCGGCGCCGGCGTGAGGCCGGCGAGGTCCGCCAGCTCGGGATCGGGATCGCGATCTATGTCGAGATCACCGGCTTCGGCGGCTCGGAGTTCGGCTCGCTGCACGTGCACGCCGACGGCACGGCGACCGTCATGGCCGGCACCTCGGGCCACGGCCAGGGCCACGCCACGTCGTTCTCGATGATCGTCGCCGACCGGCTGGGCATCCCGCTGGAGGACATCACCTACGTCCAGTCCGACACGGCGCTGGTCCGCTCCGGAGGCGGCACCGGTGGGTCCCGGTCACTCCAGCTGGGCGGCAACGCCGTGGGCCAGGCGGCCGACGAGGTGCACGTCAAGGCGCTCGACGTCGCGGCCCGGATGCTCGAGGCCGACCCGGCCGACGTCGTGCTGGAGGACGGCCGGTTCTCGGTCCGCGGCGTGGCCGGCACGGAGATCCGCTGGGCTCAGCTCGCGGCGTGGGCACACGAGCACGACGGCGGCCTGGGCTCGGACACCGACTTCACCCAGGACGGCGCGACGTTCCCGTTCGGCGCGCACGTCTCGATCGTCGAGGTGGACACCGAGACGGGCCTGGTCACCCCGCTGCGCCACGTCGCGGTCGACGACTGCGGCCGGGTCCTCAACCCGCTGGTCGTCGCCGGCCAGCAGCACGGCGGCGCGGTGCAGGGGATCTCGCAGGCGTTGTGGGAGCAGTTCGTCTACGACGCGGACGGCACGCCGCTGACCTCGACGTTCGCCGACTACGCCATGCCCACCGCCGCCGACACCATCGCCCTGGAGGTCTCCAACACCGAGACCCCGACCCCGCTCAACCCGCTCGGCGCGAAGGGCATCGGCGAGTCCGCCACGATCGGCGCGACCCCGGCGGTGCAGAACGCGGTCGTCGACGCGCTGCGCCACCTCGGGGTCCGCCACCTCGACATGCCGTGCACCCCCGAGCGGGTGTGGCGGGCGATCCGGGACGCCGGCGTCGCCGGCGGGCATCAGCTGTGGCGCGAGCCGCCGACCGCGTTCGCCGGGCTGCCCCGCGGTGGCGGCACCGAGGCCCCGGACGCCGTGGAGATCTGAGCTCGCCGCGGCCCGCCTGAGACCCAGGCCACACCGGCTGCGGACGCGCCCGCCCGCGGCCGGGCCGGCACCCGGCCGCTCCCTAGACTGACGCCGTGTCGAACCCCCCTGCCGCCGACCCGGCCGTCGCCGTCGACGGCCTGGTGATGAGGTACGGCGAGAAGGTCGCGGTCGACGCGCTCTCGCTGGTCGTCGAGCGGCAGACGATCACCGCCGTTCTCGGCCCGAACGGCGCCGGCAAGACCACCACCCTGGAGACCTGCGAGGGCTACCGCGCCCCGCAGCACGGATCGGTCCGGGTGCTCGGCCTGGACCCGGTCCGCGACCGGACCGACCTGCTCCCCCGGATCGGCGTGATGCTGCAGGGTGGCGGCGCCTGGAGCGGGGTCCGCGCGATGGAGATGCTGCGGCACGTCGCCCGGCTGCACGCGAACCCGCTCGACACCGACCAGCTCGCCGACCGACTCGGCCTCGGCGACTGCGGGCGTACGCCGTACCGCCGGCTCTCCGGCGGCCAGCAGCAGCGTCTCGGCCTGGCGATGGCCGTCGTCGGCCGTCCCGAGATCGTCTTCGTCGACGAGCCGACCGCGGGCATGGACCCGCAGGCGCGCCGGGCCACGTGGGAGCTGCTCGAGGAGCTGCGCCACGACGGGGTGACGGTCGTGCTCACCACCCACTACATGGACGAGGCCGAGCGGCTCGCCGACCGGATCCACATCATCGACCATGGCCGGCTGATCGCGTCGGGAACACCGCTGGAGCTCACCCGCGGAGGCGCCGACGCCCGGGCCGCCACGATCCGCCTCGTGGTGACCCGCCCGTTCCCGCCCGGATCGCCCGAGTCGCTGCGCCGCGCCCTCGGCGTCGGAGCGGAGGTCACGCTGCTCGACGAGCTCAGCCTCGTGCTCAGCGGCCCCGCCGATGCCTCCACGCTGGCGAAGGTGTCGGTCTGGTGCGAGGAGAACGACGTGCTGCCGGAGTCCCTGAGCCTGGGCCAGCGCAACCTCGAGGACGTGTTCCTCGAGCTGACCGGACGGGAGCTGACCCCATGAGCCTGGACCAACGCGGCAGCTTCAGCCCGATGCCGGGCGCGGCCCCGTTCTCCCAGATGGTGACCGCCCAGGCCGGCATGGAGGCCAGGCTGATGCTGCGCAACGGCGAGCAGCTGCTGCTCGCCGTCGTGATCCCGGTCATCGTGCTCATCGGCGGCGTCGAGGGGGCACACCGGCTGGGCAAGACCTTCGCCCACCCCGCGGTCGACGTCTTCACGCCGGGCGTGCTGGCGCTGGCGATCATGTCCACGGCGTTCACCTCGCTGGCGATCGCCACCGGATTCGAGCGGCGCTACGGCGTGATCAAGCGGCTCGGCTCCTCCCCGCTCCCCCGCTCCGGGCTGCTCGCGGGCAAGATCGGCGGCCTCCTGGTCGTCGAGGTCCTGCAGGTGGTCGTCATCTCGCTGGTGGCGCTGGCACTGGGCTGGGACCCCGACCCCGGCCTGCTCGGCGCCGCCCTGGCGCTCGTGCTCGGCACCGCCGCCTTCGCCGCGCTCGGCCTCTTCGTGGCCGGCGTGCTGCGCGCCGAGGCGACGCTCGCCGCGGCCAACCTCGTGTACCTGCTGCTGATGGCCGGCGGAGCGGTGGTGCTGCCGGCCTCGGCGTACGGCGCCTTCGGCAGCGTCGTCCAGTGGCTCCCCTCCGGGGCCCTGGGTGACGCGATGCGCCAGGCCCTGATCGACGGGCGCACCGACTGGCTGGACCTCGCGGTGCTGCTGGTCTGGGCCGCACTCGGCACCTTCCTGACTGCGAGGACGTTCACGTGGGAGTGACCGACATGACGAGGCCGCGGGCGCTGCCGCGCACGGACCGCTGGCTGCGGCCGCTCGGCTGGGCCAGCCTGGTCGCCAACTGTGTGCTGGTCGTCACCGGAGGCGCCGTCCGGCTCACCGGGTCCGGCCTCGGCTGCCCCACGTGGCCCCGCTGCAACGGGAGGTCGTTCACGCCCCACGGCGCCTACGACATCCATGCGGCCATCGAGTTCGGCAACCGGATGCTCACCTTCGTCCTGGTGGCGGTCGCGGTGGCGACGTTCGTGGCGGCCTGGCAGAGCGGCCGCCGGGACCTGCGCCGTCTCGCGTTGGTCCTCGCCCTGGGCATCCCCGCCCAGGCGGTGATCGGGGGCATCACCGTGCTCACCGACCTGAACCCCTGGATCGTCTCGTTCCACCTGCTGTGCTCGCTGGCGATCATCGGCGTCGCGGTGCTGTTCCTCCACCGCCTCGACCACCCCGCCCCGCCCGCGGTGGCCGCCGGCCCCGTGACCGGGCTGGCCTGGGCCACCTTCGCCGCGGCCTGGGTGGTGCTGTACGTCGGCACCGTCGTCACCGGCTCGGGTCCGCACGCCGGCGACGTGGACTCCCCCCGCAACGGCCTGGACCCGCTCCAGCTGAGCCAGCTCCACGCCGACGTGGTGTTCCTCTTCGTGGGCCTCACCGTCGGCCTGCTCTTCGCGCTGCTGGCTACCGGCGGCTCGCCGGTGGCCCGGCGTGCGGTCGTGGTGCTGCTCGCCCTCGAGGTCGGCCAGGGTGCGATCGGCTTCGTGCAGTACTTCACCGACCTGCCGATCGTGCTGGTCGGCTTCCACATGCTCGGCGCGGCTCTCATCTCCGCGGCCGCCACCTGGGTGCTGATCGAGGTCCGCGAGCCCGCCTGAGCGGCGCCGGCGAGGGCCGGGGCGGCCCGCTCCACGGGCAAGAAAAATGACGACGGTCGCCTGCACCCCCGTGGACAGGAACGACCGTCGTCACCAGTAGAGACGCGACAGGGCCCGGTTCGGTTGCCTGCGGACCCGAACTTTTTTCGAGAGCCCGGCCCGCCGGCTGGATCAGCGGTGGATCAGCGGCTGATCAGCGGCTGATCAGCGGGTCGAGCGCGACCGCCACGAACAGCAGCGAGAGGTAGAGGTTGCTGGAGTGGAACAGCCGCATCGGCTGGATCCTGCTCAGGTCCTCGGTGTCCCGGGTGCGACCCCACATGCGGTGCGCCTCCACCAGGAAGACTGCGCCCAGCACGGTCGCGGCGACCGGGTAGAAGACGCCCGTCCCGGCGACCGGCCACAGCAGCAGCGACGTGGCCACCATCACCCAGCTGTAGACGACGATCTGCCGGCCCACCACCCGCGCCGGAGCGACCACGGGCAGCATCGGCACGTCCACGTTGGCGTAGTCCTCGCGGTAGCGCAGCGCGAGCGCCCACGTGTGCGGGGGCGTCCAGAAGAACACCACCATGAACAGCACGACCGGCACCCAGGACAGCTCGCCGGTCACCGCGGTCCACCCGATCAGCGCCGGGAAGCAACCGGCCAGCCCGCCCCAGACGATGTTCTGGGTGGTGCGGCGCTTGAGGACCATGGTGTAGCCGAAGACGTAGAACGCGTTGGCGAGCACCGACAGGACCGCCGAGAGCGGGTTCACCCACAGCGCGAGGATCACCGTCGAGAGCACCCCGAGCACGGTGCCGAAGACCAGCGCGGACCGCGGGGACACGATGTGCCGTGGCAGCGCCCGGCGGCGGGTACGCCGCATCTGCTCGTCGATGTCGCGGTCGTAGACGCAGTTGAACACCGACGCCGACCCGGCCGAGAAGGTGCCGCCGATCACGGTCGCCACGACCAGCTCGAGGGGCGGGATGCCGCGGGCGGCGAAGAACATCACCGGCACGGTCGTCAGGAGCAGCAGCTCGATGACCCGCGGCTTCGTCAGACCGACGTACGCGGCGACCACGTCCCGCGCCGTCGCCGGGGCCACGTCCTGCGCAGGGGCAGCAGAGGTCGACTGGCCGACGTAGGTCACGGGGATCCTCGGGTGGGGCGGGTCACCATCAGCGGGTGCTTGCTGGGTTCGATCGTATCGCGCCGGATGAGTAGGCTCGGCCCTGCCTGAGTACCCACGCCTGTGACGTTCACCCCTCCCGGGTGCCCGCGGGCGCAGTGATCCGAGAGGAACCCCGTGAGCAGAGCCGCTGAGCTGGACTGGACCGACGTCGACCAGAGGACGGTGGACACGATCCGGGCCCTGGCCATGGACGCGGTGCAGAAGGTCGGCAACGGCCACCCGGGCACCGCCATGAGCCTCGCGCCCGCGGCGTACCTGCTCTTCCAGAAGGTGATGCGGCACAACCCCGCCGACCCGAGCTGGCCCGGCCGCGACCGCTTCGTGCTCTCCGCGGGCCACAGCTCGATCACGCTCTACCTGCAGCTCTTCCTCGGCGGGTGGGGCCTCGAGATCGAGGACATCAAGTCGCTGCGGACCTGGGGCAGCAAGACCCCGGGCCACCCGGAGTTCGGCCACACCGCCGGCGTCGAGACCACGACCGGCCCGCTCGGCCAGGGCGTGGCCAACGCGGTCGGCATGGCGATGGCCGCCCGCCGCGAGCGCGGCCTACTCGACCCGGACGCCGCCGAGGGCGCCTCGCCGTTCGACCACCACATCTACGCGATCTGCAGCGACGGTGACATCGAGGAGGGCGTCAGCGGCGAGGCCTCGTCGATCGCCGGCACGCAGGAGCTCGGCAACCTGACGCTGATCTACGACGCGAACCAGATCTCCATCGAGGGCGACACCGACGTCGCGTTCACCGAGGACGTCGCCAAGCGCTACGAGGCCTACGGCTGGCACGTGCAGACCGTGGACTGGACCCACGACGGGACCGGCTACACCGAGGACGTGCCGGCGCTGTACGCCGCGATCCAGGCCGCCGAGGAGGTCACCGACCGCCCCAGCTTCATCGTGCTCCGCACGGTCATCGCCTGGCCGGCCCCCCACGCCCAGGGCACCGGCGCCTCGCACGGCTCGGCGCTCGGTGAGGACGAGGTCGCCGCGACCAAGGAGGTCATGGGCCTCGACCCCACCCGGCACTTCGACGTCCCCGACGACGTGATCGCCCACACCCGCTCGCTGGTCGAGCGCGGCAAGAAGTGGCAGGCCGAGTGGGACGGCCTCTTCGAACGGTGGACGAACAAGAAGGCCGCCGACCTCGAGCTGTGGGAGCGGCTCCAGACCCGCGCGCTCCCCGAGGGCCTCGACAAGGTGCTGCCCACCTTCCCGGCCGACGAGAAGGGCGTGGCCACGCGCAAGGCCTCGGGGGCCGTGATCAACGCGGTCGCCGAGATCATGCCGGAGCTGTGGGGCGGCTCGGCCGACCTCGCGGAGTCCAACAACACCACGATCAAGGGCGCGAAGTCGTTCATCCCGAAGAGCCGCTCCACCGGCGAGTGGCAGGGCGACCCGTACACCGGCCGCGTGCTGCACTTCGGCATCCGCGAGCACGCCATGGGTGCGATCATGAACGGCATCACGCTGCACGGCGGCACCCGCGTCTTCGGCGGCACCTTCCTCACCTTCTCCGACTACATGCGCGGCTCGGTCCGGCTCGCGGCACTGATGGGCCTGCCCGTGACCTACGTGTGGACCCACGACTCGATCGGCCTCGGCGAGGACGGCCCCACGCACCAGCCCATCGAGCACCTCGCCGCGCTGCGCGCGATCCCCGGCCTCGACGTGGTCCGCCCCGCGGACGCCAACGAGGTCTCCGCGGTCTGGAAGGCGGTCCTCGAGCACACCGACCGCCCCGCCGGCATCGCCCTGACCCGCCAGAACGTGCCGGTCTTCCCGCGCGGCGAGGAGGGTTACTCGGACACCTCCAACGTGCACCGGGGCGGCTACGTCCTGCTCGACGCGGACGGCGGCCTGCCGGACGTCGTACTGATCGGGACCGGCTCGGAGGTCCAGGTCGCCGTCGCGGCCCGCGAGCTGCTCGCGCAGGACGGCATCCGCGCCCGCGTGGTGTCGATGCCCTGCCGCGAGTGGTTCGACGAGCAGGAGCAGGCCTACCGCGAGACCGTCATCCCGCCCACGGTGAAGGCGCGCGTCTCGGTCGAGGCCGGCGTCGCCCAGGGCTGGCGCGAGATCGTCGGCGACCACGGCCGGATCGTCTCGATCGAGACCTACGGCGCCTCGGCCGACTACGCCCGGATCTACCAGGAGTACGGCATCACCGGCGAGGCGGTCGCCGACGCCGCTCGCGACAGCCTCCGCGTCGTCCGCGACTGAGGTTGACCGCACGCACACCGGGTACCTGACCACCACAGACCATCGAACTCCGGGAGGACACGATGAGTGACCGTTTGAAGGCTCTTGCCGACGCAGGGGTGTCGATCTGGCTCGACGACCTCTCGCGCGAGCGGATCGAGACCGGCAACCTCGCCGATCTGGTCAAGAACAAGTCCGTGGTCGGCGTGACCACGAACCCGACGATCTTCGCCGCGGCCATCGCGGACGGCGAGCGGTACGACGACCAGGTCCGCCGGCTCGTGCAGCAGGACGAGTCCGTGGTCCGCGTGGTCTTCGAGCTCACCACCGAGGACGTCCGTAATGCCTGCGACATCATGGCGCCGGTCCACGAGGAGCACCCCGCCGACGGCCGGGTCTCCATCGAGGTCGAGCCCGACCTGGCCAACGACACCGAGGGCACGATCGCCTCGGCCCGCGCGCTGTGGAGCGCGGTCGAGCGGCCCAACGCGCTGATCAAGATCCCGGCCACCAAGGAGGGCCTGCCGGCGATCACGGCCGCGATCGCCGAGGGCATCAGCGTCAACGTCACGCTGATCTTCGGGATCGAGCGCTACCGCGAGGTCAAGGACGCCTACCTCACCGGGCTCGAGCAGGCCCGCGATGCCGGGCTGGACCTCAGCCGCATCCACTCGGTCGCGTCCTTCTTCGTGTCCCGCGTGGACACCGAGGTCGACAAGCGGCTCGAGGCCATCGGCACCGACGAGGCGAAGGCGCTCGAGGGCAAGGCCGCGGTCGCGAACGCTCGGCTCGCCTACGCGGCGTACGAGGAGGTCATCGCATCCGACCGCTGGCGGGTGCTGGCCGAGGCCGGCGCCAACCCGCAGCGGCCGCTGTGGGCCTCCACCGGCGTGAAGAACGAGGCGTACTCCGACACGCTCTACGTGACCGACCTCGTCGTCGCCGACACCGTGAACACCATGCCGGAGAAGACGTTGGAGGCGTTCGCCGACCACGGCGAGCTCCGCGGGGACACCGTCACCGGCAGCGCCGGCGAGGCGCAGCAGCTCTTCGACCGGCTCGCGGCCGTCGGGATCGACTTCGAGGACGTGCTGCTCGTGCTCGAGCACGAGGGCGTCGACAAGTTCAAGAAGTCCTGGGACGAGCTGGTCGAGACCGTGGCCGGCCAGATGGAGAAGGCAGGACAGGGCCAGGCATGAGCCGGACAGCTTGGAACACCGTGAACGGCGAGGGGACCGGAGCGGCGTTCGAGCTGTTCTTCGGCTACCCCGACGAGAAGGCCTTCGCCGACACCGTCGAGCAGCTGGTGGCCGACAAGGTCGCCAGCGGGATCGCGGCCCAGGACCCCACCCTGTGGGGGCCTGACGCCGAGGACGAGTCCGGCAAGCGGCTCGGCTGGGTCTCCCTGTCCGAGAGCTCGCAGTCGCTCGTCACCGACATCGCGGCCCTCGAGGTCGAGTTCCGGCAGCGCGGCATGACCAAGGTCGTGCTCTGCGGCATGGGCGGCTCGTCGCTGGCCCCCGAGGTGATCTGCGCGGCCGACGGCGTGGAGCTCGACGTGCTCGACTCCTCCGACCCGGACTTCGTGCGCAGCGCGCTCGAGGACCGCCTCGACGAGACCGTCGTGGTGGTCTCCAGCAAGTCCGGCGGAACCGTCGAGACCGACAGCCAGAAGCGCGCCTTCGAGAAGGCCTTCACCGACGCGGGGATCGAGCCGACGGAGCGGATCGTGGTCGTCACCGACCCCGGTTCGCCGCTGGAGAAGTCGGCACGCGAGGCCGGTTACCGCGTCTTCCTCGCCGACCCCGCGGTGGGCGGTCGCTACTCCGCCCTGACCGCATTCGGCCTGGTGCCGAGCGGTCTGGCCGGTGCCAACATCGAGACGCTCCTCGAGGAGGCCGAGGCCATCCGTCCCGCCCTCGAGACCGACTCGGTCGACAACCCGGGGCTGCGGCTCGGGGCCCTGCTCGGGGCCGCGAACCGGGCCGGCGTCGACAAGGTGGTCCTGGCCAACGCCGGCGCCGGGTTCGCCGGCCTCGGCGACTGGGCCGAGCAGCTGATCGCCGAGTCCACCGGCAAGGACGGCAAGGGCATCCTGCCCGTCGTCGTGGATGCCCTCGACTCCCCCAACTTCGTCCCCAGCACGCCCGACGAGGTGCTCGCGACCTTCGGACCCAGGTTCGTGTTCGGTCCCGAGCTCCGGCCCGCCTCCGGCTGGGGCGCCTCGGTCGACGCGCCCCTGGGCGCCCAGATGCTGCTGTGGGAGTACGCCACCGCGGTCGCCGGCCGGGTCATCGGGATCAACCCCTTCGACCAGCCCGACGTCGAGAGCGCCAAGGCCGCGGCCCGCGAGATGCTCGACGGCGGCGGCTCCACCCCGACCCCGCTGTTCGTCGAGGGGCCGGTCACGGTCTACGCCTCGGAGGGCTGGCTGCCCGAGGGGACGGCCACCGTGGCCGATGCGGTCGCCGCGCTGCTCGGCGTGCTCGACGGCGAGCACGGCTACGTGTCGGTGCAGGCCTACCTCGACCGGCACCGCGACGCGGCGCTCGCGTCGGTCCGCGACAGCCTGGCGGTCCGGACCGGGCGGCCGGTCACCTTCGGCTGGGGTCCGCGCTTCCTGCACTCGACCGGGCAGTACCACAAGGGCGGCCCGGCCACGGGGGTCTACCTCCAGGTGACCGGACAGCCCGAGGCCGACCTGGCGGTCCCGGACCGGCCGTTCACCTTCCAGGAGTTCCTCACCGCGCAGGCCGTCGGCGACGGGCAGGTGCTGGCCCGGAAGGGTCGTCCGGTGCTGCGGCTGCACGTCAGCTCCCCCGGCGACCTCCACGTCGTACGAGAGGCGCTTGCGTGACCTACTCCAACCCACTGCGCGATCCGGAGGACCGTCGGCTGCCGCGCATCGCCGGCCCGTGCGGGCTGGTGCTCTTCGGCGTCACCGGCGACCTGTCGCGCAAGAAGGTGATGCCGGCGATCTACGACCTGGCCAATCGGGGCCTGCTGCCGCCCGGCTTCAGCCTGGTCGGCTTCGCCCGCCGCGAGTGGGCCGACCAGGACTTCGCGCAGATCGTCCACGACTCCGTGAAGGCGCACGCCCGCACGGAGTTCCGCGAGGAGGTCTGGCAGCAGCTCGCCGAGGGCATCCGCTTCGTCCAGGGTGACTTCGACGACGACGCGGCCTTCGACCGGCTGCGCCGCACCATCGAGGAGCTCGACGAGGAGCGGGGCACCGGCGGCAACCACGCCTTCTACCTGGCGATCCCGCCGGGCTTCTTCGGCGCGGTCGTGGACCAGCTGAAGGAGCACGGCCTGGCCGAGGAGCGCGACGGCTCGTGGCGCCGCGTGGTCGTGGAGAAGCCCTTCGGCCACGACCTGGAGTCGGCCCGGGAGCTCAACAGCATCCTGGACCGGGTCTTCCCGTCGGGCTCGGTCTTCCGGATCGACCACTACCTCGGCAAGGAGACGGTGCAGAACATCCTGGCGATGCGATTCGCCAACGAGCTGTTCGAGCCGATCTGGAACGCCAACTACGTCGACCACGTGCAGATCACCATGGCCGAGGACATCGGCATCGGTGGGCGCGCGGGCTACTACGACGGCATCGGTGCCGCACGCGACGTCATCCAGAACCACCTGCTCCAGCTGATGTCGCTGGTGGCGATGGAGGAGCCGGTCTCGTTCGACGCCGAGAGCCTGCGCTTCGAGAAGCAGAAGGTGCTCTCCAGCGTCGTGCTGCCGCACCGGCTGGACCTCACCACGGCCCGCGGGCAGTACGCCCCGGGCTGGGCCGGTGGCGAGAAGGTCAACGGGTTCCTCGAGGAGGAGGGCATCAAGAAGGCCTCCACCACGGAGACGTACGCCGCCGTGACGCTGCACGTGGACACCCGCCGCTGGGCGGGGGTGCCGTTCTACCTGCGCACCGGGAAGCGGCTCGGCCGCCGCGTCACCGAGGTCGCGATCGTGTTCAAGCGCGCGCCGCACCTGCCGTTCACCGAGACCGCCACCGAGGAGCTCACCCAGAACGCGCTGGTGATCCGGGTCCAGCCCGACGAGGGCATGACCATCCGGTTCGGGTCCAAGGTCCCGGGCACGGCCATGGAGATCCGCGACGTGAACATGGACTTCGTCTACGGCGGCTCTTTCGTGGAGTCCAGCCCGGAGGCCTACGAGCGGCTCATCCTGGACGTGCTGCTCGGCGACCCGCCGCTCTTCCCGCGGCACGAGGAGGTCGAGCTTTCCTGGAAGATCCTGGACCCGATCCTCGAGCACTGGGCCAGGAAGGGGAAGCCGGAGCCCTACCCGTCCGGCACGTGGGGACCGGAGTCCGCGGACAAGATGCTGGCGCGTGACGGACGCGTGTGGAGGCGACCATGACCCCACCCCACGAAATCACTCGCTTCGCTCCCGATTCCGAGGGGACCCCGAGATGATCGAGCTGACCGACACCAACTCCTCCGCCATCGCCGCGGAGTTCGTGCGGGCCCGGACCCGCGCCGGCAGCCCCGCGATGGGGATGGTGATGACCCTCATCATCGTGGTCGACGAGGACGAGTCCGAGGACGCCATGCTGGCGGCCCGGCGGGCCTCCCACGAGCACCCCGCGCGGGTCCTCGGCGTGGTCCTCGGCGACGGCCGCGGTGCCGCCGAGGTCAACGCCCAGGTCGGGACCGGCGCCGGCTGGACCGGCGAGACCGCGGTCATCCGGCTCAAGGGCGAGGTGGTCAAGCACCCGGAGTCGGTCGTCCTCCCGTTGCTGCTGCCCGACTCCCCCGTCGCCATCTGGTGGCCGTGCCACCCGCCCGCGGACCCGGCCGCCGATCCCCTCGGTGCCCTGGCCCGGCGCCGGATCACCGACGCGGCGGCCGCGAAGCGCGGCCGGGCGCAGGCGATCCACCAGCAGTGCGCCGTCTACGCCCCGGGCAACACCGACCTCGCCTGGACCCGCCTCACCCCGTGGCGGGCGCTGCTCGCGGCCGCGCTCGACCAGCACCCGCTCAAGGTGACCGGCGCCTCGATCAGCGCGGAGAGGATCAGCCCGAGCGCCGACCTGCTCGACGCGTGGCTGCGCGACCGGCTCAAGGTCGAGGTGGCCCGGTCGACCACCGACGGGCCGGGCATCACCGAGGTGGTGATGGAGACCCGAGAGGGCCCGATCCGGATCGCTCGGCCCGACGGCAGGCTGGCCACGTTCACCTCCCCCGGCCGGCCCGACCGGCCGATCGCGCTCAAGCGGCGGGACCTCCCCGAGCTTCTCGCCGAGGAGCTGCGCCGGCTCGACGAGGACGACGTGTACGCCGCCACGGCGCGGCGCCTGACCAAGATGAAGGTGCGGTCATGACCAGTCCCCGGATCGAGGTCCACGACGATGCCGCCACCCTGGCCACCTCCGTGGCGGGCGAGCTGCTCAGCCGGCTGGCGGACGCGCAGGCGGCGGGCCACGTGCCGCAGATCGCCCTGACCGGGGGCACCATCGCCGACGCCGTGCACCGCGAGGTCGCCCGGCGCACCGCCGACGCGGAGGTCGACTGGTCGCGGGTCGTGGTCTGGTGGGGGGACGAGCGCTTCGTCGCCCCCGACGACCCGGAGCGCAACGCCGGCCAGGCCCGGGCCGCCTTCCTCGACACCGTCGGCGTCGACCCGGCCAACGTGCACGAGATGCCGTCCACGGCCGATGCGGGCACGGTCGAGGACGCGGCCGCGGCGTACTCCGCGACGATGCGGGAGCACGGCAGCGGTGAGTTCGAGGTGGTGATGCTCGGCGTCGGCCCCGACGGCCACGTCGCCTCGCTCTTCCCCGGCAGCCCCGCGCTCGACGTCGACGACCGGATCGCCGTCGGGGTCACCGACTCCCCCAAGCCGCCTCCGCAGCGGGTCAGCCTGACCTTCGCGGCCCTGAACCGGTCCCGGTCCGTGTGGTTCCTGGTCAGCGGCGACGCCAAGGCGCAGGCCGTGGCCCGGGCCGTCGGCGGCGCCGACCGCCACGACATCCCCGCCGCCGGCGTCAGTGGTCAGGAGGAGACCCTCTGGTTCCTCGACCGCGCCTCCGCCTCCGCCCTCTAGCCCGGATCAGAAGGTCGAGTCGGCGCAAACTCCGGCGCGAAAGTCGTCGAGTCGGCGCATGCTCGTGGGCCGACAGGGCCGAGTCGGCGCAAGATCCGTGCCCGCCATGGTTTTCCACAGATCGCTGGGGAGGGGTGGTGCCGTCTCCCACCCCACGGCAACGCTGTCGGCATGGACATTCGCAAGTATCTCGGGCAGCCGTTCCTCGACGACTCGTTCCCTCTGCCGCTGGACATGCCCTTCACGACCGGCCAGGCGAAGCAGCAGCACGTCTCGGCCGACAACCTGACCAAGCTCTGCCGTGAGGGCCTGTTGCGGCGGATGCTGCAAGGCGTGTACGTCGCCGCGCAGGCGGGCGACTCCATCCCGCTGCGCGCCCACGCGCTGAGCCTGGTCGTCCCCCCGGACTGTGTGGTCTGCGACCGGCACGCCGGTTGGCTGCACGGCGCCACGATGGTGCTCCGGCCGAACGAGCACCTCGAGCTCATGCCGATCTCCGTGTTCCGCCCCTCCGGCAACGGTCGGCTCCGCAACGGGATCAGCGCCAGCGGTGAACGGAACCTCGAACCCCAGGACGTCGTGGAGCTTCACGGCCTGCGCGTCACGACCCCGTTGCGCACTGCGTGGGACCTGGGCCGGGTCCGCTGGACGGAGCCTGCCATCAGCGCCCTCGACGCCATGCTGCGGCTCGACGTCTTCAGTCGCGAGGAGCTGTTGGCCGGCGTTGAGCGCTTTCGGCGCATGCGCTGGATCACCACCCTGCGCACGATGGCGCCGCTGGCGGACGGCCGGTCCGAGTCCCCCGGTGAGTCCGTGCTGCGGCTGCGATGGATCGAGTGCTCCCTGCCGGCGCCGACACCGCAGTACGAGGTGTTCCGTGGCGGACGTCTGCTCGCCCGGCTCGACCTGGCCAACCCCGAGCTGCGCTTCGCGGCCGAGTACGACGGGGCCGAGTGGCACAGCTCGCCGGAGCAGCAGCAACACGACAGCCTCAGACGCGCCGACGTCTCCCACGAGGACTGGCTGGTTCTCCCGTTCACCAGCGTCAACGTCTTCGGCCGCCGGGCCAACTGCGAGGAGCTTCTCCGCAGCGGCGCGCGCGACGCCCGGGCACGCTTCGGGCATCGCATCGCCTCGTGACGCCGACGGCGCCCTTTGCGCCGACTCGACCCGATTTTCGACTCAGCTTGCGCCGACTCGACCCGATTCTCGACTCAGCTTGCGCCGACTCGACTCAGAAGATGAGGTCCCCGGACTTGCGGCGGGAGCGGAGCAGCTGGATGGCCTCGTCGAGGATGTCGGCCGCCTCCTGGTCGGAACGGCGCTCCTTCACGTAGGCCAGGTGCGTCTTGTACGGCTCGATCTTGGGCGCCGGCGGGGCGTTCTCGGCGTCGCGGCCGGCTGGGAGACCGCACTTCGGGCAGTCCCACGAGTCCGGCACCTGCGCCTCGACCGAGAAGGTCACGACTGAACGGTGCTCGTGCGAGCAGAAGTAGGTGACGGCCTGGCGCGGCGCAGCCTCGCCCCGCTCTGCCTCACCCATCGGGCCGGCCCCCACCCGGCTACCGCGAATAGCGTTTCCTGCACCAGCCACGGAAGGTTCCCTTTCTCAGTTCTGGTAGGCCAGGAGAAGGCCCAGGGCAATCACACACGCGAACCAGATGACGCCGATACCGACCGTGAGCCGGTCGAGGTTGCGCTCGGCCACCGAGGAACCGCCGAGCGAGCTGGAGACGCCGCCGCCGAACATGTCCGACAGGCCGCCCCCGCGACCCTTGTGGAGGAGGACGAGCACGATCATCAGGGCGCTCGCGATCATGAGCACGATGGTGAAGAGGAGAGTCACAGTCGTAAAGAGTACGTCACGCGGCGCCGGTCACAGGACCGGCATCGAGTAGAAACGGCAGATCCCGCCGAACTCGTCGACCTGGAGGCTCGCTCCGCCCACCAGGCAGCCGTCCACGTCGTCCTTGGCCATGATCCCGGCCACGTTGGCGGCCTTCACCGAGCCGCCGTAGAGGATGCGTACGCCGTCCGCGGCGGCGTCGCCGTGCACCTCGCGGACGCGGTCACGGATCGCCGCACAGACCTCCTGCGCGTCGTCGGGAGTGGCGACCTCTCCGGTGCCGATGGCCCAGACGGGCTCGTAGGCCACCACCAGTCCGGCGACCTGCTCGGCGCTGAACCCGGCCAACGACCCGTCGACCTGGCCGACCGTGTGGGGCACGTGCTCCCCCGCCTGCCGGACCTCGAGCCCCTCGCCGACGCACACGATCGGGGTCATGCCAGCGGCGAGGGCCTTGTGCGCCTTGGCGTTGACGACCTCGTCGGTCTCGGCGTGGTACTCGCGCCGCTCCGAGTGACCCACCACGACGTAGCTGCACCCGAGCTTGGCCAGCATGCCCGCCGAGATCTCGCCGGTGTAGGCGCCCGAGTCGTGCCTGGAGACGTCCTGGGCGGCGTACTTCACCGACAGCCGGTCCCCGTCCACCAGGGTCTGCACCGAGCGCAGGTCGGTGAACGGCGGCACCACGACCACCTCGACCTGGCCGAAGTCGTGCTTCTTGTCGGCCAGCGTCCAGGCCAGCTTCTGGACCAGCACCACCGCTTCCTGGTGGTTCAGGTTCATCTTCCAGTTCCCCGCCATCAGCGGGGTGCGGGTAGCCACGTCAGTGGATCCTTTCGGGTGCTTGGTCTCGACAGGCTCGACCAACGAGGTGTCAGGCCTCCAGGACCTGGATGCCGGGCAGCTCCTTGCCCTCGAGGTACTCGAGGCTGGCGCCGCCGCCGGTGGAGATGTGACCGAAGGCCGACTCGTCGAAGCCGAGGGTGCGGACCGCGGCGGCGGAGTCGCCGCCGCCGACGACCGACAGGCCGTCGACCCCGGTCAGCGCCTCCGCCACGGCACGGGTGCCGTCGGCGAAGGCGTCGACCTCGAAGACGCCCATCGGCCCGTTCCAGAACACCGTCCGCGCGTCGGCCAGGGCCGCGGCGAACGCGGCCGCCGACTCGGGGCCGATGTCGAGGCCGAGGGAGTCCGCAGGGATCCCGGAGGCGGGTACGACGCGGGGCTGGGGCTCGCGGTCGCCCGCGGGGAACGCGGTGTCGACCACGATGTCGGTCGGCAGCAGGATCTGCACGCCCGACTCCTCCGCCCGGTCCAGGTAGGCCCGGCAGATGTCGAGCTGGTCCTCCTCGAGGAGGCTCTTGCCGACCTCGTGGCCCTGGGCCTTGAGGAAGGTGAAGACCATGCCGCCGCCGATCAGCAGCTTGTCGGCCTTGCCGAGCAGGTTGTCGATGACGCCGAGCTTGTCGGAGACCTTGGAGCCACCGAGCACGACCACGTAGGGCCGCTCCGGGTCCTCGGTGAGCCGTCGCAGCACGTCGATCTCGGTCGCGACCAGCCCACCCATCGCGTGCGGCAGCCGCTGCGCCACGTCGTACACGGACGCCTGCTTGCGGTGCACGACGCCGAACCCGTCGGAGACGAAGGCGTCCGCGAGCGCCGCGAGGCGGTCCGCGAAGGCGCCGCGCTCGGCGTCGTCCTTGCTGGTCTCCCCCGCGTTGAAGCGGACGTTCTCCAGCACCGCCACCTGGCCGTCCTCGAGGCCCTCGACGGTCACCTTCGCGCTGTCACCGACGGTGTCGGACGCGAAGGCCACGTCGGCTCCGAGCAGCTCGCCGAGACGGGCCGCGACGGGCTCGAGGGAGTAGCGCGGGTCCGGCTCGCCCTTCGGCCGGCCGAGGTGCGCCGTCACGACCACCCGCGCGCCGGCGTCGGCCAGCGAGCGGATGGTCGGGACGCTGGCGCGGATGCGGCCGTCGTCGGTGATCGTGCTGCCGTCGAGCGGGACGTTGAGGTCGGAGCGGACCAGGACCCGCTTGCCCCTCAGGTCACCCAGGGAGTCGATGCCACTCATGCGTCAGAGGGTCTCGCCGACGTAGGAGATGAGGTCCGCGAGGCGGTTGGAGTAGCCCCACTCGTTGTCGTACCAGCCGACGACCTTGACCTGGTTGCCGATCACCTTGGTGAGCGGGGCGTCGAAGATGCACGACGCCGGGTCGGTGACGATGTCGCTGGAGACCAGCGGGTCGGTGGAGTACCGGAGGAAGCGGCCGTCGGCCGCCTTCTTCACGGCCTCGTTGACCTCCTCGACCGAGGTCTCGCGGCCGGCCTCGAAGGTGAGGTCGGTGGCCGAGCCGGTCGGCACGGGCACGCGCAGGGCGTAGCCGTCGAGCTTGCCCTTGAGCTCGGGGAGCACCAGGCCGATCGCCTTCGCGGCGCCGGTCGACGTCGGGACCACGTTGATGGCCGCGGCGCGGGCGCGACGCAGGTCCTTGTGGATGTTGTCCTGGAGGTTCTGGTCGGCCGTGTAGGCGTGCACCGTCGTCATCAGGCCCTTGACGATGCCGAACTCGTCGTTGAGCGCCTTGGCCATCGGCGCCAGGCAGTTGGTCGTGCAGGACGCGTTGGAGATCACGGTGTGCCGCGAGGCGTCGTAGTCGGTGTGGTTCACGCCCATCACGACGGTGATGTCCTCGTTGGAGGCCGGCGCCGAGATGATGACCTTCTTGGCCCCCGCGTCGACGTGCGCCCGCGCCTTGGTCGCGTCGGTGAAGAAGCCGGTGGACTCGACGACGACGTCGACGCCCAGGTCGCCCCACTTCAGGTTCGAGGGGTCGCGCTCGGCGAAGGTCTTGATGACCTGGTCACCCACGCGGATCTCGTCGGCGGACGCGCTGACGTCGGCGTCGAGTCGACCCAGGATCGAGTCGAACTTGAGCAGGGGGGCGAGGGAGGTGTTGTCGGTCAGGTCGTTGACGGCGACGATCTCGATGTCGAGCCCCGACGCCCGGACGGCGCGGAAGAAGTTGCGGCCGATCCGGCCGAATCCGTTGATACCTACGCGAACAGTCACTACTGGCTCCTGCTTCTCGGTCGGACAACTGCGGTGAGCTTGTGGGGCGGGCACCCCGAGGTGACGGGACCCGCGTCTTCGTCGACCCTATCGCTAGGAGTGCCGGGGTCGCGTCCTCGTCCCGGGGTACGTGCGGGTAACCCGGGCGAGTGGCAGGATCAGGCCTCGTCGGCCAGCATCTCCGGGGTCAGCGAGGCCTCGGTGTCGGGGATCCCGAGCTCCTCGGCGCGCTTGTCGGCCATGGCCAGCAGCCGGCGGATCCGACCCGCGATCGCGTCCTTGGTCAGCACCGGGTCGTGCAGCTGGCCGAGCTCCTCGAGCGAGGCCTGCTTGTGCTCGAGCCGCAGGTGACCGGCCAGCTTGAGGTGGTCGGGGATCTCCTCGCCCAGGATCTCCAGCGCGCGCTCGACCCGGGCCCCGGCGGCCACCGCGGCCCGCGCGGAGCGGCGCAGGTTGGCGTCGTCGAAGTTCGCCAGCCGGTTGGCCGTGGCGCGGACCTCGCGCCGCATCCGGCGCTCCTCCCAGGCCATCAGGGACTCGTGGGCACCCAGCCGGGTCAGCAGCTGGCCGATGGCGTCGCCGTCGCGGATCACGACCCGGTCGACGCCGCGGACCTCGCGGGCCTTCGCCTGGATGCCGAGCCGGCGCGAGACGCCGACCAGCGCCAGCGCCGCCTCCGGGCCGGGGCAGGTGACCTCGAGCGCCGACGAGCGGCCCGGCTCGGTCAGCGAGCCGTGCGCCAGGAAGGCGCCCCGCCAGGCCGCCACCGCGTCACAGCCACCGCCGGAGACCACGGCCGGGGGCAGCCCCCGGACCGGCCGTCCGCGCGGGTCCAGCAGCCCGGTCTGCCGCGCGAGCGCCTCGCCGTCCTTCACGATCCGGACGATGTAGCGGCTGCCCTTGCGGATGCCGTTGCCCTGCACCATCACCACGTCGGACTGGTGGCCGTAGACGTCCGCGATGTCCTTGCGCAGCCGTCGTGCCGCGGCGCCGGTGTCGAGCTCGGCCTCCACCACGATCCGCCCGCTCACGATGTGCAGCCCGCCGGCGAACCGCAGCATGCACGCCACTTCCGCCTTGCGGCAGCAGGTCTTCGTGATCTGGGTGCTCGACAGCTCCGCCTTCACCTGTGCCGTCATCGCCATGCCGGAATCCTTGCACGCGCGTCAATCACCATCGAAACCTCGGTCGGGACCACCTCGCGTCAACCGCGCGCGATGATCCGTTCGTACGCCGCGGCCAGCCTGGCCGCGTCGTGCCGCGGCGAGCCGTCGTCCATGGCCACGTCCTCGACGACGAGCGCGGCGCCGTACGACGCGGCCGCCTCCTCGAGCCGGGACCGGTCGCCCACGGTCGACCGGTCGGCGAGCACCGTGTGGATCTTGAGGTCCGGCGCGTGCTCGGCCAGGACGGCCAGGTGGTCCTCGGGACCGAAGCCGTGGGTCTCCCCCGCCTGCTCCGCGAGGTTCAGCACGACGACCAGCCTGGCGTCGGTCTGCACCAGCGCCTCGCGCAGCTCGGGCACCACCAGGTGCGGGATGACCGAGCTGAACCACGAGCCCGGACCGAGCACGACCCAGTCCGCCGCCCGGATCGCCGCGACGGCCTCGGGGCAGGCGACCGGTTCCGGCTCGAGGCGCACCGAGGTGATGACGCCGTCGGTGGTGGCGACCTGGACCTGCCCCCGGACGGTGGACAGCGCCGCCGGGTCCGTCGGGTCCAGCCCGCGCACCTCCGCCGCGATGTCCAGCGGCGTGAGCGCCATCGGCAGCACCCGGCCGGACGCACCCAGCAGGCGGCCCACCCAGTCCAGCGCCTTCACGTGGTCGCCGAGCAGCTCCCAGAGGCTGACGATGAGCAGGTTGCCGACCACGTGGCCGCGCATCTCGCCGTCGCCGGCGAAGCGGTGCTGCAGCACCCGCGCCCAGGTGGCGCCCCAGTCGTCCTCGCCGCACAGCGCCGCCAGCGCCATCCGGAGGTCACCGGGCGGCAGCACCCCGAACTCGCCCCGCAGCCGACCCGAGGAGCCGCCGTTGTCTGCGACGGTCACGATCGCGGTGAGGTCGTCGACCACCAGGTCGTCGACCAGGTGACGCAGGGCAGTGAGCGAGGCGTACAGGCCGTGGCCGCCGCCGAGGGCCACGGCGGACTGGGCGCGTGCCGACATCACTCCCGCCCGAGGTCGCGGTGCGCGGCACGGGCGACGTAGCCGTGGTCCCGCATCCGGCGGGCGATCTCCTCGGTCATCGCGACGCTGCGGTGCTTGCCGCCGGTGCAGCCGACGGCGATGGTCATGAACCGCTTGCCCTCGCGCAGGTAGCCCTCGGCCACGCCCACCAGCACCGGCAGGTAGCCGTCGAGGAACTCCTTGGCCCCGGGCCGGCTCATCACGTAGTCCGAGACCTCGGGGTCGCGCCCCGTCCCCGCCCGGAGCTCCGGGACCCAGAACGGGTTGGGCAGGAAGCGCATGTCGGCCACGAAGTCCGCGTCCACGGGGATGCCGTACTTGAACCCGAAGCTGGTGACGGTGACGGTGAGCCGGGTCGAGTCGGGGGTGCCGAAGGCCTCCGCGATCCGGTCCGTGAGCTGGTGGACGTTGAGCGAGGTGGTGTCGATGACCAGGTCGGCCTCGCTGCGCAGGTCGCCGAGCACGCGCCGCTCCCGCTGGAGACCGTCGAGCAGGCGACCCCCGGCCTGCAGCGGGTGCGGGCGGCGGGCGGCCTCCTGGCGCCGGACCAGCACCTCGTCGGTGGCCTCGAGGAACACCAGCGTCGTACGCCGGCCGGTCGCCCCCTGGGCGAGGTTGGCCTGGAGGGACTGGAAGAACGACCCGGACCGGACGTCGACGACGACCGCGATCGGCTGCTCGGTCCCCTTGCTCTCGTCGACCAGCCGGACCACATCGCGCAGCAGGCTCGGGGGCATGTTGTCGACGACGTAGAAGCCGAGGTCCTCGAGCTCCTTCGCCGCGGTGCTGCGCCCGGCACCGGTCATGCCGGTGACGACCACCAGCTCGCCGCGGTGCGTGTCGGCTGCCGTCATCAGGACTCCTCGATCTCGCCGGTGGCGGTGTTGATGCTGACCCGCGGGCCAGTCTTGCCGTTGGTGCCGGTGACGGCGACCGCGTCCTTGATCGCGGTGGCGGTGCGGGCGCCGATGCCCGGCACCGTCGCGATCTCCTCCACGCTCGCCTCCCGCAGCTTCTTCAGCGACCCGAAGTGCTTGAGCAGCGTCTTGCGACGGACCTCACCGAGGCCGGGCACGTCGTCGAGCACGCTCTCCACCATGGTCTTGGAACGCCGGGACCGGTGGTGGGTGATCGCGAACCGGTGTGCCTCGTCGCGGATCCGCTGGAGCAGGTAGAGGCCCTCGGAGGAGCGGGCCAGGATCACCGGGTCCTCCTGGACGGGCAGCCAGACCTCCTCCAGGCGCTTGGCCAGCCCGCACACCGGGATGTCGTCGATGCCCAGCTCGTCCAGTGCCCGCTGCGCCGCCGCGACCTGGGGCGGGCCGCCGTCGACCACGACCAGCCCGGGGGCGTAGGCGAACCTGCGCGGGCGGCCGGTCTCAGGGTCGACCAGCATCGGCCCGTCATCCCCCTCGACCGCCTGGGAGCGTGCCTGCTCGTCGAGCAGCCGACGGAAGCGGCGGGTGATCACCTCGTGCATCGACGCCACGTCGTTCTGGCCGTCGACGCCCTTGATCACGAAGCGGCGGTACTCGCTCTTGCGGGCCAGGCCGTCCTCGAAGACCACCATCGAGGCCACCACCTCGGTGCCCTGGAGGTTGGAGACGTCGTAGCACTCGATGCGCAGCGGCACCTCGTCGAGCTCGAGCGCCGTCTGGATCTCCTCCAGGGCCCGGTTGCGGGTGGTCAGGTCGCTGGCGCGCTTGGTCTTGTGCAGGGCGAGCGCCTGCATCGCGTTGCGGGCCACGGTCTCCTGCAGCGTCTTCTTGTCGCCGCGCTGCGGCACCCGGATCGCAACCCGGCTCCCCCGCAGCTCCCCGAGCAGCTGCTCGAAGGTCTCGTGGTCCGGCGGCAGGGCGGGCACCAGGATCTCGCGCGGGATGGTGTCCGCGTCACCGGCGTACAGCTGCAGCAGGAAGTCCTGGACCAGCTCGGGGGTGTCCCCCTCGTCGACCCGGTCGGCGACCCAGCCCCGCTGACCCCGGATCCGCCCGCCGCGCACGTAGAAGATCTGCACCGCGACCTCGAGCGGGTCCTCCGACAACGCGATGACGTCGGCATCGGCACCGTCGCCGAGCACCACCGCCTGCTTCTCCAGCGCCCGCTCCATCGCGCCCAGGTCGTCGCGGAGCCGCGCGGCCTTCTCGAAGTCGAGGGCCTCGGACGCGGCGTACATCTCCTTCTCGATGCGCCGGATGAACGGCCGGGTCTGGCCACCCATGAAGTCGCAGAAGTCGTCGACGATCGCGCGGTGCTCCTCGGCGCTGACGTTGCCGACGCAGGGTGCCGAGCACTTGTCGATGTAGCCGAGCAGGCAGGGCCGGCCGATCTGGGCGGAGCGCTTGAAGACACCGTTGCTGCACGAGCGCATCGGGAACACCCGGAGCAGGATGTCGACGGTCTCCCTGATCGCCCACGCATGGCTGTAGGGGCCGAAGTAGCGAGTGCCCTTGCGCTTGGCGCCACGGCCCACCATCACCCGCGGGAACTCCTCGCCGACGGTGACCGCCAGCCAGGGGTAGGACTTGTCGTCGCGGTACTTCACGTTGAAGCGTGGGTCGTACTCCTTGATCCAGGAGTACTCCAGCTGGAGCGCCTCGACCTCGGTGTTGACCACGGTCCACTCGACGCTCGCCGCGGTCGTCACCATCGTCGCGGTGCGCTGGTGGAGGTTGCCGATGTCCTGGAAGTACGACGAGAGCCGGGAGCGGAGGTTCTTCGCCTTGCCGACGTAGATGACGCGACCCTTCGCGTCACGGAACCGGTAGACGCCCGGCTGGGTCGGGATCGACCCCGGCTCGGGCCGGTAGGACAGCGGTCCCCGGGACGAACGCATGGGTCGGGCAGGCACGCCCCAACCCTACGGTCCGGCGGGGACAGCCTCGTCGCGGCCGGCCCACGCCGCGCGCTGCCGCAGGATGCGGCGTCCCTCGAGGAATCGCAGGAGCTGCTCGGCAGCGACCAGCCCCATGACGATCCCGACGGTCGAGGTCGTGGGGCCGACATCCAGACGCACCTCGGACCCGAAGAACACGGCGGTGCCGAAACCCAGGGCCAGCCAGAACATCGCCAGCACCACGAGGCGGTCGGCCAGGTCACGGCGGTGGACCAGCTGCCAGGCGACCCCGGTCAGCGTCGAGACCAGGACCACGGTCCGGTCACTGAACCCGTGCATCTGGATCACGGCCGCCGGCACCAACCAGAACGTCGACCGGAGGAGGCCACTCAGGCCGCGGAAGAGGACGTTCGGCACGGGAGAAGTATGCGGGCGCAGCCGCAGGATGGGGAAAACGCCGACCGACCTCCCGCGGGACTATAGTTCAGTGACTTACTCTAGTTTGGTGCCGACCGACTCCTACGGATACCGCCTGACCACGAGCAGCGAGGCAGCGGCGGCGTACAACCGCGGGATCGGTCACCTCCTGCGCCTGCGGACGGGGGCGGTCGAGGCGCTGGCGACCTCGGTGGCGCTCGACCCGACCTTCGCGCTCGGCCACGCGGCGCTCGCCCTGCTCGGGCACGAGATGTGCGCACCGGTCGACCTGCGGGCCCGCCTCGACCACGCCGCGCTCCACGCGGCCCGGGCCAGCGATCGCGAGCGCAGCCACGTCGCAGCGATCACCTCCCACGTGCGCGGCAGCTCGGCGCCACTCGTCCGGCACCTCGCCGCCTACCCCCGCGACGCCCTGCTGCTCACGACCGCGGTGCCGACCATCGCGTTCGCCGGCGTCACGGAGGTGCCGGCGGAGGGCTGGGTGCTCGTGGAGCGGGCCATCCCTGCGTACGGCGACGACTGGTGGTTCGCCGGGCTGCTGGCCTTCGTGCGCCAGGAGCAGCGCCGCTTCGACGAGGCCATGTCGCTGGCTTGCCGGTCCCTCGCTCGGGAGCCGGACGCCGGGCACTCGGCCCACGCGCGCGCCCATGCGCACTACGAGACCGGCGACCACGAGGCCGGGCTGTCCTGGATGGACGGGTGGGTGACCGGCGCCGGCGCCGGGTCCGGGAGCCGGAGCCACTTCTCGTGGCACGCGGCCATGCACGAGCTGTCGCTGGGCGACCTGGACGCGGTCCGCCGGCGGTACGACGCGCAGCTGCGGCCGGTGCCCGGGCTCGGCTGCCGCACCCTGGTCGACAGCGGCTCGCTGCTCTTCCGCTGGGGCCTCACCCCGGGGGCGGTCGACGTGCCGGGGATCGAGGACGTGGCGACGGTCGTGGGCCGGGAGGTGCTGGAGGCGCCGGCCACGCCGTTCCTCGCGATGCACGCCGCGGTCACCCTGCTGGCTCTCGACGACGGCCCGGCGCTGGCCCGTCTCGCCGTCCGGGCCGAGCGGCATCCGCAGCCCACCCAGCGCGAGGTCGTCGCGCCGCTGGTCCGGGCACTGGCCCTGATGCGCGCGGAGCACTGCTCGCAGGCCGCCGACGCCCTCGCCGCGCTGACCGGCGCCCTTCCTCGCCTCGGCGGCTCCGACGCCCAGCGCGAGATCATCGAGGAGACCCGGATCGCGGCGCTGCTGCGGGCGGGCCGGCTCGCCGACGCCCGTGCCGTGCTCGACGTCAGGCTGGACCGTCGGCGCTCGCCTCGCGACGAGGCGTGGCGCAGGTCGTGCTCGGCACCGGACGACTCACAGTCAGGCCAGGCGCACCTCGCCGCCCTTGATGGTCACCGGGACCTCCTTGAGCGGTGACGGGGCCGGGCCGGACTCGACCGACCCGTCCTCGATCGAGAAGTGGCTGCCGTGGCAGGGGCAGTTGATGGTGCCGTCCGCGACGTTCGCGACCACGCAGCCCTGATGGGTGCAGATGGCCGAGAAGCCCTTGAAGTCGCCCTGGGTCGGCTGGGTCACCACGACCTTCTGGTCCGCGAAGACCGCTCCCCCGCCGACCGGGATGTCGGCGGCTGCGCCCAGGTCGGTGCCCGCGGGGGCCGACGAGGAGGTGTCGGAGGACGACCCCCCACCGCCGCACGCGGCGAGGAGCGGCAGCCCCAGGCCCACGGTCGCCGCGCCGGCGAGCGCCTGGCGGCGGCCGACCTCCATGCCGGGCTTCCCGGTCCGGTCCTCGCTCACCCTCGGCTCCCCTTCCTGGCGGTCGACTTCTTCGCGGCGGTCTTCTTCGTGGCGGTCTTCCTGGCCGTGGCCTTCTTCGCGGCCGGTCGGCCCGCCGGTGCCGTGTCGGCTGCCAGCCGGCGAGCCGGCTGCTTCGCCTCACGCCCGTCGAGCATCGGGGCGAGGAACTGGCCGGTGAAGCTCTCGGGGACGGCGGCGACCGCCTCCGGGGTGCCCTCGGCCACGACCAGGCCGCCCCGCGAGCCACCCTCGGGCCCCATGTCGACCAGCCAGTCGGCGGTCTTGATGACGTCGAGGTTGTGCTCGATCACCAGGACGGTGTTGCCGGCGTCGACCAGCCGCCCGAGGACGAGGAGCAGCTTGCGGATGTCCTCGAAGTGCAGGCCGGTGGTGGGCTCGTCGAGCACGTAGACGGTGCGGCCCGTGGAGCGCTTCTGGAGCTCGGCCGACAGCTTCACGCGCTGTGCCTCGCCGCCCGAGAGGGTGGTCGCCGGCTGCCCGAGCCGGACGTACCCGAGGCCGACCTCGACCAGGGTCTTGAGGTGTCGCGCGATCGCCGGCACCGCCGCGAAGAACTCGACGGCCTCCTCGATCGGCATGTCGAGGACCTCGGCGATGGTCTTGCCCTTGTAGTGGACCTCGAGCGTCTCCCGGTTGTAGCGGGCTCCGTGGCAGACCTCGCACGGCACGTAGACGTCCGGCAGGAAGTTCATCTCGATCTTGATCGTGCCGTCGCCGGCGCAGGCCTCGCAGCGGCCGCCCTTGACGTTGAACGAGAAGCGGCCCTGCAGGTAGCCCCGCATCTTCGCCTCGGGGGTGGCGGCGAACAGCTTGCGGATGTGGTCGAAGACGCCGGTGTACGTCGCCGGGTTCGACCGCGGCGTGCGGCCGATCGGCGACTGGTCGACGTGGATCACCTTGTCGACGTGCTCGAGGCCGCTGATCTTCTTGTGCCGGCCGGGGACCGCGCGCGCGTTGTAGATCTGCTTGGCCAGCGACGTGTAGAGGATGTCGTTGACCAGCGTCGACTTGCCCGAGCCGGACACGCCGGTGACGGCCACGAACAGCCCGAGCGGGAACGTCACGTCGACGTCGCGCAGGTTGTGCTCGCGGGCGCCGTGCACGGTGAGCTCGCGACCCTTGGTGCGCGGGCGCCGGACCTCCGGGACCGGGATCTCGCGACGGCCGGAGAGGTACTGCCCGGTCATCGAGTCCGGATGCGTCAGCAGGTCGGCGACCTTGCCGCTGTGGACCACCTGGCCGCCGTGCTCTCCCGCCCCCGGGCCGATGTCGACGATCCAGTCCGCCACCCGGATCGTGTCCTCATCGTGCTCCACCACGATCAGGGTGTTGCCGAGCTCCTTGAGCCGGACCAGGGTCTCGATCAGCCGGTGGTTGTCGCGCTGGTGCAGGCCGATGGAGGGCTCGTCGAGCACGTAGAGGACGCCGACCAGGCCGGCGCCGATCTGCGTGGCGAGCCGGATCCGCTGCGCCTCGCCGCCACTGAGCGAGCCCGAGGGCCGGTCCAGCGAGAGGTAGTCGAGGCCGACGTCGAGCAGGAAGTTGAGCCGCTCCTGGATCTCCTTGAGCACCCGCTCACCGATCTGGCGCTCGCGGGCGGTCAGGTCGAGGCTGCGCAGGAAGTCGGCGGTCTCGTTGATCGGCAGCGCGCAGACCTCGGCGATGTTCTTCCCGCCGTGCTCGCGCGACCCCAGGGTCACCGCCATCGAGACCGGCTTGAGCCGGCTGCCGCTGCAGGCGGGGCACGGCACCTCGCGCATGAAGCCCTCGAACCGCTCCCGGCTGGTGTCGGACTCGGCCTCGCGGTGCCGGCGCTCGATGTAGCCGCGGACGCCCTCGAACTCGGCGTAGTAGGCGCGCTGGCGGCCGTACCGGTTGCGGGTGACGACGTGGACCTTCGTCGGGTGCCCGTCGAGCAGAGACTTCTGCGCCTTGGCGCCGAGGTCCTCCCACGGGGTGTTCAGGTCGAAGCCCAGCTCCTCACCGAGCGCGCCCATCAGCCGCAGGAAGTAGTCCGCGACGTGGGCCTGGCTCCACGGCTGAATCGCGCCCTCACCCAGCGTGGCCTGCGGGTCGGGCACCACCAGCTCGGGGTCGACCTCCATGCGGGTGCCCAGGCCGTGGCACTGGGGGCAGGCGCCGAAGGGAGAGTTGAACGAGAACGACCGGGGCTCGAGCTCGTCGGTGTCGATCGCATGGTCGTTGGGGCACGACATCTTCTCGCTGAACTTCATCTCGCGACCCGGGTCCTTCGCGTCCAGGTCGACGAAGTCGAAGAGCACCAGTCCGCCGGCGAGGTTCAGCGCGGTCTCGACCGAGTCGGTCAGCCGTCGCTTCGACGACTCCTTCACCGCGAGCCGGTCGACCACGACCTCGATCGTGTGCTTCTTCTGCTTCTCCAGCTTCGGCTCCCCGGACGACAAGGCGTCCAGCGTGTGCGTCTCGCCGTCCACCCGCGCCCGGGAGAAGCCCTGCGTCTGCAGCTGCCGGAACAGCTCGAGGTACTCGCCCTTGCGGCCGCGGATGACCGGCGCCAGCACCTGGAAGCGCCGGCCCTCCTCGAGCGCGAGGACCCGGTCGACGATCTGCTGGGGGGTCTGCCGCTCGATGGGCGCCCCACAGGTCGGGCAGTGCGGCCGGCCGGCCCGGGCGTAGAGCAGGCGGAGGTAGTCGTAGACCTCGGTGATCGTGCCGACGGTGGAGCGCGGGTTCTTCGACGTGGACTTCTGGTCGATGGAGACCGCGGGCGAGAGGCCCTCGATGAAGTCGACGTCGGGCTTGTCCATCTGGCCGAGGAACTGGCGTGCGTACGCCGACAGCGACTCGACGTACCGCCGCTGGCCCTCGGCGAAGATGGTGTCGAACGCCAGCGAGGACTTGCCCGAGCCGGACAGCCCGGTGAAGACGATGAGGGAGTCCCGGGGCAGGTCGAGGGAGACGTCCTTGAGGTTGTGCTCCCGGGCCCCACGGATGATCAGCTGCTCCGCCACTGGCGATCCCCTGGATTGGTCGGCGTCGAATTCGAACGGTCCCAACAATGGCACGCGGCACCGACACTCCGGCCATCAAGCACCCGAGCGGGTGAGCGCGCGGGGGCTGGAAGTGACGTACGCCGCACGACAGGATGGGCCCCATGCCGTCTCCGTACGCCGATTCCTCGCTCCTCGCCGAGGCCGCCCAACGCCTGATCCGCACCGTCGACCGCCTCGAGGACGCCGCCTGGGCGGAGCCCAGCGGTCTCCCCGGCTGGACCCGGTCCCACGTGGTGGCCCACCTGATCCTGAACGCGGAGGGGCTGTCCGGCGCGCTGGGCGGGATCGTCCAGGGCGAGCAGATCCCCATGTACCCCTCGCAGGAGGCGCGGGACCAGGACATCGAGGACCTCGCGCAGGCGGACCCCGGGGAGCTGCGGACCCGGCTCCTCGCCGCCACCACCGACTTCGCCGACGCGCTCGCCGCCGTCCCCGAGGACGCGGGATCCACCCCGATCGAGCGGGTGCCCGGCGGCCGCACCTTCCGGACGGCCTCGGTGCCCGACATGCGGATGCGCGAGCTGGAGATCCACCATGCGGACCTCGACGCCGGCTACACCCGTGCCCACTGGGACCCGGGGTTCGCGTGCGCGGTCATCGACTCGATGGCCAAGCGCGAGGCCTGGGACAGTCCGTTCACGGCGCGAGCCACCGACACCGACCGGTCCTGGACCTTCGGTTCGGGCTCAGGGCCTACCGTGTCGGGGACGAGCGCCGACCTCGCGTGGTGGCTGACCGGCCGGGGCACGGGGGACGGACTGACGAGCGACGACGGCGGGCTGCCGGGAATCGGGGCATGGTGACCTACACGGGAGACGTGGAGCCGGGAGGTTCCCCCGACGTCCGCGAGCTGGGGGCGCTGACCATCACCAAGCTGGCCGTCGACCAGCAGATGTCCAACAACTGCTACCTGCTCCGGTGCCACGCGACCGGCGAGCAGGTGCTCGTCGACGCGGCTGCGGAGCCGGACCGGCTGCTCCCGCTGCTCGGCGACGCCGGAATCTCCACGGTGGTCACCACCCACCAGCACTGGGACCACCACCGGGCCCTCGCCGACGTGGTCGCGGCCACGGGCGCCGCGGTCGTGGCCGGCGCCCCGGACGCCGCGGCGATCACCGAGCAGACCGGCGTGCCCGTGACCCGCGAGGTCCGGCAGGGCGACACGATCGCCGTCGGCGACTGCACCCTCGAGGTCATCGCGCTCGCCGGCCACACGCCCGGCTCCGTCGCGCTGCTGTACGACGACCCGGGCGGGCACCCGCACCTCTTCACCGGCGACTCCCTGTTCCCCGGTGGGGTCGGCAACACCTTCGGTGACGAGGCGGCATTCGTGCAGCTCATCGACGACGTCGAGACCAAGGTCTTCCAGCGGCTCCCGGACGACACCTGGTTCTACCCCGGGCACGGGAACGACTCGACCATCGGTGCCGAGCGGCCCCACCTCGCGGAGTGGCGCGCCCGCGGCTGGTGAGGCATCGGCCATCGGGAGCGACGGCCTAGGAGGCGACAGCCCCGCGGAACGCCGCGAAGATCTCCAGGGAGCGCCGGTCCGGGGCCGTCCCGGTCGTCATGTGGTGCACCATCTCGTCGCGAGTCATGCCGGACTCGACCGCGAGGGCCGCGAGCTCGGCGTCGTACAGCTCGACCCAGGTCCACAGCACCAGCGCGGGGATGTGGTGCGCACGCGCGGTCTGGCAGACCTCTGCGGCGCGTGCGCAGGGCATCGACTCGGCGAGCAGCAGCTCGACGTCGAGCGAGGTGACCTGGTCGGGGTTCTCACGGAGGAGGCTGCGGCGCCGCTCGAGCTGACGCCGATGCGAGTCGCCCGAGCGGGGGGCGGCACCGACCGCCCAGTACGCGATGGAGCACACGCCGATGACGGCGGCGTTCACGAGGATCAGGCCGGCAACGAGCATGGAGGCTCCTGAGGGGGGTTGGGGCGCTCGAGCGGAGCCTTCCCGTTCCGGGCGCCTCCTACCCCTGCGGCTGCAGCCGGACTAGACCGCCGGCACGCAGCGCCGCGAAGATCTGCAGCGAGCCCCGGTCCGGGGCCGTCCCGGTCGCCACCCGGTGCACCATCTCGTCGCGCGTCATGCCGGACTCCACGGCCAGCGCCACCAGCTCGGCGTCGTACAGGTCGATCCAGGTCCACAGCACCAGGGCGGGGACGCCCCGGGCCTCCGCGGACGCGCACACCGAGGCCGCGCGGCCGGCCGGGAGCTCCGCGGCGAGCAGCATCCCGACGTCCTGCATCGTGACTCGGTCGGGGTGCTTGTGCAGCTCGGCGAGCCGGCGCTGGAGCTGTCGTAGCCGGGAGTACCGCGCCATCGGCGCGGCCTCGATCTTCCAGTACGCGACGGACACGATGATGAAGACTGCCGCGTTGACGGCGATCAGCCCGAACACGAGCATGCGGGGACTCCGGGGGGATAGGGGGCGCTCGAGATCTCAGCGTTCCCGCCGTGGCCACGGCTCAAACGCGCCTCGTGAGCGTACCCGACGGCTCGGGGGCGACCGGCAGTCCTCAGTGGTAGGTGACCTTGACGTGGTCGGTCACCGGGACCGACTGGCAGCCCAGCCGGATGCCCTCGTCGAGGTCCTCCTGCTCCAGGACGTCGTTGTGCAGCATCCGGACCTCGCCCTCGAGCAGGCGCACCGCGCAGGCGGAGCACTCCCCCTCGCGGCAGGAGTACGGCGCCTTCACGCCCTTCGCCTCGAGGTGCTCGAGCAGCTTCGTGCCCGGCGCCCAGTCGTCGAAGGTGTGGTCCGCACCATCGAGCTCGACCTCGAGCTTGACCGGACCTGCCGGCCCCGGCTCCTGGGCCTCGTCCGCGCAGTCCGGGTCGTCCGGGTCGGACTCCGCGTCGTGGATCTCGTGCTCGGCGGTCTCCTGCTCGTGCAGGTCGCCGAACGGGTTGCCGCCCAGCGAGACGAACTTCTCCTGGTGCCGCCTGGCCCGCGGGAACCCGAGCTCCTTGAGCGCCCCCACGGCGACCTTCATGAAGGGGGCGGGCCCGCAGACGAACGCCTCGTACGTCGAGTACGCCGCGGCGAACGCCCGCAGCTGGTCCTGCCCGGGCAGCCCCTGCACGGACTCCAGCCAGTGCACGACGAGCAGCCGGTCCGGATGCTCGGCCGCCAGCCGGGCCAGCTCGCCGGCGAAGATGACCGAGCGCTCGTCGCGGTTGGCGTAGAACAGCACGACCCGGCCACTCCCCTGCGCCAGCGCGGTGCGGGTGATCGACATGACCGGGGTGATCCCCGACCCGCCGGCGAGGAGCAGGAGGTCGTGGTCCAGCGACTCCGGGGTGAAGATCCCGCTCGGCGGCAGCACCCTCAGCGTGTCCCCCTCGCGGAGGTTGTCGCAGATCCAGTTCGAGGCGTAGCCGTCGGCGGTGCGCTTGACGGTGATCGTGAGCCGCTCCTCCGCGCCGCCGGTCGGGCTGCTGCAAAGGCTGTAGCAGCGCGCCGCCACGCCGGTGCGGTCGCTCGGCACCGCCACGGTCAGGAACTGGCCGGGCCGGTAGCCGAACTTCGCCGCATGCTCCGCGGGCACCTCGAGGGTGATCGAGTGCGCGTCGGCGGTCTCCTCGACCACGTCCACGACCCTGAGCCCGAACGACGGGGGCTCGAAGGACTCGGTGTCCAGGTTGCTCATCAGTAGCCGTCCTCCTCAGTAGCCGTCCTCGGCACCGACCGGGACCGTACCCTCACGCACCGCAGCGTCGATGCTCGCGGACAGCCGCGAGCACCCGGCGTACACCCGGCGACCACCGGGCTCGCCCGCCATCCTCGCGAACTCCTGGCAGTCGGTGAGCGCCCGGTCCGTCCACTGGATGGAGGTGTGGTGCTCGGAGTTCTTCTTGACCCCGACCCGGGCCAGGCAGTCGAGGCACGCGACCTCCACCAGCCGCGCCCGCGTGTAGAGCCGCTGGTCCTCCAGCGTCTCCGCGCTGGTGGGGACGAAGGAGGCCATCAGCGCTGGGTCTCGACAGGCTCGACCGACGAAGGGGAGGCGTCGTCCGGCGAAGGGGAGGCGTCGGCCGCCGGTGCCGAGTCCTCCTCGGCCTTCCTCGCGAGGTTGGCGGCGACCTCCTCACGCCAGTACTCGTTGGCCTTGGTGGTGTCGACCTCGAACTCGAAGCGCTCGGTCATCTCGGGCGTGACGTCGGCCCGGTCGACGTAGAACTGCTCGTACCACCGCCGCAGCTGGTAGACCGGCCCGTCCTCCTCGCACAGCAGCGGGTTCTGGACCGGCGCCTTGTCCAGCCAGATCGCCACGTCCTGCATGAAGCCGTCGCCGAACATGTCGGAGTAGCGCGTGGCGATGTAGCTCGCGGTCTCCTCGTCCACGCCCTCGGGCTTGCGGACGCACAGGCCGTACTGCAGCTTGAAGGACCTTTCGGACGTCGGCACGTGGCAGTTGACCAGGACGACGTCGGTGTTGAAGCCCTTGTAGTCGGTGTTGAGCCAGTTCACCATGTACGACGGCCCGTAGTAGGTGGCCTCCGACTTCAGGACCAGGTCCTCGTCTCCGTACCCCTCGCCCGCCATGTCCGGTCGACCGGTCGACTCCATGAACTGGGTGGCCATGTGGTCCTCGAAGACGTTGCGGAACTTCGTCGGGAACGCGAAGTGGATGTAGAAGAAGTGCGCCATGTCGACGACGTTGTCGATGATCTCGCGGCAGTGCGCGTTCGGGACGTCGATGACCTCCCACGTCCAGTCGGTCCACGCGTCGGTGCCGATCCCCTCCAGCTCCGGGGGCAGGATCTCCAGGTCGGGAGCGGAACCCTCGACGTCGTGCCAGACCAGCAGCTGGCCGTTGCGCACGACCGAGGCGTACTTCTGGGTCCGCGCCCGCAGCGGCACCCGGCGGGCGTACGGGATCGCCTTGCACTTCCCGTCACCTCCCCACCGCCAGTCGTGGAAGGGGCAGGCGATCTCGTCGCCCTTGACCGTCCCCCGGGTGAGGTCCCCGCCCATGTGCCGGCAGTAGCCGTCCAGGACGTGCAGCTCGCCCCGGGTGTCGGACCAGACGACGAGCTTGCCGCCGAAGGCCTCCACCGCGTGCGGCCCACCGTCCTCGAAGCCCCGGGCGAGGCCGAGGCAGTGCCAGCCGCGCGCGAACCGCTCGGGCGGCGTGCCCCGGTCGAGGGCTCTCACGCTTCCTCGGGTGTCCGTCATCGGGCGTGCCTCCAGTGCCGGTGAGCTGCTGTGGACCAAAACGAGAACACGTTATAGTTTTACCACATGCACGTCGCCCTCACACCCGAGCAGATCGCCCTCCGGGAGGAGCTCCGCGACTACTTCGCCGCCCTCGTCACCCCCGAGGTCCGCGCCGGCCTGGCGTCGGCCACCGGCGAGTTCGGCGACTCCCACGTCTACCGCGACGTGATCCGGCAGCTCGGCAGCGACGGCTGGCTCGGCATCGGCTGGCCGGAGGAGTACGGCGGGCAGGCGCGCTCGATGGTCGAGCAGCTGATCTTCACCGACGCCGCGGCCGTGGCCGGCGTCCCGGTCCCGTACCTCACGCTGAACACCGTCGGTCCGACGATCATGCGCTTCGGCACCGACGAGCAGAAGGACTACTTCCTCCCCCGCATCCTCGCCGGCGACCTGCACTTCTCGATCGGCTACTCCGAGCCGGGCTCCGGCACCGACCTCGCCTCGCTGCGGACCCGGGCGGTCCGCGAGGGCGACGAGTGGGTCATCAACGGCCAGAAGATGTGGACCTCGTTGATCCAGTACGCCGACTGGATCTGGCTCGCCTGCCGCACCGACCCCGGCCTCCCGCGTCACAAGGGGCTGTCGATGATCCTCGTCCCGGCGGACGCCACAGGCTTCTCGTACACGCCGGTGCACACGGTCGCCGGGGTCGGCACCAGCGCGACGTACTACGAGGACGTCCGGGTGCCGGTCGGGAACCTGGTCGGCGAGCTGAACGGCGGCTGGGCGCTGATGACGAACCAGCTCAACCACGAGCGCGTCGCGCTCACGTCGTCCGCGCCCCTGACGCACTCCATCGCGCTGGTGCGTCGCTGGGCGCAGGACACCAAGGCCGCGAACGGCGAGCGCGTGATCGACGCCGAGTGGGTGCAGGTCGCGCTCGGTCGCGCCCACGCCCGGACCGAGGCGCTCACCCTGGTCAACTGGAAGCTCGCCGCCGACGCGGACGCCAGGGTCGCGCTCTCCCCCGCCGAGGCGTCGGCCACCAAGATCTACGGCTCCGAGCTGGCCACCGAGGTGTACCGCACGCTGATGGAGGTCGTCGGCCCGAACGCCGCGGTCACCGGCGACTCCGAGGGCGCGGTGCTCGCGGGGCGGCTCGAGCGCTACCACCGCTCGGCGCTGGTGATGACGTTCGGCGGCGGCACCAACGAGATCCAGCGGGACATCATCGGCTACGTCGGGCTCGGCCTGCCCGCGGCGAGACGCTGAGGATCTCGACAAGCTCGATCACCGAGGAGAGCTCGATCACCGAGGGAGAGACATGGACTTCAGCTTCACCCCCGAGCAGGACGAAGCGGCCGAGCTGGCCTCGCGGATCCTGGCGGACGGCACCACCGGCGAGCGGATGCGGGCGGTCGAGCAGGCGGGCGACCGCTTCGACCGCGAGCTGTGGGCACGGCTCGGCCGGGCCGGGCTGCTCGGGCTCTGGCTGCCCGAGGAGCACGACGGCGCCGGCCTCGGGCTGCTGGAGCTGTGCCGGGTGCTGGTCGCGGTCGGTCGGACCGTGGCGCCCGTGCCGCTCGCGGTGCACGGCCCGGCCGCGCGACTGGTCGCCGAGGTCGGCACCGACGCGCAGCGGCGGGCATGGCTTCCGGACGCGGCGACGGGTGCCCGGGTCCTCACCGCGGCGCTGGCCGAGGATCTCGCGTTCGCCCCCGAGCGGCCGGCCACCACGGCGGCGAGCGACGGAGACGGCTGGCGGGTCACCGGCGCCAAGACCGTCGTCCCCGCCGGCACGTACGCCGACGCGTTCCTGGTCCCCGCGGACACCCCCACGGGCGTGGCCGTCTTCCTGGTGCGGCCCGACGACGCCGGGGTCCGCGTCCTCGGCCAGCGCATCTCCGACGGCGACACCGTCGCCCGCCTCGACCTGGACGGCGTCCCGGTCGGCGGCGACCGGCTCCTGGGCGCCGCGGACGGGAACGCGGCCCACCGGCTCCGTCAGCTGCTCCTGCTCGCGGCGTCGGCGCAGCAGCTCGGCATCACCGAGGGGGCGCTGCGTCTGACCGCGGCGTACGCGGGGACGCGCGAGCAGTTCGGTCGCCCGATCGGCACCTTCCAGGCCGTCTCGCAGCGCCTCGCCGACGGCTACATCGACGTCCTCGGCCAGCGCCTGACCCTGTGGCAGGCCGCGTGGCGGCTCGAGGAAGGCCTGCCCGCGGACACCGAGCTGGCCACCGCGAAGCTCTGGGCCGCCGACGCGGGCCACCGGCTCGCCCACACCACGGTGCACGTGCACGGCGGCGTCGGCATCGACCTCGACGGCGAGGCGCATCGCTACTTCACCAGCGCCAAGCGCTTCGAGTTCCTGCACGGCGGCGCGACCCAGCAGGCGCTGGCCGTGGGCCGGGCGCTGGCTGCAGAACCGGCATGACGACCCCGAGCCCCCTCAGCGGTCGAGGAGGCTGCCCGCCCCGTTGGTGAGCCGGACGTCGTAGAAGCCCGTGTTGCCGTCGGAGTACCAGATCGAGTGGCGCTTCACGTCCCAGGCGGGCTGGGACATCGCGAAGGCGCCCATCGCGCTGGGGTTGTCCGGGCGCGTGCCGGTCAGCGGCCTGTTGAAGTAGCCGACCTCGCGGGGCTCCGCCAGGCGGCTGATGTCGAACACCCGCAGCCCGGACAGGATCATCGAACAGGCGACGACCTCCGGGTCCTTCACGTAGGGCACCGAGCAGTAGTGCGCGGCGTACCCCTGCACCGGGATGTCCGCGCCCGGGTCGTTCTTCTCGTCGCCCTCGCGTGCCGACGGCTGGTGCACCTGGAGCCTCAGGTCGGAGACGATCGTCGGTTGCTCGGGGTCGGTCACGTCGATGATGCGGGCGGCCCCCACCGGCGCATTCGCCTGGTCCACGCCGGCGGTGAGCGAGTAGTTGGCGTACTCGTCGACCTCGAGCAGGTAATCGCGGCCGTTGCGGGTGAACGGCTGCGGCACCTGCGGGATCGAGTGCTCGGGCCAGGTGAGGTCCTTGATGACCCGCACCTGGGGATCGGGCTGGCGGTCCTGGATCTCGCTGACGTCGATGATCCGGAGGCCGCCGGAGGAGAAGCGGGCGCCCGCGCCCGAGTTGCCGATGTTCGCGACGTAGAGCGTGCGGCCGTCGGCGGAGACCCGCATGCCGTGGTAGTTCACCCCCGACTGCTCGAAGATCGGCTTCGGCGCGGTGGGGTCGGTCAGGTCGATGGCCACCAGGGTCTGGCCGCCGGTGCTCGAGGCGTAGAAGGTCAGCCCGTCGGGCGACCAGCCGCTCTCGTGCCCGAGCAGCGCGGTCGGCGTCGAGGACAGCAGCTCGGGGTGCCGGCAGCTGGTCTTCACGTCGTACAGGTCGAGCACGCCGGGCTCGGTCCCCGGATTGCCGGAGACGGCGCCGAGCAGGCCGCGCCGCTGGTTCAGCAGCACCGACTCGTGCGGGGTGTCCATGCCGAGCGTCTGGAGGTTGGCGGTCCTCCGAGGCTGCGCCGGGTCGTCCATGTCCAGGACGACCACGCCGAGCCCCTCGCCGGACGTGAACTGGAAGGGAGCGTCCTTCGGGAACAGCAGGGTGGAGTCGTAGAACGCACAGGTGTGGCCCCTGGCGTCGGTGTACCGGAGCACCTTGAAGCCGCCGGTCCGGCCCTGGTGCGAGACCTGCCGGGTGTTGCACCGGTAGCCCTTGGCCGCCCGCCCCGAGTCGTAGTCCGACTGCGGCACCCGACCCTGGATGTCGGTCTCCGGCCGGGCGCCCGCCCCGCACCGGGCCTCCGGCGTGGCCGCCGGGAACGACGATCCGGTCGCCGACATCACACCGGAGACGACCACCCCGGCACAGCACGCGGCGAGGGCTGCGGTGACGACACCGAGGCGTCGGAGGGCGGCGGTGCGGGCACGACGGCTGCTGTCCATGACCACGTCAACGAGCGGGAGCCGCGAAGAGTACGGACGAGCTCACCGGACCGCGGACCCCTCAGGCCCGGAGCTTGTCGAGCCTGGCCACGGCGTCGGCGAAGCCGCTCACCAGGTCGGCCATCACCTCGGCGACGGGACGGACCTCGTTCATCCGGCCCACGATCTGGCCGATCGGCATCGAGATCACGTCCGGGTCGCCGGAGGCGTTGATCCGGTTGTGCGCCTCGGCGACCAGGAGGTTCTGCAGCGGCATCGGCAGCGGCTCGGGGGCGTCGTCGGCCGCCCACGCCTCGGTCCACCTCGTCTTCAGCAGCCGGGCCGGCTTGCCGGTGTAGATGCGGGTGCGCACGGTGTCGCTGGAGGTCGCCCGGGTGAACGCCTCGGTCCAGCCCTCGTTGGACTGGAGGTTCTGGTACTCCTCGGTGCCGAGCCAGATCGACCCGGTCCACACGCCCTGCGCGCCGAGCGCCATCGAAGCCGCGATCTGCCGCCCGGAGCCGATCCCGCCGGCGCCGAGGACGGGCACGTCCGGCCCGACCGCGTCGACGATCTCGGGGGTCAGCACCATGCTCGCGATCTCGCCGGTGTGGCCGCCGGCCTCGTAGCCCTGGGCGACGATCACGTCGACGCCGTTGGCGACGTGCGACAGCGCGTGCTTCGCGGCGCCGGCCAGCGCGGCCACCTTGACGCCGTGCTCGTGGGCCTTCTCGATGACGTCGAGCGGCGGCGAGCCGAGCGCGTTGGCGATCAGCACCGGCCGGTGGGCCAGCGCCACGTCGACGTGGGAGCGCGCCACCGAGTGGAGCCAGCCGAGCACCCCGGCCCGCCCCTCACCCTCGGGCAGCGGGGGTACGCCGAGCTGCTGCAGCGTGCGCTCCACGAAGGAGAGGTGCTCGGGCGGGATCATCGCCTGCAGGTCGACCGACGTGCCCTCGGTGGGGACCTTCATCGGCATCACGACGTCCACGCCGTACGGCTTGCCGTCGGTGTTGTCGTCGAGCCAGCCCAGGGTGCGCTCCAGCTCGTCGGTGTCGTTGAACCGGACGCATCCCAGGACGCCGAGGCCACCGGCCCGCGACACCGCCGCGGCGACGTGCTCGGACGGGGTGAACGCGAAGATCGGGTGGTCGATGCCGAAGGCATCGCAGAGCGGGCTGCGCATCAGGCTCCTGCCATCGTGGTGGCGGCCAGGGCGAGCTCCCTGGCCCGGGGGTACTGGGCCTTGCCCGTCGCGTTGCGGGGGACCTCGTCGACGAGGGCCAGGCTGCGCGGCAGCTTGTAGCCCGACAGCGAGGCCCGCAGGAAGCTCCGGAGCTCGTCGAGCTCGACCGTCTCGCCCGCCCGGGGCTGCACGACCGCGGCCACGGCCTGGCCGTACTTGTCGTCGGGCAGCCCGACCACGAGCGCGTCGTACACCGCCGGGTGCGCCTTGATCGCCATCTCCACCTCCTCGGGGTAGACCTTCTCCCCACCGGTGTTGACGCAGTTCGACCCGCGCCCGAGCAGGGTCACCTTGTTGTCCGGCTCGATCCGGGCGAAGTCGCCGGGCACGGAGTAGCGCACCCCGTCGATCTCGATGAAGGTCCGGGCGGACTTCTCGGGGTCCTTGTAGTAGCCGACCGGGACGTGGTGCGCGCGCGCCAGCCGGCCCACCGCGCCCACGTGCGTGGCGGTGTCGAGGACCCGGTCGGCGTCGTCGAGCACGACGCTCCCGGCGCCGAGGGAGACCAGTGCGCCCTCGCCCTTGATCGACTCCTGGTCCTGCAGCCCCGTGCCCTGGAAGCCGGTCTCCGAGGCGCCGACCGAGTCGGTGAAGAACGTGTTCGGGAACGCCGCCATCCAGCGCTCCTTGACCGCGCGGCTGAAGATCGCGGCACTGCTGGAGACCGCGACCAGGCTCGGGCAGTGGTAGCTCCCCGCCTCGTAGGCCTCGATGAGCGGGCGTGCCATCGCGTCCCCGGTCATGAAGATCAGCTGGACGCCCTCGCGCTCGATGATCTGCCAGGTGCGGACCGGGTCGAACCTGGGCTCCAGGATCGTCAGGTGCCCCGCGAACAGGTGCATCAGGAGGGCGGCCTGGGCGCCACCGTGCATGAGCGGGCTGAGCGGGAAGGTCACCATCCGGCCGTCCTGGGCGGCCTGCTTCGACTGGTCGTGCTCGGTCAGCGGCTCGCCGGTCATGAAGTCGATGCCGCCGCCGAGCACCCGCCAGAAGTCTTCGTGGCGCCACATGACGCCCTTGGGGTACCCGGTGGTGCCACCGGTGTAGACGATGTAGAGGTCGTCCGGGCTGCGCGCGCCGAAGTCGCGCTCGGCGCCCTGCCCCGCCAGGGCGTCGGCCCACGGGACGCCGTCGTACGCCGTGGTGTCGGCGGCGTTGCCCGGGTCCGACGGGTCGGGCATCACCACGACGGTGTGCAGGTCGGGACGCTTGCGGGCACAGGCGGCGACCAGCGGCGCGTAGGGGCGCTCGTGGACCAGCGCCACCAGGTCGGCGTTCTCGAAGAGGTAGTCGAGCTCGCCCTCGACGTAGCGGTAGTTGACGTTGATCGCGACGGCCCGGATCTTGAAGATCGCGAGCAGCGCGACGACGTGCTCGACGCTGTTCTTGGCGTAGACGCCGACGTGGTCCCCGACGCCCACGCCCCGGGAGGCCAGGAAGTGTGCGAGCCGGTTGGCCTCGGCCTCGAGCTCGGCGTAGGTGACCGTCCGGTCCTCGACCTGCAGCGCGGACTTGTCGGCGGCCGCGTCGACCGCGTGCTCGAAGAGGTCTGCGATGTTCAGGGCCACGCGGGCAAGACTAGAACACGTTCTTGTTAGTGGCTAGCATCGCGACCATGAGCTCCCCCGCCGAGACCGCCCCCCACTGCCTGGTCGAGCAGGTCGGCCACACGCTCGTGGTGACCATGAACCGTCCCGAGAGCCGCAACGCCCTCTCCGGGGAGATGCTCGCGATCATGAGCGAGGCGTGGGACCGGGTGAACTCCGACGACAGCGTCCGGGTCGCGATCCTGACCGGGGCCGGGGGCAGCTTCTGCGCGGGCGCCGACCTGAAGGCGATGTCGCAGTCGGCCCCGTCGGACAGCTTCGAGTCCGGCGCGTTCGACCCCTCGGCGATCAAGAGCCTGCTCAAGGGCTTCCGGCTGACCAAGCCGCTGGTCGCGGCCGTCGAGGGCGCCGCGATCGCGGGTGGCACCGAGATCCTCCAGGCCACCGACATCCGGGTCGCCGGGGAGTCGGCCCGCTTCGGCGTGTCCGAGCCGCGCTGGGGCCTCTACCCGCTCGGCGGCTCGGCGGTGCGACTGGTGCGCCAGATCTCGTACACCGTCGCCGCGGACCTGCTGCTCACCGGGCGCCACATCAAGGCGCCGGAGGCGAAGGAGATCGGCCTCATCGGGCACGTCGTGCCGGACGGCAGCGCGCTCGAGAAGGCGCACGAGATCGCCGGCATGATCGCGGCCAACGGACCGCTCGCCGTCCAGGCCGTGCTGAGGACGATGCGCGACTCCGAGGGCCGGCACGAGGACGACTGCTGGAAGGACGACGCGGCCGTGGGTGCCGCGGTCTTCGCCTCCGAGGACGCCAAGGAGGGGCCGCGCGCCTTCGCCGAGAAGCGGCAGCCGGTCTTCCGGGGTCGTTGACCGCCCTCCCGCCGGGGGCTCGACGCGGATCCGGTCAGCGGTGGGCTCCGTTCCCGGTCACGTCACCTTGGGGCCCGCCGCCGTCCAGTGCCTTGTTGAGCGCGTCGACGAAGCCACCGAGTGCCGGGATCTGCTCGGCGAGGCCTTTCCCCTCCAGGACGCGCTCCTCCACGCGCAGGCGCGCACCGGGTACGAAGGTGACCTCGAGCACGACGTCTCCGTCGTCATAGGCGCACTCCCCCGTGCCGAAGATGCGCCGCAGGTCGTTCTCGCGCTCGGACAGTGCCAGGTACGTCGATTCCGGGCCGGTGAAGCAGACGTGTTCTTCGTCGTAGACCGACAGCGCCACCCCGTCGGCGAACGTGTAGTCGATCAGTGCGAGCAGCTCCTCGGCCGTCTGCGGATCCGCGTCCGGGTTCGACTCCTCGGCGGCCTCAGCGGCGGCGACGAACCGGGCGGACTCCTCCGCGAGGAGGTCGTACGCCTGCACCGTGCTCATGGTTGCCGGAGATGCGGTGGCCACCGACGGCGAATCAGTGGCAGGTGTGGAGGCAGAGGGCTTCGTGGTCGTGGTGGTGACCGTCCGTGCCCCGGTCTCGGCGCCACAACCTGCCAGAGCAGTCATCGGCAGCGCCGCCGTCACGGCAGCAAGGAGCAGGCGCACCGACACCTGGATCGACCATCGCATGTGTCATTCATCGGTCGCCCGGCGGCGCGACCTGAGCCGAGCTGCTCTCGGCCCCGCCTGGCACGCGCGCCCGTCACGTCGGGCTGCCGTCCAGGGCTCGCCGGCGGAACCCGGCGACCGCCATCTCCACGACGCGGTCGTGCCCCCAGCGCATGAGCGGGTACGCGACGATCGCTGCCAGGCGCAGTGGCCGGCTCAGCATCTCCAGCGACCAGACCACCGCCACCAGGGTCCCGTCGTCGTCGGGCTCCAGCCGGAACACCGCGCTGCCGCCCACGTCGCCGGCGACCACGGCCTCCAGCAGGTGCGGCCGCTGCGACCTCTCCAGCCGGATGTCCATGCTCAGCCGCCAGGGGACGGGAGGGACGACGGTCGCGTGCAGGACGTTGCCCGCGACCAGCGCGTCGCTGTCGGTGCGGAAGTCCCGCAGCCAGTCCCACCAGGACTCGAACCGGTCGAAGCGCTCGATGGTCCGCCACAGCTCGTCCGGCCCGACCGGGAACCAGAACGCCCCGCGGTAGTCGATCCGGTTCACCTGGTGCGCCATGCGCGTCAGTCCTCCGGCAGGAGCACGGCCCGACGGTCCGGGTAGCCGACGGGGAGCACGTAGGTGCCCCGCCGCTGGCTGTAGAGCACCCGCCAGTGCCAGTAGCCGCGGTAGGCCCAGTCCGCCACCTGCATGCTGTGGGCGTACGCGCTCACAGCCCGCACGTAGCTGCGTGACTGGTTGTAGTGCCACAGCGCCCCGGCCATGTCACCCGGCGCGCCGTTGGCCCTCAGCAGGCGCGCCGCGCCGAGGATGGCGTCGCCCGGATCATTGACGTCGCCGCCCGCGCCGTACGCCGCCCAGGTGGCCGGGATGAACTGCATGGGCCCGTGTGCCCCGGCGGTGCTGGTGCCGCGGATCCGGCCCATGCGCGTCTCGACCAGGTTGATCGCGGCCAGATAGGTCCATGGCACACCGGTGCGCCGCTCGGCGGCCCGGAAGTAGCCGAGGAGCTCCCCGGGCGGAGCCGGCGCGACGATGCGCCAGCGCGGCAGCCGGGGCTCCGGAGCGGTCATGGCACCGAGCAGTCGGGAGGCCCGGACGCTCGCTCGGGTGACGAGCGCCGTAGGGCGGTCCAGCCGACCCGTCACCCGGTCCTCGAACCGGTCGGAGCCCGTGGCCAGGCCGCGTACGGCGAGCTGCTGCAGCTCGCCGGCGCGCTGCTGCTCGGCCGCCGCGGCGTCCGGGTCCCGCAGCGTTGCCGCGGCGCGCGCGAGCTGGGTCGCCAGCACCTCCGGCCGCCCGGACGGGACCGTCGCCGACGTGGCCCCGGACGGGCTCGGCGCCGCGCTCACCCCTGGTGCCCGGCCACCGGCGTCCGGGCCACCGGCGTCCTCCGCGGCCGGTCCGCTGCAGGAAACGAGCAGGCAGGCCGCAGCCACGACGGCGGCCGCAGGCGCGGCGTACGGGGAGCTCACCTCGTCAGGGTAGGCACGCGGGCACAGTCAGCCCACGGCGCGTGCGCCGGTCCAGAACTGCGCGCGCAGCGCCTTCTTGTCGGGCTTGCCGAGGCCGGTCAGCGGCAGCGACTCCGCGGCGATCACCTGCTTGGGTGCCTGGACCGCGCCCTTGCGAACCTTCACCAGCTGTTTGATGTCCGCCGCCAGCGCCTCGTCGAGCTCGTGGCCCGGACGCAGCACCACGACCGCGGTGACCGCTTCCCCCCAGCGCTCGTCGGGGGTGCCGATGACGCCGACCTGGGCGACCGCCGGGTGCTCGGCCACGACGTCCTCGACCTCGCGGGGGAAGACGTTGAACCCGCCGGTGACGATCATGTCCTTGGTGCGGTCGACGATGAACCAGAAGCCGTCCTCGTCCTCCCGCGCCACGTCGCCGGTGTGCATCCAGCCGTCGTCGCGGAACGTCTCGGCGGTGGTGTCCGGGAGCTTCCAGTAGCCGCCCGCCAGCAGCGGGCCCGCCACGCAGATCTCGCCCGGCTCCCCCACCGCGACGGGCCGCCCGTCCTCACCGAGCAGGGCGGTGCGCAGGAACGCCGAGGGCCGCCCGCACGAGGAGAGCCGGCCGGGGGTCGAGCCTGTCGAGACGACGTGGTCGCCCTTGGCCAGGTAGCTGATCACCATCGGCGCCTCGGACTGGCCGTAGTACTGGGCGAAGATCGGGCCGAACCGCTCGATCGCCTCCTGCAGGCGCACCGGGTTGATCGCGGAGGCGCCGTAGTAGACGGTCTCGAGCGAGGAGAGGTCCCGCGTCCGCGAGTCGGGGTGGTCCATCAGGGCGTAGAGCATCGACGGCACCAGCATCGTGGCGGTGATCCGCTGCTCCTCGATGGTGCGCAGCACCTCGGCTGGGTCGAACCTCGCCAGCACGTGCAGCGTGCCCCCCTTGATCACCGTCGGCACGAAGAACGCCGCCCCCGCGTGCGAGAGCGGCGTGCACATCAGGAACCGGGGCGACTCGGGCCACTCCCACTCGGCGAGCTGGATCTGGGTCATCGTCGCCATGGTGCGGGCGGTGCCGATGACGCCCTTCGGCTTGCCGGTGGTGCCGCCGGTGTAGGTGATCGACACGACGTGGTCGGGCGGCAGCGTGACCGCCTCCAGCCGCTGCGGGTCGAACGTCGCCGCCTTCGCCGCGAGGTCCGCGCACGAGCGGCCCCCGGACGCCGCGGTCTCGGCGAGCTCGTCGGGCACCGGTCCGATGGTCAGCACCTGCCGCAGACCGGGGCACCTCTCGAGCAGCCCGACGGCGCGCTCGACGAACGTGGGCACCGGGTCGATGACCAGCGTCGTGATCTCGGCGTCGTCCAGCACGTAGGCGTGGTCGTCCAGCGAGCCCAGCGGGTGCAGCGACGTCCGCCGGTAGCCCTGCGTCTGGCCCGCGCCGAGGATGAACAGCACCTCGGGCCGGTTCAGCGCCAGCAGGGCGGCCCCGGCACCGCGGCCGGCGCCGAGCGCCTCGAAGGCCTGGACGTACTGGCTGACCCGCGCCTCGGTCTCACCACCGGTGAGCGTGGTCTCGCCGAGGAACATGACGGGCTCGTCCCGGTGTCGCCGCAGCGCCGCCAGCATCAGGTGTCCGTTGTGGGTGCCGGTGAACAGGTCGGTCATGCCGCGAGACTAGAACCTGTTTCAGTTCTAGGCCAGTGCCGGCCCCGGACGAAGATGCACCGACACACGTCGATGAGATTGATGCACACCGGCGGATGTGGTCTCGTGTCTGCTCCTGCCCAAGATGAGCGAGCCGCCCGGACCGTGACGGTCTCGATGGAACGCACCCACACGATCGGTACGGACTCGGGTTGACTGCCATCCTGCTGAGCGGCACGTGCGCGCTCATGGTGTCGTTGCTCCTCACTCGCTGGGCGATCCCGCAGTTCGCGTCCTGGGGCCTGGGTCAGCTGATCCGCGACGACGGTCCGGAGACGCATCACCTCAAGCGCGGCACTCCCACGATGGGAGGCGCCGCGATCGTGGTCTCGGTGCTGATCGGCTACGGACTCGCCCGGCTCGTGTCCGGCGACGCACCCTCACGGTCCGCGCTCCTGGTGCTCTTCCTCCTGGTGGGCATGTCAGGGGTGGGCTTCCTCGACGACTTCATCAAGGTGCGGAAGCAGCGCAGTCTCGGTCTGCGGAGCAAGGCCAAGCTGCTGGGGCAGACCGGGGTCAGCCTCACGTTCGGACTCCTGGCGCTTCTCCACGCCCCGTCGAACGGCGGGCTCGCTCCTGCATCTCTCAGGTTGTCCCTCGTCACTGACGTCGGCCCGGCGTTGCCGGCGGCGATCGTGCTGGCGCTCATCTGGTTCATGGTGAGCGGGACCAGCAACGCCACGAACCTGATCGACGGCCTCGACGGCCTGCTCACCGGCAGCGCCGTGATGGTCTTCGCCGCCTACATCATCATCGGGATCTGGCAGAACAACCACCTGTGCGGCTCGGCGAGCCCGGCGGACGGCTTGTGCTACCAGGTCGCCTCTCCCCTGGACCTGGCCACGGTCGCGGCCGCGCTGACCGGTGCCTGCTTCGGGTTCCTGTGGTGGAACGCATCTCCGGCCAAGATCATCATGGGAGACACGGGCTCCCTCGCCCTCGGGGCAGCCATGGCGGGGTTCGCGGTGCTGACGCGCACCGAGCTGCTTCTGGTCGTCCTCGGGGGCCTGTACGTGGCCGTCACCGGGTCGGTGATGATCCAGGTTTCTTGGTTCAAGCTGACCAGGCGCACCACGGGAGTGGGCAGGAGAGTCTTCCGCATGACGCCGCTTCATCATCACTTCGAGATGCTCGGATGGGAGCAGGTGACGGTGGTGATCCGCTTCTGGATCGTTGCGGGCGTCTGCGTCGCGGCTGCGCTCGGGATCTTCTACAGCGGCTGGGTGGGAAGCGTGAGCTGAATCGTCGACTGGGCACGTCGAGCCCACCATCCCAGCGCGAGTAGGCCGCCGGCCCGAGCTTGCGTTTGTTCGTCATGGCTCGACGCAGAACTCGTTGCCTTCCGGATCGGTCATGACAACGAGGTCCTCGCTCCGAGACTGAATCCGGGCACCGCACGCAACGAGTCGATCCAACTCGTCCTGCAACACTCCAACGGCACGCAGATCGAAGTGCTGCCGGTTCTTCGCGGCCCTCCGTTCAGGCACGCGCTGGAACCAGAGATTCGGCCCTCCCCAGCCGGGAGCCTCCACCCAGGCTCGATCTCGGGTGCTGTCCTCGTCCACGTTCGATCCGAGGGCCGCCGCCCAGAACTCGGCGACGACGAGTGCGTCCTCGCAGTCGAAGGTGACCGACTTGACGTAGCAGACCATGACGGCAACCTATTTCGGCCATTGAACGAATGACCGCTCATCGGCAGACGGGCGGCTGGCAGTCGCTGCCCAGAACCAGCGCTACCCGGCTACGGTCCGCCCACTACCTTCGTCCTGGTTCGCCAACCCGCCTGAGCGCAGGTCAGGTGGCGGCGATCAGACCAGCCACGACGGTCAGGAAGGCGACCACCAGCCCGAGGACGCCCAGGACCGCCGTGGCGCCCCCGAGGTTGCGGGCCGTGACCGCGGTCGAGGCGAGGCCGCGCCTGCCGAGGACGAGCGCCGTGACCGCCAACAGGCCCTGGGTGACCCCGGTGGCCATGACGACGTCTTCGAAGGCGTTCGAGCCGTCCCGGGCGATGAAGCTCTGCAGGGCGAGAACCCAGGCGCCGTTGGTGAGCAGGCTCAGCACTGCGATGGTGAAGCCGGCGATCGCCGCGACTGTCGGTGTGAGCCAGGCGTCGGCGGATGCGCCGCCCCCAGAGGGTCCATGCAGCTCTGACATGCGTTCTCCCGTGATCGACGACGAGGGGCCGAGGCCATCCCGCTACCTCGCCGGTCCTGGAGTCCGAGTGTCGGTGGTCGCTGTTTGACTGTCTCCATGCCCGAGATGCAGGCGCTCGACGACATGTCGGAGGACCAGGTCCTCGACTTCGCCGGCGCCCGTGCCGAGGCGGCCCGCCGCGCGGAGGTGGACCTGCTCCGGGCGGCCTACCACTGGTCGGTCCTCCACTCCGCGGAGCGGCTCGATCCCGCCGAGACCGGGAAGCCGGGCCGGGAGCAGGCACGACGGCTGGGCGGCGACGGCGTGCCGGAGGTCTCCGAGTTCGCGGCCGCGGAGCTCGGCGCCCGGATCGGCCGCTCGCCCTATGCGGCCGCGCGGCTGATGGCCGACGCCCAGGACCTGCACCACCGGCACCCACAACTGTGGGCGCGGGTCCGGGCCATGGAGGTGCGCGCCTCCTACGCCCGCCACGTGACCGCGAAGACGCGCGACCTGAGCCTGGCGCAGGCGGCGTACGTCGACGCCGCGGTCGCCGAGTCCGCCGACGGGCGGATCCCGTGGCCCCGGTTCGAGGCCCTGGTCGAGGCCAAGGTCGCCCAGGCCGCGCCCGAGGTCGCCCGGGAGAAGGAGCAGCGAGCCGCCACGGCACGGTTCGCGAAGAAGCTGCGCGGCGAGGCGCACGGGATGGCGTCGTTCCTGATCCGCGCCGACGTCGCGACCATCGACCAGATCGAGGCCGCGGTCACCGCGGCCGCCCAGCACCTCGCGCAGACGCTGCCGGACGCCGAGCACCTCCCCACCGACGACGACCGTCGGGTGCACGCCCTGCTGCTGATGGCCCACCCCGGCGCCGAACCCGACACGAAGCTCCCGGACCTGCTCCCCGAGGTCCAGCTCCACGTCCACACCTACCGGCACCCCGACGGTGAGGGCATCGCCCGCGTCGAGGGCCACGGCCCGGTCACCGAGGACTGGGTCCGCAACCTGCTCGGGCCGCGGGCCCGGTTCACGGTCCGGCCCGTGCTCGACCTCGCCGGCCAGGCGCCGGTGGACGCCTACGAGATCCCGGACCGACATCGGCAGGCCGTGCATCTGATGACGCCGGCCGACACCTTTCCCTACGCCTCCTGCACTACCCGGACCAAGCAGGTGGACCACACCGTGCCGCACGCCCGGGGCGGTGTCACCGGGGTGGGCAACTACGGCCCGATGACCATCCCGCACCACCGGATCAAGACCCACGGCCGGTGGCAGGTCCAGCAGCCCTACCCCGGCCTCTACCTCTGGCGCGACCCGCACGGCGCGTTCTACCTCGTCGACCACACCGGCACCCGCCGGCTCCCGCGCGAGACCCTCGACCAAGGCCCTCCCGAACGACACCGGCCGGCTCACGTCATCGAGATCTGGCACTCGCCGATCGAGCTCGGGCTCGAGTGCGCCGCCTGACCACAGCCACAGCGGCGTAGCGTGAGGATGCTCGGCACGGAGGAAGGAAGGCGCGATGAGCGATTCGGACGACGTCACCTGCGTCCATCCCGAGGATCGTCGGGTCACCGACCCGACGCCGGGAAAGACGCGCGAGCAGGCCATCGCCGTGGACGGGCTCTGGTCCGGCTTCGTGCGCACGGAGCCCGGGGTGGCCTCCGGGTGGCACCACCACGGCGATCACGACACCTCCGTCTACGTCATCGAGGGCACCGTTCGCATCGAGTTCGGTCCCGGCGGCGCCCAGGCCCTCGATGCCGGGCCCGGCGACTTCGTCCGCATCCCCAGGTACGTCGTGCACCGAGAGGTCAACTCCGGGTCGACCACCTCGCAGGAGGTGATCACCCGCTCCGGCACCGGCCCGCTGACCACCAATGTCGAGGGGCCGGATCCCCTCGACGACTGATTCAGGCCTCGAGCATCTGCCCAAGCGCGGTCACGGTGCGCCAGTTCCGGATCGTCAGGGCGGCGTAGACGGGCGTGCCGATGATCTTCGAGACCCGGCTCCGTGAGGCGAGCGCGGTCACTCGCCGGTGGTAGAAGGCCAGGTCACCGCAGCTCACGTCGTCGACCTCGGGGTTGACGGGGATGTGCGGCTCGACGTCAGCCGCTGCGACACCGAGGTAGAAGCCCACGTCGTACCGGTACCGCTCGGGTTCCGACCCGAACCCCGGTGGCGCCTGGTCGAGGACCGACCCGAAGGCCGCGGAGTCGAGGACCAGCACGCGGATGAGCTCAGAGTCCAGCTCGAACCTGGAGGGCAGGCTCTGCTCGATGTGGGCGGCGACCTCCGTGGCCGGCCGTTCGGACTCCAGCAGCACGTTGCCGGTCTGGATGTAGGTGCGGACGTTCCCGAAGTGGTCGTCGAGGTGCTCCCGGAGTGCCCGCATGGCCACCTTGTTCCGCCCGCCCACGTTGATGCCGCGCAGGAGTACGACGTACCGCATCGGCTCAGCCGCGCCGTGGGACCACATCGGCCACCTGACGGACCTCCTCGGGCGTCCGGCAGCTCAGCAGCAGCGTGGTCACGCCCGTCTCCTCCCACTGGGCCACCCGCTCGCGGACCTCGCCGACCGTGCCGACGATGTGCATGTCGTCCACCAGGTCGTCGGGGATGAGTGCCGTCGCCTCGTCCTTGCGCCCCGCCAGGTAGAGCTCCTGCACGCGGTCGGCGAGGTCGGCGTACCCCATCCGCTCAAAGACCCGCTTGTGGAAGTTCTGCTCCTTGGCCCCCATCCCGCCCATGTAGAGGGAGACGAACGGCTTCAGCGCGGCGAGCACGCCGGCCTTGTCGTCGGTGACCTGCAGGTGGCAGGTGGCGGCTATCTCGAAGTCGGCTCGGGTACGTCGCGCCCCCTCGCGCGCGAAGCCCTCGTCCAGCCAGGGCTGGTACATCCCCGCCGACCTCGGGGTGTAGAAGATCGGCAGCCAGCCGTCGGCGATCTCGGCGGTCTGGGCGACGTTCTTCGGCCCCTCGGCTCCCAGCCAGATCGGGATGTCGGGACGCAGCGGGTGCACGATCGGCTTCAGCGGCTTGCCGAGGCCGACCGACCCCTCGCCCCGGTAGGGCAGCGGGTAGTGCGGCCCGTCGTTCGTCACGGGCGCCTCGCGCGCGAGCACCTGGCGGATGATGTCGACGACCTCGCGGGTGCGGGCCAGCGGTCTGGCGAAGGGCTGGCCGTACCACCCCTCCACCACCTGCGGACCGCTCACGCCCATGCCGAGGACGACCCGGCCGCCGCTCAGGTGGTCGAGCGTGAGGGCGTGCATGGCGATCGAGGTGGGCGTGCGTCCGGACATCTGGACGATCGAGGTCCCGAGCCGGAGGCGGGAGGTCTCGCGCCCCCACCACGCGAGCGGCGTGAACGCGTCCGATCCCCACGCCTCGGCGGTGAACACCGCGTCGAACCCGGACTCCTCGGCGGCCCGCACGAGCTCACCCACCCCGGCGGGCGGCTGCGCGCCCCAGTACCCCAGCTGCAGTCCCAGCTTCATGCCGCCACCCTCTCAGACCCACTTGTCACAACGTAGAACGTGTTCTAGTTTCGTCCTCATGTCCCGCACCCTGCAAGCGCCGGTCACGGTGAGCTTCGACTACACGCGCTCGGTGGGCCCGGTGCTCGGCCGCTTCCTGACCGGGCTGCGCGACGCGCGCGTGGTCGCGGCCCGGACCTCGGACGGTCGCGTGGTGGTCCCGCCGCCCGAGTACGACCCGGTCACCCACCGGCAGACCGAGGACTTCGTCGAGGTCTCCCCCACCGGCACGGTCACCTCGTGGACCTGGGTGCCGGAGCCGGTGCCCGGCCAGCCGTTCGACCGGCCGTTCGCCTTCGCGCTGGTGACCCTGGACGGGGCCGACGTGCCGCTCCTGCACGCGCTCGACGTCGGCTCGGCGGACCAGGTCAGCACGGGCATGCGGGTGCGGGTGCGCTGGGCCGGCCAGCGGATCGGCGCGATCACCGACATCGAGGCGTTCGAGCCGCTCGACGACGTGGTCTCGACAGGCTCGACCACTGGATCGGCAGCGGCGGAGCCGGTCACCGGGGTGGTCACCCCGGTCACCCTCGACTACCTGTACGCCGCGTCGCCGGAGGAGTCGGCGTTCTTCCGCGGCCTGGAGCAGGGCCGGATCCTGGGGCAGCGGTGCCCGGCGTGCCACAAGGTCTACGTGCCACCGCGCAGCGCCTGCCCGGTCGACGGCGTCGCGACCACCGACGAGGTGGAGCTCGCCCACACCGGCACGGTCACGACCTTCTGCGTCGTCAACGTGCCCTTCCTGGGCCAGCGGATCACGCCGCCGTACGTGTCGGCGTACGTCCTGCTCGACGGCGCCGACATCGCCTTCCTGCACCTGATCCTCGACGTGCCTGCCGAGGAGGTCCGGATGGGGATGCGCGTCGAGGCCGTCTGGAAGCCGCGCGAGGAGTGGGGCACGACCGTCGAGAACATCAGCCACTTCCGGCCGACCGGCGAGCCCGACGCGGACTACGACACCTACAAGCAGCACCTGTGAGGAGCGGCATGAGAGAGGTTGCGGTCGTGGGGTTCGCCCAGCGGCAGATGGCCGAGTTCGACGGCTCCCCCACCTGTGTGGAGCTGTTGGTCCCGCTCTTCGCCGAGTGCTACGAGCAGACCGGCTTCACCCGCAAGGACATCGACTTCTGGTGCTCCGGGTCGTCGGACTACCTGGCCGGCCGGTCGTTCTCGTTCGTCTCCGCGGTCGACGCGATCGGCGCCCTGCCGCCGGTCAACGAGTCCCATGTCGAGATGGACGCGGCTTGGGCCCTCTACGAGGCCTGGCTGAAGATCCGGACCGGCGAGGTGGACACCGCCCTGGTCTACGGCTTCGGGAAGTCCTCGGCCGGGGTGCTGCGCCGGACCCTGTCCCTGCAGCTGGACCCGTACACGCTCACCCCGCTCTGGCCGGACACCGTGTCCCTCGCCGGGCTCCAGGCCCGGGCCGGGATCGACTCCGGCGCCTGGGACGAGCGGGCGATGGCCGAGGTGGTGAACCGCTCGCTGACCGACGCGGAGAAGAACGAGTACGCCGTGCGCAGGGGCGGCTCGTCGGTCGAGGAGCTCCTGGCGCGGCCGATGTACGCCGACCCGCTGCGCAAGCACGACTGCGCCCCGGTGACCGACGGCGCCGCGGCGATCGTGCTGGCCGCCGATGACCGGGCCCGGGGCGCCGTGGACCGGCCGGCCTGGATCAGCGGGCTCGCCCACCACGTCGACCCGCTGCACCTCGGCGGACGGGACCTCACCCGCTCCCCCTCGGCCGCCCGGGCCGGGAACGCGGCCGGCGTCGCCGACGTCGAGGTCGCCGAGCTGCACGCGCCGTTCAGCCACCAGGAGCTGGTGCTGCGCCGCGAGCTCGCACTCGCCGACGACGTACGCATCAACCCCTCGGGCGGCGCCCTCGCCGCCAACCCGATGTTCACCGCGGGCCTCAACCGGATCGGCGAGGCGGCCCGCCGGATCTGGGACGGCAGCGCCGGGTCCGCGCTCGGCCATGCCACCAGTGGGCCGGCACTCCAGCAGAACCTCGTGTGCGTGATGGAAGGGCGGTCCTGATGGGCAAGGTGCCGGCAGCGGTGGTCGGGGTGGGCCAGACCCACCACCGCGCGAAGCGCGAGGACGTCTCGATCGCGGGGCTGTGCCGCGAGGCGATCGACCGGGCGCTCACGGACGCGCGGATGACCTTCGCCGACATCGACGCCATCGTCGTCGGCAAGGCACCCGACCTCTTCGAGGGCGTGATGATGCCCGAGCTCTTCCTCGCCGAGGCGCTGGGCGCGGCCGGCAAGCCGCTGCTGCGGGTGCACACCGCCGGATCGGTCGGCGGGTCCACCGCGATCGTGGCGGCCTCGCTGGTGCAGGCCGGCGTGCACCAGCGGGTGCTGACCGTCTCCTTCGAGAAGCAGTCGGAGTCGAACGCGATGTGGGCGCTCTCGGTGCCGATGCCGTTCATCATGCCCGTGCACGCGGGGGCGGGCGGCTACTTCGCGCCGCACGTGCGCTCCTACATCCGCCGCTCCGGCGCGCCCACGCACGTCGGCGCGATCGTGGCCGCCAAGGACCGGCAGAACGCCCTGCGCAACCCCTTTGCGCACCTGCGCAATCCGGACACGACGGTGGACTCCGTGCTCGCGTCCCAGATGCTCTGGGACCCGATCCGCTACGACGAGACCTGCCCGTCCTCCGACGGCGCCTGCGCGCTGGTCATCACCGACGCGGACACCGCCCGGGCGGCCGAGTCCCCCGCCTGGATCCACGGCACCGTGATGCGCTCGGAGCCCACCACCGCCGCCGAGCGCGACCAGGTGAACCCCCAGGCGGGGCGCGAGGCCGCGGCAGCGCTGTGGAAGCAGGCCGGCATCACGAACCCGCTCGAGGAGATCGACGCGGCCGAGATCTACGTCCCGTTCTCGTGGTTCGAGCCGATGTGGCTGGAGAACCTCGGCTTCATGCCGGAGGGCGAGGGCTGGCGGCTCGCCGAGTCCGGCGGCACCGCGATGGACGGCGTGCTCCCGGTCAACTGCTCGGGCGGGGTGCTGTCCTCGAACCCGATCGGCGCCTCCGGCATGCTGCGCTTCGCGGAGGCCGCGCTCCAGGTCCGGGGCCAGGCCGGCGAGCACCAGGTCGACGGTGTACGCCGCGCCCTCGGGCACGCCTACGGCGGCGGCTCGCAGTTCTTCGCGATGTGGGTGGTGGGCGACCAGCCGCCCTCGAACTGATTCGAGGGCCGGGTCAGCGCGGCGCGTCCAGCGCCGCCAGCTCCTCCGGCGACAGCTCCAGCCCGCTGGCGGCCAGGGCATCGTCCAGCTGGTCGAGGCTGCTGACGCCGACGATCGGCCGCGCCTGCGGCGAACCGGAGAGCAGCCAGGCCAGCACCACCTGGGAGAGCGTGGTCCCGCGCCGCTCGGCCACCTGCTCCAGCGCCGCCAGCCGGCCGGCGGTCCCGGGGTGGTCGTACACCTCGGGCAGCGGCCGGTCCCCGCGGTCGAAGGCACCCTGGATCAGCGGGCTGTAGGCCCACAGCTCGATCTCGGGGTGGCTCTCCAGGTAGTCGCGGGTCTCGTCGGAGACGAACCCGAACCGGTGGTCCTTGCCGGGCACGGGCGCACCCGGCCGCGGCTCGACGTACGACGTGGTCAGCTGCAGCGCGGTCCACGGCTCCACGGCCAGCGCGGCCGCGAGCCGGCGACCGCGCTCCACCCGCCAGGTCGGGTGGTTGGAGACCCCGAGGCGGCCGACCAGGCCGTTCTTGACCAGGGCGCCGAACGCCGCGACGGTCTCCTCGAGGTCGGTCGACCGGTCCTCGCCGTGCGCCCAGTAGAGGTCGATCCGGTCGACGCCGAGCCGGTCGAGGCTGCGCGCGGACTCGCGCTGGACGACCTCGGCCGAGAGCCCCTCGACCCCGCCGTCGTCGGTGGGCTCGACACCCACCTTGGTCGCGATCACCATCCGCTCCCGGATGCCCGGGTTGGCGGCGAGCCAGCGGCCGATGACCGCCTCGCTCTGGCCGCCGTGCCCGGTGCCGGACTCCCAGAAGGCATAGCAGTTGGCGGTGTCGAGCGTGGTGCCGCCGGCCTCGACGAACCGGTCCAGCTGGGCGAACGACGCGCGCTCGTCGAGGCGGGTGCCGAAGTACATGGTGCCGAGGACGAGGTCTGCGCTGCCGTGCATGGACGCCAGCGTAGGGTCCCCTGCGTGATCGAGCTCCGCACCCCTGCCCAGATCGAGGAGATGCGTCCGGCCGGACGCTTCGTCGCCGACGTCATCACCCGGCTCGCCGAGGCCGCCGACGTGGGCGTCAACCTGCTGGACCTCGACGCCCTGGCCCACGAGATGATCCGGGAGCGGGGCGCGGAGTCCTGCTACCTCGACTACCACCCGTCGTTCGGCGCCTCGCCGTTCGGCAAGGTGCTGTGCACCTCGGTCAACGACGCGGTCCTGCACGGGCTCCCCCGCGACTACGTGCTCCGCGACGGCGACCTGCTCAGCGTCGACTTCGCCGCGAGCGTGGACGGCTGGGTCTCGGACTCGGCGTACAGCCTGGTCGTGGGCACGCCGCGCGAGGAGGACCTGCGCCTGATCGAGGTCACTGACCGCGCCCTGACAGCCGGCATCGGGGCCGCGCAGGTCGGCCACCGGATCGGCGACATCTCGCACGCCATCGCCACGGTGGCGCGGGAGGCCGGCCTGCGGATCAACACCCAGTTCGGTGGCCACGGCGTCGGCCGCACCATGCACGGTGACCCGCACATCCCGAACGACGGCCGCCCCGGCCGCGGCTTCCCGCTGCGACCCGGGCTGGTGATCGCCATCGAGCCGTGGTTCCTGCACACCACCGACGAGATCTACACCGACGCCGACGGCTGGACGTTGCGCAGCGCGGACGGCTCCCGTGGCGCGCACATGGAGCACACGATCGCGGTCACCGAGGACGGGCCGATCGTGCTGACGGCGCGGGCCTCGACAGGCCCGACCGACGAGGCTCAGTAGCGGACCCGGAGGTCCTTGATCCCGTTGATCCAGCCCGACCGCAGGCGGCGCGGCTCGGCGAGCTTGGTGATGTCGGGCGCGAGGTCGGCCAGCGCGTCGAACATCAGCCGGACCTCCTGGCGGGCCAGGTTGGCGCCGATGCAGTAGTGCGCGCCGTGCCCACCGAAGGCGACGTGCGGGTTCGGGTCGCGGGTGATGTCGAAGGTGTGGGGGGCCTCGAAGACGTCGTCGTCGAAGTTGGCACTGGCGTAGAAGAGCCCCACCCGCTGTCCCTTGCGGACCTCGACGCCACCGACCTCGACGTCGGCCAGCGCGGTGCGCTGGAAGACGCTGACCGGGGTCGCCCAGCGGATCACCTCGTCCACCATCGTCTCGGGGCGCTCGCGCTTCCAGAGCTCCCACTGGTCCGGGTGGTCGAGGAACGCGTCCATCCCGTGGGTGATGGCGTTGCGGGTCGTCTCGTTCCCGGCGACGGTCAGGATGATGACGAAGTAGCCGAACTCGTCGTCGCTGAGGCCGCGCCCGTCCTTGTCGGCGTGCACCAGCTTGGTGACGATGTCGCCGCGCGGGTTGGCCTTGCGGTCCGCGGCCATCTCCATCGCGTAGCCCAGGATCTCCGCCGCGGCGACGTCCGGCTCCACGTCGAAGTCGGGGTCGTCGTAGGCGAGCATCTGGTTGGACCAGTCGAAGAGCTTGCGCCGGTCCTCCTGGGGCACCCCGATGAAGTCCGCGATCGCCTGCAGCGGCAGCTCGCAGGCCACCTCCTCGACGAAGTTGCCCTCGCCCCGGGTCAGGGCCTCCCGGACGATCGTCTCGGCACGCTGCTTCATCAGCTCCTCGAGGGCGCCGATCGCCCTCGGGGTGAAGCCTCGCGAGATGATCTGGCGGGTCGCGGTGTGCTCCGGCGGGTCCTGGTTGATGAGCATCACCCGCTGGAGCTCGACCTGCTCGCGCAGCGTGCCCTCCGCGAAGCGGATGATGGCGCCGTTCTCCGCCGTGGAGAAGTCCCTGCTGTTCTTGGACACCGCGGCCACGTCCGCGTGCCTGCTCACCGCGAAGAAGCCGGTCCCTGCCTCCTCCGACATCCCGTCGCGAGCCCGTTGCTCCTGCTCGACCCAGAAGACCGGAGCCTTGCGACGCAGGGCGAGGAACTCCTCGTGCGGCACGGACGCCTCGTTCAGCTCCGGGTCCGTCGGGTCGAATCCTGCGGGCACCACGTCGGCAGCGGTCACGGCACTTCCCTCTCGAATGTGGAACACGTTCTAGTGGCGATGGTTACATACTCTCGGTTTGCTCCGGAAGGGTCGGTCCGTAGATTGGTCCCCGATCGGCGCCGGTCGACCTTGCCCGCGAACAAGAACGTGTTCTACTTTCCTGCCATGGGCAACCCGGTGATCGTCGAGGCCGTCCGCACTCCCCTGGGCCGGCGGCGCGGCTGGCTCGCCGGCGTGCACCCGGCCGTGCTGCTGGGCCACGCGATGACCCAGGTCCTCGAGCGCGCCGGGCTGGACCCCGCCGAGGTCGAGCAGGTCATCGGCGGCTGCGTCACCCAGGCCGGGGAGCAGTCCAACGACATGGTCCGGCGCAGCTGGCTGCACGCCGGCCTCCCCCAGCACACCGGCGCGACCACCATCGACGCCCAGTGCGGTTCGGGCCAGCAGGCCGCGCACCTGGTGCACGACCTGGTCCGCGCCGGCACCATCGACATCGGCCTCGCCTGCGGGGTCGAGGCGATGTCGCGGATCCCGCTCGGCGCGAACGTGCCGCGCGGCCTCGGCGACCCGCGGCCGGACGACTGGCACCTCGACATGCCCAACCAGTTCGAGGCCGCCGACCGGATCGCCCGGCACCGCGGCCTGACACGGGCCGACCTGGACACCTTCGGACTCGGCTCCCAGCGCAAGGCGCGGGTCGCGGCGGACGAGGGCCGGTTCAAGCGCGAGATCGCCGCGCTCCGGGCCCCGGTCCTGGATGAGGAGGGGCAGCCCACCGGCGAGACGCGACTGGTGGACACCGACCAGGGCCTGCGCGACACCACGCCGGGAGGCCTCGCCGCGCTGCGTCCGGTACTGGCCGACGGCCTGCACACGGCCGGCACCTCCTCGCAGATCTCCGACGGTGCCTCGGCGGTGCTGATCATGGACGAGGACCGGGCACGGTCCCTCGGGCTGACCCCGCGGGCCCGCATCGTGAGTCACTGCCTGGTCGGCTCCGATCCCTACTTCCACCTCGACGGCCCCGTCGATGCCACCCGCCACCTGCTCGCGCGCACCGGCATGGCCGTCTCCGACGTCGACCTGTTCGAGGTCAACGAGGCGTTCGCGTCGGTGGTGCTGTCCTGGGCGTCCGTGCACCACCCCGACCCCGAGCAGGTGAACGTCAACGGCGGGGCCATCGCACTCGGCCACCCGGTCGGCTCGACCGGGACCCGGCTGCTCACGACGGCGCTGCACGAGCTCGAACGACGCGACGCCACCACCGCGCTCGTCTCCATGTGCGCCGGCGGCGCCATGGCCACCGGCACCGTGATCGAGCGGCTCGGCTAGACCCCTCCTGCGCAGAAACCGTCTGGACTCGCCGCCGCAATCCCTTGCCGGTCACTCCCCGACGCACCAGAGTGGCTGCGTCCAGACTGACGAGGGAGACGCATGAACGGCATGGGCTCGGGCGCCAGGTCCCGCACTCGCACGACGGTGGTCCTGGCGGCGGGGGCCCTCGCCCTCGCCGGCGGACTGGCCTCCGGCACGACGTCCTACGCGGCCGAGCATCCGGCCACCGGCACGCAGGCCCCCGAGCAGGCGGCGGCGCCCCGGGCGACCAGCGAGCCCCGCGGCTACTTCGACGCGCGCCGGGCGACCGGGGACCGCGGCCGCGCCGCCGAGCTCCGTTCCACCACCAAGGCGTCGGGCCGCCCCGTGGCCCGCACCTTCCGGCGCTCGCTGGCCGACGACGCGCTGCTCGAGTACGACGGCAGCACCGGCACGGTCCGGGTGCTCGAGAACCTCGACGGCTACCTCACCGGCCCGAGCGCCAAGTCCGCCGCCGGCGTGGCGATGGGCTACGTCCGCGCCCACCACGACGCCCTGGGCCTGACCACCGGCGACCTCTCCACCTTCCACCTCCGTCGCGACTACCGCGACATCGCAGGCATCCACCACCTCTCGTGGACGCAGCGCATCGGAGGCGACACGGTCTTCGGGAACGGCCTGCAGGCCGCCGTCGCGAAGGACGGGCGGCTGCTGATGCTCGGGGGCTCGCCGGTGTCCAAGGCGGCCGCCCCGGCCGCGGCCGGGTCCGCGCGGATCGCGAGCCCCGACGCCGCCATCACCGCCGCCCGACGTGACCTCGGTGAGACCACCACGGCCCCCGGTCCCCGGGACGTCGCCGAGCGGGTGCTCTTCGTGACGCGCACCGGCAGCTACCGCGGCTGGCAGACCATCACGATGTCGGCCGACCACCCGGCCGTCTCCGTCCTCGACTCCGCCAGCGGCCGGCTGCTCTACCGCCGGCCACTGTCCTCGGACCGGTCCTCCCTCGAGCGCAGCACCGGCAAGGCCGTGGACTACTTCCCGGGCCACCGGCCCGGCGGCACGCCGCACACCGTGGACTACACCGGGCGCGGCTGGCTGGGCGGCAAGGCAACCCGGCTGTTCGGCAACAACGCACACGCCTACTCCGACCTCAACGACGACGGGAAGGCCCAGAAGGGCGAGGAGGCGCCGCCGAAGCGCGGGCACCGCTGGAGCTACACGCTCCAGCCGTTCCACCTGAAGCAGGTTTCCTTCTGCGACAACCCATACCCCTGCTCGTGGAACCCGAACAAGCCCTACTCCTGGCGGGTCAACCGCAAGCAGAACACCGCCCAGGTCTTCTACTACGTCAACAACTGGCACGACCACCTGCTGAAGGCACCGATCGGCTTCACCGAGGCGGCCGGAAACTTCCAGAAGCGCAACGCCACCAGGCACGGCGTGGACGGCGACTTCGTCGACACCCAGACCGACGACGGTGCCGACACCGACCACGGGCTGCCGGACGGTGCCCACATCGACAACGCCAACATGAGCACCCCGCCCGACGGGATCCGACCGCGGATGCAGATGTACCTCCAGCACCAGCCCGGCACGTCGTACCCCGACGGCGACCCGTTCGCGCCCACGAACGTCGGTGACGAGGCGGACACCGTCTACCACGAGTACACCCACGGACTGTCGAACCGGCTCGTCATCGACCCGGGCGGCTTCTCGACCCTCGGTGGCGTCCAGGCCGGCGCGATGGGCGAGGCCTGGAGCGACTGGTACGCCATGGACTACCTGGTCGCCCGCGGCCTGCAGGAAGACCAGCCGGGCACGGTCGACGTGGTCCTCTTCCAGTACGACGGCGCCGGGGTGGCGCTGGACCGCACCGAGCCACTGGACTGCGCGGTCGGGTCCGCCGCCGACCGCTGCAGCGGTGGGGCGACCGGCCACGCCGGCGGCTACACGTACGCCGACTACGCGCAGGTCGCCGGAGCCCCCGAGGTGCACGCCGACGGCGAGATCTGGTCGCAGAGCCTGTGGTCGCTGCGCGCACGGCTCGGCTCGCGGACCAGCGAGGCGCTGGTGACCCGGGCGATGGAGCTCGCGCCGGCCAACCCGTCGTTCCTCGACATGCGCAACGCGATCCTGGTCGCCGACACGGCGCTGTTCGACGGAACCCACCACGCCGGCATCTGGGAGGTCTTCGCCGGCCGGGGCATGGGCTTCTTCGCCGGCTCCCTGGGTGGCGACGACGCCGCCCCGGCACCGAGCACCACCGTCCCGCCCTCCGGCAACGCCACCGGCACCGTCAGCGGCGTGGTCCGCGACCGCGACACCCACGAGCCGCTGGCCGGCGTCCCGGTGACGCTGGCCTTCCAGGGTGGCGCCGGGATCGCCAACCCGACAGCCGTCACCGGCGCGGACGGCCGCTACTCGCTCGGGCCGGTCCCGGTCGGTGACTACGGCAAGCTCGTCGTGAACGGCGCGGGCTACGACCCGGAGCGCACCTCGGTCAACGTGACCCCGGGCGGGACGACCCGGGACTTCGACGTGCGCCGGGACTGGGCCGCCTACAGCGGCGGCGCTCGGATCACGGAGTTCAACGGGCCCGACTACGGCGACTTCGGCTGCGGACCCCGGCAGGCGATCGACAACAGCCAGGCCACGGGGTGGAGCACGACGACGGGTGACAACCGGGGCACTCCCACCAACCAGTTCCGCCCGAAGCACCTGGTCGTGGACCTGCACCGGACCGTGGACGTGAGCGCCTTCGGCGTCGACCCCGCGGCGACCTGCGGTGACGGCGGCAGCGCCTCGACGGGTGACTACCGGATCCAGACCGCGTCCGACGGCACGACGTGGACGACCGCGCGGACCGGCACGTTCACGCCCGACGACCGCGGCCGGATCAACGAGCTGGCCCCGACCGCCGGCGCGAACGGCGTGCGCTACGTCCGGTTCACCATCCTCGGGAACCAGACCCCGGACTTCGCCACCAGCTGCCCGGACGGGCCCTACTCCGGCTGCTCCTACACCGACCTCACCGAGCTGGAGGTCTACGGCACGGCGACGCCATGACCGTCCAACGGCTGTCCCGCGCCGAGGCCCGCCGGATCGCCGTCCGCGCTCAGCTGCTGGACCGTTCCCGGCCGGCCGGGGTCCTCGAGGTGGTCGAGCACCTGACGCTGCTCCAGCACGACCAGACCGCCGCCGTCGCCCCGAGCGCGGACCTGGTGCTGTGGAGCCGCCTCGGCTCGTCGTACTCGACGGCCGAGCTGCGCGACCTGCTGGACCAGCAGGTGCTGCTGGAGATCCACGGCCTGGTCCGCACCAGCGACTACCTCGCGCTGCTGCGCCCGGAGATGGAGACCTGGCCCGGTGCCGGCGAGCTGCGCGAGTGGGAGGTGGCGCGCCGCGACTGGCTGCTGGACAACGACGCCTGCCGGCGCGACATCCTGGAGCGGCTGCGCGCGGACGGCCCGCTGCCGCAGCAGGCGCTGCCGGACACGTGCGTGCGGACCTGGGGCTCGAGCGGCTGGAACAACAACAAGAACGTCGGCCGGATGCTCGACATGATGGTGCAGCGCGGCGAGGTGGCCGTGTCCGGCCGGGAGGGGCGGGACCGGCTGTGGGACCTGGCCGAGCGGGTCTACCCCGACGTCCCGGCCGTGCCGGCCGACGAGGCGGCCCGGCAGCGCGCGGAGCTGCGGCTGCGTGCGCTCGACATCGCCCGGGCACACACGACCGAGTCCCCGTCCGCGGAGCCCAACGACGTGGGCGAGGTCGGCGAGGCCGCGACGATCGAGGGGGTGCGCGGGACGTGGCGGGTGGACCCCGACCAGCTGGACAGGCCCTTCGCCGGGCGGGCGGCGCTGCTGTCGCCGCTGGACCGGCTGGTCTACGACCGCAAGCGGATGGTCGACCTGTTCGAGTTCGACTACCAGCTCGAGATGTACAAGCCCGTGGCCAAGCGCCGCTGGGGGTACTTCGCGCTGCCGATCCTCTACGGCGACCGGCTGGTCGGGAAGCTCGACGCGACCGCCGACCGCAAGGCCGGGGTGCTGTTCGTCGACGCGGTCCACGAGGACGAGCCGTTCACCGCCGAGACGGCCGCCGAGGTGCGGCGCGAGATCGAGGACCTGGCGCAGTGGCTCGCGCTGGACCTGACGCTGCCCGAAACCTGAGGTGGCGCGTTGGCGCCGGCGCCCGGATGCGGGACACTGGCTGACGATGAACTCCACGGCCGGCGACCACTTCGCCGCACCCGCCCCGGACCGGCTCACCCACCCCTCGTTCACCACGGTCATGTTCCGTGAGGGCTACGCGAGGGAGCAGGTGGACGCCTTCATCCTGCGGGCGGCCCAGTCCCTGGACGCCCCGACGCCGGTGATCCGCCCCGAGGACGTGCGGGCCGTGCAGTTCGCCCCGGTCCGACTTCGCGAGGGCTACGACATGGCCGAGGTGGACGCCTACCTCGACGAGCTCGAGCAGCACCTGGCGGAACGCGTGAAGGACCAGCCACAGCCTTCGCCAGCGCTCGCCGCCGAGCCGGGCGACGGCGCCCCCACGGCCGGCGCGCGTCTGCGGCTCGCCTGGCAGGACAGCACCGTCAGCGGTCGCATCGCCGGCCTGGGGATGGGGGCCGGCCTGCTGGTCGGCCTGCTGGTCGGGCTGTGGCCGGGCGACCCCTCGACCCGGACCGCCCTGGTGTTCGGCCTGATCGGCGGCACATGCGTCGCCGGACTGGTCGTCGTCGCCCTGCAGGTGGCCTCGCTCGCCGTCGGCGTGGGCCGGATCGTCGCCTACGTCGTACGCGGGGCCCGGCGCCGGTGAGGCCCCGGGGGCTCAGACCTCGACGGTGAGGCGAACCGTCACCGTGTCGCCGACCTCGAGCCCCTCGGCCTTCCGCACCCAGGCCTTGACCGGCACGACGTACCGCCCGTCCTTGGGCCACAGCGACGTCGCCCAGCCGGTGGCGCCGATCCGGGCGGCGACGGGGATCATCCCCCAGCCGTAGCTCACCAGCGCGGACGTCGCCTCGAGGTCGAGGCAGTCCTCCTCCGGCACGGTGACGAAGTGCCACGGCGAGGGACCCTTCCAGAACCACATCTCGCCGCTGAACTCCAGATCCATGCCCACACGATAGGAGCGGGGCTACGCGCCGTACACCGGTTCCGGGACCGGGCCCTCGGCGATCAGCCGGCGCAGGGCCGGGCCGACGTCGGCGGCCTCCCAGCGGGCGCCGCCGTCCACGGCGGGACCGTGCCGCCAGCCGGTCTCCAGGGTGATCCTCCCGCCCTCGATCTCGATCACCCGACCGGTGACGTCGGCGGCCTCCTCGGAGCACAGCCAGGCCACGACCGGCGCGTTGTTGGCGGGATCCATGGCGTCGAACCCCGCCCCTCCCTGCTCGTCGGGGGCGGCCATCATCTCGGGGAACGCGCCCTCGGTCATCCGGGTCCGGGCCACGGGCGCGATCGCGTTGACGGTGACGCCGTACCTGCCGAGCTCCTGCGCGGCGACCAGCGTCAGGCCGGCGATGCCGGCCTTGGCGACGGAGTACGTCGACTGCCCCACCGAGCCCTGCAGCCCGGCGCCGGACGAGGTGTTGACCACGCGGGCGGCGCGGGGACGGCCCTGCTTGGCCTCCGAGCGCCAGTAGGCACCGGCGTGCCGCAGCGGGGCGAAGTGCCCCTTGAGGTGCACCCGGACCACCGCGTCCCACTCCTCCTCGGAGGTGTTGACCAGCATCCGGTCGCGCACGAAGCCCGCGTTGTTGACGAGGATGTCGAGCCCGCCGAGCTCCTCGACCGCCTGCCGCACCATCGCCGCCGCCTGGTCGAAGTCCGCCACGTCGGCGCCGTTGGCGACGGCGCGCCCCCCGGCCTCCCGGATCTCCGCCACGACCTCGTCGGCCGGGGACTCCCCGGTGCCCTCGCCGGCCAGCGAGACGCCGAAGTCGTTCACGACGACCGCGGCGCCGTGCGAGGCCAGCTCGAGGGCGTGGGCCCGGCCGATCCCCCGGCCGGCGCCGGTGACGATCGCGACGCGGCCGTCGAGAAGTGTGCTCACTGCTGCTCCTGGGTCAGTGCGGACCGGAAGGCCGGCGGCTCGCCGCCACCGTGACACTCGAGGCGGGCGCCCGAGACGTAGGACGCGAGGTCGCTGGCGAGGAACACCGCGACGTTCCCGATCTCCGCCGGGTCGGCCATCCGGCCCAGCGGGATGGTGCGTTCGATCGCGGCCACCTCGGCGTCGCGGCCGTAGTGGTCCTCGGTGTCCCCGGTGCGGCACAGGCCCACGTCGATCGCGTTCATCCGCACCTTCGGCGCCCACTCGATCGCGAGCGACCGGGTGAGCGAGTCGAGGCCGGCCTTCGCCGCGCCGTACGCCGCGGTCCCCGGCGAGGGGCGCAGCGCCGAGACCGAGGAGATGTTGACGATGACGCCGCCGGTCTCCTGCGCCTGCATCACCCGGTTCGCCGCCTGGGCCAGCGCCAGCGGGGCCAGCAGGTTCAGCGCCACGACCCGGTCGTGGAAGCGCGGCGAGGCGTCGGCGGCCGGCGCGTACGGCGCCCCCCCGGCGTTGTTGACCAGGACGTCGAGCCGGCCGTGGGTGTCGCGCACCGCCTCGACGAGGGCGGCCACCGCCTCGGGGTCGCGGACGTCGCACACGTGGTGGGTGGTGCCGGCGACGGGCTCGACGTCGCTGCGCGAGCAGGTGACCACGGCCGCACCCGCATCGAGGAACGCCCGCGTGATGCCGAGGCCGATCCCCCGGGTGCCGCCGGTGATCAGCGCGACGCGGCCGCGCAGGTCGATGGAGATCGCCATGACCATCCCTTCGTCGACGCCCGGACCAAGCAACTGTTAGACTACCAAGCAAACGTTAGGTTTGTGATCTCGACAAGCTCGATCACCGGAACAACTCGATCACCGGAACAACCCGATCACCGGAACAACCCGAACGCAGGGAACAGGCGGCCGATGACGATCTCCTCCGAGCTCCACGACGACGGCGTCCGGGTCGTGACGATGGACCACCCGCCGGTCAACGCGCTGACGGTCCGGGGCTGGTTCGACCTGGCGGCCGCGCTCGACGACGCGGGCCGCGACCGGGCCACCCACGTCGTCGTGCTGCGGGCCGAGGGGCGCGGCTTCAACGCGGGCGTGGACATCAAGGAGATGCAGACCACCGCCGGCTTCGACGCCCTGATCGGCGCCAACCGCGGCTGCTACGCGGCGTTCAAGGCGGTCTACGAGTGCGCCGTCCCGGTGGTCGCCGCGGTGCACGGCTTCTGCCTCGGCGGCGGGGTCGGGCTGGTCGGCAACGCCGACTGCGTCGTGGCCAGCGATGACGCGTACTTCGGGGTCCCGGAGGTCGACCGCGGCGCGCTCGGCGCCGCCACGCACCTGGCCCGCCTGGTCCCGCCGCACCTGATGCGCACCCTCTACTTCACCGGGCGGACCATTGCCGCCGGCGACCTGGTCCCGCACGGGTCCGTCCTCGAGGTCGTGCCCCGCGAGCGGCTGGACGCCGCGGCCCTGGCCGTGGCGCGCGAGATCGCGGCCAAGGACACGCGCGTCATCCGGGCCGCCAAGGAGGCGCTCAACGGCATCGACCCGGTGGACGTGAACAGGAGCTACCGGTTCGAGCAGGGGTTCACGATGGAGCTCAACCTGGCAGGGGTCGCCGACGAGCTGCGGGACGAGTTCGCAGGGACCGAGAAGTCTCGACAGGCTCGACCGACGGAGGCCTCGTGAACGCGCCGCGGGACAAGCGGATGACCGTCGACGAGGTGGTCGCCGAGCTCGCGGACGGCATGACCGTGGGGATCGGCGGCTGGGGACCGCGGCGCAAGCCGATGGCGCTGGTCCGCGCGATCCTCCGGTCCGAGCTGACGGACCTGACCGTGGTCAGCTGGGGCGGCGCCGACGTTGGGCTGCTGGCCCGCGCCGGCAGGATCCGCCGGCTCGTCTATGCGTTCGTCTCCCTCGACTCGATCCCCCTCGAGCCCAACTTCCAGCGGGCCCGCCAGGCCGGCACCATCCCGGAGGTCGTCGAGCTCGACGAGGGGATGTTCCAAACCGGGCTGCGGGCCGCGGCCCAGCGGCTGCCGTTCCTGCCGACGCGAGCCGGGCTCGGGTCGGACGTGATGGTCAACAACCCGTGGCTGCGGACGGTCACCAGCCCCTACGACGACGGCGAGGAGCTGGTCGCGGTCCCCGCCCTGCACCTCGACATCGCCCTGGTCCACCTCAACCGGGCCGACCGGCACGGCAACGCGACGTACCTCGGTCCGGACCCCTACTTCGACGACCTCTTCTGCATGGCCGCCGACCGGGCGTTCGTCTCCTGCGAGCAGGTCGTCGACACCGCGGGCCTGACCATCGACACCCCGGTCCAGCGGCTGCTGCTCAACCGGATGATGGTCGACGGCGTCGTCGAGACGCCGAACGGCGCGCACTTCACCACCTGCACGCCCGACTACGAGCGCGACGAGGCCTTCCAGAAGGCGTACGCCGCCGCGGCATCCGGCAGCGACGAGGCGTGGGACGCCTTCCACGCGCGCTTCCTCGAGGGGGACGAGGCGGCCTACCAGACGGCCGTGCGTGCGTTCGGGGAGGAGTCGTGATGCGCTCGACGGTCTCGACCACCGAAACCGCGACCCGGGCGGAGGTCTGTGCGGCGGCGATCGCCGACGCGTTCAAGGACGACGGCGAGATCTTCGCCAGCCCGATGGGCCTGCTGCCGATGCTCGGTGTCCGGCTGGCGAAGCTGACCAGCAACCCCGACTTGGTGATCTCCGACGGCGAGTCGCTCTTCCTGGCCGGCGTGCCGCCGTTGTTCGCGAAGGGTGACGTGGTCGAGGGCTGGATCCCGTTCCGGCGGGTCTTCGACGTGGTCGCCTGGGGGAAGCGGCACGTGATGATGGGGGCCACCCAGGTCGACCGGCACGGCAACCAGAACATCTCGGCCATCGGCGACTTCGACCGCCCGCAGCGGCAGCTGCTCGGCTCCCGCGGCGCCCCGGGAAACACCGTGAACAACCGGACGTCGTACTGGGTGCCGCGGCACTCCCCCCGGGTCTTCGTCGAGCGGGTCGACGTCGTCTCCGGGGTCGGTCCGAAGCGGGCGCAGGAGGCCGGCCCGGCCGCCGCCCGGTTCAACGACATCCACCGGATCGTCAGCAACCTCGGGGTCTTCGACGTGGGCGGGCCCGACGAGACGCTCCGGTTGCTCTCCGTGCACCCCGGCGTGACCGTGCAGGAGGTGCGGGACGCCTCGGGCTGCGAGATCCACCTGGCCGCCCCCGAGGGGCCCGGCGTGCCCACCACCCGCGAGCCCACGACGGAGGAGCTCGTCCTCATCCGGGAGGTCCTCGACCCCCAGGGCCTGCGCGACCGGGAAGTCCCCCCGAAGGAGACGGCCCGGTGATCGAGCAGCTGCTGAGGACCCCGTTCACCGACCTGGTCGGCGTCCGCCACCCCGTCGTGCAGACCGGGATGGGCTGGGTGTCCGGCCCCGGCCTGGTCAGCGGTACGGCGAACGCCGGCGGCCTCGGCATCCTCGCCAGCGCCACGATGAGCCTCGCGGAGCTGGAGCGGGCCATCCTCGAGGTCAAGGGCCGCACCGACCAGCCGTTCGGGGTCAACCTCCGCGCCGACGCCGGCGACGCCGACGACCGTTGCGACCTGCTCGTCAGGCACGAGGTCAGGGTGGCGTCGTTCGCGCTGGCGCCGAAGCGGGACCTGGTGCGCAGGCTCAAGGACCACGGGATCGTGGTGATGCCGTCGGTCGGTGCCGCCCGGCACGCGGAGAAGGTCGCCGCCTGGGGCGCCGACGCGGTGATGGTCCAGGGCGGCGAGGGTGGCGGGCACACCGGGCCGGTCCCGACCACGCTGCTGCTGCCGACGGTGCTCGACGCCCTCAGGAATGCACAGAGCGAGATCCCGGTCGTCGCAGCCGGTGGGTTCTTCGACGGTCGCGGGCTGGCCGCCGCGCTGTCGTACGGCGCCGCGGGCGTCGGCATGGGCACCCGCTTCCTGCTCACCCGGGACTCGCCCGTCCCGCAGGCGGTGAAGGACCTCTACCTCGCCCACGGCCTCACCGGCACGGTGGTCACCGCCAAGGTCGACGGCATGCCGCACCGGATGCTGCGCACCCCGCTGGTGGAGGAGATCGAGGAGACCAGCGCGGTGCGCCGGCTCGTCCCGACCGCGCGGCGCACCCTCGAGCTCAAGCGGTCCAGCGGCCTGAGCTGGCGCGAGCTCGCCCGCGACGGCCGGGAGATGCGTCGCACCCAGGGCCGCTCCCTGGCGCAGATGACCCTCGCGGCCAACACCCCGACCATGCTCCGGGCCGGGCTCGTCGAGGGCGACACCTCGGCGGGCGTGCTCGCAGCTGGGCAGGTCGTCGGCGTGATCGACGACCTGCCCAGCTGCGAGGAGCTGATCGACCGGGTCGTCACCCGGGCCGCCGACGAGCTGCGCCGCGCCACGTCGTACGTCGTCTGAACCGCGACGTGGTGCCCGCCGGGCGGGACCCGGCGCACACGGCACAGTCCGTCCTGCCACACGTCGCCTGCTCACCACCGGTGATGAGCTCCAGGGCTTCGTCGAAGTACTGGTCCGCGAGCTCCCGGACCAGGTCGAGGCGACCCGCGCCGACAGCCGCGTTCAGCTCCCACACGTAGGCGTCGTGCAGCTCGCGCAGCTTCTCACGACCACCCATGACTCGCCTCTGATCCGGCGGCCCCGTCAACGGAGGTCGGGTCGCCTCCTCCAGTCTGCGCCTCCGGCCCCCGCGGTGCTACCGCGAGTCCCTCGACCATGGCATGGCCGACAGTGGCACGTCGTACGAGCCGGGCGCTCTACCTCCCAGCGCTTGCGAGGTGGTCCCTCGCGTCAACTCAGCACGCGACCGCGACGACGTCGCGCCAGCCCGTTTCTCCGGCCGCGACCTCGACCCAGGTAAGCCGGACGACGTCTGAAAGACCGCGGCCGGTCGGCGGCAGGCACTCAGGCCAGCGCCCGTCGTGGAAGGTGCCGCCGCTTGTCCAGGCGACGTCCGACGGGACGCCGTAGGTCCAGTCATCGTTTCGGTCGACGTCGCCGCTGTCATCTGCTGTCAGGCACGAGATGGCGCCCTCGGCCGAGAGGCATCGAACCTGGGTCGCGTGCATCACGGGGTGCCGTTGCCCAAGCACGTAACCGGCGATCCCGCCGACCACCAGAGCCGCGAGCGTGACGAGAACAAGAGTCCTCGCGTGTGGTGCCAGAAGCGGTCGCGTCGATGGGCCCGGCGGTTGCTGGAACGTCACGATTCCCCCGTGGTCATGCGTCAGGTGTGGCAAGCAGATACTGCCGTACGGGTGTTCTGCGGCGCAGCGCTTGGACCCGTGCCGCCGCTGCCGCTCAGCGCCGAGTCCTCCAGGGCCCGCCCAGCGAGGTCATTGAAGCGGCCGCATCATCCAGTGCCACGCGCTGTGTGGCGTGTAGCCGAGCTGGTCATTGACGTGGCGGATGCCCGCGTTGCTCTCGTCGTTCTCGGTGAGTGCCATCCGGATGCCCAGGCCGTGCGCGTGGGCATGCATGAGTGCTTTGGTGCAGCGGCCCAGGGCTCGACCCCGCAGGTTCGGATCGACTCCGGTGTACATCAGGTGCATCTGGTCGCCGTCGGCCACGGCGAACGCGATCGCGGCAGGTCGCCCCTCGACTCGGGTGAGCACTGCCACGGGCCGCTGTCCGGGCGCCGGGGTCCGACGCAGGCCCGACAACGTGAGGACCAGCCCGAGATCGGCCTCGGGGTTCGTCTGGCTGGCTCGAAGCATCGCCTCGACGCCCTCCTCGTCGTCGAAGGTCAGGTCGTCGCACACCTCGACGGTCACACCGCGGGGCGGCTCGACGGACACCGCGCCGTCGAGGACGCACGCGCTGGTGATCGACGTCTGCCTGCGCTCGAAGCCCCACCGGAGCGCCACGTCCATGGAGACCTGGTCTCCGTCGAGAACGCACCCCACCAGACGAGTCACGTCGTCGGCCGGCTCCGCCAGCACCGCCGCGAACAAGCGCGAGCCGAGACCTCGCCCGCCGCAGTCGGCCCGCGTGACCACCATGACGAACAGCGCACCCGCCGGCAGGTTCGCTGAGGCTCGTGCGAGAGCAACCCCAGCCATCGCACCGTCGGCCTCACGCGCCACCAGGACCCGCAGACTGCGTGCACTGTTCAGATCAAGATCCGCGCGGAGGACCGCGCGATCCTGTCCCGGGGTCCGCTTCACCACGAACTCGACGATCTCGTCGGCGTCGACCGGAAGACGAGCCTCGGAGATCTCCATCCGTGCATCCTGACGGATCTCGGCTGACAGCGACGCACCGGGCCGCGCAACGCGTGACGCCACCAGGCATCCGCTCGCGATACGCCCTCTTCGCGGCTACAGATCCGGGCGGAACCGAACCGCTGTTAGCGTCCGGGCGTGGAATCACGCTTCGTGGATGTAGAAGGCACCGCGTTACATGTCGGCGTGACGGGCGACGGGCCGGACATCCTGGTGCTGACCGGCGGGCCAGGATGCGTGCAGTACCTGGAAAGCGATGAGATCGCCGTTCCTGGTCACCGTTCCTGGTATCCGGAACCACGCGGTGTCGGCCGATCAGGCGGCGGTCGCCACGACATGGAGCGAGCAATCGCCGATCTCGAAGCGATACGTCGAGCCATGGGTGTGGTCGCATGGGTCGTACTCGGTCACTCGTGGGGCAGCGACCTGGCGGTTCGCTACGCCGTTGAGCATCCAGATGTCGTCAAGGGTGTGGTGGGCATCGCAGGCAGGGGTGCCCAGCGGGACCGCACCTGGTCCGAGATCTACGAAGCGGGCCAGGCGACGGAGCCGGTTGTCGAGATCGACATGTCCGAAGAGGTGTGGTCGTCCTTGAGCCAGTCCTTCACCGATTGGATCCACCGACCCGACCTGTGGCGAGGTCTTGCTGACTGTGTGGTGCCGATGCACTTCATCGCCGCCGGTGACGACATTCGCCCGTCCTGGCCCCTTCGACAGCTTGCCACCCTGGTGCGTCACGGCAGGTTCTCGATCGTGCCGGACGTTCCGCACGACTTCTGGTGGACGGCCCCCGACATCTGGATCAAGACGGTGAAGCGCGCCTGCGCTGGCCTCTGACAGGCCCACCTCACCATGGGCGCAGAGGTGTGCAGATAAGCCCCCCGACTTTCGGCAAGACCGCGTCCGTGGGCAGGTCAGCCCTGGTCGGACGCGACGAGGCCCCCGCTGTGCACCGGTCGGATCTCGACGCCGCCCCCTTGGTGCACCACGGGGTTGCTCGCGGCCGACGCGATCGCCGACTCCAGATCCGGAGCCTCAAGGAGGTAGACGCCTGCGACGACGTCAGCCCCGTCGATGAACGGGCCCTCGGTCACCCCGCTCTCCCTGACGCTCCTGGCCATGGATCGCGGCGTGAACGCCCAGGCTGCGGTCATGGCGGCTGACGACGACATCTCCTCGGCGTGGGCGTCGCACGTCGCGATGTCCTCGGAGGTCTCTGCGCTCTCGCCAGGCTCATGAGCGGAGTCGCTGGCATAGATGAGAACGGCAAACAGAGCCATGAACTCGCCTCCCGGCGCTTGATGCTTCGAAGTGGACGACGTCTGGATCCCGCACCCTACTTCGGCGCCAACCCACCAGCCGGCGACAGCACCAACGCTCGCTCACTGGCATACCAGCGCGTGCGGCATCCAAGACTCATCCACTCGGCGAACCGGGACACACCCAGTCAGATCGAGCGCTGGAAGGCCAGCCCCCGACCGAGGACCCGGAGGCCCAGCGCCTCGTTGACGTCGATCATGAAGGCGTTCTCCTCCGCGTTCCAGGTGTCGATCGACTCGAGCTGCGGCTCGTCCTCGCGCAACCAGCGCAGCATCTCGATCTTCATCAGCAGGCCCAGCCGGTGTCCGCGGTGTGCCCGGACCACCGAGGTGTCGTGCTGCTCGGCGAGGTGTGGGCGTTCCCCGTCCACCGCCACCGTCGTCTGGCCGGCCAGCTCTCCGGTGGCACGGTGCCGCGCGTAGACGAAGCGCACGCGGTGGCCACACCCGCGCTGCGCCTCGTGGTAGTCCCGCACGCGCTGCGGCGTGAACACCTCGTCCTCGATGTCGAGGCCACCGGTCGGAGCGTCGTTGATGGCGGCGACCATCGTCGCGACGGCCTCGAGGTCCTGCTCGGGCGTCATGCCGGCGCGGCGCACGAGCTCGTACGCCGCGGCGAGCGGCAACGCCTCGTCGTACAGCTTGTCGAGCCGCGGCCAGTCCACCTCCGCGACGACCTGCCGTCGCGCCACCTCGACCTGCTTCAGCTCGAACCCGTGCCGAGCCGCGAAGCCCGTGGTCGCCTCCGACTCCCAGCCGGCGGTGCCCACCGAGGTGCGTCCCTCCGCCCGGGCGCGCGCCACCAGCGCGTCGAGGAGGGCGCTGCCGTGGCCACGCCGCCGGCGCTCCGGGTGCACCTGCACGGTCAGCCAGGCCAGGTGGAAGTTGTCGCGCCGGCTGACGTCGTACTCCCCCAGCGCCACCGCCTCGCCGTCCACGCGGAGCAGGTACGGCAGCGCGGGATCGAGGTCCCAGCCGTAGCGGAGGATGCCCGCGGCCTCCCGCTCGGTCATCGGGTGCTCGAACGGTGAGTCGACCGCGCGCGCGGCGTTCGCGACCGTCACGTAGTCGCGGACCGCCGCGTCGTCGTCGGGAGCGAACTCCACGATCTCCATCCTTCGAGGATCCGCCGACCCGGCCGGGCACGCCACCGGTTATTTGCACGGAACCGGCCCTTGTGGCGCCACGCGCTGCCGACTATACTCGAACACATGATCGACTTGCCGGACGCTCCCGTTGCTGACCTCCAGCAGCACGCGCTCGCGGGCCTGGTCGACATGTTCGCCGACCTGCAGACCCCCACCGACGACGCCGCCTGCCTCGAGCACCTCGAGGCCCTGGAGCGGGTCAAGTCCGCCGCCGCGGCCGCCCAGGCCCGGCTCACCGATCAGC
>NZ_BAAAQR010000010.1:0-197654 GCF_039531775.1 Nocardioides koreensis | reverse complement strand
ACGTGCCGGGCCTTCCACGGATCCACCCTCAGGTCTTCGACGAGCCGCCAGATCCGGGGCAGGCGGTGCTGGAGGTCGAGGGCGTCGGCGATCAGCTTCATCCCGGCCAGGGTGGAGACCCCGAGGGTGGCGGCGACCGGTTCGGGCGCGAACGCCGAGACCGCGGGGGTGCCCTCCCCGCCGAGGGACTCATCCGCATTGAGCACGCCCGGGAGGGCGTCGCCGGCCCAGGTGGCCACGCCGGTGTCGGTGGTGGCGGGGTGCCGCACGCACCACTGCGCGGCCAGCCGGAGCTTGGATCGCTCGGCGACCCGGGCGGCGATCTTGGCGTCGTCGAGCAGGGCGAGGAGCCAGTCGGGGTCGAGGTCCTCGACCATCACCGGCTGTCCCATCGCGTCCACCTCGAGCATGGATCAATCCAAGCATCGGGCACCGACAGTGCGGCCCCGAAGACCGCGTGGTTGAGCGGGTCTGGGGAAATCGGAAAGTAAAACTTCTCGGACCCGGGTGGTGGCGTGGTCTCGACAAGCTCGACCACCGGGGGGCCGACCGGGATGGGGTGGTCTCGACAAGCTCGACCACCGGGGGCGATCCGGGTGGCGTGGTCTCGACAAGCTCGACCACCGGGGGCGATCCGGGTGGCGTGGTCTCGACAAGCTCGACCACCGAGGACGCTCGACCGCCGACAAAGGCCGGGAGACCGCGAGCCGGACAGCGACCGCAACCCACGACGTACCCGCTCCGCGTAGCTGCCAAGGACCGCCACCACCCGCGAGCAGCAGGCCGCCGGCAGGGGTCTCGAGGCTCCGCGCCTCGCACCACGACCACCGGAGTCGCGGTCGCGTCAGGCTCGATCCCTCAGGCGGGAGCCGGAGTCAGGCGGTCCGCACGGCGCGGATGATCTTGCGCCGCAGCACCACCCTGCGGGTGCCGTCGGCGCCGATCCGCACCCGGTCGAGCTCCCAGCCGCCGTGCTCGGCGCGCTCGACGAGCAGCTTGGTGACGACGTTGCGCGGAAACTCGCGGGAGAACGTCACCCGGTCGAACTCCCACTCCACCCCACGGGACGGCGGGCGGGGGTGGGCGCGACTCACGTCACTCCCCGGACACGTCGTCGAGCGCCTCGACGATCTCCGGCGGCAGGGCCAGCTCCTCCACCCCCAGGGCGCCCTTGAGCTGGGTGGCGGTGCGGGCGCCGACGATCGGGGCGGTGACCCCCGGCCGGTCCCGGACCCAGACCAGGGCGACCTCGAGCGGCGTCCAGCCGAGCCCGTCGGCGGCTCGCGCGACCGCCTCGACGACCTGCCCGGCGCGGTCGCCGAGGTAGACGCCCACGAAGCCCGCGAAGTGGGAGGAGGCGGCCCGGGAGTCCGACGGCGTGCCCGAGCGGTACTTCCCGGTCAGCACGCCCCGGCCCAGTGGTGACCACGGGAGGACGCCGAGGCCCAGGGCCGCGGCGGCGGGCAGCACCTCCTGCTCGATCGATCGGTTGAGCAGGGAGTACTCCACCTGGGTCGAGGCGAGCACCGCCCGTCCGGGGACGGCGCGCTGCCACGTGGCGGCCTGGGCGGTCTGCCAGCCGGAGTAGTTCGACACCCCGACGTACGACGCGCGCCCGGAGGTCACCGCGATGTCGAGGGCGGAGAGCGTCTCCTCGAGCGGGGTCTCGTCGGACCAGATGTGGACCTGCCACAGGTCGACGTGGTCGACCCCGAGCCGGCGCAGCGAGGCGTCCAGCGTCGTGAGCAGGTGCCCTCGGGAGGTGTTGTACTGGCGCCCGCCGCGGCTGGCCCCGATGCCGGCCTTGGTCGCCAGCACCAGCTCGTCGCGGGGAACCACGTCGCCGAGCAGGCTGCCGATCAGCTCCTCGGAGGCGCCGCCGCCGTACCCGGCCGCGGTGTCGAGCAGCGTGCCGCCGCTCTCCACGAACGCGATGAGCTGGTCCCGGGCCTCGTGCTCGTCGGTGTCGCGTCCCCACGTCATGGTGCCCAGGCCGAGCCGGGAGACCTTGAGACCGGTGGCGCCGACAGACCGCTGCTGCATGGCGACAAGGTAGTCGCAGCGCCCTGACGGTGGGTCTGCGGCTCGCCGTTCAGGACACTGCGTACTCTGTTCGGCGGCCGATGCAGGCCGACCCGTCATCCCCTCCCGTGGGCCCCGAGCGGAAAGCCAGGCGATGAACTACCTCGACGCCGTGATCCTCGGCATCGTGGAGGGGCTCACCGAGTTCCTCCCCGTGTCCAGCACCGGCCACCTGACGATCGCCGAGAAGGTGCTCGGCCTCGACGTCGCCGACCCCGCCGTGACCGGCTTCACCGCCGTCATCCAGATGGGCGCGATCGCCGCGGTCATCGTGTACTTCGCCCAGGACATCTGGAACATCATCCGGGCGTGGACCCTGGGCCTGGTCAAGCCGGAGTACCGCGGGCAGCTCGACCACCGGATGGGCTGGTACGTCATCGTGGGCAGCATCCCGGTCGGCATCGCCGGCCTGCTGCTCAAGGACGTGATCACCGGCGACCTGCGGTCGCTGTGGGTGGTCGCTGCCGGCCTGGTCGGCTGGAGCGCGGTGATGTGGTTCGCCGAGCGCGTCGCGACCCAGCTGCGCGGCGAGCGCGAGCTGAGCATGGTCGACGCGATCGTCGTCGGGGTGGTCCAGGTGTTCTCGCTGGTCCCTGGAGTGTCCCGCTCCGGCGCGACGATCTCCGCCGGCCTGCTGCGCGGCCTCGACCGTGTCACCGCCACCCGGCTCAGCTTCTTCCTCTCGATCCCGGCCCTGCTGGCCGCCGGGCTCTTCGAGCTCAAGGACGCCCTCGGCGGCGACATCGGGGTGGGGGAGACCCTCGTCGGCACGCTCGTCTCGTTCGTGGTGGCGTACGCCGCGATCGCGTGGCTGCTGCGCTTCGTCGCCCACCACTCGATCGCCTGGTTCGTGCCCTACCGGGTCGCGCTCGGCCTGCTGCTGCTCGCGCTGCTCGGGTCCGGCGTGATGTCCGCGACCTGAGCCCCGACCGGCTCGACGACCGCGGGGGTCAGAGCCAGCCGGACTTCTTGAACCAGACCCACAGGCCCGCCGACGACAGCACCATCAGGGCGATCGCGAAGGCGTAGCCGAGGTGCCACCGGAGCTCGGGCATGTGGGAGAAGTTCATGCCGTAGACGCCCGCGATGAGGGTCGGGGCCGCGACCAGGCCGACGCCGGCCGAGATCTTGCGCATGTCCTCGTTCTGCTGCACGGAGATGCGGGCGAGGTGGGCGTCGAACGCGGTCGAGAGCAGGCCGTCCAGGCTGTCCACGACCTCGGCGGCGCGGGTGAGGTGGTCGGCGACGTCGCGGAAGAACGGCGCCGTCTCCTCCTCGATGCCCGGCACCGAGCCGGTCGCGAAGCGGCGCATCGGGTCGCGCAACGGCAGCACGGCGCGGCGTACCTCGGCGATCTCCCGCTTGAGCGTGTAGATCCGCACCTCGTCGTTGGTGCGCGCGGGGGAGAAGACCGACTCCTCGACCTCGTCGACGTCCTCCTCGAGGGAGGCCACGACGTCGATGTAGCCGTCCACGACCTTGTCGCACACGGCGTACACGACCGCGGAGGGCCCGTGGTTGAGCACGGACTCGTCGGACTCGAGGAAGCTGCGGGCGGCGTGCAGGTCGGAGCCGACGCCGTGCCGCACGGTGACGATGAAGTCCGACCCGATGAACAGGTTGACCTCACCGGTCTCGACGGCGTCCTCCTCGTCGACGTACCAGAGCGTCTTGAGGACCATGAACAGGGTGTCGTCGTACCGTTCGAGCTTGGGCCGCTGGTGGGCCTTGAAAGCGTCCTCGACGGCCAGCGGGTGCAGCCCGAAGGCCACCGCGACGTCCTCGAGCTCGGCCTCGGTGGGCTGGTGGAGTCCCACCCAGGCGAAGTCGCCGTCGTCGGCGATCTCGGCCCGCAGCTCGTGCAGGTCCTCCCGCGAGCAGTCGACCTCGACGCGGACACCCTTGCGGTACAGAGCACTGTCGACGATCACGGGCAGACCTTAGCCGCACAGCAGCGCGGGTGGCGGGGTTCGTCAGTCGTCACCGGGCGTCACGATGTCCAGGGCCTTGTCGCGCACGTCCGCCACCTTCTCGGTGACGGCGTCCTTGACGCGCTCGACCTTCTTCTCCACGACCCGGCCGGCCACGTGCTCGATGGCGGCACCGGCGGCGTCCTCGACCAGGTCGGGAACGGTGGTGCCGACCTGCTCGCGCAGGTCGAGGCGGTTGGTGGCCTCCGCGAACCGCAGGTAGGTGTCGACGCTGGCGACGACGACCCGGGCGTCGACGGTCAGGAGCTCGATGCCCAGCAGCGAGACACGGACGTAGGCGTCGATGACGATGCCCTTGTCGAGGATGATCTCGATGACGTCGGCGAGCCCGCTCGGCGCGGGCCTCGCCAGGTAACCGCCGTCGCGGGACGCTGCCATCACGTCATGGTGCCCGCTCCGGCGCCGAAGCATGCCGCCGGGGTGCCACGCGACTGTTCCCCAGCCCCACTACGCTCCACGACATGGCAACCGTGATCCTGGTGCGGCACGGCCGGACGACCGCGAACGCGACGGGGGTCCTGGCCGGCCGGCTCGCCGGTGTGAAGCTCGACCCGACCGGTCAGGGCCAGGCCGCCCGCGCCGCCGACCGGCTGGCTCCGGTGCCGCTGGCCGCCGTGGTCAGCAGCCCCCTCGAGCGGTGCCGGCAGACCGCGAAGACCATCATGGGTGCCCAGACGGGCCCCCTGACCGTGGCCACCGAACGGGGCATCACCGAGTGCGACTACGGGGAGTGGCAGGGCCGGGCCCTCAAGGACCTGGCGAAGGAGAAGCTGTGGGCGACCGTGCAGTCCCAGCCCTCGGCGGCCGCGTTCCCGGGTGGTGAGTCGCTGGGGGCGATGCAGGCACGCGCCGTGGCCGCCGTACGCCGCCACGACGCCGCGGTGGAGGCCACGCACGGCGTCGGAGCGGTCTGGGTGGCGGTGAGCCACGGGGACATCATCAAGTCCGTGCTGGCGGACGCCCTCGGCATGCACCTCGACCTGTTCCAGCGGCTCAACGTCGACCCCGCGTCGATGTCGATCATCCGCTACACCTCGGCGCGCCCCTACGTGCTCGCCACCAACACGCACGAGGGGGACCTGTCCTGGCTGGCCACGAAGCCCGGCCGGAAGGCCCGACGTCGGACCGATGCGGCGGTGGGAGGCGGTGCCGGACCCGGCCCCCTTCCGCCGCGCCCCTAGGGTGGTGCCATGGCACCCCTCGTCCACGGATTCGACCCGCCGGAGAGGTTCGTCGCGGGCACCGTCGGCCCTCCCGGCTCGCGCACCTTCTTCCTCCAGGCCCGCGCCGGCGCGCGCCTGGTGAGCGTCGCGCTCGAGAAGCAGCAGGTCTCCGCGCTCGCGGAGCGGATCGACGAGCTGCTCGACGAGGTGATGGCCAGTGAGCTCAACGAAGCCATGATCCCGGCGGTCGCGCCGCTCGGCCTCGAGGACGCCGACCCGCTGGAGCAGCCGATCGAGGAGGAGTTCCGCGCCGGCACCATGACGCTGTCGTGGGACCCCGACGACGAGCGCATCGTGATCGAGGTCTTCCCGTTCACCGAGGCGGCCGTGCTGTCCCCGGACCAGGTCGACGAGGAGCTCGAGGAGCCCGAGCCCGAGGAGATCTTCCTGGTGCGGATCCCGGCCGGTGCCGCCCGGGCGTTCGTGAAGCGCGCCGCGCAGGTGCTCGAGGCCGGACGGCCGAGCTGCCCGTTCTGCGGCAACCCGATCGACCCGGAGGGCCATCTCTGCGTGCGGGCCAACGGGTTCCGCCGCCGCGACCCGTGATCGACCTGGTGGAGGACGAGCTGGTCCTCCACGGCCGCATCATGCCGGCCTCGAACGCCACCTTCGTCGGTGAGATCGGCGAGGTCCGGGTGGTCTACAAGCCCGTGGCGGGGGAGCGGCCGCTGTGGGACTTCCCGGACGGCACGCTCGCCGACCGGGAGGTCGCGGCGTACCTCGTCTCCGAGGCCATCGGGTGGGACGTGGTGCCCGAGACCTGGTTGCGCGAGGGACCGCACGGGCTCGGCATGGTGCAGCGCTGGCAGGAGCCGGACCCGGACCCGGACCAGGAGGCGGTGACGCTGGTGCCCGAGGGACGGGTGCCGCCCGGCTACCGCCGGGTGTTCGACGGCCTCGACGGCCAGGACCAGCCGGTCAGCCTCGTCCACGAGGACTCGCCACCGCTGCGACGGATGGCCGTCTTCGACATCGTGGTCAACAACGCCGACCGCAAGGGCGGGCACGTCCTGGAGATGAGCGACGGGCACCGCTACGGCGTCGACCACGGGGTCACGTTCCACACCGACCACAAGCTCCGGACCGTGCTGTGGGGGTGGCTGGGCGAGCGCCTGACGGATGCGGAGATCGCGGCGGTGAGCCGGCTGCGCGCCGCCCTCGGGGGTGATCTGGGCGACGCCCTGGGATTCCACCTGACCGAGCCCGAGATCGACGCGATCGCCCGACGCTGTGACCGGCTGGTCGCGCGAGGCTCGATGCCCGCCCCCCGCGGGGAGTGGCCGGCCATCCCGTGGCCACCCTTCTGACCCCCGGTGGCTAGGCTTCCGGGCATGCGAGCGTGGCAGTCCCCGGAGATCCCCACCCTGTCCGTCCCGGGTCCGCCCGTCGCCGTCCACGACACGGCCACCGGCCGCCTGGTCACGACGACGCCGCACGGCCCGGCCCGGCTCTACGTCTGCGGCATCACGCCGTACGACGCCACCCACCTCGGCCACGCCGCGACGTACGTCGGCTTCGACCTGCTCAACCGCGCCTGGCGCAACGCCGGCCATGACGTGACCTACGTCCAGAACGTCACCGACGTCGACGACCCGCTGCTCGAGCGGGCCGAGAAGGTCAACGTCGACTGGGTCGAGCTCGCCGAGCGCGAGACCGAGCTCTTCCGCCAGGACATGACGGCGCTGCGGGTGCTCCCGCCGGCGCACTACATCGGTGCGGTCGAGGCCATCCCGATGATCATCGACCTGATCCGGCGCCTCGACGACCTCGGCGTGCTCTACCGGGTCGAGGACGACCTCTACTACTCGGTGACCGCCGATCCCGCCTTCGGTGAGGTGTCCGGCTGGGACCGCGAGGAGATGCTGCGGATCTTCCCCGAGCGCGGCGGCGACCCCGACCGCGAGGGCAAGAAGGACCCGCTCGACTGCGTGGTGTGGCTGGCGCAGCGCCCCGGGGAGCCGGCCTGGGAGAGCCCCTGGGGACGCGGCCGCCCGGGGTGGCACATCGAGTGCACCGCGATCGCGATGAAGTACCTCGGCGCCGCCTTCGACGTCCAGGGCGGCGGCAGCGACCTGGTCTTCCCGCACCACGAGATGGGGGCCGGCCACGCGCAGGTGGCCGCGCCCGACGCGCGCTTCGCCCAGGCCTACGCCCACGCCGGGATGGTGGCCTACGACGGCGAGAAGATGTCGAAGTCGCGGGGCAACCTGGTCTTCGTCTCGGCCCTGCGCAACAGCGACGTGGACCCGATGGCGATCCGGCTGGCGCTGCTGCGGCACCACTACCGCTCGGACTGGGAGTGGACCGACGACCAGCTGTGGACGGCGGTCGACACGCTGGACCGCTGGCGCCGGGCCCTGTCCCTGGGCGCCGGAGCCCCGGCCGGACCGGTGGTGGAGGAGGTCCTGGCGGCGCTGGCGGACGACCTGGACGCGCCGCGTGCCACCGCGGCCGTGGACCGTTGGGCGGCCGCCACGCTCGGCACCGACGGGCTGGCGGACACCAGCGACCCGGACGCGGCCATCACGGTCCTCCCGCTGCTGGACGCCGCGCTCGGGCTGGCGCTCTGGCTGCGCTGAGGCTGCCTCAGCTCAGCCGGGCTCGCCCTCGTCGCCCCGCCGCTTGAGGTAGCGCTCGAACTCCCGCGCGATCGCCTCACCGGAGGCCTCTGGCAGGTCGGTGGTGTCCCGCGTCTCCTCGAGGGCGCGCACGTAGTCGGCCACGTCCTCGTCCTCCTCGGCGAGCTCGTCGACGCCGCGCTCCCAGGCCCGGGCGTCCTCGGGCAGGTCACCGAGCGGGATGCTGACCTCGAGCAGGTCCTCCAGCTGGCCGATCAGCGCCAGCGTGGCCTTGGGGCAGGGCGGCTGGGCGACGTAGTGGGGGACCGCGGCCCAGTAGGACACCGCGGGCATGTCGAGCTTCACGCAGGCGTCCTGGAAGACCCCGACGATCCCGGTCGGCCCTTCGTAGGTCGACTGCTCCAGCTTGAGCCGGTCGACCAGCTCCGGCTCGGTGGCGGTGCCGGTGACCGGGATGGGCCGGGTGTGCGGCGTGTCGGCCAGCAGCGCACCGAGGGTGACCACCAGCTGGCCACCGAGCTCGTCGCACGCCGCGAGCAGCTCGGCGCAGAACTGGCGCCAGCGCATGCTGGGCTCGATGCCGCGGACCAGGATCACGTCCCGGTCGAGATCCGGGGGTGAGGCGATGGCGATCTGGGTGCTCGGCCAGGTGATCCTGCGGTGCCCGAGCTCGTCGGTGCCGACCACGGGCCGGTTGACCTGGAAGTCGTAGAAGTCCTCGGGGTCGATGGCGCCGACGACGCGCGCGCCCCAGACCCTGATCAGGTGGTCCACCACGGACGAGGCGGACTCGGCGGCGTCGTTCCACCCCTCGAAGGCCGCGATGACCACGGGGTCGACCAGGTCGGGTGCGTCGTCGATCTCGATCACGGTTCCAGCCTAGTCACCCGGGGCCCGCCGACGGCGCCCTTCGGCACTGCTACCCCGCATCGGGGATTTCACCCGCCCCCTCCCGCGGTGTCACGATGAGGGCGTACAGCATGTGGACAGCGCGTCCACGTGTTGGACGCTGTTCCTACGCTGGACGGACGCCGCCGTCCCGATCCGGCCGGTGCCCACGAGAGGAGTCACGTTGCCCCAGTCGTCGGCACCGTCCCTGCGCCCCGATGCCACCGAGGCGATCAGCGGCCTCCTGCGCGACAGGATCCTGCTGCTCGACGGCGCCATGGGCACCCTGATCCAGGGCTTCGAGCCGGGCGAGTCCGAGTTCCGCGGCGACCGCTTCGCCGACTGGGACCGCGACGTCAAGGGCAACAGCGACCTGCTCAACCTCACCCAGCCGGAGATGATCCGGTCGATCCACCGCGAGTACCTCCGGGCGGGCGCCGACATCGTGGAGACCAACACCTTCACCGCGACCTCGATCGCCCAGGCCGACTACGGCATGGAGGACCTCGCCTACGAGATCAACCTCGCCGGGGCCAGGATCGCTCGCGAGGCGTGCGACGAGGCGGAGAGCCCGGACCGGCCCCGGTTCGTGGCGGGGTCGCTCGGACCCACCAACCGCACGGCGTCGATCTCGCCGGACGTCAACGACCCCGGCGCGCGCAACGTGTCGTACGAGCAGCTGGTCGAGGCCTACCTCGAGCAGGCCCGGGGCCTGGTCGACGGGGGAGCGGACCTGCTCCTCGTCGAGACGATCTTCGACACACTCAACGCCAAGGCGGCCGTCTTCGCCCTCGAGACGCTGTTCGAGGAGCACGGCCGCCGGTGGCCGGTCATCATGTCCGGCACCATCACCGACGCCTCCGGACGCACCCTCTCCGGCCAGGTGACCGAGGCGTTCTGGACGTCGGTGCGGCACGTGAAGCCGCTCGCGGTCGGGCTGAACTGTGCGCTCGGGGCGGCCGAGATGCGCCCCTACGTCGCCGAGCTCGCCCGCCTCGCCGACACGTTCGTGTCCAGCCACCCCAACGCCGGCCTGCCCAACGCCTTCGGCGAGTACGACGAGTCGCCCGAGCAGATGTCCGAGACGCTGGGAGAGTTCGCCGCCAGCGGACTGGTGAACATCCTGGGCGGCTGCTGCGGCACCACCCCGGCCCACATCGAGGCGATCGCCGAGGCGGCCCGCGGCGCCACCCCCCGGGTGCCGGCCGAGCACCGGCCCGGCATGCACCTCGCCGGGCTCGAGCCGCTCACGATCACCTCCGACAGCCTGTTCGTCAACGTCGGCGAGCGGACGAACATCACCGGCTCCGCCCGGTTCCGCAACCTGATCAAGGCGGGCGACTACGACACCGGCCTCACGGTGGCGGCCCAACAGGTCGAGAACGGCGCGCAGGTCATCGACGTCAACATGGACGAGGGGATGATCGACGGCGTCGCCGCGATGGACCGCTTCCTGAAGCTGGTCGCCAGCGAGCCCGACATCTGCCGGGTCCCCCTGATGGTGGACTCCTCCAAGTGGGAGGTCATCGAGGCCGGCCTGCGGTGCGTGCAGGGCAAGCCGATCGTCAACTCGATCTCGCTGAAGGAGGGCGAGGAGAAGTTCGTCGAGCAGGCCACGCTGTGCCGCAAGTACGGCGCCGCCGCGGTCGTGATGGCCTTCGACGAGGACGGACAGGCCGACAACCTCGAGCGTCGTCAGGCCACCTGCGAGCGGGCCTACCGCATCCTCACCGAGCAGGTGGGGTTCCCGTCCGACGACATCATCTTCGACCCCAACGTCTTCGCGGTGGCGACGGGCATCGAGGAGCACGCGTCGTACGGCCGGGACTTCATCGAGGCCACCCGGTGGATCAAGGCGAACCTCCCGGGTGCCCTGGTCAGCGGCGGCATCTCCAACGTGAGCTTCTCGTTCCGGGGCAACAACCCGGTGCGCGAGGCCATCCACGCGGTGTTCCTGTTCCACGCCATCGAGGCGGGTCTCGACATGGGCATCGTCAACGCCGGCGCCCTGGCGGTCTACGACGAGGTCGAGCCCGAGCTGCGCACCCGGATCGAGGACGTGATCCTCAACCGCCGCCCGGACGCCGCGGAGCGGCTGCTGGAGATCGCGGAGCAGCACAACCGCACCGGCGAGGCTCAGGAGGCTGCCGAGGAGGAGTGGCGCGCGCTCCCCGTGGGGGAGCGGATCACGCACGCGCTGGTGAAGGGCCTCGACGCCCACGTCGAGGACGACACCGAGGAGCTGCGCGCCGTGATCGCCGAGCGCGGCGGCCGCCCCATCGAGGTCATCGAGGGGCCCCTGATGGACGGCATGAACGTGGTCGGCGACCTGTTCGGGGCCGGCAAGATGTTCCTGCCCCAGGTGGTGAAGTCGGCGCGGGTGATGAAGAAGGCGGTCGCCTACCTGATCCCCTTCATCGAGCAGGAGAAGCTCGACAACCCCGAGTACGCCACCGCCAAGGAGACCAACGGCACGATCGTGATGGCCACGGTCAAGGGGGACGTCCACGACATCGGCAAGAACATCGTCGGCGTGGTCCTGCAGTGCAACAACTACGAGGTCGTCGACCTCGGCGTGATGGTGCCGGCGCAGAAGATCCTGGACACGGCAGTGGAGATCGGCGCCGACGCCGTGGGCCTGTCCGGCCTGATCACGCCCTCGCTCGACGAGATGGTCAACGTCGCCGCCGAGATGCAGCGCCGCGGCTTCGAGATCCCCCTGATGATCGGCGGTGCCACGACGTCGAGGGCGCACACCGCGGTCAAGGTGGACGGCAAGTACGACGGCCCCGTGGTCTGGGTGAAGGACGCCTCCCGCTCGGTGCCCACGCTCGCGGCCCTGCTCAGCGATGCCCAGCGCCCGAAGCTGCTCGCCGGCATCAAGGACGACTACGACTCGCTGCGCGCCCGGCACGCCACGAAGCACGACCGTCCGATGGTCACGCTGGAGCAGGCCCGGGCCAACCGCACGCCGGTCGTCTGGGACGGCTACGAGCCGCCCGCGCCCCGGACACCGGGCACGCACGTCCTCGAGGAGTACGACCTCGCCGAGCTCCGCGACTACATCGACTGGCAGCCGTTCTTCAACGCCTGGGAGATGAAGGGCAAGTTCCCCGACATCCTCCACAACCCCACGACGGGTGAGACCGCGCGGGCGCTGTTCGAGGACGCGCAGGCGATGCTGGCGCGCATCATCGAGGAGAAGTGGCTGACCGCGAACGCCGTGTTCGGCTTCTTCCCGGCCAACGCCGTAGGCGACGACATCGAGGTCTACACCGACGAGTCGCGCAGCGAGGTCCTCACGACGCTGCACAACCTGCGTCAGCAGGGCGACCACCGGGAGGGCGTCCCGAACCGTTCGCTGGGCGACTTCGTCGCACCGCGCGAGACCGGCCTGGCCGACCACGTCGGCGCCTTCGCCGTCACGGCGGGGCTCGGAGCGCAGGACCGGATCCTCGCCTTCAAGAAGGAGGCCGACGACTACTCCGCGATCATGCTGGAGGCGCTGGCCGACCGGCTCGCGGAGGCCTTCGCGGAGCGCCTGCACCAGCGGGTGCGCACGGAATTCTGGGGTCACGAGCCCGAGGAGCAGCTCGACAACGAGGACCTGATCGCCGAGAAGTACCACGGCATCCGGCCGGCGCCCGGCTACCCGGCCTGCCCGGAGCACACCGAGAAGCGGACCCTGTGGCAGCTCCTCGACGTCACGGCCGCCACCGGCATCGAGCTGACCGACGGCATGGCGATGTGGCCCGGCGCCGCGGTGTCGGGCTGGTACTTCAGCCACCCGCAGTCCCAGTACTTCGTGGTGGGTCGCCTGGGGCGCGACCAGGTCGCGGACTACGCGGAGCGCAAGGGCTGGACCCTGACCGAGGCGGAGCGCTGGCTCTCGCCGAACCTCGGCTACGACCCGGAGGACTGACACCTTGGCCGACACCCGCCGTCCGCACGCCGTCCTCTGGGACATGGACGGGACGCTGGTCGACACGGAGCCCTACTGGATCGACGTCGAGTTCGAGCTCGCGGCGCGGCACGGTGGCAAGTGGAGCCACGAGCACGCCCTGAACCTCGTCGGGAACGACCTGATCGAGTCCGGCCGCTACATCCGCGAGCACATGGGCATCGACCTCGAGCCCGCCCAGATCGTCGAGGAGCTCCTGGACGGGGTCGTCGCCCGGGTCGCCGACCAGGTGCCCTGGCGGCCGGGGGCCGTCGACCTCCTCGAGGACCTCGGGGAGCAGGAGATCCCCTGCGCGCTGGTGACGATGTCCTACCGGCGGTTCGTCGCGCCCATCCTCGAGGCCCTGCCGTCCTCGACGTTCGAGGCGATCGTGACCGGCGACGCCGTGTCCCGGGGCAAGCCGCACCCGGAGCCGTACCTCAAGGCCGCCTCGCTGCTGGGCGTCGACCCGTCGTACTGCCTGGCGGTCGAGGACTCCAACACCGGCGCCCGGTCGGCCGAGGCCGCCGGCTGCACCGTCCTCGTCGTCCCGAACCACGTGCCGGTGCTCGACGGCGTCCGCCGGGTCTTCGCCGACTCGCTCGCCGGGGCCGACCTGGTCGAGATCTTCGCGTCCGGGTGGACCATGCGGGACTAGTCATTGGTCCTAGTACCACCGGACAATGGCGCCATGCACCAGTCTTGTCGGAGGCTTGAGCCCTCGGGGGACCGACACCGTTTCCTGAGGGTCCAGGAAGCAGGTCACATGTTCCGACGCGGTCCCGCCATCGTGCTCAGCCTCGTGTTGAGCGCAGCGGCCCTTGTCGTGGCGCCCAGCGCCGTGGCGAGTGATGGCGGGACCGCGAAGGACACCGACCCCTGTCAGAAGGCCAGCAAGGTCAAGGTCAAGGTCGACCCGTTCGGCGACGACCGCTTCGAGGTCACCGGCATCGTCTTCAGCAGCGGCGACGACACCTGGAGCTGGCGCTTCAAGCACGAGGAAGACATCTCCGCCAAGGGCGAGGCCAAGGCCGACGGCGACGGCGAGGGCAGGTCCTTCAAGGTCGTCCGGACCATGGTCAACTTCCCCGGAGCCACCGACCACATCGTCTTCCGCGCCGAGAACGAGAACACCGGAGAGGTCTGCCGGGTCGACGTCAACGCCTGACGTCCCCGCGGGCATCCACGCCTTATCCTGAGGGCACCCCCTCGAGGAAAGGCCGATCGTGCGAGTGCTGCGGAGCCCGGTCACGCTCTTCCTCGTCGTCGGCCTCCTCACCGTCGCGGCCATCGTCGTCGGCACCGGCTTCCTCGCCGACCGGGCCGCGAGCTCGGAGGCCACCGCCGAGGCCCGGGGCACCACGCGCGTCATCGCCAGGTCCGTCGCGCAGCCCGTGGTCACCGACGAGCTGCTGGCAGGCAGGGCAGGAACGATCGACCGGTTCGACCGCAAGGTGCTGAAACGCCTGCTGGTGGGTGACATCGTGCACGTCGTCATCTGGTCGCGGTCCGGTCGGATCGTCTACTCCGACGAGATCGCGCTGATCGGCCGCCGCCTCCACCTCGACGCGGACCAGGAGCGGGTGCTGGACCACGGTGGCACCGGCTCCGCGAGGTCGGACGAGTCCGGGAACCAGGTCATCCCCGCGGATGCCGAGACCGGGAAGGTCCTGCGCACCTTCACCCGGATCGAGACCCCCAGGCGGCACAAGGCGCTGCTCTTCGAGGCGTACTCCTCCCTCGACGAGGTCGAGAGCCGGCGCCAGGAGATCTACTCGTCCTTCCGGTGGATCACCGTCGGCCCGCTGCTGCTGCTCATCGTGGTCGTCACCCTGATCCTCCGGGTGCTCACCGGACAGCTGACTCGGGCCGGCAAGGAGCGCGAGCAGCTGCTCAGGTCCGCCATCGACGCCTCCGACGCGGAGCGCCGGCGCATCGCGCGCGACCTGCACGACGGCGTGGTCCAGGACCTCGCCGGGACGGCGTTCTCCCTCTCGGCGCTGTCCCGCGACCCCGCCACGGACGGGAAGACCCGCTCCTCCCTCCAGGGGGCGGCCCGGTCGCTGCGCGAAGGACTGAAGTCGCTGCGGTCGCTGCTCGTCGAGATCCACCCGCCCGAGCTGCGCGCCGAGAGCCTCCCGGCCGCGCTGGCCGACCTGACCGCGCCGGCCGGCGCCTCGGGGATCCAGGCCTCGGTGAGCGTGGAGGGCGCCGAGACCGCCACCGACGAGCGTGCGGCGCTGGTCTGGCGGGTGGCCCAGGAGGCGGTGCGCAACGCGCTGCGGCACTCGGCCGCCTCCACCCTCGCGGTCACCGTGCGCGGGGACGGACGCCACCTCACGCTCGAGGTCGTCGACGACGGCGTCGGCTTCGACCCCACCCGGGTCCGGGACTCCGAGCACTTCGGCCTGCGCGGCCTCAGGAGCCTGGTCGCCGAGGCAGGTGGCACCCTCGAGGTGCGATCCTCACCCCATGAGGGAACGACCGTGCGGATGGAGGTGGATGCCCGGTGAGCGGTGACCCGGCTTCCGACGGACAGGGCGTGATCCGGGTGGTGGTCGTCGACGACCACGCCGTCATCCGGGCCGGGCTCCAGCAGCTGCTCGCCGCCACCGCCGACATCGAGGTCGTCGGCCAGGCCGAGAACGGCCGCGAGGCCCTCGAGGTGGTACGCCGGCTGCGGCCCGACGTGGTCCTCATGGACCTGCAGATGCCCGACGTCGACGGGGTGGCCGCCACCCGGATGATCATGGCCGAGAGGCTCGGTGTCGACGTCCTGGTCCTCACCTCGTACTCCGACAGCGAGCGCATCGTCGCGGCACTGGACGCGGGCGCCGTGGGGTACCTCCTCAAGGACGCCGACCCCGACGACGTGCTCCAGGGCATCCGCGCCGTCACCCGTGGCGGGTCGCCGATCCACCCGCGGGCCGCGCGCACCCTCCTCGGGATCCGGGCCGGGTCGAGCCAGGTGCAGCTGACCAGCCGGGAGACCGAGATCCTTCGCCTGGTGCGTGAGGGGCTCGCCAACAAGCAGATCGCCCGCCGGCTCGACATCAGTGAACGCACCGTGAAAGCCCACCTGACCTCGGCGTTCGCCCGCATCGGCGTCACCGACCGGACCCAGGCCGCGGTCTGGGCCGAGCGCAACGGGCTCTGACCCGGCCACCGGCCGGGGGCGCGCGATCGCCGCGGACCCGCTAGGGTCTCGGGAATCCGTCTCGGGAAAAGACCGGGGCACGACCTTCGAGGTGACATGTGCCTGCTTCTGTGAAGCAATCTCTGGGCCGGGCCACAGCGGTCCTGGCCATCGCGACCCTCGCGCTCACCAGCTGCGCGAAGAGCGAGCGCGACGACAGCGGTGGTGGCAGCGGAGGCGGGACGTTCGTGTTCGCCGGTTCCGCCGAGCCCGTCTCGCTCGACCCGTTCTTCGCCTCCGACGGCGAGACGTTCCGCGTCTCGCGCCAGATCTTCGAGGGGCTGGTGGGCACCAAGCCCGGCACGGCCGACCCGGCGCCCCTGCTGGCCACCTCGTGGGACGTCAGCGACGACGGCCTGACGTACACGTTCCACCTGCGTGACGACGTGAAGTTCCAGGACGACTCGGTCTTCGACGCCGATGCGGTCTGCTTCAACTTCGACCGCTGGTACAACATGCCCGAGTCGGCGCAGACCGACGACCTGACGTACTACTACGCGACGCTGTTCCGCGGCTTCGCGACCGGGGACCGGGCCGACGAGGCGATCTACGACTCGTGCTCCGCCGACGACGCGACCACCGCGACGATCACCCTGAAGAAGCCCTTCGCCGGGTTCGTCTCCGCCATGTCGATGCCCGCCTTCTCCATGCAGAGCCCCACGGCGCTGAAGAAGTACCAGGACGACGGCGCGAACAACCCCCGCACGACCGACTACTCCACCGCGCACCCGGTGGGCACCGGTCCCTTCGAGCTCGAGTCGTGGGAGCGCGGCAAGCAGGTCACGCTCGACGCGAACGACAGCTACTGGGGCGAGAAGGCCAGCATCGACAAGGCCGTGATCGTCGCCATCGACGACCCGAAGGCCCGGGCCGACGCCCTGGCCAACGGCGAGATCGACGGCTACGACCTGGTCGGTCCCGCGGACATCAAGCCGCTGGAGGACCAGGGCTTCCAGATCGAGAACCGCGACCCCTTCAACGTGCTGTACCTCGGCATGAACCAGAAGGCGAAGCCGCTGGACGACCCCAAGGTGCGCCAGGCGATCGCCTACGCGCTCAACAAGGACGAGATCGTGAGCGCGTCGATGCCCGAGGGCACCGAGACCGCGCTCGAGTTCGTCCCGCCGGCGGTCAACGGCTACACCGAGGACGTCACCCGCTACGACTACGACCCCGACAAGGCCCGCCAGCTGCTCCAGGAGGCCGGGGCCGAGGGCGCCACGATCGAGTTCAACTACCCGACCGGCGTGAGCCGTCCGTACATGCCCCAGCCCGAGGACACCTTCAACGTGATCCGCACCGAGCTGGAGGCCGTGGGCCTGAAGATCAAGCCGACCGCCGACCAGTGGGACCCCGACTACCTGGAGAAGATCCAGGGCACCGAGGACCACGGCCTGCACCTCCTCGGCTGGACCGGTGACTACAACGACACCGACAACTTCCTCGGCGTCTTCTTCGGCACCTCCACCAAGGAGTGGGGCTTCGAGAACCAGCAGCTCTTCGACGACCTGAAGGAGGCCCGCGGGCTGCCGACGGTCGAGGAGCAGACGCCGCTCTACGAGAAGATCAACCAGGAGGTCATGGACTACCTCCCGGGCGTCCCGCTGGCCCACCCGGTGCCCTCGCTGGCGTTCTCACCCGATGTCCAGGGCTACGAGCCGAGCCCGGTCCAGGACGAGGTCTGGAACACCATCAGCCTGGGCTGAGGGACCTTCGAGAACCGACGGAAGGCTGCGGATGCTGCGCTTCGTGCTGCGAAGACTCGCCCTGATGGTCCCGGTGCTGGTCGGGCTCTCCCTGCTGCTGTTCGCGTGGGTCCGGGCGCTGCCCGGCGACCCCGCGCGGGCACTGCTGGGGGAGCGCGCCACCCCGGACGGGATCGCGCGGGTGAACGCGGCGTACGGCTTCGACCAGCCGCTGTTCGTGCAGTACTTCACCTACGTGAAGGCGCTGCTGCACGGCGACTTCGGTTCCTCGATCCAGACCGGGCGACCGGTCATGGACAGCTTCGTGGAGCGGTTCCCCGCCACCATCGAGCTCGGCCTCACGGCCCTGCTGCTGGCGGTGGTGGTGGGGGTCCCGCTCGGCTACCTCGCGGCTCGGCACCAGGGGCGGGCGCTGGACACCGCCGTGGTCTCCGGCTCGCTCCTGGGGGTGGTCACCCCGGTGTTCTTCCTGGCGATCCTGCTCAAGCTCGTCTTCGCCGACACCCTGCACTGGCTGCCGACCGCGCAGCGGCAGGACCCCCGCATCGAGGCCACCCACATCACGAACTTCTACGTTCTGGACGGGCTGATGACCCGCGAGTGGGACGCGGCCTGGGACGCGGCCGTGCACCTGGTCCTGCCGGCGATCGCCCTGGGCACCATCCCGCTGGCGATCATCGTGCGCATCACCCGCGCCTCCGTCGCGGAGGTGATGCACGAGGACTACGTGCGCACCGCGGAGTCCAAGGGCCTCACGTCGGCGGTCATCTCCCGGCGGCACATCCTGCGCAACGCGCTGCTGCCCGTGGTCACCACGATCGGTCTCCAGGCCGGGCTGTTGTTCTCGGGCGCGGTGCTGACCGAGACGGTGTTCTCGTTCAACGGGATCGGCCAGAACCTCTTCGACGCGATCGGGCACCGCGACTACCCCGTCCTGCAGGGCTTCATCCTCTTCATCGCAGTCGTGTACTCACTGATCAACCTGCTCGTCGACCTCGCCTACGGCGTGATCGACCCGAGAGTGAGGACCTCGTGAGCCTGTCGCTACCCCCGGCGAGCGGAGGGGTCGACGCCGGCCTGGCGGTCGACCCCGAGGTCCACGGCGTCAGCCTGTGGCGCGGCGCGCTGCGCCGCCTCCGTCGCAACCCCACCGCCATCCTCGGCGCACTGATCGTGCTGGCCTTCGTCGTGCTGGCCCTCATCGCACCGCTGCTGACCTCCTACGAGCCCGGCTCGGCGCAGTGGTCGGGGCAGGTGACCCCGACCTCGGTGCCCGGACCGTCGGAGGACCACTGGCTCGGGCTGGACCGGTTCGGCTCCGACATGTGGACGCAGATGGTCTACGGCGCCCGGCAGTCGCTGGTGTACGGCGTGGTCTCGACCGCGATCGGCCTGGTGGCGGGCGCCACGTTGGGCGCCCTCGCCGGCGGCTTCGGCGCGGTCGGTGGCCGCTTCGGCACCTGGGTGGACACCACCCTGATGCGCTGCGTGGACGTGATGCTGTCGATCCCCAGCCTGCTGCTCGCCGTCAGCATCGCCGCCGTGCTGGGCCAGAACTCCTATGCGGTGATGATCGCGATCGGCACCGCCCAGGTGCCGATCTTCGCCCGGCTGCTCCGTGGCTCCATGCTCAGCCAGGGCAAGGCCGACTACGTGCTCGCCGCCGACGCGCTCGGGCTGCGCAAGGGCCGGATCGTGATGAGCCACGTGCTGCCCAACTCGGTCGGACCCACCATCGTGCAGGCCACGCTCAACCTGGCCACCGCGATCATCGAGGTCGCCGCCCTGTCCTACCTGGGCCTGGGCACGTCCGACCCGGCCGTCGCCGAGTGGGGACGGATGCTGGTCGCGGCCCAGGACCGCTTCGACGCCGCACCGCGCCTGGCGGTGCTCCCCGGCGTCGCGATCGCGATCACCGCCCTCGGCTTCACGCTGTTCGGTGAGGCGATGCGCGAGGCCCTCGACCCCCGGACGAGGCGATGACGATGACCTCCACCCCCAGCCCTGCGCCCCTCCTGTCCGTGCGCGACCTCGCGGTCACCTTCGGGACCCGGGGCTCGCGCCCGGTCCACGCGGTGGACCAGGTGTCCTTCGAGATCCGGCCCGGGCAGCACGTCGGCCTGGTCGGTGAGTCCGGCAGCGGCAAGTCGGTCACCTCGCTGGCGATCATGGGCCTGCTCCCGAAGCGCGGCGTACGCACCTCCGGCGAGGTCCTCTGGGGCGGGAGCAACCTGCTCGAGGCCGACCGCCGGACGATGTCGCGGCTGCGTGGCCGGGACATCGCCATGGTCTTCCAGGACCCGATGACCTCGCTGAACCCGGTGGTCCCGGTCGGTGTGCAGGTCTCCGAGGTCATCCGCCGGCACGAGGACGTCGATCGCCGGGAGGCGGACGACCGGGCGGAGGCCCTGCTCCGCAAGGTCGGCATCCCCGACCCGGGCCGCCGGCTCGGGGAGTACCCCCACCAGCTGTCGGGAGGGATGCGCCAGCGCGTGCTGATCGCGATGGCGCTGGCCTGCGGCCCGAAGCTGCTGATCGCCGACGAGCCCACCACCGCGCTGGACGTCACGATCCAGGCACAGGTGCTGGAGGTCCTCAAGGAGCTGGTCGCGGACACCGACGCCGCGCTGCTCATGATCACCCACGACCTGGGCGTCGTCGCCGGGCTGTGCGACGAGGTCAACGTGATGTACTCCGGCCGGATCGTCGAGTCCACGACCCGGGACCGGCTCTTCGGCGCACCCCGGCACCCGTACACCGGAGGACTGCTGGAGAGCATCCCGCGCCTCGACTCGCCGCGCGGCACGCCGCTGCGGCCCATCCCGGGTTCGCCGACCCAGACGCTCCCGTGGTCCGAGGGCTGCGCCTTCGCGCCGCGCTGCCGCAACAAGATCGACCCCTGCACCAGCTCGGCGCCCTCGCTGGAGCAGCTCGAGGACCGACAGCTGCGGTGCTTCAACCCGTTGACCGAGGCAAGGCAGGAGGCGCGGTCATGACCTCACTGGTGTCCGTCCAGGGACTCAAGGTGCACTTCCCGATCCGGGACGGGCTGCTCCTGAACCGGCGGGTCGGCGACGTGAAGGCGGTCGACGGGGTCGACCTGGAGATCCGCGAGGGCATGACCCTGGGGCTGGTGGGGGAGTCCGGCTGTGGCAAGTCCACGCTGGGCCGGGCCCTGCTCCGGCTCAGCCCGGTCACCGAGGGCCGGGTGCTCTTCGACGGGACCGACGTGGGTGAGCTGCGCGGGGAGCGGCTGCGCCGGATCCGGCAGGACATGCAGATGGTCTTCCAGGACCCGCTGGCCAGCCTGAACCCGCGGCAGAGCGTCGAGACGATCCTGACCGAGCCGCTGCGGGCCCACGGCATCGACTACGACCGGCGTACCCGGGTCCGGGACCTGCTCGACCAGGTCGGTCTCCCGGCCTCCGCGGCACAGAAGTACCCCCACGAGTTCTCCGGCGGTCAGCGCCAGCGCATCGGGATCGCCCGGGCCGTCGCCCTCGAGCCGCGCTTCGTGATCGCCGACGAGCCGGTCTCGGCGCTGGACGTCTCGATCCAGGCGCAGGTGCTGAACCTGCTCGAGGAGCTCCAGGAGAAGCTCAACCTCACCTACCTGGTGATCGCCCACGACCTGGCCGTGGTGCGCCACGTCTCCGACGAGGTGGCCGTGATGTACCTCGGCGGCGTCGTCGAGCAGGCCCCGTCCGACGAGCTGTACGCCGAGCCGCGGCACCCGTACACGAAGGCGCTGATGTCGGCGGTGCCGGTGCCGGACCCCCGGGTCGAGGCGACCCGGGAGCGCATCCTGCTCCAGGGCGACCTTCCGTCCCCGGCGGACCCGCCCACCGGCTGCCGGTTCCACACCCGGTGCCCGTTCCGGCAGGAGAGCCGGTGCGACACCGAACGGCCGGTGCTGCGCGAGCTGGCCCCCGGCCACCGCGTCGCCTGCCACTTCGCCGAGGAGATCGCGGACGGCAGGATCCGCCCGCACGAGGTCAGCGCGGAGCAGGTGCTCGCGGGCTAGGGCACGTCTCTCAAGTCGATGCGCCTGCTGCGCGGGCCTTCGCATCCGATCTGGCGGCGTTGTCGGCGACTCACCGGGACTCCGTCCCGCCTTCGCGCCTCCGCCTTGCCAGATACGGCGCGAAACCCCGCTCGCAACGGCGTCGACTTGAGAGACGCACCCTAGGGCGTGCCCTGGGCCTCGGGCCCGGGCGTCCCGGGGGCCGGGTCGATCTCGAGCACCGGGAGCGGCGGAGGCGTCCCGCCGTACGCCGGGCAGAGCGCCTGGTGGGCGCACCAGTCGCACAGGCGGCCCGGGCTGGGCCGCCAGTCGCCGGACTCCTCGGCGAGGCGGATCGCCCGCCAGATGGCCTCGACCTTGCGCTCGGTGGCGACCAGGTCGGCCTCGTCGGGGACGTAGCGCAGCATCTCGCCGCTGCCGAGGTAGACCAGCTGCAGCATCGCCGGCACCACCCCGCGGGTCCGCCAGATGACCAGCGCGTAGAACTTCATCTGGAAGAGCGCCTTGGCCTCGAACATCTCGCCCGGGGCGCGGCCGGTCTTGTAGTCGACGACCCGGATCGCTCCGTCGGGTGCGACGTCGATGCGGTCCACGAAGCCGCGCAGCAGCAGCCGGGAGTCCAGCAGCGCCTCCACGTAGAGCTCACGCTCGGCCGGCTCCAGCCGGGTCGGGTCCTCGAGGGTGAAGTAACGGTCGAGCACCGCCCGGCAGGAGGTCAGCCAGGACGCGATGTCGGGGGCGGCACCGGACTCCGCGTCGAACATCCCGGTCAGCTCCGGCTCCGCGGTCACGAGCTCCTCCCACGCCGGGAGCAGCATCTCGCGGGCCCGCTCCGGGGTGCGGTGGTCGGCCGGGAGGTCGAAGAGGTCCTCGAGCACCTTGTGCACGACCGTGCCGCGCACGGCGTCGGGGGAGTACGGCTCGGGGAGCTTGTCGATGGTGCGGAAGCGGTAGAGCAGCGGGCAGGTGAGGAAGTCACCGGCGCGGCTCGGTGAGAGCGCTCCGAGCACGTCGACGCCGTCGACGGGCGTCGACATCCGCTCGGCGGGGGACTCCTGCTGCACGCTCATGCCACGCACCCTAGGCGACGCCACCGACAGCGCGCCCGCGCCGCCGAAGCGTCGCCCCGAGGGCTCGTCGGATAGCCTCGAGTCGTGCCCGAACGCGTTCCTGGTCCCGCCTCGGGCGGCCCTGCCCCCGAGGACGACCAGCCGCGTCCCGAGCGACCGCCCGGGACGTTCAAGGTCGGCACGATCGCCGGCAGCGACGTCCTCGTCTCCTCCTCCTGGTTCCTGGTGGCCGGGCTGATCGCGATCGTGATGGCGCCGCGCGTGGAGGAGGTCTCCCCGGGCCTGGGCCTCGGCAAGTACGTCGCCGGGCTCGCCTTCGCGGTCGTCCTCTACCTCTCGGTGCTGCTGCACGAGGCGTCCCACGCGGTGATGGCCCGCCGCTGCGGGTTCCCGGTCACGTCCATCACCCTGCACTTCCTCGGCGGCATGACCGCGATCGAGGGTGAGGCACGCCGGCCCCGCGAGGAGTTCTGGATCGCGGTGGTCGGGCCGATCACGTCGGTGCTCGTGGGTGTCGGTGCCGTCGCGCTGTGGTTCGTCACCCCCGACGGACTGCTGCGGATGGCCGTCGAGGGGCTGGCCGGGGCCAACCTCCTGGTGGGCGTCCTGAACCTGGTGCCGGGCCTGCCCCTGGACGGCGGGCGGGTGCTGAAGTCCGCGGTGTGGGGCCTGACCGGCAACATGCACCGCGGCACCATCGTCGCCGGCTGGGGAGGCCGGCTCACCGCGGTCGCGGTGCTCGGCTGGCCGCTGCTGCAGACCCAGGTCACCGGCACGCCCCCCGCCATCCTCGACTTCGTCCTCGCGTTCATCGTGGCGGCCTTCCTGTGGTCGGGATCCACCGCCGCCATGACGTCGGCCCGGCTGCGCCGCAAGCTGCCTCAGCTGGTCGCCCGCGACCTTGCCCGCCGTACGCTCGCGGTCCCCGACGACCTCCCGCTCGCCGAGGCCGTACGCCGCGCCCAGCAGGCCGAGGCGGGCAGCATCGTCACCGTCACCGGTGGTGGGCGCCCGGTGGGCGTCGTGAACGAGGCGGCACTGCTGGCCACCCCGGAGGACCGGCGGCCGTGGGTCGCGGTGAGCACCGTCGCACGCACCCTCGACGAGGGGCTCAGCCTCCCCGCGTCGATCTCGGGGGAGGACCTGGTCGTAGCCATCACCCGCACCCCGGCCGCGGAGTACCTCCTCCTCGAGGAGGACGGCAGCATCTACGGCGTGCTGGCCACGACCGACGTGGACCGGGCGTTCCGAGCCGCCACCCGCTGATTCATCGACTCCGGGGCCGGTCTCGTAGGGTTCGCGGCATGTCCGACGTGGTCTCGACCAGCCCGACCGACGGCGACCTCGCCGATGCTCCCGACGTCCCCCAGGAGGCCTGGTCCGGTGTCCACCGGGGGCCGCTGCGCGCGGGCGAGTGGGTGCGGCTCACCGACCAGAAGGGCCGCCGTCACAACATCTGCCTCGAGCCGGGCAAGCGCTTCTTCTCCAACCGGGGCCACTTCGACCACGACGAGCTGATCGGCCGTGAGGAGGGGTTCACGGTGACCTCCTCCGCGGGGGGCGAGTACCTCGTGTTCCGGCCGCTGCTCTCGGAGTTCGTGGTCTCCATGCCGCGCGGAGCGGCCGTCGTCTACCCCAAGGACGCGGCCCAGATCGTGGCGTTGGCCGACATCTTCCCCGGCGCCCACGTGGTCGAGGCCGGCGTCGGCTCCGGCGCGCTGACCTGCTCGCTGCTGCGCGCAGTGGGACCCTGGGGCCGGGTCTCCTCCTACGAACGCCGTGAGGAGTTCGCCGACGTCGCCCGGCGCAACGTCGGCCAGTTCTTCGGCGCCCCGGAGGGCCAGAGCCACCCCGCCTGGTCGCTCACCATCGGCGACCTCGCCGAGGCGCTGCCGGCGTCGGGGGAGCGGGTGGACCGGATCATCCTGGACATGCTGGCGCCCTGGGAGTGCCTCGACGCGGCCGCCGACGCCCTGCGCCCCGGCGGCATCGTCTGCGCCTACGTCGCCACCACCACGCAGCTCTCGCGGTTCGTGGAGACGGTGCGCGTGCACGGCGGCTTCACCGAGCCCCAGGCCTGGGAGTCCCTGGTCCGGGACTGGCACGTCGAGGGACTCGCGGTGCGTCCGGGACACAAGATGATCGGGCACACGGCGTTCCTGGTGACGGCCCGCCGGATGGCGCCCGGCCAGCGGCCCCCGCTGAAGAAGCGCCGCCCCGCTCCGGGTGCCTACGGTCCCGACTACACAGGACCGCGCCCGCCGGGCATCCCCGTCGATCCGGCCGAGTAGTGCCCAGCGGCCCCGGACCTTCTCGAAATCGTGACCAACACCCGGGATCTTCCCCTTCCGTCGGACGATCTCGCGGGTAGGGTCGCAACCACAGGAGGTGACGCTGATGTCGAACAACGAAGGCGTTTCCAGCACGAGTGGCCGCAGCCCCGACGAGCTCGCGAACCAGGTGCGCTTCCTGGAGGCCGAGGTGACCGACCTCCGCCGCCGGTTGAGCGACGCACCGGCTCACTCGCGCGGCCTGGAGCTCCGGCTGGCCGACGCACAGCGGTCCCTGGCGGGGGTGACCTCGCAGAACGAGCGCCTGGCCCAGACCCTGCGCGAGGCCCGCGACCAGATCATGAAGCTCAAGGAGGAGGTCGACCGGCTCGCCCAGCCGCCGGCCGGCTTCGGCACCTTCCTCAACCGCAACGAGGACGACTCGATCGACGTCTTCACCGGAGGTCGCAAGCTCCGGGTCAACGTCAGCCCCTCGGTGGACCTCGACGCGCTCAGGCGCGGCCAGGAGGTCATGCTCAACGAGGCGCTCAACGTCGTCGCCGCGCTCGACTACGAGCAGGTCGGCGAGGTGGTGATGTTCAAGGAGCTCCTTGCCGACGGCGAGCGGGCCCTGGTGATCGCGAACGCCGACGAGGAGCGGGTCGTCCGGCTCGCCGAGCCCCTCCGCGGTGACACCATCCGGGCGGGCGACTCCCTGCTGCTGGACTCCCGGGCCGGCTACGTCTACGAGAAGGTCCCGAAGTCCGAGGTCGAGGAGCTGGTCCTCGAGGAGGTCCCGGACATCGCCTACGAGTCGATCGGTGGCCTCGGCAACCAGATCGAGCAGATCCGCGACGCGGTCGAGCTGCCCTACCTGCACCCCGAGCTGTTCAAGGAGCACGAGCTCAAGCCGCCCAAGGGCGTGCTGCTCTACGGCCCGCCCGGCTGTGGCAAGACCCTGATCGCCAAGGCGGTCGCGAACTCGCTGGCCAAGAAGGTGGCGGCCAAGACCGGCCAGGAGGGGAAGTCCTACTTCCTCAACATCAAGGGCCCCGAGCTGCTGAACAAGTACGTCGGCGAGACCGAGCGGCACATCCGGCTGGTCTTCCAGAGGGCCCGGGAGAAGGCCAGCGGCGGCACCCCGGTCATCGTGTTCTTCGACGAGATGGACTCGCTGTTCCGCACCCGCGGCTCCGGGGTCTCCTCCGACGTGGAGAACACCATCGTCCCGCAGCTGCTCAGCGAGATCGACGGCGTCGAGCTGCTCGAGAACGTCCTGGTCATCGGCGCATCCAACCGCGAGGACATGATCGACCCCGCGATCCTGCGGCCCGGACGCCTCGACGTGAAGATCAAGATCGAGCGCCCCGACGCCGAGTCGGCCCGCGACATCTTCAGCAAGTACCTCACCACGCGCCTGCCGCTGCACGCCGACGACCTCGGGGAGTTCGGCGGCGACCGGTCGGCCTGCGTGGGCGGGATGATCCGGGCGACGGTCGAGCGCATGTACACCGAGACCGAGGAGAACCGCTTCCTCGAGGTGACCTACGCCAACGGCGACAAGGAGGTCCTGTACTTCAAGGACTTCAACTCCGGCGCGATGATCCAGAACATCGTGGACCGGGCCAAGAAGATGGCGATCAAGGACTTCCTCGAGCACGAGCAGCACGGGCTGCGGGTATCGCACCTGCTCCAGGCGTGCGTGGACGAGTTCAAGGAGAACGAGGACCTCCCCAACACCACCAACCCCGACGACTGGGCCCGGATCTCCGGCAAGAAGGGCGAGCGGATCGTGTTCATCCGCACGCTCATCACCGGCAAGCAGGGCACCGAGCCGGGTCGGTCCATCGACACGGTGTCGAACACCGGCCAGTACCTCTAGGCTCCGGGCCTCACCCGGCCGGCTCCGTCACGTCGGCCACGGTGGCGTCCAGCGCGGCGAGCAGCTCAGCGGCGTCGACGGTCAGCGCCACTCCGTGCGCGCCGCCACCCAGCGAGACCTGGCCCGCGACGCTCGCGTCGGCGATCACCGGCAGGGGAGTCGCGCTGCCCAGCGGCGTGATCGTGCCGCGCACGTAGCCGGTCAGCTCGCGGGCCGTCTCTGCATCCGGCATCGAGATCCGGTTGACGCCCAGCAGGGCCCGGAGCTTGGGCCAGGCGATCTCGCGGTCGCCGGGCACCAGCACGAAGCGGTGGTCGCCCTCACTGACCCGGACCACCATGGTCTTCACGATCGCGCAGGGCTCGACCCCGCGGGCCGCGGCGGCTTCCGCCAACGAGCGCACCGGTCCGTGACGGGTGACCCGGTGGGCCAGGCCGAGCGCCTCGGCGGCCGTGATCGCGCGGGCTGAGCGGTCCTCGTCCTCGGTCACGGGCCGAACCTACTCCGAGAGGCGCTCGGGGTGCCCGCGGCTCAGTAGGAGTGCCTCTCCTCGAGCACCGCGCGCAGCCGGGACTCGTCGAGCTCCTCACCCAGCCACTCGAAGAGCGGGACCAGGGCGCGAGGGTCGGCGACGTAGTCGTCGTAGTGGACGTGGAAGGCGTCGTCACCGAGGGTGTCGGCGAGCGTGAGCAGGCGCTTCTCGGTGTCGGCCAGCCGTTCGACGGCGTCGGGCATGTCGGCCCACCACTTGCTCTGCGAGACCGCCGTCAGGTCGCGGGTGTTGACCAGGAACCGGGCGCCGGGGAAGACCTTGCGCAGCCACGTGACGTAGCGGTCGAGGTCCTCGACGTCCTCCTGTCCCCAGCGGATCTCCTTGAAGCCCGTCACCCGGGTCTCGGGGCCGGGTCGCAGGACCGTGTCGAGGGCGAGGCGCCGACAGTCCTCGAGCGAGGCCTGCACCTTGAAGTTGTCCATGCCGTAGAACGGCCGGACCGGGGTGCCGCCACCGACGGGCAGGTCGTTCTTGCGCTCCTGGCGGCGCTGCTCCCGCTTCTCCGCGGCCCCGCTGTGGTGGAACTCGTGCAGGTGCAGCAGCATCTGACGGTTCTCGCCGCGGATCACGTAGCCGGGGATCGCGTTGAGGAGGCCCTGCAGGAGGGTGGAGCCCGACCGCCCGTAGGTCACCACGAAGAGGTAGCCCAGGTCGTCGCGCAGCTCCAGCTCCGCCAGCCGGCCGGCCAGCTTCTTCCGCTCCTGCTCGGCCTTCTTCAGCCGACGGCGCAGCTGCTTCCGCTCGGCCCTGAGCCGGTCGCGCTCGGCGGTGGCCGCGTCGCGTTCGGCCGCGACCGCGTCCCGTTCCTCCCGAGCGCGGGCACCGGGCACCAGACGGACGGCCGAGCGTCGCACCCCGGAGGTGCTGCTCGGCCCGGGACGCTGCTGCATGGGGCCTCCTGGGGTCGGTACATTCAAGCAGGCCGCACCGCCCGGCCGAGGTAGGCGTAGGTCCAGGGACGGGAGATCCGCGGGCCGGGGAGGTACTCCTGGCGCACCTCGACGATCTCCAGGCCGGCAGCCCTGACCAGGGCCGGTACGTCGCGGTCCAGGTGGCAGCCGGCGGCCAGCCGCTGCTGCAGCGGATCGAGGCGCTGCTGCCAGCGCACCACGCCGGGATCGGGAGCCAGCCCGTGCTCGAGGAAGTGGAAGGCGCCCCCGGGTCGCAGCACCCGGCGTACCTCGGCGAGGGCGGCGGCCACGTCCGGGATCGTGCAGAGCGTGAACGTGGCCAGGGTCGCGTCGTACGACGCGTTCGCCGCCTCGAGCCGCGCGCCGTCCAGCCCGATCCGCTGCACGGGCACGCCGGCCGAGCGGCGACGGGCCTCGGAGCGCGCCCAGGCGACCTCGCTGGGCTCCACCACGTCCACGGCCGTGACCTCGCGCGGCAGGTGCCCGAGGTTCAGCCCGCTGCCGAAGCCGAGCTCCAGCACGCGACCGTGCAGGCCGGCGGAGGCGGCGGTGCGGAGCCGGCCGATCTGGTCGTTGCCGAGAGCCACGTCCGTCAGGCGCGGCACGACCTGCTCGGTCCAGAGCCCCATGTCCCGAGAGTACGGCGGTTCCACCGCGTAGGCTCGCCGCATGAGTGTGCGTCGTGTGATGGGGACCGAGGTCGAGTACGGCATCTCGGTCCAGGGGCAGCCCCTGGCCAACCCCATGGTCGCGTCCTCGCAGGTGGTCAACGCCTACGCCTCGGCGACGATCAAGGCACGACGGGCGCGCTGGGACTTCGAGGAGGAGTCGCCCCTGCGCGACGCCCGCGGCTTCGACATGTCCCGGCAGGTCGCGGACCCCAGCCAGCTCACCGACGAGGACATGGGGCTGGCCAACGTCATCCTCACCAACGGCGCCCGGCTCTACGTCGACCACGCCCACCCCGAGTACTCCACCCCCGAGGTCACCACCCCGCTGGACATCGTGCGCTGGGACAAGGCGGGGGAGCAGGTGATGCTCGACGCCGCCCGCCGGGCCGGCCAGCTGCCGGGCGGGGCGCCGATCGTGCTCTACAAGAACAACACCGACAACAAGGGTGCGTCGTACGGCGCCCACGAGAACTACCTGATGCGGCGCTCCACGCCGTTCGGCGACATCGTGCGCCACCTGACGCCGTTCTTCGTGAGCCGCCAGGTGGTCTGCGGCGCCGGGCGCGTGGGGATCGGCCAGGACGGCCGCGAGCACGGCTTCCAGATCAGCCAGCGGGCCGACTACTTCGAGGTCGAGGTCGGCCTGGAGACGACCCTCAAGCGGCCGATCATCAACACCCGCGACGAGCCGCACGCCGACCCGGAGAAGTACCGCCGCCTGCACGTCATCATCGGCGACGCGAACCTCGCCGAGGTGTCGACGTACCTCAAGGTCGGCACCACCGCCCTGGTGCTGGCGATGATCGAGGAGCGGTTCATCTCCGCGGACCTCGCGCTCGACGGGCCGGTGGCCGCGCTCCGTGCGGTCTCCCACGACCCCACCCTCAAGCAGACGGTCACCCTGCAGGACGGGCGCACGATGACCGCGCTGCAGCTCCAGCTGGAGTACCTCGACCTGGCCAGGAAGTACGTCGAGGACCGGCTCGGCGCGGACGCCGACCCGCAGACCGTCGACGTGCTGGCCCGCTGGGAGTCGGTGCTCGACCGGCTCGAGCGCGACCCGATGCTGTGCGCGGGCGAGCTGGACTGGGTGGCCAAGCTGAAGCTGCTGGAGCAGTACCGCCAGCGCGACGGGCTGGACTGGGACGACGCGAAGCTCCAGCTCATCGACTACCAGTACTCCGACATCCGTCCCGAGAAGGGGCTCTACCACCGTCTGGTGGGGCTCGGCCGGATCGAGCGGCTCCTCGACGACGTCTCGATCGAGAAGGCGATGCACGACCCGCCGGAGGACACCCGCGCCTACTTCCGCGGGCGGTGCCTGGAGAAGTACGCCGACCACGTCGCGGCCGCGTCGTGGGACTCGGTCATCTTCGACCTGCCCGGCCGCGAGTCGCTGCAGCGGGTCCCGACGATCGACCCGCTCCGGGGCAGCCGCGCGCACGTGGGAGAGCTGCTGGACCGCTGCGCGACGGCCGAGGCATTGTTCGCCGCTCTGACCAGATAGGTGGATCGGGCCCGCTGAGTGGATAGGGTCGGACCGAGCCGAAGGAGAGACATGGCACAGGAGCAGAAGCAGCCCCGCAAGTCCTCGGAGACCGAGGAGTCGACCGAGGTCGCTCCGGAGAGCGACGTCGCCGAGCGCAAGGAGGCCCTCGACGACGACGTGGACGCGATCCTCGACGAGATCGACGACGTCCTGGAGACCAACGCCGAGGACTTCGTGAAGTCGTTCATCCAGAAGGGTGGCCAGTGAGCACCCCACGAAATCGCTCGCTGCGCTCGGATTCCGCGGGGACCCCGCGATGACGGATCCCCGCCTCCCGGCCGCCTTCCTGCAGCCGGGCACGTCGTCCTTCAGTGACTTCCTGGCCGCCCAGGCCCCCGACCTGCTGCCCTCGCGCCGCGCCGTGCCCCAGGGGCACGCCGGCGACCTGGCGCCGCACGGCACCACGATCGTCGCCGCCACGTTCCCCGGCGGCGTCGTGATGGCCGGCGACCGGCGCGCCACGATGGGCAACATCATCGCCCAGCGCGACATCGAGAAGGTCTTCCCCGCCGACGAGTTCTCCGCGGTCGGCATCGCCGGCACCGCCGGCCTCGCCGTCGAGATGGTCCGGCTGTTCCAGACCGAGCTCGAGCACTACGAGAAGATCGAGGGCAGCACACTCTCGATGGACGGCAAGTCCAACAGGTTGGCCGCGCTGATCCGCTCCAACCTCGGGATGGCCATGCAGGGCCTGGCCGTCGTCCCGCTGTTCGCGGGCTACGACCTCAACCACGGGCAGGGCCGGATCTTCAGCTACGACGTCACCGGCGGCCGCTACGAGGAGACCGCGTTCCACTCGGTCGGTTCGGGCTCCCTCTTCGCCCGGGGCTCCCTCAAGAAGCTCTACCGCGACGACTTCAGCGCCGACCAGACGGTCCAGGCCGTCGTGGAGGCGCTCTACGACGCCGCCGACGACGACTCGGCCACCGGTGGCCCCGACATCACCCGCCGGATCTTCCCGGTGGTGCAGGTGATGACCGCCGACGGCGGCCGTCGCCTCGCCGACGACGAGGTCGCCACGATCGCGGACCGGGTGATCGCGGGCCGGATGACCCGTCCCGACGGTCCGACCGCCCCGCTCGAGCAGGGAGCACGCTGAGATGAGCATGCCGTTCTACGTCTCGCCCGAGCAGCTGATGAAGGACCGGGCGGACTTCGCCCGCAAGGGCATCGGTCGCGGCCGCTCGGTCGTCGCGGTGCAGTACGCCGACGGCGTGCTGTTCGTCTCCGAGAACCCCTCCCAGGCCCTGCACAAGGTCTCGGAGATCTACGACCGGATCGCGTTCGCCGCGGTCGGCCGCTACAACGAGTTCGAGAACCTCCGGATCGCCGGGGTCCGGCTCGCCGACATGCGCGGCTACGCCTACGACCGCCGCGACGTCACCGGCCGGGGCCTCGCGAACGCCTACGCCCAGACGCTCGGCACGATCTTCTCCAGCGGCGGGGAGAAGCCCTACGAGGTCGAGATCTTCGTCGCCGAGATCGGCGACGCGCCCGCGGACGACCAGATCTACCGGCTCACCTACGACGGCCAGGTCGCCGACGAGCACGGGTACGCCGTGATGGGCGGCCAGGCGGACACGGTCGGGGAGTACCTCCGCGAGCACTACACCGAGGGGGCCTCGCTCGACGACGCCCTCACGGTCGCGGTGGCGGCCCTGGGGCACACCTCTGCCGACAACGGCGGCAGCGAGGACCGGGTCATCCCCACCGAGGACCTCGAGGTGGCCGTGCTCGACCGGACCCGCACCCAGCCGCGGAAGTTCGCCCGGCTCCGCCCGACCCGCCTCGACGCGCTCCTCGGCGACCGGGGGCCCGCCACGCACGCCGCCCAGCCCGAGCAGCTCGGTGAGCCCGCCGAGGCTCCCGCGCCCGTCGGCGACGAGCCGCCCATCGCGCCGCCCGGCTGACCGAATCGCGGGCCAAATCACGCGGTTCCCACCCCGGCCACCAGCCTGCGCCTACTCTGACCATCATGGACCGGCGCATCTTCGGGATCGAGAACGAGTACGGCGTGACGTGCACGTTCAAGGGTCAGCGCCGCCTGAGCCCGGACGAGGTGGCGCGCTACCTGTTCCGCAAGGTGGTGAGCTGGGGCCGCAGCAGCAACGTGTTCCTGCGCAACGGCGCCCGCCTCTACCTCGACGTCGGCAGCCATCCGGAGTACGCCACGCCCGAGTGCGACGACGTGGTCGAGCTGGTCACCCACGACAAGGCCGGGGAGCGGGTGCTGGAGGGGCTGCTCCTCGACGCCGAGCAGCGGCTCCACGACGAGGGGATCGCGGGCGAGATCTACCTGTTCAAGAACAACACCGACTCCGCCGGCAACTCCTACGGCTGCCACGAGAACTACCTGGTCGGGCGGGCGGGGGAGTTCTCCCGGCTCGCCGACGTCCTGATCCCGTTCCTGGTGACCCGCCAGATCATCGTCGGCGCCGGCAAGATCACGCAGACGCCGCGGGGCGCGTCGTACTCCGTGAGCCAGCGCGCCGAGCACATCTGGGAGGGCGTCTCCAGCGCGACCACCCGGAGCCGTCCGATCATCAACACCCGCGACGAGCCGCACGCGGACGCGGAGAAGTACCGCCGCCTGCACGTGATCGTCGGCGACTCCAACATGAGCGAGACCACGACGATGCTCAAGGTCGCGAGCTGCGACCTGGTCCTGCGGATGATCGAGGAGGGCGTGGTGATGCGCGACCTCACGATGGAGAACCCGATCCGGGCCATCCGCGAGATCTCCCACGACGTGACCGGCCGCCGCAAGGTGCGCCTGGCCAACGGCCGCGAGGCGAGCGCGCTGGACATCCAGCAGGAGTACCTCACCAAGGCCCGCGACTTCGTGGACCGCCGGGGGATCAGCACGCCGGTCATTGAGCGAGCCCTGGACCTGTGGGAGCGCGGGCTGAAGGCGGTCGAGTCCGACGACCTCAGCCTCGTGGACCGCGAGATCGACTGGGTCATCAAGTGGAAGCTGATCGACCGCTACCGCGCCAAGCACGGCCTGCCGCTCGGCCACCCGCGGATCGCGCAGCTCGACCTCGCCTACCACGACATCCACCGCGGCCGCGGCCTCTACTACCTGCTGGAGAAGCGAGGTGCGGTCGCCCGGGTCACCACCGACCTCAAGATCTTCGAGGCCAAGTCGGTGCCCCCGCAGACGACGCGCGCCCGGCTGCGTGGGGAGTTCATCCGCAAGGCCCAGGAACGCCGCCGCGACTTCACCGTCGACTGGGTGCACCTCAAGCTCAACGACCAGGCCCAGCGCACCGTGCTCTGCAAGGACCCCTTCCGCGCCCAGGACGAGCGCGTGCAGCGCCTCATCGATGGCATGTGACCAAGGGCCCTGAACACGCCCTGTGGATGACGGGACCGGCTGCCGGAACTTCTCAGCCCGTCCGGATAGGGTGACCCGCGCCGTTCCTGCACTCTCCGCAAAGGTGAATCCCGTGTCCCGACGACTCCGTCGCCTCCCGACCGTCCTGCTGCCCGTGCTCCTGCTCGCGGGCCTGACCGCGTGCGGCAGCGACGACGACGCCTCCGCCGGCCAACCGCTCGACGCGGTGAGCATCGAGGGCGACGTCGGCAAGGAGCCCCAGGTCACCTGGAAGGACCAGATGCAGGTCGACGGCCTGGAGACGAAGACCCTCGAGACCGGCGACGGGGCCGAGCTCCAGGACGGCGACAAGGTCAACGCCCAGATCTGGATCGGCAACGGCTACACGGAGAAGAAGGCCTACAGCACCTACGACTCCGACACCCCGGAGTCGGTCACCGTGGGCAGCGACCAGGTCAGCCCGCTGTTCGCGGACGCCGTCGCGGCCGGCAAGGCCATCGGCTCGCGCATCGTGGTGACGGCCCCCGCCGACAAGGCGTTCGGGGCCCAGGGCAACCCGCAGCTCGGCATCGGCAACAAGGACGCCGTGCTGGTCATCGTCGACCTGGTCAGCAAGGCCGCGAAGCCCCTCGACGGGCCGCAGGGCGCCGCCCAGAAGGCACCCTCCTGGGCCCCGAAGCTCGTCGAGAAGGGTGACGCGGTCACCTCCCTCGACTTCGCCAAGGCTCCGAAGCCGAACGGCAAGCTCCGTGAGGCGACCCTGGTCAAGGGCACCGGCGCGACGGTGCAGAAGGGCCAGACCATCACCGTCGACTACCTCGGCCAGGTGTACGGCGGGAAGCAGCCCTTCGACGAGAGCTACAGCAAGGAGCCGGCGTCGTTCGGCATCGGCACCGGTCAGGTCATCCCCGGCTGGGACAAGACGCTGGTCGGCACCAAGGTCGGCAGCCGGGTGCTGCTGGCGATCCCGCCCAAGGAGGGCTACGGCTCCAAGGGCAACACCGCGGCCGGCATCAAGGGCACGGACACGCTGTACTTCGTCGTCGACATCCTGTCGGCCGGCTGATCCAGCGCACGGACAGGGGAGCGGCATGAGCGGGATGGCGGCGCGCAAGAGCGAACGTCTGCTCAACCTGCTCATCATGCTGCTCGTCCAGCGCCACTACGTCAGCAAGGAGCGCATCCGGGCGATCCTCTACCCGGACTCCTCCCACGAGGGCTTCGAGAAGATGTTCGAGCGCGACAAGGAGGAGCTGCGCAGCCTTGGTGTCCCGATCGAGGTGGGCAACATGGACCCCCTCTTCGACGACGAGCCCGGCTACCGGATCCCCCCGGACCGGTTCGCGCTGCCCGACGTCAGCCTGGAGGCCGACGAGGCCGCGGTCATCGGCCTGGCCACCCGGGTGTGGGAGCACGCGCGCCTGGCCGAGGCCACCACCGAGGCGGTCCGCAAGCTGACGGCGCTCGGCGTACCCCTCGACGTGTCGGCGCTCGACATCGCCGAGCCACGGCTCAGCGCCGACGAGCCGTCCTTCGACGTGTTCTGGGAGGCCACCCAGGAGCGCTGCCCGGTCGAGTTCGAGTACCGGCGTGCCGGCCAGACCGCCGCCGCCACCCGGCACCTGCAGCCCTGGGGCGTGGTCCGCTACTCCGGCCGCTGGTACGCCGTCGGCCTCGACACCGACCGCGGCGAGGAGCGCGTCTTCCGGCTCTCGCGGGTCCAGGGCACGGCCCGCCGGGCCGGCAAGCCGGGGTCGTACGACGTGCCGCCCGGCACCGACGTGCGCGCCACCGCGCGCCGGCTCGCCCCGGCACCCGTCACCGAGAGCGCCGTGGTCCTGGTGCGCTCCGGCGCCGGTCTGCCGCTGCGCCGCAACGCCGACGCCGTCGAGACGGGGGTCAGCGGCCCCGACGACAGGACAGGCTGGGACCGGGTGACCGTCTCCCGCAGTGGCCCCGGGCTTGCCGACGAGCTGCTCGGCTACGGCGCCGACGTCGTCGTGGAGGAGCCCACCGAGCTGCGGTCCCGGATCGTCGCCCGGCTCTCGGCCGTCGAGGGGGCCGTCGAGGGGGCTGCCGCGGGAGCCGCGGCGGGGGAGGAGCAGGGATGAGCGCGAGACCCCCGGTCCAGGCGGCCGCCAAGGAGCAGGTGGCCCGGCTGCTCGCGCTGGTCCCGTTCCTGCACGCCCGCGGACAGGTGCGGCTCGAGGACGCCGCCCGGGCCCTCGGCGTCGACCCCGAGCAGCTGGTCCGCGACCTCAAGGTGCTGCTCATGTGCGGGCTGCCCGGCGGCTACCCCGACGACCTGATCGACGTGGACCTCGATGCCCTGGAGGGCGAGGAGGGCGACGGCGTGATCCGGGTGTCGAACGCCGAGTACCTCGCCCGTCCGCTGCGGCTCTCTCCCACGGAGGCCACCGCGATCATCGTGGCCCTGCGCGCGCTGCGCAACGGGGCCGGGGACGACACCCGGGAGGTCGTGGACCGCGCCCTGGCCAAGCTCGAGGCCGCCGCCGCCGAGGGTTCCGCGGCCGCGCAGATCGATCCGGGCGACGAGCCGCCCGCCCCGGACCTGGCGCGGCTGGAGGCCCGGCTCCGTGAGGCGGCCGAGCAGCGCCGCCAGGTGCGGCTGAGCTACTACGTCCCCTCGCGCGACGAGCAGTCCGAACGCACCGTCGACCCCCGCGGGGTCGTGACGGCCCACGGGTTCGCCTACCTGGACGCCTGGTGCCACAGCGCCGAGGCCCCGCGCCTGTTCCGCCTCGACCGGATCCACGGGGCCGAGGTGCTGGACGCCCCGATCGAGACCGCGCCCGAGGCTCCGCGCGACCTCGGGGACGGCCTGTTCAGCCGGTCCGCGGACACCACGACGGTGACCCTGCGCCTGGCCCCGGCCGCCCGGTGGGTGGTGGAGTACTACCCTGTCGAGGAGGTCAGGCCCCAGGGCGACGGCAGCCTCGAGGTCGACCTGCTCGTCGCCGACGAGCGCTGGCTGCAGCGGCTGCTGCTCCGCCTCGCCCCGCACGCGCGGGTCGTCTCGCCCCAAGTGTTCACCGAGTCTTTCCTGACCGCCGCCCGTGCAACGCTCAGCCTCTACTCATGAGGCGGCGTAGCATGGAGACGTCAACCAACCTGATGTGAGGACGCACATGACCCCGCTCGCCATCGCCGGCCTCGGCACGCCCGAGCTGCTCATCATCCTGGCGGTGATCATCCTGCTCTTCGGCGCGGCCAAGCTCCCCGAGCTCGCCCGCGGCAGTGGTCGCGCGCTGCGCATCTTCAAGGCCGAGACCAAGGGCCTGATGGACGACGACGACAACACCGCCGGCGCCACGCCGGAGCAGCGCGAGATCGAGGCCCGACAGCAGGCCGAGCTCGACGCGCGGCAGGCCGAGCTCGACGCCGAGCGCGAGCGCATGCGTCGCAACGACAACGCCTGACCGGGTCCTGGTTTGTCCATTGCCGGTGTCGTCGACCTGCTGCGCGGTCGTCCGCACCACCCGGTCGGGTCGGACGGCCGGATGGCGCTCGCCGACCACCTCCGGGAGCTGCGCGCCCGGCTGATCCGGTCGGCGATCTTCCTGGTCATCGCCTTCTCGGTCGCGCTGTTCTTCTACGACCAGCTCCTCGACCTGGTGCTGAACCCCTACAACGACGCCCGGGTCCAGCTCGGCCAGAAGACCGAGACCACGGCGTACGTCGCCGGGGCGACCGGGCCGCTGATGCTGCAGCTGAAGCTGTGCGGCGTCGCGGCGATCGTCGTGTCGAGCCCGTACTGGCTCTACCAGATCTGGGCGTTCATCGTGCCCGGGCTGCACGCGCACGAGAAGAAGTGGTCACGGATCTTCGCGGCCGTCGCGGGGCCGCTGTTCATCCTCGGCGTGCTGACCGGCTACTACGTGCTGCCCAAGGGGCTGGAGGTGCTGATCGGGTTCACCCCGGCGGGCCTGCAGAACCTCGTCGAGTTCGGTGAGTACTTCAGCTTCCTCACCCGGATGCTGCTGGTCTTCGGCATCGCCTTCGAGATCCCGCTGTTCGTGATCATGCTGAACCTCGCCGGCGTGGTCTCCGGGAAGGCGCTGGGCCGCTACCGGCCGTGGATCGTGCTCGGCACGTTCATCTTCGCCGCCGTGGCCACGCCCTCGACCGACCCGTTCTCGATGCTGATGCTGGCGCTGCCGATGCTGATCCTGTTCTTCATCGCCGAGGCGATCGCCCGCTCGGTGGACCGGGCACGCGGCCGCGGCGGGAACCGCACCGACCAGTGGTCGGACGACGAGCTCTCGCCGCTGTGACCGTGCCGACGCAGGAGACCCTGGTCGACCTCGACCCGTTCGACCTTCCCGACTGGCTCGGCACCTGTGACGTCACCTGGACCTCCGAGACCGGGGTCCGGTCCGGCCACCACGTGGCCGGGCGGCTGCAGGCCGACGTCGCCGGAGCACTCGAGGAGGTCGCCTGCGACCTGCTCGCCATCGACGAGGCCTACCCGATGCCGGTGGCCAGTGACGACGTCCGCAAGCGCGCACACCAGGCGTGGCGACACGGGCAGATCCTGCTGCTGGAGCACGACTCGCGCCTGACGCTGGCGGTGCCCGGCACCTCGTTCACCGCCGACCTGGTCCTGGACGCGCTGAGCAGGCTCGCCAAGGCGGTCGGCGCCTCGCCCGACCGCTACGCCGCACGGCTGCGGATCGGCTCCGAGTCGCGGCGCACCCGCTGATCCGCCGGCCGCTAGTCTCGGCCTCGTGGCCGGAAAATCACGCGAGATCGCGCTCCTGACGAACCCCACGTCCGGCAAGGGCAAGGGCGCGCGGGCTCGCGACGCGGCGCTGCCCCGGCTGCGCGACGCCGGCCTCGTGGTCCGCAACCTCGAGGGTCGGGACCCCGACGAGGCGCTCGACCTGGCGCGGCAGTGCGTCGCCGACGGCGTGCACTCGCTGGTGGTGTGCGGGGGCGACGGCATGGTCCACCTCGGCGTCCAGGCGGTGGCCACGACGGGCACCAGGCTGGGCATCATCCCGGCGGGCACCGGCAACGACGTCGCCCGCTACTTCGACATCCCCCGCAAGGACCCGGTGGCCGCCGCCGACCTGGTCGTGGCGGGTCGCACGCGCACCATCGACCTCGCCCGGAGCGGGTCGAAGTACTTCGCGACGGTCATGGCCGCGGGCTTCGACGCGATCGTCAACGAACGCGCGAACCGGATGACCTGGCCACGGGGCCAGATGCGCTACAACCTCGCCACGGTGGCGGAGCTGCGCACCTTCAAGCCGCTGCCGTACACGCTGGACCTCGACGGCAGGACGCTCCGGCTGGACGCGATGCTGGTGGCCGTCGGCAACGGGCCGTCCTTCGGCGGCGGGCTGCGCATCACCGAGGGCGCGGTGCTCGACGACGGCCTGCTCGACGTGGTCATCATCAAGACGATGAGCAAGCCCGACCTGGTGCGGACCTACCCCAAGCTGTTCAAGGGCACGCACGTCCACCACCCGCAGTACGAGCACCACCGGGTCCGCTGCGTGACCGTGGCGGCGCCGGGCATCGTGTCGTACGCCGACGGGGAGCGGTTCGGGCCGCTGCCGCTGACCGTGGAGTGTGTCGCCGGGGCGCTGACCGTGCTGGCGTAGGCCTGCCCCCTAGGCTGGGGGCCATGAGCACGGCGGACGACCTTTCCCCGGCCGAGCGCTACGCCGGCTACCGCCGCGGGCGGGAGCACCCGGTGTTCCGCGACTTCGAGAGCCTCTACACCTTCCCCCTTGACGACTTCCAGGTCCAAGCCTGCAAGGAGATCGAGGAGGGACGCGGCGTCCTGGTGGCCGCGCCGACCGGGTCGGGCAAGACGATCGTCGGCGAGTTCGCGATCCACCTGGCGCTGGCGACCGGCCGCAAGTGCTTCTACACGACCCCGATCAAGGCGCTGTCGAACCAGAAGTACAACGACCTCGTCGCGAGGTACGGCCCCGACCAGGTCGGTCTGCTCACCGGTGACAACACCGTGAACGGCGAGGCCCCGATCGTCGTGATGACCACCGAGGTGCTGCGCAACATGCTGTACGCCGGGTCCCGCACGCTGCTGGGCCTCGGCTTCGTGGTCATGGACGAGGTGCACTACCTCGCCGACCGGGCCCGCGGGGCGGTGTGGGAGGAGGTCATCATCCACCTGCCCGAGTCGGTGGCGCTGGTGTCGCTGTCCGCCACCGTCTCCAACGCCGAGGAGTTCGGCGAGTGGCTCGAGACCGTCCGCGGCGACACCACCACGATCGTGGAGGAGAAGCGGCCGGTCCCGCTCTACCAGCACGTCATGGTCGGCAAGCGCCTGCTGGACCTGTTCGCCGACTCCGACGTCGACGCGGCCGCGGGCTTCGTCAAGGAGGGCGCCCCGGTCAACACCGAGCTGCTCCGGATCGCCCGGGACGACTGGGCCAGCTCCCGCATGAAGGACCGTCGGTCGCCGCGTGGCCGCTCGCAGGCCGGTGGCCGGGGGAGCGGGGCCAAGCAGGTCGGCAACGGCCGACGGGTGTGGATCCCGAGCCGCTTCGACGTCATCGACCGGCTCGACCGGGAGGGGCTGCTGCCCGCCATCGTGTTCATCTTCAGCCGGGTCGGCTGCGACGCCGCCGTGACCCAGTGCGTCAACGCCGGGATCCGGCTCACCTCCCCGGAGGAGCGCGACGAGATCTACGAGTTCGTCGAGGCCAGCTGCCGCAAGCTCCCCGACGAGGACCTGCACGTCCTCGGCTACCACGACTTCCTCGACGGCCTCACCCGTGGCGTGGCCGCCCACCACGCCGGCATGCTCCCGGCGTTCAAGCAGTGCGTGGAGGAGCTCTACGTCCGGGGCCTGTGCAAGGTGGTGTTCGCCACCGAGACCCTCGCCCTGGGCATCAACATGCCGGCGCGCACGGTCGTGATCGAGAAGCTGTCGAAGTGGAACGGCGAGACGCACGCCGACATCACGCCGGGGGAGTACACCCAGCTGACCGGCCGGGCCGGGCGCCGGGGTCTCGACGTGGAGGGGCACGGTGTCGTGCTCTGGCAGCCGGGCATGAACCCGCGCGAGGTGGCCGGCCTGGCCTCCACGCGCACCTACCCGCTGCGCTCGTCGTTCCGGCCGTCGTACAACATGGCCGTCAACCTCGTGCACCAGTTCGGCCGCGAGCGCTCCCGCGAGCTGCTCGAGCAGTCCTTCGCCCAGTTCCAGGCCGACAAGGCCGTCGTCGGGCTGGCCCGGCAGCTGCGCAAGAGCGAGGACGCCCTCGAGGGGTACCGCGAGGCCGCGACCTGCCACCTCGGCGACTTCATGGAGTACGCCGCGCTCCGGCGTCGGATCAGCGACGTCGAGAAGAACGCGGCCCGGGCCCGCAAGGCGGACCGGCGCGAGGAGGTGCTGGACTCCCTGGCGCGGCTCAAGCCCGGTGACGTGATCGATGTGCCCGCGGGCAAGTTCGCCGGGTACGCCGTCGTCGTGGATCCCGGCATGTCCGCGGAGGGGCCGCGTCCGTACGTCGTGACCGCCGACCGCCAGGCGCGCCGGCTCGCGTTGATGGACTTCCCGACGCCCGTGGAGGCGATGACGCGGCTGCGGGTGCCGAAGAACTTCAACGGGCGCAACCCGCAGATGCGGCGCGACCTCGCCTCGGCGCTGCGCTCGCGCACCCACGACCTGGCCCCGCCGTACCCGGGCAAGGGCGGCGGGCGCGGCGGCACCAAGGCGCCCCTGGACTCCGGGACCGAGCGCGAGGTCAACCGGCTGCGCAGCGAGCTCAAGGCGCACCCGTGCCACGGCTGCCCCGAGCGCGAGGACCACGCCCGCTGGGCGGAGCGGTGGTTCAAGCTCGACCGGGACGCCAAGACGCTCAAACGACGGGTCGAGCAGCGCACCAACACGGTCGCCCGCCAGTTCGACCGGGTGTGCGAAGTGCTCACCGCGCTCGACTACCTCGAGGGTGACACGGTGACCCCGCGCGGGCGCTACCTGCGCCGGATCTACTCCGACGTGGACCTGCTCGCCGCGGAGTGCCTTCGCCACGGGCTGTGGGACGACCTGATGGCCTCGGAGCTGGCCGCCGCGCTCTCGGTGCTGGTGTTCGAGGCGCGCCGCCCCGACGACGCCACCTCGCCGCGGATCCCCGGTGGGGCAGTGCGCGAGGCGGTCGGCGAGATGGCGCGGCTGTGGGGGGAGCTGGACGCGCTCGAGCGCGAGCACCGGCTCGACTTCCTGCGCCCGCCCGACATGGGCTTCGCGTGGGCGGCCTACCGGTGGGCCGAGGGCGACGAGCTCGACGACGTGCTGGGCTCCACCGACCTCGCGGCCGGCGACTTCGTGCGCTGGATGAAGCAGCTGCTCGACCTCGCCGGACAGGTCGCAGACGCGGCCGGGGACCTGCCGCTGCGCAGCACCGCCCGCGACGTGGTCGACCGGATCCGGCGCGGCGTCGTCGCCTACTCGGGGCTGACCGACTGACCCTGTGCGTTCCCGCAAGAAACCCTCAGGACTCGCTCAACCGTCTGGTCCGGCGGCATCGCCGCTCCTACGCTGGGGCCGTCCAGGAAACCGGTGATCCCCTGTCATCGGTTTCCGGTCAGGCCGGTGGCCGCCTCACCCCCGTAGGCGGCCACCGGCCGCCATTTGCGGTCGTTACCGGCCGGCTCCGCGCACGGCGTCGGCGACCGGGACGTCGCCGCCGACCAGGTTCCACTGGCCGCCGACCGAGGCCTCGTCGTCGAGGACCGCCGCCACCGTCGCCGCCACGTCCGCACGGGGTACGTCGCCGCGCGCGACGTCGTCTCCCAGCGCCACCCGGCCGGTGCCCGGGTCGTCGGTGAGGCGGCCCGGCCGGAGGATCGTCCACGCGAGGTCACTGTCCCGCAGGGCGGCGTCGGCGTCGCGCTTCGCCTCGACGTACGCGCGCCACACGTCGCCGGTGTCCGCGGGCAGCGCGTCGTCCACGCCGATCGCCGAGACCTGCACGAACCGGGAGATCCCGGCCTTCCGCGCGCCCTCGATCGACTTCAGGCTGCCCTCGAGGTCCACGGTGCGCTTGCGCTCGATGTTGCCGTCCGGGCCGCCACCCGCGGCGAAGACGACCGCGTCGCATCCGTCGAACGCCGCCGCAAAGGCGTCCGCGTCCTGCCCCTCGAGGTCGAGGATCCGGACCTCGGCGCCCAGCCCCTCCAGCTCGTCGCGGTACTCCTCGCGCCGGACCAGGGCCCCGGGCTGGTGCCCGGCCCGGACCAGCTCAGGATGGAGATGGAGGGCCACCTGGCCGTGGCCGCCGACGATCGCGATTCGACTCATGCGCCCCACGGTACGAGGCCGGTGGGCGCCGCTGCCGGGTCGAGCCGGGCGGCTCAGGCGCGGCTGAGGGCCTCGACCAGGCGCTGGACGGGGCTCTCCAGGCCGAACCGCTGGGCGAGGTCCAGCACCGCGTCGGGGTCCCGCGGCGTGCCCGGGAGCCGGGTGTCGGCGGCCCCGAGATCGAGGTCGCGGGCCACGGCCACCACGGTCGGGGCGACCTCGAGGTAGTCGGCGGCCTGCTTGAGCTTGCCGCGCGGGCCGGGGCCCATGTCGGAGTCCGGGTCGAGGGCGGCGGCGACGATGCCGTCCATGTCGCCGAACCGGTTCAGAAGGGTGGCGGCGGTCTTCTCGCCGACACCGGCCACACCGGGGAGTCCGTCGGAGGCGTCGCCGCGCAAGGTCGCGAAGTCGGCGTACTGGCGGGCGTCGATGTCGTACTTGGCGCGGACCCAGTCGTTGGTGACGCGCTCGTGCCTGCCGACGCCGCGGGCGATGTAGAGGACCCGCACGTCCGCCTCGTCGTCGACGAGCTGGAAGAGGTCGCGATCGCCGGTGACGATGTCGACCGGCCGGCCGGCCCCGGTGGCGAGGGTGCCGATCACGTCGTCGGCCTCGTAGCCGTCGGCGCCGAGCACGCAGATCCCGAACGCCTCCAGCACCTCGAGCATGATCGGGATCTGCGCCTCGAGGGGATCGGGGACCTCCTCGATGTCGGGGGCCGACTCGACCTCCTGCTCGACGCGGTGCGCCTTGTACGACGGGAGCAGGTCGACGCGCCACTGCGGCCGCCAGTCGTTGTCCCAGCAGCAGACGAGGTGCGTGGGCCGGTAGTCGGCCACCAGGCGGGCGATGAAGTCGAGGAGCCCGCGCACGGCGTTGACCGGCGTACCGTCCGGCCCCTTGATCTCCGGCACGCCGTAGAAGGCGCGGAAGTACATCGATGCCGTGTCGAGCAGCATCAGGCGGCCCTGTTCATCCCTCGTCACGAGCGGCATCCTGTCACGTCGCTGCCGCTACGCTGTGGCGCGTGACCCAGTCCGAGGTGGAGAGCACCGACCGCAGGATCCTCGAGCTGCTGGCAGCCGACGGGCGGATGTCCTTCACCGACCTCGGCAAGGCCACCGGCCTGTCGACCTCGGCCGTGCACCAGCGCGTCAAGCGGCTCGAGTCGCGCGGGATGATCCGCGGGTACGGCGCCACGATCGACCACGAGCAGCTCGGCCTGCCGCTCGCGGCGTTCATCTCGATCCGCCCGATCGACCCCTCCCAGCCCGACGACTCCCCGGAGCGGCTCCAGGGCATCCGCGAGATCGAGTCCTGCTGGTCGGTCGCGGGGGAGGAGTCCTACATCCTCAAGATCCGGGTCCCCACCCCCGCCGACCTCGAGGACCTGCTCGCCCGGATCCGCTCCGCCGCCAACGTCGCCACCCGTACCACCATCGTGCTCTCCACGCCGTACGAGAACCGCTCGGTGGTGTAGGGCCCGCCACTTTCACCGGACCCGCCCGGTGAAAGTGCCGCCCACTACCTCAGTACGCCTGCAGCGCGGCGGTACGCCGCGAGGCCTCGGCGACCTCGGCCGCCTTGAGTGCGGAGGCGTCGAGGTCGGCGTGCTGGGCCCACCACTGCTGGCCGGACTCGGGGAGGGTGTGGATCGGGTCGTAGTACTCGAAGGTCCGGTTCAGGGCCTCGGAGTCGGCGGCCTCGATGGAGGTGCGGTAGTTCTTGGTCCAGTAGGAGATGCCGCGCTCGGTGTCGTAGTCGGCCAGCTGGTGCACCCAGCGCTTGCCGACGAACGGCACGTCGCAGACGATCCGCGGGGTGGCGAAGCCGGGCAGGTAGCCCATGATGTGGTGCTGCAGCCGCTGCGCGTCGGCCACCGAGACCCGCCAGTGCTCCGAGAACGGGATCATGTCGCACATGTAGAAGTAGTACGGCATGATCTGCGCGCCATCGAGCAGCCGGAAGCACAGGTCGAGCAACGCGTCCGGGTCGGCGTTCACGCCGTTGAGCAGCACGCCCTGGTTGCGCACGTCGCGGATGCCGGTGTCCAGCATCGTCCGGGTCGCCCTCGCCACGAGCGGTGTCACCGAGTTGGCGTGGTTGGTGTGGGTGTGGATCGCGATCGACACGCCCCGCGCGCGGGCCACCGTGGCCACCCGCTCCATGCCGCGCACCACGTCGTCCTGCAGCCAGTGCTGGGGCAGGCCGATCAGGGCCTTGGTGGCGAGCCGGATGTCGCGGATGTTCTCGATCTCGAGCAGGTTGGTCAGGAAGTCCTCGAGCCGCGGCCACGGCATGTTCGCGACGTCGCCGCCGGAGACCACCACGTCGCGCACGGACGGCGTACGCCGCAGGTAGTCCATCATCTCGCCGAGCCGGTCGTTGGGCTTGCCGGCGAACTTCAGCTTGTCGATCACCGGCGTGGAGTTGCCCACGAGGTCCATGCGGGTGCAGTGGCCGCAGTACTGCGGACAGGTCGGCAGCAGCTCGGCCAGCACCTTGGTGGGGTAGCGGTGGGTGAGGCCCTCGGCCACCCACATGTCGTGCTCGTGCAGGGAGTCGCGGGTGGCGTGCGGGTGCGAGGACCAGTCCGTGCGCCGGTCCGAGAACACCGGGATCATGTAGTGCCGGATCGGGTCGGCGTAGAACGCCTCGGTCAGCGACCCGGGCCCGGCCGGCACCTCGTGCGGCACCATCGTGTTCATCATCTGCGGCGGCACCAGCATCGACATCGTGGCCCGCTCGGCCTGGTCGCGCTCGAGGTCGGCGTAGAACCTCTCGTCGAGGAGGTCGCCGAGCAGCTCCCGCAGCTGGCGCACGTTCTTGACGCAGTGGGCGCGCTGCCACTGCACCGACTCCCACTCCTCAGCGGTGACGTCCTTCCACCCCGGGAACCGGGTCCAGTCGGGCTCGACGAGCTCGACCCGCTGGTAGGGGTAGGGCTGGCCGGTCTCCAGGCCGATGCTGGTCTCGATGCTCATGAGGCTCCTCCGATGAGGGGGTACGTCGTGTGGTGCGGCGTGTCAGTTGCGGGCGTGTTTGTGTGAGCCACGCCTCCTCTGCCAGAGTACGAGGAGAATGTGCGGCACGTCCAATAGCGCGCCGCAAGACTTCCTGCCAGCGGCCCTTGAAGACGGAGGACTCACGGTCATGACGGCCCGAAACAGCGATCCCACCGGCCTGCACCGGGTCCTGGACGAGACCGTGGTGCTGCCTCAGGCGGCACGGCGGCTCGACACCCGCCACGAGCTCTGGCCCGACGAGGTCCGGATCCGGGTGGAGAAGCTCAACCTCGACGCCGCGTCCTACCGCCAACTCGAGCGCAAGCACACCGCCGGCGACGGCTCCGTCGACCACGGCGCCATCCGGGCCGAGGTCCTCGACATCGTCGCCACCCGGGGGAAGATGCAGAACCCGGAGACGGGCTCGGGCGGCATGCTCGTCGGCACCGTCGAGGAGGTCGGCCCCGACTCGCCGCTCGGGCTGCGGCCCGGCGACCGCGTGGCCACGCTCGTCTCCCTGACGCTGACCCCGCTGGTCATCGAGGACGGCCTCCGCGACTGGGACGGTCGCGGCGAGCAGGTGCCCTGCGAGGGGTACGCCGTGCTGTTCGGCCGCTCGATCGCCGCGGTCCTCCCCGACGACCTGCCGGCCGACCTGTCCCTCTCGGTGATGGACGTCTGCGGCGCGCCCGCGCTCACCGCCCGCGTGGTCGAGGGGTACGACGCGCCCACGGTCGCGGTGATCGGCGGGGGAGGGAAGTCGGGCTCCCTCAGCCTGGCCGCCGCCCGTCGCGCCGGCGCGGGCCGGACCATCGGCGTCGTGCCGCACGAGCGCGAGGCCGCGCGGCTGCGCGAGGCCGGCCTCGCCGACGAGGTCGTCATCGCCGACGCCCGCAACCCGATCGGCCTCCGCGACGCGGTCACGGCCGCCGGCGGCCCCGCCGACGTCACGGTCGTGTGCGTCGACGTCCCTGGCTGCGAGGGCGGCGCGATCCTCGCCACCGCCGACCGCGGCACCGTCATCTTCTTCTCGATGGCCACCTCGTTCTCGGCCGCCGCGCTCGGCGCCGAGGGCCTGGCCGCCGACGTCACCATGCTCGTCGGCACCGGCTACACGCCCGGCCACGCGGCGCACGCGCTGGAGCTGCTCCGCGACAACGCCGGGGTGCGCCGGCTCTTCGAGGCGCGCCTGGCGCACGAGGCGCCGGCGTGACCCGCCTGCTGCTGCGCAACGGGATCGTCCACGACGGCCGGCCGGGCCGCCGCGCCACGGCCCTGGCTGTCGAGGACGGCCGGATCGTGTTCACCGGTGACGACGCCGCGGCGAACGCCTACGAGGGCGCCGACGAGGTCGTCGACCTCGCCGGCGCCCTGGTCACCCCGGCGTTCGTGGACTCGCACGTGCACACCGTCCGCACCGGCTTCGCGCTGACCGGCCTCGACCTGGCGGGGACGAGCAGCCTGACCGGCACGCTGGACGCGCTCGCCACCCACGCCGTCGGGAACGACGACGCCGGCGTGCTGGTCGGCCAGGGCTGGGACGAGACCGACTGGCCCGAGCGACGGCCGCCCACCGGCGACGAGCTCGAGCGGGCCGCCCCGGGGCGACGGACCTACCTCACCCGCGTCGACGGCCACTCCTCGGTGGTCTCCCCGGCGCTGGCGACGCTGGTCCCGGGCCTGGACCAGCTCGACGGCTGGACCCCCGACGGTCGGGTCGAGCGGGACGCCCACCACGCGGTCCGGGCGACGCTGGAGAGCCTGATCGGACCGGAGGAGCGCCTCGACGCCGCCCGCGCCGCGTGCCGACGGATGGCCGCCCGGGGCATCGTTGGCTTCCACGAGAACGCCGCGCCGCACATCGGGCCCGAGCACGAGATCGAGATGGTCCGCCGGGCCGCGGCGGAGGTGGGCCTGCGCGCCACCGTCTACTGGGGAGAGCTGCTCGCCGTCGACACCGCCAAGCGGCTCGGGGTCGCCGGCCTGGCCGGGGACCTGATCGCCGACGGCGCCTTCGGCTCCCGCACCGCCGCACTGTCCGCGCCGTACGCCGACCGCCCGGAAAGCTGCGGGCACGCCTACGTGGACGCCGAGCAGGTCCGCGACCACGTGGTCGCCTGCACCGAGGCGGGGATCCAGGCCGGCTTCCACTGCATCGGCGACGCCGCCCTCGAGGCGATCCGGGAGGGCTTCGAGGCCGCGGAGCGGCTGCTCGGCACCGAGCGGATCGCCCGCGCCCGCCACCGGCTGGAGCACGTCGAGATGCCCGCCCCCGCGATGGTGCAGGCGATGTCGCGCCTCGGGGTCGTCGCGAGCGTCCAGCCGATGTTCGACGGCCTGTGGGGCGGACCGGACGGCATGTACGCCGCGCGGCTGGGCGAGCGCTGGCGGGCCACCAACCCGTTCCTGACCCTGGAGTCGGCGTCGGTCCGGCTGGCCTTCGGCTCCGACTCGCCGGTCACGCCGCTGGGCCCGTGGGCGGCGGTGCAGGCGGCGGCGTACCACCGCCACGACCAGCAGCGCCTGCCCGTCGGCCTCGCCTTCCGCGCCCACACCCGGGGCGGCGCGTTCGCCGCCCACGACGACGAGGGCGGCTCGCTGCACCTCGGCGCACGCGCCGACCTGGCGGTCTGGGACGTCCCCGGCGGCCTGGGCGACGACCACCTTCCCCACCTGGACCCCGGGACCGAGCTGCCACGGCTGCGGCGCACGGTCTCCGCGGGCCGGACCATCCACCTCGACGAGGACGCCGCATGAGTCGCAACAAGCAGGGCAAGCTCGATCTCGACCCCACCACCGTCAAGCAGGCCCGGTCGCTGGCCCGCAAGGCGGGGCGGCCGATCGTGACGATGGCCAAGAAGCACACCACCGTCGCCGTCGAGCGCGCCACGCTGCGCCTGGCCGGGCTCGAGGGAGCCGACCCCGAGGGGACCCCCTGGGTCAACCGGCTCCTCGACGTCGTCCGCGCCGACGTCGGCCTCGAGCACGGCGTCGCGCTGCCGGTGTGGGACGCGTTGCTGCGCGGCGAGGCGGACGACCTGGCGACGCTCGCGCAGAAGGCCTCCGCGGGCTCGGTGACCTTCCGGCTCCCGGAGGGCCGGGACGCCACCCGCGCGACCACGGCCAGCCGCAAGCAGGTCGGCGTCGGCATCCGGCGGATCGACGCGCGCCGCAAGGAACGGGACCGGCTGATCCGGAAGTGGGGCGACGCGCCCCGCAAGCCGTGGATCTACCTCATCGTCGCGACCGGCGACATCTACGAGGACATCCCGCAGGCCCAGCAGGCCGCCCGCGAGGGCGCCGACATCATCGCGGTGATCCGCTCGACCGGGCAGAGCCTCCTCGACTACGTGCCCGAGGGCGCGACCCGTGAGGGCTTCGCCGGCACCTACGCCACCCAGGAGAACTTCCGCCTGATGCGGGCGGCGCTGGACGAGTCGAGCAAGGAGCTCGGCCGCTACGTGCGGCTGACCAACTACGCCTCCGGGCTGTGCATGCCGGAGATCGCGGCGCTGGCCGGCATGGAGCGCCTCGACATGATGCTCAACGACTCGATGTACGGCATCCTCTTCCGCGACATCAACCCGGTCCGCACCTTCGTCGACCAGCGTTTCAGTCGCCAGGTCCACGCCCGGGCGGGGATCATCATCAACACCGGTGAGGACAACTACCTCACCACCGCCGACGCCGTCGAGGCCGCGCACACGGTCACCACCAGCCAGCTGCTCAACGAGTACTTCGGCAAGGAGGCCGGTCTCGAGGACGGGCAGCTCGGACTGGGCCACGCCTTCGAGATCGACCCGGACATCCCCGACTCGTTCCGCATGGAGCTCGCGCACGCGCTGCTCGCCCGCGAGCTGTTCCCGGATGCGCCGCTCAAGTGGATGCCGCCCACCCGGCACATGACCGGCGACGTGTTCCGCGGCAACCTGCTGGACGGCTTCTTCAACCTGGCCGGTGCGCTGACCGGGCAGGGGATCCTGCTCGTCGGGATGATGACGGAGGCCGTGGTCACGCCCTGGCTCTCCGACCGGGACCTGGCACTGCAGAACGTCCGCTACGTGATGAACGCGGCCGGCAACCTGCACGAGGACTTCCGGCCCGCCCCCGACGGCTACATCGCCAACCGGGCCCGGCAGGTGCTGGCCGAGACGATCGACCTGCTGGACCGGATCGTCTCCGACTCCGACGCCGCCGGCGACCCGCCGCTGCTGGCCGCGATCGCCGACGGCACCTTCGGCCTGATGAAGCGTCCCGCCGACGGCGGACGCGGGCTCGACGGCGTCGCGCGGAAGTCCGGCGCCTACTACAACCCCGCCACCGAGATGCTGGAGGAGAAGTGATGGTCTCGACAGGCTCGACCGCCGAGGGCCGCATCGTCAGGCCGTACGGCGACACCACCGGCGACGGCATGGTGCAGCTGAGCTTCACGCTCCCACTCAGCTCGCTCGGGGCGGACAAGAAGGTCGCCGAGGGGGCCGCGGCCCAGCTGGCCAACAAGATGGGCATGGACCCGGCGCTGGTGGTGCACGCCAGGCCGATGGGCCCCGACTTCACGTTCTTCGTGGTCTACGGCCGCGTCCACCACCTCGTCGACACCGGCAAGGTGGAGGTGGTCGAGCGCGACTACCCGCTGCTGACCCCCAAGGAGGCCAACGCGGCCGTCAAGCGCTCGATGCGGCGACGGCTGACGATCGTGGGGGCCTGCATCGGCACCGACGCGCACACCGTCGGCATCGACGCGATCCTCAACATCAAGGGGTTCGCGGGGGAGAAGGGCCTGGAGTACTACCGCGAGCTCAAGGTCGTGAACCTCGGCGCGCAGGTGTCCGTGCCCCAGCTCGTCGAGCGGGCCCGCGCCGAGAAGGCCGACGCGGTCCTGGTCTCCCAGGTGGTGACCCAGCGCGACGCGCACCTGCTGAACACCCGCGAGATGTCGGCCGCCTTCCGCGAGGCCTACCCGGCGGACAAGCGACCGCTGCTGATCGTGGGCGGCCCGCGCTTCGACGAGACGATGGCCGCCGAGCTCGGCGTCGACCGCGTCTTCGGGCGGGGTACGACGCCCGGCGAGGTGGCCAGCTACCTGGTGCACCGGCTCACCCCCCGGCCGGACCAGCAGCCAGAGCGGAAGGCGTCCTGATGTCCGGAGCAACCGTCGGCGCGCGCGTGGTGCACCGTCGCTACGTGCCCTACTCCCACGCCCACTACGCCGGCAACCTCGTCGACGGGGCCTACAGCCTCGGCCTGTTCGGTGACGTGGCCACGGAGATGTGCATCCGCACCGACGGCGACGAGGGCCTGTTCGCGTCGTACTCCGACGTGCAGTTCCGCGCGCCCGTCCGGGCCGGCGACGTCCTCGAGATCACGGCCACGCTCGTCAAGGTCGGCACCCGGTCCCGGGTGATGGAGTTCGCGGTCCACGTCGTCGCACGCGGCGCCGCCACGGACGCGCGGCCCGGGGCGGCGGACCTGCTGGAGGAGCCGATCCTGGCCACGAGCGCGACCGGCACCGTCGTCGTCCCGGGATGACCACACCCCGTCGGCGCGTTGCGCGCGACACGCCGGAGCAACACCGGAAAACTTGGCAAAATCCTTGGATTCCGCCCCCGCCGCTGACCTGCGCCTTCTAGTGTTTCCGCTGGTCAACGGGTGGTTGACAGCCACCCGTCTGACGATCCACTGTGTCCCGTCCGCTCGTGCAGATCGTGGCCGGTGGACCGTCGTCCGAGTGGCCGAGTCGGAGGGTGGGGTGCCAATCACCCTTCCGACCTGGTTCGCGGAGGACGGTCCGCTCCACGAGGGTGGACACGGAGGGGATCCGGACCCCCTAGACAACAGCCCGACCCCGGCAGCCTGTCGGTCTCGGGTTGGTCCGAAGGGTCCGGGCCCCCTCCGCAGATCTGCAGGTACCTTTGCCACCGTGCTCCTCCGGACGTCCCTCGCGCTGGTGGCGGGCGTCGTGCTGGCGCTGGCCTTCGAGCCGGTCGCTGCCGCCTTCCTCGTCCCGGTCGCGGTCGCCGGCTTCGTGCTCACGACCCGCGGCCTCCCGGCGGGACGGGCGTGGATCCCGGGGCTCGCGTTCGGGGTCGGCTTCTACTTCGTGCTGATCTTCTGGATGCGCGCCGTCGGCACCGACGCGTGGATCGCCCTGGCCGGGATCGAGGCGCTGTTCTACGGCCTGCTGGGCTCCGCGACCGCCGTGCTGACCCGTCGGCGCGCCTGGCCGCTGTGGTTCGCCGCAGCCTGGGTGTCGATGGAGGTGATCCGCAGCTCCTGGCCGTTCAGCGGCATGCCCTGGGGGCGGCTGGCCTTCGCCACCGTGGACACCCCGGTCGCCGACGCGCTGGCGTACGTCGGGTCGACCGGCGTCAGCTTCCTGCTCGCGCTGCTCGGCGCCCTGCTGGCCCAGCTGGTGCTGGTCCGGGGGAGGAACCGCTGGGTCGCGGCGGCCGTGCTCGCCGCGACCTGCCTGGTGGCGGTGGTCCCGGCGCTGGCGCCGTACGAGCCGCAGATGGACGGCCGGACGACCGTGGCCGCGGTCCAGGGTGACGTGCCCGGGAACGGCGACGACATCCTGCTCGACTTCCGCCAGGTCACCCAGAACCACGTGGACGCCACCGTCGACCTCGCCGCCGACGTGGCCGCCGGCCGGGTGCCGCGGCCCGACTTCGTGGTCTGGCCGGAGAACTCCACGGCCGTCGACCCGTTCACCGACGCACAGACCGACGCGGGCATCCGCACCGCCTCCAGCGCCATCGGGGTGCCGATCCTGGTCGGCGCCATCGTCGACGCCGGGCCGCGCAACGTGCTCAACCAGGGCATCGTCTGGGACCCGGGAACCGGCGCCGCCGACCGCTACACCAAGTGGCACCCGGTGCCCTACGGCGAGTACATCCCGTTCCGCCGCTTCTTCGACGGCAAGAACTTCGGGCGGCTCGCGCTGATCCCGCGGGACATGCTCAGCGGCACCCGCACCGACCCGCTGCGCATCGCCGGGATCCGCGTCGCCGACGCGATCTGCTTCGACGTCGCCTACGACGACGGCCTCTACGCCCAGGTCGGCAACGACGCCCAGCTGCTCACGGTGCAGACCAGCAACGCCACCTTCATCCACACCTCCCAGATCGACCAGCAGTTCGCGATCAGCCGGCTCCGCGCCATCGAGACCGGCCGCTGGGTGGTGGTGGCGGCCACCAACGGCATCTCCGGGATCATCGCCCCCGACGGCAGCGTGACCGACCGCGCGGGTGTCCGCACCCAGGACGTGCTGGTGCACAGCGTCGGCCTGGGCACCGGCACCACCCCGGCGGTGCGGCTCGGCGCGTGGCCGGGTCGGGTGTTCGTCGGGGTGACGATTCTGGGTCTCGCGCTGGGCCTGCTGCCGTATCGTCGTAACCGGCACTCTGTCCGCTCCGAGCGGGCGCCGCGGCGTCCGCTGCGTGCCATGTCCCCGGAATGAATGAGGCAAAGCCCGTGAGCATCGAGGGTCTCGGACGCGTCGTCGTGGTCATCCCGACCTACGACGAGGCGTCGAACCTGGCCTGGATCGTGGACCGGCTCCGGCGTGCGCAGCCGGGGATCGACGTGCTGGTGGTCGACGACGACTCGCCGGACGGCACCGGCCGGATCGCCGACGAGCTGGCGGCCGCCGACCCCCAGGTCGACGTGCTGCACCGCACCGCCAAGGGCGGTCTCGGCGCGGCGTACCTGCACGGCTTCGCGCACGCGCTGGACGCCGGCTACGACGTGATCGGCGAGATGGACGCCGACGGCTCCCACCAGCCCGAGCAGCTGGTCCGGCTGCTCGAGGCGCTGCTCCACGCCGACCTGGTCATCGGCTCGCGCTGGGTCCCCGGCGGCTCGGTGGTCAACTGGCCGGCCTCGCGGGAGCTGCTCTCGCGGGGCGGCAACCTCTACGTGCGGCTCCTGCTCGGCATCAGCGTCCGCGACGCCACGGCCGGGTTCCGGCTGTTCCGCCGCACGACGCTGGAGAAGATCGACCTCGCCTCGGTGCGGTCGACCGGGTACGTATTCCAGACCGACCTGGTGGCCCGGACGCTCGCCGCCGGCCTCACGGTCCGCGAGGTGCCCATCGAGTTCGTGGAGCGGGTCCGGGGCGACTCGAAGATGAGCGGCGCCGTGGCCGCCGAGTCGCTGAAGCGGATCACGGTGTGGGGGCTGAGCGAGCGTACGGCGCAGGCGCGCCGGGCGCTGCGGCGGAGGCGACCGTGACCCGGCGGCGCAGCACCCTCACCTGGGTGCTGTTCGTCGCCTTCGTGATCGTGCCCATCGCCGAGATCTACGTCCTCATCCAGGTGGGGCAGGTCATCGGCCCGTGGTGGACGATCCTGCTGCTGGTCCTCGACAGCATCTTCGGCAGCTGGCTGATCAAGCGCGAGGGCGGCCGCGCCTGGCAGGGCCTCCGCACCGCGCTCGAGAGCGGCCGGATGCCGGCCCGGGAGCTGGCCGACGCGGCGCTCATCCTCGTCGGCGGGACCCTGATGCTCAGCCCGGGCTTCGTGACCGACGTCTTCGGGATCCTGCTCATCCTGCCGTTCACCCGGCCGGCCGCACGACGGCTGCTGACCCGGATCGTCACCCACCGGCTCCTGGCCCCGAACGCACGACGCCCCGGACCTGGATCCGGGGGATCCGTGGTCCGGGGCGAAGTCGTCGACGAGTGACCGGGCGTCACCCGCCCGGACGTTCTAGGCGGACGCCTTGCGCTTCTTGGCGTTGGCCCGGTGCAGGTGCGCGGGGCCGATCTCGCCGCCGCGCAGCAGCTCGAGGCGCTCCTTGAGGATGTCCTCAAGCTCCTTCTCGGAACGCCGCTCCAGGAGCATGTCCCAGTGCGTGCGCGCCGGCTTCTCGTTCTTGGCCTCCGGCTGGATGCCGGCGACGCTCAGCGCCTCGGCGCCGCAGCGCGGGCACTCCCAGACTGCCGGGATCTCGGCCTCGACCGACATCGTGATCTCGAACTCGTGTGCTTGCGGACAGCGGTAGCCAACCTGCTGACGAGCCGCGAACTCGATGCCGCGCTCGTCCTCGAAGCTCTGGCCCCCCAGACGCGCCCCACGAAGTGTGCGCTCTGCCATTGAGCCACCTCCCAAATCCTTGTAACCCCCGTTGACATGACTGAGACGGTCCTCAGCCCGAGCCGTGACGCCCTACGGACACGTACCCGAGGTGTGGTGCCTCAATCCGTTCAACGGTAGTGGGAGTGAGATGATTCCGACAATCGCGCGGTATGGCCGCACTCACACCGTCCCACCCGTCACTCAGACCACGCGCGGCACCTCGTTGCCGGCCTCGGCGATGCCGCGACGAGGGTCGACCCGATGGAGCAGCAGGCCACCCACGACGAAGAACACGACCAGCGCGAAGATCGCCGGACGGTAGGAGTCCGTCCACTGGTGCACCAGGCCGAAGACCAGGGTCCCCAACCAGCTCGTCCCGCGCTCGCACGCCTGGTAGAGCGAGAAGTACTCCGCCTCCCGGCCGCGCGGGATCAGCTGGCTGAAGAACGACCGGGACAGCGCCTGGGTGCCGCCCAGCACGAGGCCGATCCCCACGGCGAGGGCGAGGAAGAGGGGCAGGTTCTTCTCGGGGATGAAGTAGCCGACCGTGACCACCAGCATCCACATCACCAGCCCGCCCAGGATCACCCGGCGACTGCCACGGGAGGCGGCCAGCCTGCCGAACAGCAGTGCCCCGAAGAACGCCACGAACTGGACCAGCAGAATCGTGGCGATCAGCACCGAGGTGTCGAAGCCGAGCTGCTTGTCGCCGTAGACCGAGGCGGACGCGATCACGGTCTGGATGCCGTCGTTGTAGAACAGGTAGGCGAGCAGGAAGGTCAGCGTCATCGGGTAGTTGCGCATGTCCCGGAGCGTGGCGGCGAGCTGGCCGAAGCTCTGGCGGACCAGTCCTCCGGGCTCCCGCTCGACCGCGGTCGGCTGCCGGTTGCGGATGCCGCGGTAGGGGATGACCGTGAACGCCGCCCACCACACGGCCGCGGAGAGCATGCTGAGCCGCACGGCCAGGCCCGTGTCGATGCCCAGCGAGTCGTGCAGCGTCACCACCGCCAGGTTGACCGCGAGCAGCAGCCCGCCGCCGAGGTAGCCCAGCGCCCAGCCCCGCGAGGAGACCCGGTCCCGCTCGTCGGGGAGCGCGATCTCGCACAGGATCGCGTCGTACACCACCAGCGAGGAGCCGAGGCAGATGTTGGCGACGAGCAGCAGCACCACACCGAGCTGCCAGTCGGAGCCGGTGACGAAGAACATCAGTCCCGCGGCGATGCTCCCGGCCCAGGCGAACCCGGCCATGATGGCCTTCTTGCGCGCCGAGCGGTCGGCGGCCGCACCCACCACCGGGAGCAGCAGCGCAGACACGATCGTCGCCAGCGTGATCACGTAGAAGACCAGCGAGCCGGGGGAGACGGCCAGCCCGAGGACGTGGAGGTTCGCCTCGCACTTGAGACCCTTGTCCTCGTCGGTGACGAAGCCGCAGGCCGCCTGCTCGGCCACCGAGGTGAGGTACGGCGCGAACAGCACCGTGGCGATGGTGGTCACGTAGGCGCTGTTGGCCCAGTCGTACCAGTACCACGCCTTCTGCTCCCGGGCCCGCGCGAGCGGGGTCAGGTCGGCGAAGCCCGACGGTGCCGTCACGGCTCCTCCCTCCACTGGCCACGCTCGGTCAGCACGTCCCTGAGTATGTCGGTGCGATCGGTGAACAGGCCGTCGACACCACGGTCGAGGAGCTCGTGCATCTCATCGGGATCGTCGATGGTCCACACGTGCACCGGCTTGCCGGCGGCGTGCGCGCGTCGTACCAGCCCGGGCGTGACCACCGTCCACCGCCCGCGCCGGTGGGGGACCTGCAGCGCCGCGACCCGGCGCCGGGTGAGCCGGTCGGCCAGGGGCCCGCTCGGCAGCACGCGGAACGCGAGCACCTCCAGCGGGTGCGCGGACGTGGGGACCCGGCCCCGGGTCAGGGTGCGGAAGGCGTTCAGCCGGCGCGGCGAGAAGCTCCCGACGAGGACCCGGTCCCAGAGGCCACGTGCGGCGACCAGCTCGGCCAGCGGCGCCACGGCGCCGTCGGACTTCAGGTCGATGTTGAAGCGGGACCGCGGGAAGGCGTCGAGCAGCTCGCGCATCGTCGGCACCCGCTCCTGCCCTCCGATGAGCGCCTCGGCCACCTCGGCGTGGGTCAGCTCGACGATCGCGCCCCGACGGTCGCTGACCCGGTCGAGCACCTGGTCGTGGAAGGCCAGCAGCACCCCGTCCTGCGTCACGTGCACGTCGGTCTCGAGGTACTCGAACCCGAGGTCGACCGCGTGCTGGAAGGCGGCCATCGTGTTCTCCAGCCCCTCGATGTCGGGGTGGTAGGCGCCGCCGCGGTGGGCGAAGGCCAGCACCCCGTCGGGGCGGCGCAGCGCCTCGTCGAGGTAGGGGTAGCCGGTCGGGGGAGAGCTCACCTGCTGAAGTATTGCGGCTCCCGGCCCACGACCTTCGCCGACCTCGGCGCGGGTCCCCGCCGGTCACCGGGGGAGAGGGGTACCGTCGCGACCATGGAGACCCTGAACTGCCCGCGATGCGGCACCGAGATGGTCACGCGGACCCTGGGCGGCTCCGCCGGCGACGGCGAGGTCAGCCAGTGCCCCGAGGGCCACGGCGTGTTCCTGGCCCGCGCCGACCTCGGCAGCCTGATCGAGGCGGAGACCGACTGGCACCGCAACGCCAGCCAGCACACCGCACCGCTGCCGCGCATCACCGCCGACATGACCGCGCCGCCGGCCTCCCGCACGCCTGCGCGCGCGTGGGTGGAGACCCTCTTCGGCTGACACGTCCCTCGCTGGTCGAACTCGGTGGTCGAGCTTGTCGAGACCACACCCCGGTGGTCGAGCTCACGCCCCGGTGGTCGAGCCTGTCGAGACCACTCACCCCGATGCGGGCCGGCCGGTCCGTCCGCGTGCCAGTGCAGGCAGGTCCTCATAACGGCCTTCGATCAGGGCCCTGCACTTGGCGCGGCTCCAGTTCTGGACTTTCTTCTCGAACCAGAAGGCCTCGCCGATGTTCTCGAATTGATGACTCCAGACAAGGCGGACGGGAAGACGGCATCGCGTGTACGCCGATCCCTGCCCAGCGACATGCTGTGCCACCCGAAGCTCGAGGCTCCGGGTGCTGCCCACATAGAGCGTGCCGTCAGCACACTCGAGGATGTAGGTGAAGGCCATGCCTGCAGCGTGATCTACGGCGAGCCCCTCGACAACCGGCCCTGGGCCGACCTGTGGACAACCCCCGTGGTCTCGACAAGCTCGACCACCGACCAACCCGTGGTCTCGACAAGCTCGACCACCGACCAACCCGTGGTCTCGACAAGCTCGACCACCGAGGCCGCTGGCCACGCTCCCGGGGTCAGATGTCCCGGAAGGGCTCGATGTTGGCGCCGAGCAGGTTGAGGCGCTCGGCCAGGTCCTCGTAGCCACGGTGGATGACGTACGTCGAGCGCAGCACCGAGGTGCCCTTTGCAGCAAGCATGGCCAGCAGGATGACCACGGCCGGCCGCAGCGCCGGCGGGCAGACGATCTCGGTGCCGGTGAAGGAGGTCGGGCCCTCGATCATCACCCGGTGCGGGTCCAGCAGCTTGACCTGGGCGCCGAGCTTGTTGAGGTCGGTGAAGTAGATCGCGCGGTTCTCGTAGACCCAGTCGTGCAGCAGGGTCTGACCTTCGGCCACCGCCGCGATGACCGCGAAGAACGGCAGGTTGTCGATGTTGAGCCCCGGGAAGGGCATCGGGTGGATCTTGTCCAGCGGAGCGTGCAGCTCCGAAGGCTTCGTGGTGAGGTCGACGAGGCGGGTGCAGCCGTTGCGGGCGGCGTACTCCTCGGAGCGGTGGTACTGGAAGCCCATCTCCTCCAGCAGCGCCAGCTCGAGCTCGAGGAACTCGATGGGCGCCCGGCGGATGGTGATCTCGGACTTGGTCACGATCGCGGCGGCCAGCAGCGACATCGCCTCGATCGGGTCCTCGCTGGGGGCGTAGTCGACGTCCACGTCGATCGTGGACCGGCCGGTGACCGTCAGCGTGGTCGTCCCGACGCCCTCGACCTCGACGCCGAGCTTGCGCAGGAAGAAGCACAGGTCCTGGACCATGTAGTTCGAGGACGCGTTGCGGATCACGGTGGTGCCCGGGTGCAGCGCCGCGGCCATCAGCGCGTTCTCGGTGACGGAGTCGCCGCGCTCGGTCAGCACGATCGGCCGCCCGGGCTCGATGGCCCGGTTGACGTTGGCGTGGTAGCTGCCGTCGGTCGCCTTGACCTCGAGGCCGAAGGGCCTCAGCGCGGACATGTGCGGCTCGACGGTGCGGGTGCCGAGGTTGCAGCCACCGGCGTAGGGGAGCTCGAAGGTGTCGGCGCGGTGCAGCAGCGGGCCGAGGAACATGATCACCGAGCGGGTACGACGGGCCGCGGCCTCGTCGATGTTGCCCAGGTCGAGGTCCTTGGGCGGGATGATCTCCAGGTCGTTGTCGTCGTTGAGCCACTTGGTGTGGACGCCCAGGCTGCCGAGCACCTCGAGCAGGCGGTTGACCTCCTCGATGCGCGCGACCTTGCGCAGCGTGGTGCGTCCGCGGTTGAGCAGCGAGGCGCACAGCAGCGCGACTCCGGCGTTCTTCGACGTCTTGACGTCGATGCTCCCGGAGAGCGTCGTGGGGCCGGACACCCGCAGGTGCGTGGGTCCCGCGCCGAGCGCCACGATCTCGGAGTCGAGCGCGGCACCGATCCGCGCCAGCATCTCGAGCGAGAGGTTCTGGTGCCCCTTCTCGATCCGGTTGATCGCGCTCTGGCTGGTGGCCAGCAGCTCGGCCAGCTGGTGCTGGGTCAGGCCGCGGTGCTTGCGTGCGTCGCGGATGAGATTGCCGATCCGGCCCTTGTAGCCCTCAGTCATGCCAAACAAGGTAACTCATATATGAGATACCGCAACATCGCCATGCCGGGGGCCGCGAACGCGTCGATCCACCACCATGCAGCACGTCACCGGTCTGGTGCAAGGATCGGGCCCATGCGTGCAACGACCATCCATGCCCCCCGTGACATCCGCGTCTCCGACGTCCCCGAACCCACGATCACCGCCCCCACCGACGCCGTCATCAAGGTGACGGCCGGCTGCATCTGCGGCTCGGACCTGTGGCCGTACCGCGGCGAGAACGACATCGACGCGGGCGCGACGATCGGGCACGAGTGCGTCGGCGTGGTCGAGGAGGTCGGCTCCGAGGTGACCTCGTTCAAGCCCGGCGACTTCGTCATCGTGCCGTTCGACCACTGCGACAACACCTGCGCCCACTGCCGTGCCGGCATGCAGGCGGCCTGCGAGAACCTCGGCTTCACCGTCAGCGGTCAGGCCGAGTACGCCCTGGTCACCCAGGCCGAGGGCAGCCTCGTCAAGACCGACGGGGTGCCCGACGCGTCGCTGGTCCCGTCGCTGCTGACGCTGTCCGACGTGATGGCCACCGGCTGGCACGCGGCGGTCGCCGCCGGCGTGCGTGAGGGCGGCACCGCCGTGGTCGTGGGCGACGGCGCCGTCGGGCTGTGCGGTGTCCTCGCCGCGGCCACCATGGGCGCCGAGAAGGTCATCGCGATGTCCCGCCACGAGCCCCGCCAGGCGATCGCCAGGCAGTTCGGCGCGACCCACGTCGTCGCCGAGCGTGGCAAGGAGGGCGCCGAGCTGGTCAAGGAGATCACCGGGGGAGTGGGCGGCGACGCGGTCCTGGAGTGCGTCGGGAACGACGCCGCGATGCAGCAGGCGTTCGCGGTCGCGCGCCCCGGTTCCACGGTCGGCTTCGTCGGGGTCCCGCACGGCGTCGAGCTGCCGATCCGCCGCATGTTCCAGAAGAACATCGGTCTCGCGGGCGGCATGGCGCCGGTGCGCCAGTACCTGCCGGAGCTGCTGAAGCTGGTCCAGGACGGCGCGATCAACCCGGGCCTGGTCTTCGACAAGACGCTGCCGCTCGACCAGGTCGCCGAGGGCTACCGGGCCATGGACGAGCGCGAGGCCATCAAGGTGCTGATCCAGCCCTGACGGCACCGGCCCCGGGGTCGCGCGCGTTCCCGGCCCCGGGGCCGACCGTTCCCTCGTCGGCGTGGGTGCCGAGCGAGTAGGTTGCGGACGCGGCGCCACACCCCGGCGCCGGGATCTTGCGAGGAGGGCGTCATCAGCAGCTCACTGGTCCTGGGACCGCTCGTGCGGTACGTCGACGACACCTCCGCCACCATCTGGGTCGAGACCGCCGAGGCGGCCCGGGTGACGGTGGCTGCGGGGGAGCGGACCGCGACGGCACACACCTTCGGCGTGCACGGGCACCACTACGCCCTCGTCGAGGTGACCGGCCTCGAGCCCGGCACCCACACGCCGTACACCGTGGACGTCGGGGCGCAGCGGGTGTGGCCGCCGACCGAGGGGGAGGGCGCGGCCTTCCCGCCGTCGGTGATCGCCACGCTGGAGCCCGGCAAGCCCCTGCGCCTGGCCTTCGGCTCCTGCCGCGTCAGCGTCAGCCACGACGAGGCGGGCAACAAGTCCTTCGGGATCGACGCGCTGCGCAGCTACGCGCTGCGGATGGCCGGGCTCACCGACAGGGCCGCCGACGAGGACGAGCGCTGGCCCGACCTGGTGCTGTTCCTGGGCGACCAGGTCTACGCCGACGAGACCAGCGAGGCGATGCAGGAGTTCATCGCCGCGCGCCGCTCGCTCGACGAGCCGCCGGGCGAGGAGCTGAAGGACTACGAGGAGTACGCCCACCTCTACAAGCTCGCCTGGAGCGACCCGGCCAACCGCTGGCTGCTCGCGACGCTGCCGAGCGCGATGATCTTCGACGACCACGACGTCCGCGACGACTGGAACACCAGCTGGTCGTGGCGCCGGAAGATGGAGGCCACCGACTGGTGGCACGACCGGATCGTCGGCGGCCTCGCGTCGTACTGGGTCTACCAGCACCTCGGGAACCTCGGGCCCCGGGCACGCGCCGAGGACGCGCTCTGGCAGCGGATCGCGTCGTACGACGGCGACGGCGAGCTCGACATCAGCGACGCCCTGGACGAGCTGGCCGACCGGGCCGACCAGGAGCCCGAGAGCTACCGCTGGAGCTTCGCCCGCGACTTCGACACCCAGGCGCGTCTCATCGTCGTCGACTCGCGGGCCGCGCGGGTGCTCAGGCCCGACGCCCGCTCCATCCTGGACGAGGAGGAGATGTCCTGGCTCGACGACCAGATGCAGGGCGGCTTCGACCACCTGCTGATCGGCACCTCGCTGCCGTTCCTGATGGCACCGGGGCTGCACCACGCCGAGGCCTTCAGCGAGGCCATCGCCCAGGGGGCCTGGGGGAAGACCGTGGCCCGGTTCGGCGAGGTGGTGCGCCAGGCCGCGGACCTCGAGCACTGGGCGGCGTTCGAGCAGGGGTTCCGGCGGGTCGCCGAGCTTACCCTCGACGTGGCCGCCGGCAACCGGGGCAGGGCGCCCTCGACGATCACCTACCTCTCCGGCGACGTGCACCACAGCTACGTCGCGGAGGCCGGCCCCGACCCGCACGAGCGTCGACAGGTGGCGAGCCGGATCCTGCAGGCGGTGTGCTCACCCATCCGGAACCCGCTGCCGCGGTTCATGCACGCGGTCACGGCCGGTGCTGCCCGGCGCTCGCTGGGTGTCGTGGGGCGGGGCCTGTCGCGGGCCGGCCGGGTGCCACGGCCGCCGCTGGCCTGGGAGGTCACCCACGGGCCCTGGTACGACAACAACTTGGCGGTCCTGGAGCTGCGTCCGGCCGGGATCCGGATGTGGTGGACGGCCGGCGAGGTCGTCGACGGACGCCAGGACCGGCCGGTGCTGCGCCGGGTCGCCACGGTGGAGATCGACGGCTGATAGTCGCGGTGTGACGCTCAGGCGCGCGCCATCGCGACCAGCCCGGGCATCGTGACCGGTTCGCAGTCGCAGGCGTCCCCACACGCGAGGTAGGTGTGGAGGGCGTGCCCGCACTGCGGGCACGGCATGTCGTGCGACAGGTGCACGCTCGTGTGCCCCTGGCTCTCAGCGGTGTCCCACATGGCTCTTACCTGCCCTCGCGCGATCGTCGGTCCCCCAGGACGCGCGGGCGAGTCGGCCCTCCGGCGTCTGCTCGACGCCCCGGACCTCGACCCCCACTCGTCGCTTCGACCATAGGGACGGCCTCTGGCGCCGGGGCGCGAACACGCCGCACATGCCGCAGGTGGGGGAGCAGAATGACCCGTTCGGACCATGGTGGGACGGGCGTTCGACCCAGTCCCCACTGCCTCAGACGGGCGGTTCGTTGAGCTCGAGGATCTCCCGCTTCTCGGCGTTGGTGAGGTCGGACTCGGCGAGCACCTCCTGCAGCACCCCCGACTTCCGCGCGATGTAGGTGTCGATGTCCATGCCGGGATCCGCGGCGAGGGCCAGCTTGACCGCGGCGTACTCGTCCCGGAGGTCCCGCCGCCGGCGCAGCACGTCACGCACCGCCAGGTGGTTGCGCACGTGCAGCGTGCCCGCGGCGCAGACGTACACGTGGCGCGGAGGCCCCTCGTCCGGCGCGCGGAAGGCTTCGCGCCCGGGCACCCCGAGATCGCCCCGGTGCGCGTACCCGAGGCCCCCGACGGCACGCACGGCGGCGGGCACGTCGTCGGGAGCGACGATGACGTCGATGTCGAGGACCGGCTTGGCGGCGAGCCCGGGCACGGAGGTCGAGCCCACGTGCTCCACGACGGCGCCCGGCAGCCCGGCGACGGCTCGCCTCAGGTCCGCGGCGACGCGTTCGAACTGCTGCGGCCAGTCGTCGGAGTACGGCACCACCACGATCGTCACGGGGCGTGATCCTCGCAGACCGCGCGGTCCGTGACGCGGCGCGGCGGCCACCCCGCGACGTACCATCCGGGTGTGACCAGCAGTCCTGTCCCGGCGCAGCGGCTACGGGACCTCGCGCTGCTGCGGCGAGTCCGCGACCGGATCGACCGGGAGTACGCCGAGCCGCTCGACGTCGAGGCGCTCGCCCGCGGCGTACACATGTCGGCCGGGCACCTCAGCCGCCAGTTCCGGCTCGCCTACGGCGAGTCGCCGTACAGCTACCTGATGACACGCCGCATCGAGCGCGCGATGGCGTTGCTGCGTCGTGGCGACCTCAGCGTCACCGAGGTCTGCTTCGCGGTGGGCTGTGCCTCGCTGGGCACCTTCAGCACCCGCTTCACCGAGCTTGTCGGCATGCCGCCGAGCACCTACCGCGCCGAGGCGGCACGGGCGACCGCAGGGGTGCCGGCGTGCGTGGCGAAGCAGGTGACCAGACCGGTCAGGAATCGAGAAGCGACGAGCCGGAGCCGCACCTAGCGTGGCCGTCATGGACATCACCATTCACACGACCGTTCTCCCGCACGTCGACCCGGACGCCTCCGTCGCGTTCTACCGCGACACCCTCGGCTTCGAGGTCCGCACCGACGTCGGCAGCGGCACCATGCGGTGGATCACGCTCGGCCCCGCGGACCAGCCCGACACGTCCCTCCTGCTCGCGCCGCCGGCCGTCGACCCCGGCATCACCGACGACGAGCGCCGCACCATCGCCGAGATGATGGCCAAGGGCACCTACGGCTGGATCCTGCTGGCCACCAAGGACCTCGACGACACCTTCGAGCGCGTGCAGGCCGGCGACGCCGAGGTCGTCCAGGAGCCGGTCGACCAGCCCTACGGCATCCGCGACTGCGCGTTCCGCGACCCGGCCGGGAACCTGGTCCGCATCCAGGAGCTGCGCTGAGGTGCGGCCTCACCCGGGCAGGGACGCGAACGGCACGGCCACGAGCGGCGGCACGTCGGCGGCGTCTCGCGCGGCGGACAGCCATGACCTGATCCGCGTCCACGGCGCCCGGGTCAACAACCTCAGGGACGTCCACGTCGAGATCCCCAAGCGGCGACTGACGGCGTTCACCGGTGTCTCGGGCTCGGGCAAGAGCTCCCTGGTGTTCGGCACCATCGCAGCGGAGTCGCAGCGGCTGATCAACGAGACCTACAGCGCGTTCGTGCAGGGGTTCATGCCCACGCTGGCCCGGCCCGAGGTCGACGTGCTGGACGGCCTGACGACCGCGATCATCGTCGACCAGGAGCGGATGGGCACCGACCCGCGCTCCACCGTCGGGACCGCCACCGACGCCTACGCGATGCTGCGCATCCTCTTCAGCCGGCTCGGGCAGCCGCACATCGGCCCGCCGCAGGCGTTCTCCTTCAACGTCGCCTCGATCAGTGGCGCCGGCGCGGTCACCCTCGAGAAGGGTGGGCGCACGACGAAGGAGCGGCGAAGCTTCAGCATCCTCGGCGGCATGTGCCCGCGCTGCGAGGGCCGGGGCTCGGTCTCCGACTTCGACCTCTCGGCGCTGTACGACGACAGCCTGTCGCTCAACGAGGGCGCGCTCACGATCCCCGGCTACAGCATGGAGGGCTGGTACGGCCGCATCTACCGGGGCTGCGGGTATTTCGACCCCGACAAGCCGATCAGCAAGTACACCAGGAAGGAGCTCGACGCCCTCCTGCACAAGGAGCCGACCAAGATCAAGGTCGACGGGATCAACCTGACGTACGCCGGGCTGATCCCGGCGATCCGGAAGTCGTTCCTGGCCAAGGACCGGGAGTCGATGCAGCCGCACATCCGGGCCTTCGTGGACCGGGCGATCACCTTCACCACCTGCCCCGACTGCGAGGGCACCCGGCTGAGCAAGGAGGCCCGGTCGTCGAGGATCGGGGACCGGAACATCGCCGACCTCTGCGCGATGCAGATCAGCGACCTGGCCGGTTGGGTCCGCGCGCTCGAGGAGCCGTCGGTCGCGCCACTGCTCGAGGCACTGGGGGAGACCCTCGACTCGTTCGTCGACATCGGCCTGGGCTACCTCTCGCTCGACCGGCCGGCCGGCACCCTGTCCGGCGGCGAGGCCCAGCGCACCAAGATGATCCGCCATCTCGGGTCCTCGCTCACCGACGTCACCTACGTCTTCGACGAGCCGACGATCGGGCTGCACCCGCACGACATCCAGCGGATGAACGAGCTGCTGCTGCAGCTGCGCGACAAGGGCAACACCGTGCTCGTCGTGGAGCACAAGCCGGAGACGATCGCGATCGCCGACCACGTCGTCGACCTCGGCCCCGGCGCCGGCGCGGCGGGCGGCACCATCTGCTTCGAGGGCCGGGTCGAGGGCCTGCGAGCCAGCGACACGATCACCGGACGGCACCTCGACGACCGGGCCCGGCTCAAGAGCGGGACCCGGAGCTCCCGCAGTGTCCTGGAGGTGCGCGGGGCCGACCGGCACAACCTCCGGGGCGTCGACGTGGACATCCCGCTCGGCGTGCTCGTGGTGCTGACCGGCGTGGCCGGCTCGGGCAAGAGCTCCCTGGTCCAGGGCTCGGTGGCGGGCCGGGACGGGGTCGTGACGGTCGACCAGGGGACGATCCGCGGCTCGCGCCGCAGCAACCCCGCGACGTACACCGGGCTGCTCGACCCGATCCGCAAGGCGTTCGCCAAGGAGAACGGCGTGAAGCCGGCGCTGTTCAGCGCCAACTCCGAGGGCGCCTGCCCCAACTGCAACGGGGCCGGGGTCATCTACACCGACCTCGCGATGATGGCCGGCGTCGCTGCCCCCTGCGAGGTGTGCGACGGGAAGCGGTTCCAGGCCGACGTGCTCGAGCACCGGCTTGGCGGCAAGGACATCAGCGAGGTGCTCGCGATGCCCGTGGCGGAGGCCGTGGAGTTCTTCGCCGGCGGCGAGGCGGCCGTCCCGGCCGCGCACCGGATCCTCCAGCGGCTCGCGGACGTGGGGCTCGGTTATGTCAGCCTGGGCCAGCCGCTCACCACGCTGTCCGGCGGCGAGCGGCAGCGGATCAAGCTGGCCACGCACCTGGGGGAGAAGGGCGGTGTCTACGTCCTCGACGAGCCGACCACCGGCCTGCACCTCGCCGACGTCGAGAACCTGCTCGGCCTGCTGGACCGGCTCGTGGACTCCGGCAAGTCGGTCATCGTCATCGAGCACCACCAGGCGGTCATGGCGCACGCGGACTGGATCATCGACCTGGGCCCGGGCGCCGGCCACGACGGCGGCCGGATCGTCTTCGAGGGCACGCCCGCCGACCTCGTCGCGGCGCGTTCGACACTCACCGGCCAGCACCTGGCGGCGTACGTCGGGGGGTGACTGCGACCCCCGAGCGTGGCGCCCGCCCGGCGGCACCCGACAGGGCCTAGGGTCCTCGTGATGTCGAGCCAGCACCCTGCGGAGCTCCGTCTCCTGGTCACCGGGGGCGGAACCGGCGGCCACACCTACCCGGCCCTGACCATCGTGCCTGCGCTCACGGCCCGGCTCGCGGCATACGGCGTCGCCACGCGGGTCCTCTGGGCCGGGGATCCCGACGGGCTCGAGGCCACGGTCGCGGCGTCGGCGGGGATCGCCTTCCAGCCGCTCGCCACCGGCAAGGTGCGTCGGGCGCGGACCCGGTGGGGCATGCTGACCGCCCGGAACGCCGGGGACATGGCGCGGGTCGCGCGTGGGGTCGTCCAGGCCAGGTCGGTCGTCCGCCACTTCCGGCCTGACGTGGTCCTGTCGACCGGCGGGTACGCCGCGGTGCCGATCGGACTCGCCGCCCGGCAGCTGCGCCTGCCCCTGGTGGTCCACGAGCAGACGGTGCGCCTCGGGCTCGCGAACCGGGTCCTCGTCCGCGGTGCCGCACGCGTCGCGGTCTCCGAGTCCTCGACCCTGGACCTGTTGCCCCCCAGGGTCCGGGAGCGGACCGTGGTCACCGGCAACCCGATCCGGCCGGAGCTGCTGGCCGGCGAGCCGTCCCGGGCCATCGCCGCGCTCGGGCTGCACGCGTTCGACCCGGGCAAACCGGTCGTGTACGTGACGGGCGGGGCGCAGGGAGCCGTCCAGATCAATCGCCTCGTCTCCGAGTCCCTGCCGTGGCTGCTGGACCGCGCGAACGTCATCCACCAGTGCGGGGCGAGCGACGTCGACGCACTGGCCGAGCGAGCCGCAGGCCTGCCCGCGCACCTCGCGGCCCGGTACCGCGCCCTCGGCTTCCTCACTGATGCGTTGCCCGACGTCCTGGCGCTGGCCGACCTCGTGGTGTCCCGCAGCGGGGCCGGCACGATCGCGGAGCTGACAGCGCTCGGCAGGGCGTCCGTGCTGGTCCCGCTCGCCTCGTCGGCGGGCGACGAGCAGGCGCACAACGCGCGCCGGCTCCGCGACGTCGGTGCGGCAGCCGTCCTGGAGGGTGAGGTCTCATCGGCGCAGCTGGAGTCCGCACTCGGCCCGCTGCTCGGCAGCGGGGAGCGGCGTCAGGCCATGGCCCGGGCTGCCGGCGCTCACGGGCGGCCCGACGCCGCACAGCGCCTGGTCGACGTCCTCATCGAGGCGGCCGGAGCTGCCGCCGGCCGGTGAGCACTGTGGAGGCGTTGGCGCACGCCAGGTGCGCCGAAGACCCCACGTTCAGGAGGAGCCCGGCTCAGGAGCGGCCGGCTCCTCGCTGCCGTGGTCGGGAGCCGCCAGGAGCCCGTAGACGGGGGAGCGCGCTGCCGCCGCGCGCACGCCGGAGGCCGTCGACGCCAGGTAGCCCTGGGAGGTGGCCAGGGACCGGTGGCCCAGGAAGTCCATCAGCTCGACCGCGGTCGCGCCCCGCTCGACCAGCCGGGTCGCGGCCGTGTGCCGCAGCGCGTGCACCAGCGCACCGCGGGCCCGGGCAGCGTTGACCCCGGCGTCGCGGTAGACGAGCTCGACGAGGTACTGCAGCGCGCCGGTGCGCATCCGCTGGCCGGTCCGGTCGACGAACAGCGGGTCGGTGGGCCGCCACCATGCCCAGGGATCGTCCCCGCCCGTGACGCCGCGTTGCCGCGCGGTGCCGGGGAACCGGGCGCGGCGGCTGTCGAGGTAGGTGGCCAGGATGCCGAGCAGCACCTGCTCGATCGGGATCGCGCGCTCGGCATCACCCTTGCCGAGCACCTTGATCCGTTCGTTGCCGGGAGTGCGGGTGACGTCGCCGACGTCGACCGCGAGCAGCTCGGCGGACCGCACACCCGTCACCATCGCGGTCAGCACGACCGCGGCGTCGAGCTCGGGCCACGGCTGCCGGCGGCGTACCGCTGCGTCGGTGAGCGTCCGCACGATGCGGGCGGCGTCGTCCTCGGCGAACGGCTTGGGCAGGCGTTGCGGTGAACGCGGCTTGCCGACGCCGGGCATGGGGGAGCCGTCGAGGTGCTCCTCGGAGACGAGGTGCTCGAAGAAGCCGCTCCAGGTGGAGTGCGCCCGCCGGACGCTGGCCGCCGCCCGGCCCTCGGACCAGGTGCCGAAGGCGTGCCGCAGCACCGACAGGGTCAGGTCGCCGAGGCGCAGCTCGGCGGCGGGCCGGCCGAGGTGGGTCGCGGCGGCGGCGATGATCGCCTGGAGGTCCCGGGTGTACGCCGCCCGCGTGTGCGGGGAGTCCTTGCGCGGCGCCCGCGCCAGGAACCATCCGTCGACGGCTTCGCGCACCAACAAGTCACCCTTCACGGGGCGGGACGCTAACCGTGACCACCCCCAGCCCGAATCACACCGGTGTCATTTGCTGCATAATCGCCGGTATCCAGCAGTTATCCATGGAGAGCGGAGGAGCCCGGGTCGTGCAGCCGTGGGCCTCACAGGTCGAATTTGCCGTCTGCACCACGTGGCCGACCCCCATGATGTGCCGGGGAGCGCGGCCCGTTGCGGTGGGCAGCTGGCGCCCAGGCGCCGCCGGACGACGCCGTACAGCCCAAGGAAACGTCGACCCGGCCACGTCAATGGTTCGTCGTCGCCGACGTGTGTGTCGTCGTCGTGCGTCGTCGTGCTGAACGTGACGTCGTGGTGAGCCTGCGGCTCGAGCCAGCGACTCGGGCGTCGGTGGGCAGACGCTGGTGACCGGGGCGTGATGCAGGACCGCAGAATTCGGGATCGCCGCCGCTTTCCACTCTGAGATCCAGTCCTGGCAATGTCGCCGATAACCGACATTATGTCAACTACCGTGCAGATCGTGGCGGGACCACCCCTCCCCGGGCCCTACATCGTTGTCATTCACCACGCCCTCCTCCGGTTGTCCTCGCGGGTTCCCTCGTCACCTCGCGCTCCGCCTCGCCCTCGGCACCACCCTCGACGTGCAGCTCGGGCAACCACTCGAGCCAGCCGGGCAGGTACCAGTTCCACCGGCCGAGCAGCACCATGCTCGCCGGCACCAGCACCGTCCGGATCACCGTGGCGTCGATCAGCAACGCCACCGCGACCCCGAAACCCATCTGCTGGAAGCCGACCAGGTCGCCGGAGGCGAAACCCACGAACACCACCACGATGATCAGCGCGGCGCCGGTGATGATCCGCCCGGTCGCGCCGACGCCGTGGGCGACGGCGTCCACGGTGTGCCCCGTGGCCAGGTACCGCTCCTTGATCCGGGTCAGCAGGAAGACGTGGTAGTCCATCGACAGGGCGAACAGCACCGAGAACAGGAAGACCGGCACCCAGGGCTCCACCCGGTCGATCTGCTGCAGCCCGAGCAGGTCGGCCCCGATCCCCTCCTGGAAGACCAGCACCATCAGCCCGTAGGCGGCGCCCACCGAGAGCAGGTTCAGGACCACCGCCTTCAACGGCAGGACGATGGAGCGGAAGACCAGCAGGAGCAGCAGGAAGCTCAGGGTGAGCACGAACGTGATCACGATCGGCAGCCAGGTGTCGATCAGGTGCGCGTAGTCCACGTTCAACGCGGTCTCCCCCGTCACGTAGACGCCGGCGTCGACCCCGTCGAAGGCCCGCGGGACGTAGTCGCTGCGCAGCCGCGTGATCGCCGCGGTCGCCCGGGCTCCGGCCGGGTCCCCCGCCAGCGCCACCTCGACCAGCGTCAGGTCGTCCCCGGGCGCCGTGGTGACCGTGGACGGGCCGAAGGCGTCGTCGGTGGCCACCAGGTCGCGCAGCCGCTCGACGGCCGCGGTCACCTGCGGCGTGGCCGCACCGTCGACCACGACCTGTGCCGGGCTGGTGCGGGACCCCTGCGGGAAGTAGGTGTTCAGGGCGACGAAGCCGCGCTGGGTGAGCGTGTCGTCGGGCAGCGTGGTGAGTCCCGCGGACCCGGTCTGCAGTCCGAGCACGGGCAGCGCCAGGGCCACCAGCACGCTGCTGGTCGCGATCACCGTCAACGCCGGGCGCCGGGTGACGGCACGCACGACGCGCCCCCAGAAGGGGCTCTCGCCGCCGTGCTGCGCCGGCAGGAACGGGATCCGTCCGCGCTCGATGCGGTCCCCCATCAGCGACAGCGTCGCCGGCAGCAGGGTCAGTGCCGCCGCCACGGTGACGAGGCCGACCACGACCGCGCCGAAGGCAAGACTGCGCAGGACCGTGTCCGGCACGAGCAGCATCCCGAGCAGGGCCACGACGAAGGACATCCCGGAGAAGAGCACCGCCTTGCTGGCCGTGGCCCCGGAGACCGCGATCGCCTCCATCTTCGTCAGGCCGGCGTGGCGCTCCTCGCGGAAGCGGGAGGTGATGAACAGGGAGTAGTCGATGCCCAGGGCGAGCCCCATCGCGATCACCATGTTGACGATGAAGAAGGACAGGTCGGCGGCCTGCCCGACGACTGCTGCGACGCCCACCGCCACGATGATCGAGGCCACCGCCATCGTCAGCGGCACGAACGCGGCGACCACGGCTCCGAACACCAGGAGCAGCACCACCAGGGCGGCCGGCAGCCCGAACTGCATCTCGCCCTTCTCCAGGTCGTGCTGCGAGACCACGGTGAAGTCGTAGCCCAGGGTCCACTGTCCCGTGATCGTCGCCGCGACGCCCGCCTCGTCGTCGGCCCGCTCGACCGCATCCACCACGTCGACGATGCCTGCCGTCGGATCGGCCCCGTCGTCGTCGTTCATCACCACCGGCACCAGCACCGCGCTGCCGTCCGCGGACACCAGGCCCTTCGCCCGCCCGTCGAAGGGGTTGCCCACGTCCTGGACCCCTTCCGCGGCGGCGATGTCGCCGCGCAGGCGGGCCACCGACTCCTGGAAGCCCGGGTCGTTCGTGCTGCCGGTCTCCGACCGCACGACCACCAGCTCGCTCACCTCGTCCCGTGCCGGGAAACGGTCGTCGAGCAGGTTCTGCCCCTTCAAGGACTCCGGCTCGCTCTTGATCCCGCCCTCGGTGGTCAGCGCGGATCCGAGCAGTGCCGCCGAGGCAGCGACCGCTAGGCACAGCACGACCAGCCAGGCCGCGAGCGTGCGCCACGGGTGCCGAGCACACAGGACCGAGAGCCGTTGTACCGCCGATGAACGCATGAGCTTCCCCCGTCCGTCCGGGGCTCTTCACTTCCGTGGTACGCCGGTCCGGCGCGCCTGTCGATAGCGCGAACGGGCTACGGCACCGTGGCGACGCCCGGTCGGACCGGCTTGCGTGCCAGCACGAAGCCCTGCGCGGTGGGCTCGTGCTCCTGCCGCTCCTGACGAGTGCGCACGACGACCTCCAGGCCGGCGCCCCGTGCCAGCTCGGCCACGGCGTCGACCTGGTGGCGGTGGAACGTCAGGGTCACGGGGTGCCCCGCCATCTCGGCTGGGCGCACCGGCTCGTCACCCACCTGGAAGGCGAGCAGCAGGTGTCCACCGGGCACCAGCACCCGATGGAGCTCCGCGAAGACCACCGGAAGCCGGGCATGCGGCGTGTGGATGATCGAGTACCACGCCAAGGCACCCGCCAGTCCGTCGTCCGGCAGCTCCAGCGCCGCCATGGTGCCGACCTCGAACCGGAGCGACGGGTGCTCGCGTCGCGCGATCTCGACCATCCTCGGCGTGAGGTCGATCCCGAGGACGTCGAGCCCGAGGCCGGCCAGGTGTGCGGCGACGCGCCCGGGTCCGCAGCCGAGGTCGGCCACCGGTCCCCCGCCGTCGGCGTGCACCAGCTCGGCGAAGTGTGCGAGCAGTGCTCTCGCGAGCGGGAAACGGTCGAGCTCGTGCCGCACGTGCTCGGTGTACTCGGTCGCGAAGGCGGCGTACGACGTCCGGGTGTCGATGACGTCCTGCGGCTCCGTCATCCGGGGACTCACACCGCCGGGCTTCGGTGGTAGTCGGGGCTCTCCCCCGCCTTCAGGTTCCCGCGGTAGACCCCGTCGCGGATCTCGACGGTGTAGCCCTCCAGCTCCGGCATCCCCATCGCGGCGGCGACCTCGAGCTCGGCCTCCCAGTCGTAGGGCACCCGCACGAACTGGATCGAGAACGGCGCCTCGGCCTCGCCGTCCATGACGCCCTCGAGGATGACGTAGACGGGTGTGGGGTCACCCATGCAATTGCCGACACTGCCGGTGTTGAACACGGTGCGGCGTTCCCGGTCGGTCTCGTAGTAGGGGTCGTGGGTGTCGGCGTAGCCCACCACCGACGGCACCGGCCCGTCGCCGGTCGCGGCGGTGTTGGTGAACAGCCCGAGGAACTCGGCCTCGTCGTGGTCGAACCGCACCCGGCGGTGCACGGTCTCCTGCGAGGCGTGGAAGAGCCGGATCCGGCGCCCGCTCATCACGAAGTCGTGGCAGAACGGCAGCGACCGGAGCCACTCCCCCTGCCCCGGGCCGAGCTGGTGCAGCCACCACTTCAGCGCGTCGGTGTCGAACACGCGGTCCGGGTCGGGGAGGAAGTCGTCCCAGTTCCCGAGGATGTTGACCTCGCACCGCTCGCGGCACAGGTCGACGACCTCACGACCGCGCGGACCCTTGCCGACGTAGTCGCCCAGGTTGAAGATCCGGGTGATGCCGCGCGCGTCGATGTCCGCGAGCACCGCCTCGAGCGCCGTCAGGTTGCCGTGGACGTCCGAGATGAGGGCGATGCGGTCGAGCGTGCGGGCCGGGTTCACGGGGCGACCCTAGCGGCCCCACAGGAGACCCAGCAGCCAGCTCGCGCCCAGGCCGAGCGCGGCCACGGTGACGAGCAGGAAGAGCCCCACCCAGGCCAGGCCCGGGAGCGGTGTCAGCCGGGCCAGCAGGTCGGCGTCGGAGTCCCGCGCCCGGCCGCGACGACGCTGCCGCTGGAGCTCGAGCACCGGACGTGGTGCCGCGAGCAGCAGGAACCAGGTGCCGGCGTACGCGGCCACCGACTGCACCGGCTCGCTCCCCCACCAGGACACGGCGAACACACCGAGGCCGGCGACCAGCACGGCGTACAGGCCGTAGAAGTTGCGGATCTGGAGCAGCAGCAGACCGAGCAGGACCACGGCCAGCCACAGCACCGCCAGCGCGTGCCGCTCACGCAGGAGGTACGCCGCGCCGAGGCCGAGCAGGGACGGCCCGACGTACCCGGCGAGCGCGGTGGCCACCATCCCGGGGCCGGCGCTCCTCCCCCGCGACAACGTGAGCCCCGAGGTGTCCGAGTGCAACCGGATGCCCGCGAGGCGGCGGCCGCTCAGCAGCGCGGCGACGCCGTGGGCGCCCTCGTGGGCGATGGTCACGACGTGGCGACTGACCCGCCACGTGGCCGGCAGGGCCACGACAGCGAGGACGACAAGCCCCACCACCAGCACGGTCGCCGGCTCGGGCCGGGGCTGGGTGCCGACCACCTCGTCGCCGATGCGGGCGAGGGCGTCGGTGAGGTGCACGCGCCCAGCCTGCCGCACCCCAGTGGGCGGTCGGGCCGGGTGGGTCGTCCTCGGGCGAGCACGGTGCCGGCGGAGACCCGCTCGACGACGGCCTGGACGGCTTCGAGGTTCTCGTTGCTACTCGCCACCGCAGGAGGCCGCCGCAAGCCCCGGCTCACCCGTGTGGAGGACGCCCGCGGGTCCGGTCGCCGCTAGCCTGCCGGGATGACACGGTTCCCGTTCCGCTTCGACCCGACCTACCGGTTGCCCGCGCTCGTGTTCGGGATCGTGCCCGCGACGGCGTGGGTCGAGGTCGACGACCAGGAGCTTCGGGCCAGGTTCGGACCGTGGTCGCTGCGGACACCGCGCAGCAACATCTCCTCGGCCACCGAGACCGGTGGGTTCAGCTTCGTGAAGACGGCCGGACCGGCCCACCTCTCGTTCACCGACCGCGGGGTGACCTTCGCGACGAACGGCGCCCGGGCCGTCTGCGTGCAGTTCCACAGCCCGGTCCGGGCGATCGACCCGACCGGCCGGATCCGGCACCCCGGCGCCACCTTCACCGTGGCCGACCCGCCCGCCCTGCTCGCCGCCCTGGAGGAACGATGACCGGAGGAACGATGGCCGACCCCGCGAACAGCACCGACCGTCCCCGGCCGGAGCACGTCCGCCCCGACGGTGTCAGCGACGCCACCGTCGAGGCGCTCGGCAAGCTGTCGGAGGCGCTCGAGGCCGTCGAGCACGCCCGGGGCCACCTGTACGCCTTCCACCGGCTCTGCGGCACCGGCGACCTGACCCTCGGCGAGGCCGTCGACCAGCTGCGCGACGCCGGGCACGCGGAGCTGGCCGACCGGATCGAGCGCGAGCTCGTCGGCCGCAACGTGATCCACGGCCGGTGGAGCTTCCAGATCGTCGAGGAGTACGACGACACCTACTACGACACCTTCAGGTCGCTGGAAAGGCTGGCGCGGGACCAGCTCGTGGGCGGCCGCCGCCACCTCTTCGAGGCCGAGATGAAGGAGGACCGGCGCACGCACGGGGCCCCGCACCACGCGTCAGTCCCCGACGACTCTGGCCCACAGGGCGGAAATGGCCCCGGCTGACGGATCGGGACCCTATGGTTGCCCCTGCATCAGGGGGAACGGTGCAGCAACGCCAAGGGGGAAGGACTCGGGGAGCTTCGATGGCCAGGTCGCCGGACGTGCTCGACGACCCCACGCCCTTCGAGGCGCCCCACGTCGACGTCCGGGTCCGCATCGCCTGGCTGCTCCGCAGCTGGCGGGACTTCGGCATCGACGGGGCGTCGGTCTCGGTGACCGAGATGGCCGGCCTCCTCAAGGAGCAGGGCATCGCCGCCTCGGCGCCGTCGGTCTCGGGCTGGGAGACCGGCCGAGTCGCCCCCGGAGGCGCTGTGGTCGAGGCGTACGAAGCCGTCCTGGGCTGCGAGCCCGGATCCCTGCGCGGATCCGTCGACCTGGTCCGCCGCAGGTTCGGTGACGGACGACCTCGGTCGGTGCGGAACCTGCCGACCCTGGTCGACCTCAACGACGCCGTGGATCGCGTGGTCGGGACTCCGGAGCCGACCGGGCTGGCGTGGCTGCACCTGAGCGAGACGGCGCTGGCCGTGCGTCCCGGGATCTCGACGGCGTTCCTGCGCCCGCTCGTGTCGCAGCTGGTCAGCGAGATGAGCCGTGCCGCCTTCACCGGCTACACCACACGGTACGAGGCGCTGGCGTTGCTGCGCTGCGGCAAGTACGCCGAGGTCGTGGAGGACGCCGTGGCCGAGTTCCTCGAGGAACCCGGCACGGCGGTGCTCGGTGATGCCGCGCGCCTTCTCGCGGAGCGGCCGGACCCCGTGACCGTGCGCGTGCTGTCGCCGCTGCTCGGCAGCGACGACGTCCTGCGGCTGCGGGCCGGTGTGGTGGGCCTGGAGCACGTGGCCGCCGACGGGGACCTGGGCCCGTCACAGTGGCGGCCGGTGGTGGCCCCGTTCGCGCACGCGTGGGAGGTGCTCGCCGACGACGAGCAGCGGAACCGCCAGCTCGCGACGCTCTGGGGGGCGCTGCCGGCACCGACGCGGGCCGCGATCGCCGCACGCCTCCCCGGCCAGACGGACCCGGAGCGGGTCATGCGCCCCGGCGCACCCGTCGCCCACCGCGACAAGCTCGCCTTCTGCTCCCGCGTCGCCGAGCGGGCCACCGACGTGCTGGGGCTGCGCGGCCAGCCGTTGCTCGACCGGCTGGTGTTCGAGGCGGCCTTCGACTCCCGCGACGCGCGCCGCACCACCTCGACGCTGCTGCTGATGGCCTCCCCGTTCCGCGGCCCGCTCGCGCTGGAGCTGGCGGCCGCCATCCGGAGCCACCAGGACCTCGTCGTCCGCCGGGCTGCCGCCACCCTGTTCCTGCTCCTGGGGGACGAGGAGTCCCGAGGCCCGGCCGTGGAGCTGCTGGACAGCGATGACCCCGTCGTCGTCACGTCGGCGATCTTCGCGCTGGCGCACTCGGGGGCACCGCTGGACGAGGACCGGCTCGAGCGCCTGTTGGCCCTGCCGGACCCCCTGAACCGGCGAGCGCTGCTGTACGCCGGGATGACGGGCCAACCGGTGCTCGCCCGGCTGGCCGCGGACCCGACCCACCCGCTCCAGCAGCCGGCCGCGTGGTGGTTGCGTCACGGCGGCCGGGTCGCCCTCTGACGCCACCCGCTCCGGGGCTCGGCCGAGCCGCTACGTTGGCGCCATGGGCATCCCGGCGTACACCCTCAACGACGGCACAACGCTCCCGGCGATCGGCTTCGGCACCTATCCCCTGAGGGGGGACGACGGGATCACCGCGATCACCAGTGCCCTGGAGAACGGCTACCGGCTGCTGGACACCGCGGTGAACTACGGGAACGAGCGTGAGGTCGGCGAGGCGATCCGCCGGTCGGGCCTGCCGCGGGACGAGTTCCGTGTCGCGAGCAAGATCCCCGGCCGGCACCACGGGTACGACGACGCGGTCGCCAGCGTGCGCGGGTCGCTGGAGCGCCTCGGGCTCGACCACCTCGACCTCCAGCTGGTCCACTGGCCGAACCCGAGCGTCGGGAAGTACGCCGAGGCCTGGCGTGCGCTGGTCGACCTGCGCAAGGAGGGGCTGGTCCGCTCGATCGGCGTCTCCAACTTCACCGAGGCACACCTGCAGCGGATCATCGACGACAGCGGGGTCACCCCGTCGGTCAACCAGGTCGAGCTGCACCCGTACTTCCCGCAGGCCGAGATGCGCGCCGTGCACGAGCGGCTCGGCATCCGCACCGAGTCCTGGAGCCCGCTGGGCAAGCGCCAGGCGCCGTTCACCGAGACCCCGGTCGCCGCGGCGGCCGAGAGGTACGGCGTCACGCCCGGGCAGGTGATCCTGCGCTGGCAGGTGCAGCTGGGCGCGATCCCGATCCCCAAGTCGGTCACCCCCGAGCGGCAGCGCCAGAACCTCGACGTGTTCGGCTTCGAGCTCACCGACGACGAGGTGGCGGCGATCACGGGTCTGGGGCGGCCGGACGGCCGGCTCTTCGGGGGTGACCCGGACACCCACGAGGAGCAGTGATGCCGGCGACGCCGTACCTGCGGGTCGACCTCGCCCGCCTGCGCCGCAACATCGCTCGGGTGGCCGAGTTCGCGGACGGCGCAGGGCTCGCCCTGCGGCCGCACGTCAAGACGCACAAGACGGTCGAGATCGCGCGGCTGCAGCTCGCGGCCGGCGCGGTGGGCATCTCGGTGGCCACGATCGGGGAGGCCGAGACCTTCGCCCGCAACGGCATCGGGGACGTGTTCGTCGCCTATCCGCTGTGGCTGGACGACACCGCCGCCGGACGGCTCACCGACCTGACCGGCGACGCGGCGGTGGCCATCGGCGTGGACTCGGTCGAGGGAGCCGCCAACGCCGGCCGGCTCCTGGGCGCCACGACGGTCGAGGCCCTCGTCGAGATCGACTGCGGCCACCACCGCAGCGGGGTCCTCCCCCGCGATGCCGGGAAGGTTGCCCTGGCCGCGGTCCGCACCGGCCTGCAGGTCCGGGGCGTGTTCACGTTCCCGGGGCACAGCTATGCCGCCGGGGCACTCGCGAGCGCCGCCGCCGACGAGGCCGCGGCGCTGCGTGAGGCAGCCGCGTCCCTGCGCGAGGCCGGCGTGGAGCCGCACGTGGTCAGTGGCGGTTCCACCCCGAGCCTCGCCCACTCCGATCCCTCGGTGCTCACCGAGCTCCGGCCGGGGGTCTACGTCTTCGGCGACGCGCAGCAGTGGGAGCTGGGCGCGATGCCTCCGGACAGCCTCGCCCTGACCTGCAGCGCGAGCGTGGTGAGCCACGCCGGTGGCCGGCTGGTCCTCGATGCGGGCAGCAAGGTGCTCGGGGCCGACCGGCCGGCGTACGCCTCCGGTTTCGGGCGGCTGCCGGAGCACCCCGATGCGCGGATCGTGATGCTGTCGGAGCACCACGCGGTCGTCGACCTCGCCGGGGCGTCCCTGCCGCCGCTGGGCAGCCGGGTCGACGTGGTGCCCAACCACGTGTGCAACGCGGTGAACCTCGTCGACACGGTGTACGCCGAGGAGTCCGGCGAGCTGCGGCCCTGGTCGGTCACCGCCCGTGGCCTGAACTCCTGAGCCCTGCCCCTACCATCATGCCCATGCTCAAGCGCCCCCTCACCGCCCTGGTCGCCACGGCGGCCCTCTTCGCCCTCGCCGGATGCGGCGACGACTCGTCCGACGACTCCGCGGGCGCCGCCCCCAGCCGCGACGCGAGCGGCCCGGCCTGCACCTACACCGAGGACGGCCAGGCGGCCAAGGACGTCGACCTCCCGCCGGACCACGCGGCCGTCAGCGGCGACGAGGCCGTCACGATCAAGACCAACGCCGGCGACATCAAGGCGACCCTCGACGCGGACACCACCCCCTGCACGGTCAACTCGTTCGTGTCGCTGGCCGACCAGGGCTACTTCGACTCCACCACCTGCCACCGGCTCACGACCCAGGGCATCTACGTCCTGCAGTGTGGCGACCCGACCGGCTCGGGCGCCGGCGGTCCCGGCTACTCCTTCGAGGACGAGCTGTCCGGCAAGGAGACCTACGGGGCCGGCACCCTGGCGATGGCCAACGCCGGGGTGGACACCAACGGCTCGCAGTTCTTCATCGTCTACGGCGACAGCACGCTGGACCCCAACTACACCGTCTTCGGCCAGATCGACGACGCCGGCCTGCAGGTCGTCAAGGACATCGCCGACAAGGGCACCGCGGACGGCGGCCCCGACGGCGCGCCCAAGGAGCAGGTCAAGATCGAGTCCGTCACCGCGGAGTGACCTGCAGCTGGCGCGTCCCGGCTCAGAGCGGGAACGACACCCCCGTCAGAGACTCCGACCGTGTCCACAGCAGCCGGGCGAGGTCGGGGTCGCTGGCCGTTCGGGACCGGCCCACCATCGTGGGCCAGCCGTTGAGCTCGCGGGCCCGGTGCGGGCCGAGGTAGCTGTTGCCCGCGACGTCCATCGTCGCGGCGTAGAGCGTCGGGAGCGCGCCCCGCCAGGCGGGCATCCCGAGTAGCCGGTTCCCGACCCCGGACAGCCGCGTGAAGGCGCGGTTGCCGGTGCCGGCCTGGATGGCGGTCGCGGTGTAGCCGGGATGGGCGCCGGTCGCGCGCAGGGTCGACCCGGCGGCGGTCAGCCGGCGCTGCAGCTCCGCGAGGAAGAGCAGGTTCGCCAGCTTGGAGGCGGCGTACGCGGCGTACGCGCGATAGCCGCGCCGCTCCCAGCCCAGGTCGTCGACGTCGAGGTCACCGGAGCGGTGTGACGCCGAGCCCACCACGACGACCCGGTCGGTCAGCCGCGGCAGCAGCAGGTTGGCCAGCGCGAAGTGGCCCAGGTGGTTGGTCGCGATCTGGGTCTCGAAGCCGTCGACGGTGCGGGCGTAGGGCACCCCCATCACCCCGGCGTTGTTCACGAGGACGTCGACCGGCCCGACCCCGGCGGCGAAGTCGCGCACCGAGGAGAGGTCGGCGACGTCGAGCCGGCGCACCTCCACGGCCCCAGCCATGGTCGCGGCGACCGCTTCTCCCTTGGCCTCGTCGCGGACGGCCAGGACGACCTCGGCGCCGACCGAAGCCAGCCGCCGGGCGGTCTCCAGCCCGATGCCGCTGGTCGCGCCCGTCACCACGAAGCGGCGGCCCCGCTGCTCCGGCACCCTGGTCCAGGGACCGGTGCGCGCCTTGTTCACGTCCCCTCGAGGATGCGCCGCAGGGCGGCCAGGTCCTTGGTCATCGCCCGGCGCATCGCGATCTCGAGCACCGGAGCCAGGGCCCGGGAGAACCCCGCGGGTCGCCCGTCGTTGCGCAGCGCCATCACGGTGCCGTCGGCGTCAGCGGTCCAGGTGTACGTCGTGCGCATCGGGAACGGCCCCTGGGCCGTCTCCATGACCAGCCGCTCGCCCGGCACCAGCTCGGTCACCTCGTAGGTGTAGGACAGCCGGCGGCCGAGGAACGTCGCGACGAAGTCCATCCGTGATCCGACCGATACCGGTGGCGGGGTCCGCCACTCGACCTGCTTGATGTTGGCGTACCACCGGGGGGCGTTGCCCGGGTCGCCGGCGTACGCCGCCACCTCCGCGAGCGGGCGGCGGATCCGCGTCTCGACGCAGACGTCGACACGATGACTCACAGGTCGCCCTCGACGTACTCGACCGGCTCCCCGATGGCCACCGTGCGGCCGACGGTGCAGAGCCGGTCACGGACCCGCTGCAGGGTCTGGGGCAGGACCTCGCGGGCGCGGTCGCCGGCCTCGCCCTCGGGGAAGGTGACGTCGTAGGTGACGGTGAGCCCGACCACGTGGCTGCCCTGCTCGTCCCGGACCTTGTGACCGGTGGCGCGGGCGTCGAAGGTCTCCGCGTCGGAGCGCCTGCCCGTGATGATGTCCACGTCGATGGCGCCGCACCCCGCGAGCGCGGCGAGAAGCAGCTCGACAGGGGTGAAGTCGGGGTCGTCGCCGGACCCGATCGGGAGCACGCCCCCGCGGCTGTTGGTGGCCTTGTAGCGGCGCTCACCGATGCGCGTGAGATCGATGCTGCGCAGGGTGGAATCGGCCGTCTCGTCACTCATGGGCCTCAGCCTGCCAGACCTGCGCCCCCGCCGAACGCGGTCGCGTCGTACCCTCCCGGACATGCGCACCGTCTTCCGCTGCGAGGATCCCGACGTCAACCCCTACCGGCTCCTGACGGCCCTGGTCGTGCCACGACCGATCGCCTGGATCTCGACGCTGGACGACCACGGGGTCGGCAACCTCGCGCCGCACTCGTTCTTCAACGTCGCCTGCGCCCGGCCCCCGATCGTGTCCTTCGCCTCGGTCGGCGACAAGGACACGCTGGCCAACGTGGTGGCCACCGGCGAGTTCGTCGTCAACCTGGCGACCGAGCCGCTGCTCGAGAAGGTCAACGACACCAGCGCCAGGTTCGGTCCAGACATCGACGAGGCCGCGGCCCTGGGCATCGGGCTCGAACCGAGCAGCCTCGTCGCACCCGCGCGGGTCGTGGACTCCCCCGCGTCCCTGGAGTGCACGCTGCACTCCACCCACGAGCTCGGCGACACCACGCTCGTCCTCGGCCGGGTGGTGGCGATCACCGTGCTGGACGAGGCGCTGGTCGACGGCCACCCCGCGATGGAGCACCTGCGCCCCGTCTCCAGGCTCGGCCGCGACGAGTGGGGACTGCCGCCGGCCGTCGTGTCGGTCGCCCGGCCGAACCGCCCCGAGGACATCGTCGAGAGGTCCTGAGGGACCCGCCCCCCACCGGATCGTCTGACAGTCCGACGAACACGCCGGAATTCGCCGCGGAACTTGCGTCCTCGCGATCTGCAGGGTGAGGGTGGAAGGGACCTGCACGCCGATCGGAAGGCACGTCATGCTCACCCTGACCGAGAACGCCAGCACCATCGTCAAGGACATCACCGCCCAGCCGGGTCTCGCGGACACCGCCGGACTGCGCATCACCTCCGAGGACGCCCCCGAGCCGACCTTCGCGGTCAGCGCAGCGGAGGCCCCGGAGCCGGGCGACCAGACCGTCGAGCAGGACGGCGCCACCGTCTACCTCGACCAGACCGCCGCGGCGATGCTCGACGACAAGATCCTCGACGCCGCCGTCGACTCGGCCGGCAAGGTGGAGTTCGCCCTGGGCATCCAGGCCTGACTCCCCCGCATGCAACAGACCCCCGGGCCGACGGCCCGGGGGTCTGTTGCATGTCAGGACGCGCGTGCGCCGCGACTCAGCGGGTGCGACGGCGCAGCACGCGACGCGCCCGCCGGTCGGCCTGCCGGGCGAGCTCCAGGTCGCGCAGGAGCGCGGGGTCCTGGGCCTGGTGGGCCCGCGCCGCGACGATCCCGAATGCCTGGTGCAGCTGCGTGGTCATGGTGTGCTCATCCCCTTCGGCCCGGTCCGACGGGCCCCGTTCGTGTAATGACTTACGTCGCCTCTGCGGCTCTTACATCGTAGGGCCCCTGGGCGCGCCTCCCGGATTCGGCGGCGACGTGATGTCGGCCACCAGCGGGGCGGGGTGCGCGCACCCGGCCGGAGCCGCGCCGAACGCGCTGGCAGGATCGAGCGCATGGCCCAGAAGACCCGTGAGATCCAGCTCGCCGCCCGCCCGTCCGGCTGGCCGACCCCCGACGACTTCCGGCTCGTCGAGGTCGAGCTGGCCGATCCCGGACCGGGCGAGGTGCTGGTCCGCAACACGTTCATGTCGGTCGACCCGTACATGCGCGGGCGGATGAACGACGTGAAGTCCTACGTCCCGCCCTTCCGGCTCGACGCGCCGCTCGACGGCGGCGCCGTCGGCGAGGTGGTCGCGTCCGGGGACGAGTCCGTGCCCGTGGGCGCGACGGTGCTGCACCAGGCCGGCTGGCGCGAGCACGCACTGCTCCCGGCGTCGTCGGTCCGGCCGGTCGACGTCTCGCAGGTGCCGGCGTCCGCCTACCTCGGCGTGCTCGGCATGCCCGGCCTCACGGCGTACGTCGGGCTCACCCGGGTCGCCGGCCTGCGTGAGGGCGACGCGGTGCTGGTCTCCGGCGCAGCCGGGGCGGTCGGCTCGGCAGCGGGTCAGATGGCGCGCCTGCTCGGCGCCTCCCGGGTGGTCGGCTCGGCGGGGTCGGCCGAGAAGGTGTCCTGGCTGACCGACGACCTCGGGTTCGACGCCGCGGTGAACTACAAGGACGCCCCGATCGCCCGACAGCTGAAGGAGCACGGCCCCTTCGACGTCTACTTCGACAACGTCGGCGGGGACCACCTCGAGGCGGCGATCTCCCACCTCGCGGACTTCGGCCGGATCGCGGCGTGCGGGGCGATCGCGCAGTACAACGACACCGAGCCCACCCCCGGCCCCCGCAACATGATGATGTTCGTCAGCAAGCGGCTCACCCTGCGCGGCTTCATCGTCTCCGACCACGCGGACGCCGCCGCGGAGTTCTACCAGCGCGCCGGCGCGTGGGTGGCCGACGGCCGGCTCACCTCCCGCGAGACCGTCGTCGACGGGCTCGACCACGCGGTGGACGCGTTCCTCGACCTGCTCCGGGGCGGCAACACCGGGAAGATGCTGGTCCGCCTCTAGGAGACGGCGGACGCTGGCCCCGGGGCGCGACGGTTCCACCAGCGCGCGATCGCCGGCGCCGCGGCGATCCCCACCACGTCGAGCAGCCACAGCCGCCCCTTCGTCAGGTCGTACGCCGCCAGCAGGTCGGACCAGCTGTCGCCGTTGACGTAGTGACCGAACGTGAGCTCGAAGGTCACCGTGGCGCCCGCCCAGGCCAGCCCGACCAGCGCGGCGTCGCGGGGCTCGTCCAGCGGGTTGCGTCCCTCGACGTGCACCGTCCAGCGCAGGACGAGCGCGAGCAGCAGGACGCCCGCGAGCTGGTCGGCCGTGAGCTCGGGCAGCACCTCCCCGTAGGCCCGGTGCAACGCCGCGTTGGCGAACGCGAGCCCCACGGCACCGCCCCAGCCGGCCGCCCACGCGTCCCACGCGACGGCTCCGTCGGCGGGCGGGACCCCGACGTACGGCGCCCCGCGTCCTGGCAGCCTCATGCGTGCCTCCCCGGTCGGTGCCGTCAGGCTGCCCGAGGGACCCGACGCGGGACAGGGGCCAACGTCCCGGGCGGACCGTCCGCCGGACGTACGACGGCGGGCCGGGAGCAACCTGCTCCCGGCCCGCCGTGACTGCGCGTCAGAGGGTCACTTGACGAAGACCCGGACGTGCTTGTGGCCGGTCACGACCTTGTCCTGCGGCTCGCTCGTGGCGCTCTTCTGGATCTGCTTGCGCTTCGAGTAGAGGCCGAGCTGGACCTGGACCTCGTCGTTGCGGACCATCGTGGCGGCGTACTTCTCGGCCTGCTCGATCGAACGCGGGTAGGCGTCCTCCGACCAGAGGTAGGCACCGCCGGTGAACTCGATGCGGCCCTCACCGCCGGAGGCGTTCGCGGGGATGCTGACCGAGACCGGGACGGTCCGGGTGGCCGAGCCGCTGGTGAGCACCGCACGCATCTTCAGGGCCTTGCCCGCCCTGGCGAGAACCGGCGCGCCCTTGCCGGCCTTGACCCACGCACCGCCGATGCGCTGCTGGAGCTTCGACAGCTCCCACACCGAGTGGTCGACGTCGACCTGGGAGTCCATGGTGACGCCGTCGAGGGTGACGCCCGGGATCCGGCTCAGGGACCACACGAAGTCGGCGAGGTCCCAGGCCGACTCGTAGGTGATGTCGTAGTCGGAGGCGAAGCGGTCGGTGACCTGGAGGTTGAACGGCGTCCCGTCGCTGTCGTGACCCGCGATCGTCCACTCCAGCAGCTCGGAGCCGGCGATGGCCCCGTCGACCACGCGGTCGTGGTTGCCCACCGACTCGTAGAACACGGTGCTGGCCATCGCCTCGGGGACCGAGACGTGGGTGGTGCCGCTGCGCTCCCGGTCGCGGAAGGCGACCGTCGAGGTGACATCGGTCGTGGCCGGCGCCGCGCCGAGGAAGCCGGTGATCCCGGTCAGGTGGTCGTCGGAGATGGTGCCGGCGGGAGCGCCCAGGTTCGCGACCTTGAACGGCGCACCGAGCGACTCGGGCTGGATGAAGAGAGCGTCGGCCGGGTGCAGCGTCAGCGTCGTCTCACCGAGGAACGTCATCGGGTGGCCGAAGCCGACCACCTTGTCGTTGCAGACCGCGGTCACGGTGCCGACACCACCCATGGTGATGTCACCGTAGGACAGCGACGCGGCGAGGTTGCCGCCCGGCTCGATCGTCTCGGGGCCGGCCGCGTTCGCGTCGCCCGCGACGGCTGCGGAGCCCATCCGGTAGGAGCTCTTGGGCACCCACTTGTGCTTGGCGCGGTGGTTCTCCGCCTGGTTGAGGCGACGGTTGCTCACGCCGGAGACGCCGGTCGGCATCGGCAGCTGGCTGAAGCCCGCGGCGGCCTGCGTCCGGGTGACGTCGGAGCTCCGCGCGATGGTGAGGGCCTGCGCGTCGGACACCTTGACCTTGGCCGGCGCTGCGGCCGCGGTCATGTAGTCGTCCATGTCGGCGAACGGCGTCACGCCGGCGATCCACGACGGACCCCAGGAGAGCCCGTAGGCGATCGCGCCGATGACCTCACCGTTGCTCGCGTAGACCGGCGAGCCGGACATGCCCTGCCAGATCCCGCCGATCTTGTCGGGGTCCGGCGCGGTGATCTCGACCATGATCATGTCGAGGTCGGGTGCGATGCCGTCCTGGAGGACGCCGAGCACCTGGCCGTCGAACTCCTGGGGCGTGGTGCCCGAGGTGACCGACATGGCGGTCACGGCGTCGCCCTTGGTGAGCGCGCCGGAGTACGGCGTGCAGTCCGGCGTCGGCGCGGCCGACTGTGCCGGGGCGTTGCCGACGGCGGCAGCGCCCAGGGCCAGGCCCATGACCGCGGTGAGTGAGGCCAGGGCACGGCCCCGGCGGTGGACAAGCGTTGGCTGCATCGAGCCACTCCCTTTCCCGAAGACGGGCGTGACTGACGCCCCCAGTGACCCCTATGACGCGACGAGCCTCCGAATGGTTGCCTGCCTGCGCGGACGAAATTCCCGGTCCTCGGAGGAAGGTACGTCCTCCGGCTCGCCGGCACCGCAAGTCCGCGCCGTCGTCACCGATCCGTGACCTCCCGACCCCGGGGACGGCTGAGGGGGCCGGGCATAGGGTGTGCCGCGTGACTGCCAACCAGAGCCCCTTCCACAGCCTCCAGCACGCCGAGGCGCGGGCCCGTTTCGACCTCCTCGCCGTCGACGCGTATGACGTGGCCCTCGACCTCGCCTCGGACGAGGCGACGTTCCGCTCCGTGACGACGATCCGGTTCACCTCCCGGGGCGGGCCGACCTTCCTCGACCTCAAGCCGGCGCGGGTCAACGAGATCCGCTTCAACGGTTCGCCCCTGGACGCCGACCTGCTCGAGCGCGGCCGACTGCCCCTGGAGACGGTCGAGGGCGCCAACGAGCTGGTCGTCGACGCGGTGATGCGGTTCCGCAACGACGGCGAGGGGCTGCACCGCAGCGTGGACCCGGCCGACGGCAGGCACTACGTCTACGGCATGTGCTTCATGGACGCCGCCCCCAGCATCTTCGCCTGCTTCGACCAGCCCGACCTGAAGGCGCCGTACACCTTCCACGTCACCGCGCCGGCCGACTGGGTCGTCGTCGGCAACGCCCCGGGCAGCAACCCGGAGCCGGGCGTGTGGGAGCTCGAGCAGACCCAGCCGCTCTCGACGTACTTCGTCACGCTCGTCGCCGGCCCGTACCACCTGATCCGCGACGAGCACGACGGGATCCCGCTGGGGCTCTCCTCGCGGGCGAGCATCGCCAAGGACCTGGACGCCGACGCCCACGAGCTGTTCACGATGACCAAGCAGTGCTTCGACGAGTTCCACCGGCTCTTCGGGATCCGCTACCCGTTCGGCGAGTACCACCAGGCGTTCGTCCCCGAGTTCAACGCCGGCGCGATGGAGAACCCCGGCTGCGTCACGTTCCGCGACCCGCTGATCTTCTCCTCCCGCGTCACCCGCGGCGTCCGGATCGCCCGCGCCACCACGGTCGCCCACGAGATGGCCCACCAGTGGTTCGGCAACATCGTCACCCCGAAGTGGTGGGACGACCTGTGGCTCAACGAGTCCTTCGCCGAGTACATGGGCAACCGGGTCACCGCCGACGTCACCGAGTACGACGACGCCTGGACCCACAACGCCTACGCCCGGCGCCAGTGGGGCCTGGTCGCCGACCAGCGGCCCAGCACCCACGCGGTGGCCGGCAACGGCGCGGTCGACGCGACCGCCGCGCTGCAGGACTTCGACGGCATCTCCTACGCCAAGGGGTCGAGCATCCTCAAGCAGCTCAACGCCACGCTCGGTGACGAGGTGTTCTTCGCGGGCGCGATCGACCACTTCACCCGGCACCGCTTCGGGAACGCGACGATGCACGACCTGTTCGCGAGCTGGGAGCAGGCCGGCGCGGGCGACCTGAGCGCGTTCACCAGCAGCTGGCTGCGCACCGCCGGCCCGGACACCATCGTGCTCGACCGCGCGGCCGGCACCGTGCGGCGCACTCCCCCGGCCGGCCACCCGGCGGACCGCCCGCACACCCTCCGGGTCGCCACCGCCGCCCCCGAGGGCAAGTGGGAGGTCTCGACGCTCACGGTCGACTCCCCCGAGACCGCCCTCGACGTCGCCGAGGGCAGGGCCGTGGTGCTCGACCCCTACGAGGACACCTGGGCGCTGGTCCAGCCCGACGCCACCACGGTGGCGGCCCTGAAGTCTTTGCTCCCGGCCACAGACGAGACCCGGCTGCGCGCCGGCGTGTGGAACAACGTCCGCAGCGCCTTCCACAACGCGGCCATCGACCCGGCCGACGTCATCGACCTGCTCGAGGCCGGGCTGCCCGTGGAGGACAGCGACGACGCGGTCTTCTACACGATGCCCTGGGCGATCACGAAGGTCGCGCCCCTGACCGCCGACCCTGCGGCGGCTTTGCGGCGCATCAACACCGCGGCGCTCGCGAAGGTCGGCGACAGCGTCCCCGGGTCGACCCTGCAGCTCTCGGCCTTCCAGGCCGCGGTCAGCAGCGCCACCGACGCCGGGCAGCTGCGCAGCTGGCTGGACGGTCGGGTGCTGCCCGACGGCGTGGAGGTGGACCTCGACCTGCGCTGGCGGATCCTGGTCCAGCTCGCCGTGCTCGGCGAGACCGACCGCGACGAGCTCGGGGCGGCCCTCGAGGCCGAGCCGACGGCGCGCTCCCGCGTGGAGCACACCCGGGCGACGGCCTCGCTGCCCGACGCCGAGGCCAAGGCCTGGGCCTGGGCGCGTTTCACCGGCGAGGTGGACGTGCCCAACTACGAGCTCGAGGCCGCCGGGGCGGGGCTGTGGCGGACCGGTCAGGAGCACCTCACCGACGAGTACGTCGACCGCTACTTCGCCGACGTCCCGCGCACCGTGGAGGTGCGGAGCGGCTGGGTGCTGGCCGAGGCGGCGCAGTTCTTCTTCCCGGCCACCTCCCTGACCGAGGAGACCCTCGCGAAGGCACGGGCGCTGATCGACCTCGACGGGCTGGACGCGTCGATCCAGCGGCGCGTGGTCGACCTCACCGACGAGCTCGAGCGGCGGCTCGCGATCCGGCGGGCCTACCCCGCACGATGACGGGACCCCTGTCGTGAGCGAGCGCGCGCGCCGTCCCGGACCCACCGTCCGGACCCGTGTCCACGAGCTCACCGCGGACGGCGAACGCCGGCACGAGGACCGGCTTGCCACCGAGGAGCCCCTGGAGATCCGGTTGGCCTGGCCCGGTGCGGCCGCGCGCCGGGTCTGGGTCACCATGCGGACGCCGGGGCACGACTTCGAGCTCGCGGCAGGCTGGCTGCTCCACGAGGGACTCGTCCGGCCCGGGGACGTGCACGAGGTCGCGTACTGCACCGACACCGACCTCGCGCCCGAGCAGGAGTTCAACGTCGTGACCGTGACCCTCGACGGTCCCCCGGCGCGCGACCCCGGCCACCGGCACACCGGCCTGTCGGCCGGCTCCTCGGCCTGCGGGGTCTGCGGCAAGGACAGCGTCGCCTCGGCGCTCGACGTGCCCCGTGGCGAGCCGTGGACCGGCGAGCTGCCCGGTGCCCCCGTCGTACGCCGCCTGCCGGAGCTGCTGCGGGAGCGCCAGACCGTCTTCTCCCGGACCGGCGGGGTCCATGCCGCGGGCCTGTTCACGGCGGCCGGCGAGCCGCTGGTCGTGCGCGAGGACGTGGGCCGGCACAACGCCGTGGACAAGGTGTCCGGCGCCCGGATGCTCGCCGGGGCGGCACCGGCGGAGGCCTGCCTCGTGGTGAGCGGGCGGGCCGGCTTCGAGCTGGTGCAGAAGGCGATCTCCGCCGGTGTCGGCTCGCTGGTCGCGGTGGGGGCACCCACCAGCCTGTCGGTGCGGCTGGCCGAAGGGGCCGGCCTGGTGCTCTACGGCTTCACCTCGCCGCAGCGTTGCGTGCGCTACACCTGAGCCCTCCCCGGCGTGGGTGCGACGGACTGTCGGTGGCCCTTCCTAGGTTGGTCCCATGCGCATCCTCCACACCTCCGACTGGCACCTGGGCCGGTCGTTCCACCGTGAGGGGATGCTCACCCACCAGGCGGCCCACGTCGACCACCTGCTCGAGGTCGTCGCCGCGGAGCGGGTCGACCTGGTCGTGGTGGCCGGCGACGTCTACGACCGGGCCCTCCCCCACGTCGACGCGGTCCGCCTCGCCGACGAGACGCTGGCCCGGCTGGCCGCGTCCCGGGCGAAGGTCGTGCTGACCAGCGGCAACCACGACTCCGCGCAGCGGCTCGGCTTCAGCTCCCGGCTGATCGACGCCGCGGGCGTGTTCATCCGCACCGACGCCGGCACCGTCGGCACCCCGGTGCTGCTGGAGGACGAGCACGGGCCGGTCGCCGTCCACGGGATCCCCTACCTCGACCCCGACGCCGTGCGTGAGCCGTGGGGGCTCGCCGGGCGCTCCCACGAGGCGGCGTTGACCGAGGCGATGCGCAGGGTCCGCTCGGACCTGGCCGGGCGCCCGGGGACGCGCTCGGTGGTGCTCGCCCACGCCTTCGTGGCGGGAGCGGAGCCGAGCGACTCCGAGCGGGACATCAGCGTGGGTGGCGTCTCCGTCGTACCCACCTCGGTCTTCGACGGCGTCGACTACGCCGCGCTGGGCCACCTCCACGGACGGCACACCCTCACGGAGACGGTGCGCTACAGCGGCTCCCCACTGGCCTACTCCTTCTCCGAGGCCACCCACCGCAAGGGCTCGTGGCTGGTCGACCTCGGCCGCGACGGCGTGGCCGCCGCCGAGTTCGTCGACGCGCCGGTCCCCCGGCCGCTGGCCCGCCTGCGCGGCACGCTCGAGGGGCTGCTGGCGGACCCGGCGCTCGCGGTCCACGAGCGCTCGTGGGTCCAGGCCACGCTGACCGACGACGTCCGGCCGCACCAGGCCATGGACCGGCTCCGGGCCCGCTTCCCGCACACCCTGGTCCTCGGCTTCGAGCCTGCCTCCGGCGACCGCGCCGCAGCGCCGGCGGCGCGCCTCCACGGGCGCAGCGACCACGACATCGCCCTCGACTTCGTCGCCGAGATGCGCGGCGCCGCCGCCAGCGACGAGGAGGCCGGCCTGCTGCGGGACGCCTTCGACGCCTGCTGCGAGGACCCCGACTTCGACGTCCTCGTGACGGGGGCCGGCGCCTGATGCGACTCCACCACCTCGAGGTCCAGGCCTTCGGCCCCTTCGCCGGGCACGTCGCGATCGACCTCGACCGGCTCTCCGAGGCCGGTCTCTTCCTGCTCTCCGGGCCCACGGGGGCCGGGAAGACCAGCGTGCTCGACGCGGTCTGCTTCGCGTTGTACGGCGACGTCCCCGGCGACCGAGGAGTCGCCAAGCGGTTGCGGTGCGACCAGGCCGCGCCGGGGGTCGCCCCGACCGTCACCCTGGAGGCGACCCTGGCCGGGCGCCGGTTCCGGATCGTCCGCTCGCCGGCGTGGGAGCGCCCGAAGAAGCGCGGCTCGGGCACGACCACGCAGCAGGCCTCGGTGACGATCTCCGAGCGGGTCGAGGGCGCCTGGACGCCGCTCTCCAGCCGCCTCGACGAGACCGGGCACCTGGTGACCCGCCTCGTCGGCATGAACCTCGCCCAGTTCACCCAGGTGGCGATGCTTCCCCAGGGTCGCTTCCAGGCCTTCCTGCGCGCCAGGTCCGAGGAGCGTCACCAGCTGCTGCAACGGCTCTTCCGCACCGGACGGTTCGAGGACGTCGAGCGCTGGCTGCGCGACCGCCGGGTGACGCTGCGCCGGAGGTCCGAGGCGTGCCACCAGGCAGTCGCCGACCTGGTCAGCCGGGTCAGCGAGGCAACCGACGCCGGCCTCCCCGGGGAGTGGGACATCCGCGACCTCACCGGCCCGGCCGCCGACGGCGCGCTGGCCGCCTGGGCCGCGGGGCTCTGCGAGGAGGCGGCCGCCACCCGCGACGAGTCCTCCCGCGCGTCCGCCGTCGCCGCCGAGGCCGAAGCCGCCGCCCACGCCCGGCTCGACGCCGCCCGCAGCCTCCTCGAGCGCCGGGCCCGGCTCGACACCGCCGCCGGGGAGCACCAGCGGCTGCTGGAGCAGACCGAGCGGGTGGACGCTGCGCGACGTGCGCTCGATGCCGCACGACGAGCGGCGACCGTGATCCCCGTGCACCGGATGGTCACCGCCGCGACCGCCACCCGCGACCGCGCTGCGCAGGCTGCCTCCGAGGCCACCACCACGGCCGCGGACGGCCTCGGCCTGCTGCTCGTCGACCGGGAGACCCTGGACCACGCGGCCGCCGAGGCCGCCGATGCGGCGGCCGGCGTCCGCGCCGCGTTGCCGCGACAGGCCCGGCTCGAGGCCGTCGAGGCCGAGGTCGGCGCGGTGGACGCGCGACGGGGCGAGCTCGCGGAGCGGGTCGCCGGTGCCGGCGCGGAGCAGGCCGCCCTGCCCGAGCGGATCACCACCCTGCGTGCGGAGCTGTCCGCCGCCGAGGCAGCGCGTGCGGAGCTGCCGCAGGCCCGCGCCCGGCTCGCCGACCTCGACGACCGGGCGGCCGCCGTGGTCGAGGTCGCGTCCGCGACCACCGAGCTCGAAGCCGCGCGGACCGACTGGCTGGAGGTCCGGGAGACCGCGCTGGCCAGGCACGAGCAGCTCCTCGCACTCCGGCAGGCGCGGATCGAGGGGATGGCCGCCGAGATCGCCGGCGCGCTCGCCGTGGGGGCCTGCTGTCCCGTCTGCGGCTCGGACGAGCATCCCCAGAAGGCCAGCCCGGCACCCGGGGCCCCCGACGGCGAGGCCGAGAAGGCCGCGCAGCGGGCCCTCGACGACGCCAAGGCCGACGAGCACGTGCGCGACCTCAAGGTCCGCGAGCTGACGACCCGGCTCGCCACCGCGACCGGCAGGGCAGGTGGGGCCACCCCGGCCGAGCTGGAGGTCGGGCGCGCCACGCTCCGCACCCAGATCGCCCGGCTCGAGACCGACGCCGGCCGGGCCGAGCCGCTCGAGGGCGCGCTCGCGACGGCGGTCGCCGACCAGGACCGGCTCGGCCGCGAGCTCCGCGACCTCGAGCTGGAGGCCGCCACGCTGGAGTCCCGCGCCACGCACCTGCGTGCCGAGGCCGAGGAGCTGCGCCGCGACCTCGAGAGGATGCTCGCCGAGACCGGGTGCGCCGACCTGCCGGCCCTCCTCGACGCACACCTCGAACGCGCCGCCACCGCCCGGCGCGCCGTCCAGGCCGTCGACGCACTGGCCAACGCCGAGTCGGCGCTGGCCGAGGCCACCGCCGCGCTGGCCACCGCGGTCGAGGACGCCGGGTTCGCCTCCACCGCCGCAGCCGTCGAGGCGGCGAGGCCGGCCGGCGAGGCGGACGAGCTGGCGCGGCGGGTCGCCGACCACGACCGGCGGGTGTCGGCCGTGGCGGCCGTGCTCGCCGAGCCCGGGTCCGACGAGCTGGCCCGTGCCCCGCTGCCCGACGTCGACGCACTCGCAGCCGCCCGGGCCGACGCGCTCGCGGCCCTGGGAGACGCCCGCGCGGTCAGCTCGCTGTGGACCTCGCGCCACCAGCGGCTCTCCGGGCTGGACGAACGGTTGCGCGCAGCCCTGGCGGACTGGGCACCGGTCCTGGAGGACGCGCGCCTGACCAACCACCTCTGCGCGTTCGTCGAGGGCAAGGCCCCCGACAACCGGCTGCAGATGCGGCTCTCCGGCTACGTCCTGGCCTACCGCCTCTCCCAGGTGGTCGCCGCGGCCAACGAGCGACTGGCCCGGATGAGCGACCGGCGCTACTCCCTCGAGCACACCGGTCGCCGTGGCGCCGGTGAGACCCGGGGCGGCCTGAGCCTGCTGGTGCGCGACGACTGGTCCGGCGAGACCCGGGACCCGGCCACGCTCTCGGGCGGCGAAACGTTCGTCGTCTCCCTGGCCCTCGCGCTCGGTCTGGCGGACGTCATCACCCAGGAGGCCGGCGGCGCCGACCTCGACACGCTCTTCGTCGACGAGGGGTTCGGCTCGCTCGACGCGGACACCCTCGACGACGTCATGGACACCCTCGACTCGCTGCGCGACGGCGGACGGGTGGTCGGCGTGGTGAGCCACGTGGCGGAGATGCGGGACCGGATCCCCACCCAGCTGGTCGTGACCAAGTCACGCCAGGGGTCCACGGTCTCGCTGACCTGCTGATGGTGGGTCAGCCGCCCAGGATGAGCACCCGGGAGATCAGCCCGGCCCGCAGCCGATAGGCGACGACGTACCCCCGCTGCTCGCCGCCGGTCCGGACCAGCTCGTGGTCGACGACCCAGTCGCCCTCGCGCATCCGTTCCCTGATGTCCGCGTGGGCGTCGGGATGGGTCGCGAAGAGTCGGGCGTAGCGCTCCCGCATCTCGGCGTGGCCGGACATGAGGGTGCGCCCCGAGGCGCCGTCGACGATCTCGGCGTCGGTCGCGTAGCAGGCCACGAAGCCGTCCACGTCGTGGGCGTTGTAGGCGGCGACCTGCGCGATCACCGGGTCGTCCATGCCGGCTGCCACCGGGTCACCTCACTCCGATCACCACGGGCGCGGCCGGGGCCAGCCAGCCCAGCGCGCGCTTCGACTTGGTCACCCACGAGTCGGCCCGGATCACCGCGAGCGACCAGCCGGTGGCCCGCGCCCCCTGTGCGGTCAGCAGCCGGTCGGCCCGGAGCCAGTCGGCGGCACAGGCCGTCGAGGCGGCGCTCCACGTCAGCTGGAGCGCACCGAACCCGTCGTGGACGGGCAGCGGGTCGCCCTGCGCGGTGAGGTACAGGTGATAGGCCGTCAGCGCGCAGCTGACCAGCGCCTGGCCGCGGGCGGCGTCCGGGTCCATCGCCCGCGCCACCGTGTCGCGCCCGCGCGGCGCGAGCGCATGCATCCCGGCCTCGAAGCCGGCCCAGCCGACCGTCCACTCGCGGCTCAGCCGCCAGGAGACCTCCGAGGGTCGCGCTTGCACGACGATGGCCGTCCCCGGGAGCACCATGCCGGGCGGGACCGCGACCCGCTCCCGGAGCCAGTTGGCCGGCTCGTCACCCTGGACCAGGTTGAACTCGTGCCCGGGGGCCACCGTGGCCCAGGCCGCGTTGCCGTCGTTCATCAGCAGCACCGGTCCGCGCCGGGCGTCGACGGCGCAGGCCCGCAGCCGGTAGAGCGGCGGCACCCCCACGGTCGCGTCGGTCGTGATCGGGAGCCGGATGGGATAGGCGGACGGGCATCGCGTCGCGCCACTGCCGGACGCGTCCTCGGTGGCCGGGTCGGCGGCGCCCAGGCACCCGGACAGCAGCAGGGCCAGCACCGTGACGACGATCGGCACCCACCCGGCTGTCCGGGTCCTGCGGGCGGGACGGTCGCGTCCGGTGCCAGCGGGCATTCAGCCTCCCCGGATTTGGTCACTCCCCTCGAGTCTCAGGAACCCCGGCGGCCGTGTCGTCACCAGAGTTGGTCAAGGATCACCCAGCCGGTCGTGCCACCCGCTGGCTCCCGGCCACGATGCCGATAATCGGGTGGCGGTGTCCGATAGGTTCGCTCCCATGAGCGCTCCGGGACTCGACCCGACCTTCACCTCCCTGCCCTACCGCAGCCTCGGGGACGCGGCGCTGACCCGGGCCCGCGAGCTCGGCGTGAGCCACGCCGACTTCCGCTTCGAGCGGGTCCGCTACCAGCACCTCGGCGTCCGCGACGGCGTCCTGCAGGGGGCCAGCGACCACGAGGACCTCGGCTTCGCGGTCCGCGTGATCCACCGCGGCGCCTGGGGATTCGCCTCCGGGGTGGTGCTGACGACCGACGAGGCGGTCCGCGTCGCCGAGAGCGCGGTCGCGGTGGCGCTCGTGGCGGCCGAGATGACCTCGACCCCGGTCGAGATCGCCACGGAGCCGGTCCACGACGACGTCACCTGGGTCTCGTCGTACGCCGTGAACCCGCTCGAGGTGCCCGTGGCCGAGAAGGCCGCGCTGCTCGTCGACTGGACGAACCGGCTGCGCAGCGGCGCGGCGGTCGACCACGCGTCGGCCGACCTGCAGCAGGTGCAGGAGAACAAGTACTACGCCGACCTCGCCGGCTCCCGCACCACCCAGCAGCGGGTCCGGCTGCAGCCGGGGTTCGAGGCGATGGGCACCGGCGCCGACACCTTCGACTCGATGGCCTCCATCGCACCGCCCGTGGGCCGCGGGTGGGAGTACCTCACCGACGGCTCCTACGACTGGGACGGCGAGATCGAGCAGGTCCCCGAGCTGCTCGCCGAGAAGCTCAAGGCGCCGAGCGTCGAGGCCGGCAGCTACGACCTGGTGATCCACCCCTCCAACCTCTGGCTGACGATCCACGAGTCGATCGGCCACGCCACCGAGCTGGACCGGGCGCTGGGCTACGAGGCCAACTACGCCGGCACGTCGTTCGCGACCTACGACAAGCTCAACACCCTGCAGTACGGCTCCCCCGTCATGAACGTGACCGGGGACCGCACCGTCGAGCACGGGCTGGCCACGATCGGCTACGACGACGAGGGCGTGCAGACCCAGGCGTGGGACATCGTGAAGGACGGGGTCCTGGTCGGCTACCAGCTGGACCGGGCGATGGCCCACATGAAGCCCGAGCTCAACCCGGCCGCCTCGGGGGAAGGCCGCTCCAACGGGTGCGCGTACGCCGACTCCCCCGGCCACATCCCGATCCAGCGGATGGCCAACGTGTCGCTCCAGCCGGCGCCGGACGGGCCCAGCACCGAGGAGCTCATCAGCCGCGTCGAGCGCGGCCTCTACGTCGTCGGCGACAAGAGCTGGTCGATCGACATGCAGCGCTTCAACTTCCAGTTCACCGGCCAGCGGTTCTACCGGATCGCCGACGGCGAGCTCGTCGGCCAGGTCCGCGACGTCGCCTACCAGGCCACCACGACCGACTTCTGGCGCTCCATGGAGGCCGTGGGCGGCCCGGACACCTGGGTGCTGGGCGGCGCGTTCAACTGTGGCAAGGCCCAGCCCGGGCAGGTCGCGAGCGTCAGCCACGGCTGCCCCACGTCGCTGTTCCGCGGCGTCCGCATCCTCAACACCACCGACGAGGCAGGGCAGTGATGACCTCCCAGCACACCAGCACCGTGTCCCCCCAGTCCCTGGTCGAGCACGCCCTGGCGACCACCGTCGCCGACGACTGCCTCGTCATCGTCCGCGACGCCACCAGCGCGAACCTGCGCTGGGCCAACAACACTCTCACCACCAATGGTGTGATGCACGGGGTCACGGTCACGGTGATCTCGTTCATCCGGCGCGCCGAGGGCGTGGCCACCGGGTCGGTCACCGGGAGCGCCAGCTCGCAGGCCCAGGTCACCGCCCTGGTCGAGGCCGCCGATGCGGCGGCCCGGGCGAGCTCGCCCGCCGAGGACGCCAACGACCTGGTGACCGGCGACGCGGCCGCGGACTGGGACGACGCCCCGGTCCACACCGACATCCACGTGTACGACGCCTTCGCGCCGGCGCTGGGCGAGGCGTTCGGACGCGCGTCGGCCGCGGGCCGGGTGCTCTACGGCTTCGTCAACCACGAGCTCACCACGACCTACCTCGGCTCCACGACAGGCCTGCGGCTGCGGCACGTGCAGCCGACCGGGCACTACGGCTGCACGGGCAAGACCGCCGATCTCACCCAGAGCGCCTGGGTCGGCGGCGCCACCCGCGACTTCGCCGACGTCGACGCGCTGGCCATGGAGGAGTCCCTCGCGCAACGCCTGGGCTGGGGCAAGCGCCGGGTCGACCTGCCCGCCGGTCGCTACGACACGATCCTGCCGCCGACCGCGCTGGCCGACCTGATGGTCGACGCCTACTGGTACGCCGGCGCCCGCGTCGCGTGGGAGGGACAGTCGGTCTACAGCAAGCGGGGCGGCGGCACCCGCATCGGCGACGTCATCACCAGGCCCGGGGTCAACCTCTTCTCCGACCCGGCGTACGACGGCCTGCAGTGCGCGCCGTTCACGGTCGCGACCACCTCGGACAACGAGCAGTCGGTCTTCGACAACGGCCTCCCCCTCGGCCGCACCGACTGGATCCGCGACGGCCGGCTCGCCTCCCTGCTGCAGACCCGGCACTCCGCCGCGATGACCCAGCAGCCGGTGACCCCGATGATCGACAACCTCGCGCTGACGGTGGACGGCGCCGCGGGCAGCATCGACGACCTGGTCGCCGGCACCGAGCGTGGCCTGCTGCTCACCTGCCTGTGGTACATCCGGGTGGTCGACCAGCAGTCGCTGCTGCTCACCGGGCTCACCCGGGACGGGGTCTACCTCGTGGAGAACGGCGAGATCACCGGTGCGGTCAACAACTTCCGGTTCAACGAGAGCCCGATCGACCTGCTGCGTCGCTTCTCGCACGCCTCGCAGACGGTGCCGAGCTTCAGCCGGGAGTGGGGCGACGACTACTTCTCCCGCACGGCCACGCCGGCGCTGCGGGTGCCGGACTTCAACATGTCCAGCGTCTCCCAGGCGATGTGAGGGCCGGCCCCGGTCGGGCGGGCTAGTCGAGGAGGAACGCCACGGCGTTCTGCACCACGAAGACCACGCAGATGCCCCACGCCACGATCAGCGGGACCAGCGCCTGTCGCCTGCCGTCGTGCAGCGCGCGACGGGCGAAGGCGGTCGTGAAGAAGGCCGGGACGATGAACACGAGGACGGCGGGGTAGCCCGCGGCCCACACCAGCCAGGTGGGCGCCGCGTCGTCGTTGATCCCGGAGTAGCCGTAGGCGTCCGCCAGGATGTCCGCCACCAGGAACGCCGCCGCCCCGGACAGCACGAAGCCGAGCAGCGACCACCACGCCATGTGGTAGTCGTGGCTCGCCGAACGATGATCGGTGAAAGTGCCCGTCGCCACTGCGCCCATGAGGGCAGCGTCGCTCGCGAGCGTCCCGCGGGGCAGGGACCAAGGCCCCGGGACCACTGGGACCTCTGGTCTGGACCGGCACCACTGGTGCAACCGGACCGGCCGGGCGGGCGTATCCCCTTCGTTCTGACCGACACCGACCCACAGGAGCACCACCATGCGCACCCAGCTCACCCTCGGCGCCCTGGCCGCGGTCGCGACCTCCGCCCTCACCGGGCTGGGCGTCGCGGCACCGGCCACCGCCCTGACCCCCTCGGCCGAGCAGGCCACCACGACGACCACGCACGAGTTCGGCAACGTCCTCGAGTGCACCGGCACCATCCGCGGCCGCGGCGTGTGGGCCAGCCTCTACGAGAACAACACCGTCAAGGACGTGATCCAGGTCGTCATCGGCGACGGCGACAACCAGGTCGGCAACGGCCGCGAGGTCACCGACGGGTTCATCCACGACAAGCAGGTCCACGGCAGCCTGAAGGTGGGCGGCAAGAAGGCCGTCATCGACGGCTACGCGGCGCGCCACGGCAAGCGCAAGGCCGTCCACGAGGAGTACGACGACGCCGGGCAGCACATCACCGTCGACGGCTTCCACAAGCCGCTCGCGACGGACCTCACCCTGACCTGGCGTCAGCGGACCGTGCAGCTGGCCTGCGACAACGCGTTCCACTACGACCTGCAGGTCACCAAGGAGGACATCACCGGCTGACGCCGGGAGGTCCTCCGCGACGCACCACACCGACCCGGGTGTCCCAGCGATGGGACGCCCGGGTCTCGTCATCACCCGACCAGCAGCCCGACCACGTAGGACACCAGGTTCAGCAGCACGAACAGCGCCACGAGGCCGGCGCCCACGTACATCGGGACCTTGGCCACCGGCCGGCCACCCGCGACGGCCCGGCGCCCGAAGTGGAAGGTCACCACGATCGGCAGCGCGAGGACCAGCAGGGCGGGCCCCCCGGCGCCGAGGGCCACCCACCAGGGCGCCAGCTCCTCGGACCCGGACTCGTAGCCGTACAGCGACGCGAGCCCCTCGCCGACCACGAACGCGGCAGCGACGGCCAGCGGGTACAACGCGAGCGAGAGCCAGGCCCATCGGTAGGCCCGGTCCGGCTCCGGTGTCGTCACGGTCGCCCTCGGGCTCACCCCAGCCATGCGCGGTACCTCTTCCGGGACACCGCCGACCACAGCCCGGGCCACCGCCGGTCGAGGTCCGCGGCCCGCGCCTCCTCGTGGGCGTGCAGGCGACCCCAAACGAAGCTGCTCTCACCGGCCGCCTCCGCCTCCTCGGCCAGCTGCCGCAGGTGCTGCCTGCTCACGACGGTGTCCTGCCGGTCGCCCAGGTGGGACGTGAGCTTCTTCGCCGCCCGGGTCAGCCGACCCGCGTCCTTCCCCCAGACGGGCTCCAGCGCCTCCGCCGCGTACCGCAGCCGCTTGGCGTCCTTGCGCACCTGGTGCATCGCGGGGTCGTGCTCGACCGCGTCGACCTCGACGGCCACCTGTCGCCGCAGCCGTTTCCAGTCACGCCGCATCCGCCGGCGGAGCAGCTCGCGCGCCGGCCGGACCGCCTCGGCCGTCCAGGGCGGGTCCTCGACCAGCCGGTCCAGAGCATCCAGCAGGTCGAAGTAGCGGTCCGACGAGAGCACCTCGTCGACCCGACGGTCGGCGCCCTGCCGGCGCTCGTCGTACGACGCGGCGAGCCGGGCGTGGGCCGCGGCGCTGCCCGGCTCCGGTGGCTCCTCGTCCAGCAGCACCTCGAGCCGGCGACGGACCACGTGTGCGTCGCGGGCGTCCGCCAACGCCTGCCCCAGCCACTTCAGCTCCTCGCGCAGCGGGTCGGTGACCTCGCGGTGGACCAGCGGTCGGTACGTCGCGAGTGCCGCGCGCAGCCGCCGACAGGCGACGCGGGCCTGGTGGACGCCCTCGGGACGGCCCCTCCGGATCTCGCTGTCGCGCCGCACCAGCTCCTCGACCTGCTCGGCGAGCCGCCGCTGGAGCACCCGACCGGCCGGCTTGTCGGGTCCCACCGCGGCGAGACGACGCGGCTCGGGCAAGCGGTCGCCGAGCACGTGCAGGATCTTGCGCGGGATGTCGCTGCTCGGCACGCCGGCGTCGTGCAGCAGGTCGTCGGCGGCCCCCAGGAGCGCCGGGTCCCCGTCGACCAGCTCCAGCTCCCACTCACGCCAGGCGACCTGCTGCTCGCGCCCGTGGGCCTGCCCCGTCACCTCGTCGTCGGCGAGCTCCGCGACGACGGTGCCCTCGGCGTCGAGCAGCGGAACCTCAATGCGCCGGGTGCAGACCGTCGCGACCTCCGCCACGGGTGCGCCCCGGGTCCGTCCCCGGACGAGACCGAGCAGCTCCGCCGGCGGAGCGGCCGGCCCGGAGGCCAGCGGCAGCTGGATCTCGTCGCGGCCCACCCCTGCCGGGATCTTCAGGTGCCAGCCCTCGTCTGCGCCGCCCGTGCGGCGTCGCAGCGTGACGCCCGCCCGCAGCAGGGCCAGGTCGTCGGTGTCGTAGTAGGCCGCGGAGAGCTCGATGACCTCCGGCTCCCCCAGCGCCGTCACGCCGGGCAGTGCCGTCAGGTCCGGCAGGGAGGCCCCCGCGCCGGGCGCGTAGGTCCTCTCCAGCTCTCGATGCTCCCTCATGGGACAGGTGTACCCCGGCACTGGTCGACGCGCGACACCCATCGTGGGCATCCGGGACCGGCTGCTCCCACTCGGCGAACCGCCTCAGTGACCCGGATGGCCCCCGGGGATGGGCGCGTCGGGGTCGTACGGCGTGCGCGTGTAGATGAACGTCGCCACGTCGAGGTGGCTGACCGACCCGTCGGGGCGGCGGACCACCGTCAGCTCCTCGCCCGCGTGGTAGCCCGAGAGGCCGATGATGCGGCCGTCGACGACGCCGAAGGTGTACTTGTCCTCCCCCGCGCGCTCCGCCACGAGGCGGGTGCCGTCCATCGCGAACACGAACGGGGTGTTTCCCCAGTGCCACACGCCCAGGACCTCGGCGAGCTCCGGCGGCACCGCGGCCGTCGGCACCCACGGTGAGGCGATCGTGGGCTCGCTCCGCTCGAGCTCGTCGAGCAGGGCGACGAGCAGGTCTGCGGGGACCAGCCCGGCGGTCGCGTTGGTGAGCACCACCGCACCCGTGCGCCGCACGCGGTCGACGAAGCAGCCGGCGAGGAAGCCGGGCATCGAGCCGCCATGACCGACCAGCATCCCCGAGCCGCCCGCCTGGAGCTGGAAGCCGAGGCCGTGCGCGTAGCCGAGCGCGTCGTCCCGGTCGCCGGACTGGGGGTGGGAGGCGGCCAGCAGCTCGTCGAGACCGAGCACGTCCGGGTGCCCCGAGAGCAGGAAGGCGTTCCAGGCCGCGAGGTCCGTCAGCGTGGCCCACACCTGGCCCGCCGGGGCCATCGCGCCGGTGTCGGTGGCCGGCTCGTCCGCGAGCGTCCCGGCGTAGGGGTGCACGCTGTGGCCCTGGGCCGCGGCGCCCACCGGCAGGTACGACGTGCGGCTCATGCCGAGCGGCGCGAGGATCCGGGCCCGCACGCACTCCCACCAGTCGACGCCGTGCTCGCGCGCCACGACCTCGCCGAGCAGGGCGAAGCCGAGGTTGGAGTAGTGGAACTGCTGCAGCGCCGGGAAGATCTCCTCGGCCCCGTGATGGCCGTCGGCCAGCTCCTCCCAGGTGAGCCCCGCGGACCGCTCCCACCACGAGCCGATCGGCTCCGAGCGCATGCCGGAGTTGTGCGCCAGGAGGCTGCGGATGGTCCGGTCGGCGTACGCCACGTCGCCCAGCCACGTCGAGGCCGGCTCGTCCAGGCCGAGCCGGCCGTCCCGGACGAGCTGGAGCACCAGCACGGCGGTCATGGTCTTGGTGATCGAGCCGATCCGGTACTGCACGTCGAACGGGTCGTGGCCGGGCACGGCGGAGCCGCCGTACGCCCCGGTCCACACGAGCTCACCGTCGCGGAGCACGCCGGCGACCACCGACGGCAGCCGGCCAGCGGCCTGCGCCGCCGCGAGCCGCGCCAGCAGCCGGCGGGCGGTGACCGGGGCGACGGCCGCAGTGCTCATTCCGCGAAGGCCTCGAGCGGCGGGCACGCGCAGACCAGGTTGCGGTCGCCGTAGGCCTGGTCGATGCGCGCCACCGGCGGCCAGTACTTGTCCGCCACGCCATTGGGTCCAGCGATGCCGGTCGGGAAGACGGCCAGCTCGCGGCTGTAGGAGCGGTCCCACTCGCCGACCAGGGCCCGCGAGGTGTGCGGCGCCCCGCGCAGCGGCGAGTCCTCGGGGGTCCACTCCCCCGCACGCACCCGCTCGATCTCGGCGCGGATCGCGATCATCGCGTCGCAGAACCGGTCGATCTCGGCGAGGTCCTCGGACTCGGTCGGCTCCACCATCAGGGTGCCCGCGACCGGGAACGACATGGTCGGGGCGTGGAACCCGTAGTCGACGAGCCGCTTCGCGACGTCGTCGACGCTCACGCCGGTCTCCTTGGTCAGGCCGCGCAGGTCGAGGATGCACTCGTGGGCGACCAGCCCGCCGTGGCCGCGGTAGAGCACCGGGAAGTGCTCGTCGAGGCGCGAGGCGATGTAGTTGGCCGACAGCACCGCGACCGCCGTGGCCCGGGTGAGGCCCTCGGCCCCCATCAGCCGGATGTAGGCCCACGAGATCGGCAGGATGCCCGCCGAGCCGTACGGCGCGGCGCTGATCGGGCCGATGCCGTCCCGCTTCTCCGCCTCGGGGTGCATCGCGTGCGAGGGCAGGTACGGCGCGAGGTGCTCCCGCACCGCCACCGGGCCCACGCCGGGGCCACCGCCGCCGTGCGGGATGCAGAAGGTCTTGTGCAGGTTCAGGTGGGAGACGTCGCCGCCGAACTCCCCCGGCCTGGCGTAGCCGAGCAGCGCGTTGAGGTTGGCGCCGTCCACGTAGACCTGGCCGCCGTGGCCGTGCACGATCTCGCAGAGCTCGGTGATGGTGTCCTCGTAGGCGCCGTGCGTGGAGGGGTAGGTGACCATGATCGCCGCGAGGTCGTCGACGTGCAGGTCGCACTGCCGACGGAGGTCGTCGAGGTCGACGGCGCCGTCCTCGGCCGCCTTCACGACCACCACCTTCATCCCCGCCATCACCGCGGACGCGGCGTTGGTGCCGTGCGCCGAGGACGGGATCAGGCAGACGTTGCGCTCGCCCTGGCCGTTGGCCCGGTGGTAGCCCCGGATCGCCATCAGACCGGCGAGCTCGCCCTGGGAGCCGGCGTTCGGCTGGATCGAGACCCGGTCGTAGCCGGTCACCTCCGCCAGCCACTCCTCCAGCTCGGCGACCAGCTGGCGGTAGCCCACCGCGTCGTCGGCCGGGGCGAAGGGGTGCAGGTCGGCGAAGCCGGGCAGCGAGACCGGCTCCATCTCGGTCGTCGCGTTCAGCTTCATCGTGCAAGAGCCCAGCGGGATCATGCCGCGGTCCAGCGCGTAGTCGCGGGCCGAGAGCCTGCGCAGGTAGCGCAGCATCGCCGTCTCGCTCTGGTGGCTGGAGAACACCTCGTGGGTGAGGTACGCCGTCTCGCGTCGCAGGCCGGCGGGCAGCGCGTCGTCCGCCGCACCGTCGACCGCGTCGACGTCCAGGTCGACGCCGAACGCCTCGAGCAGGCGCACCAGCGTCGAGCGGGTGGTGCACTCCGAGGTCGAGATGCCGAGCCGGTCCGCATCGACGCGGCGCAGCTGGATCCCCCGCTCGTGCGCGGCGGCGACGATCTCGGTCGCGCGGCCCGGCACGACCGCCGAGACCGTGTCGAAGAACTGCTGGTGCTCGACCTCGATGCCGGCCTTCATCAGCGCCTGCGCGAGCACCGCGGCGTAGCGGTGGGTGCGCGACGCGATCGCCCGGAGGCCCTGCGGCCCGTGGTAGACGGCGTACATGGAGGCGACCACGGCGAGCAGCACCTGGGCGGTGCAGATGTTGGAGGTGGCCTTGTCGCGGCGGATGTGCTGCTCGCGGGTCTGCAGCGCGAGCCGGTAGGCGGGCCGGCCCTCGGCGTCGACCGAGACGCCGACCAGCCGGCCGGGCAGGTGCCGCTCGAGACCAACCGCCACCGCCATGTAGCCCGCGTGCGGGCCGCCGTAGAACAGCGGGACGCCGAAGCGCTGGGTCGAGCCCACGACGACGTCGGCTCCGAGGGCGCCGGGCGCCTCGAGCAGGGTCAGCGCGAGCAGGTCGGCGGCGACCACCGCGAGTGCGTTGCGCTCGTGCGCCGCCTCGATGACGCCCCGCGGGTCGAGGATCCGGCCCGAGGCGCCGGGGTACTGCACCAGCACCCCGCACAGCTCGCCGTCGGGCAGCCCGTCCGCGAGGTCGGCGACGACCACGTCGATGCCCATCGCCTCGGCGCGGGTGCGGACCACGTCGATGGTCTGCGGCAGTGCGTCGGCGTCGACGACGAAGGGGCCGGCCGCCTTCCGGTTGCCACGGCGTACCAGCGTCATCGCCTCGGCCGCGGCGGTGCCCTCGTCCAGCAGCGAGGCGTTCGCGGTCGGCAGCCCGGTGAGGTCACCGACGACCGTCTGGAAGTTCAGCAGGGCCTCGAGGCGGCCCTGGGAGATCTCGGGCTGGTACGGCGTGTACGCGGTGTACCAGCTGGGGTCCTCGAGCACGTTGCGCCGGATCACCGGCGGGGTGACCGTCGCGTGGTAGCCGAGCCCGATCATGGGCTCCCCCGGCCGGTTGGCCTCGGCCAGGGCCCGCAGCTCGCGCGCGGTGGCCTCCTCGGTCAGCGGCGCCGGAAGCTCCAGGTCACCGGCGGCGCGGATGCCGCCCGGGACCGCGGCCGTCATCAGCGCCTCGAGCGAGTCGAAGCCCAGCCGGTCGAGCATGGTCTCGACGTCGGCCGCCTGGGGACCGATGTGCCGCTGCGCGAACGGCAGCGCCGTGTCGAGGTGCGACAGGTGCTCGCGAGCGGGCTGGTGCGGGACGGGCGCTGACAGGTCGGTCACGGGGGCTCCTCAGATCGGGGTCGATCGGGTCGCCTCCCCCTCTGTCACCCGTCGCTCACGAGCTCCAGAGTTGCCTCATCCGCACGGTCCTGGCGCCTGAGAGGTTCCGGGGAGGAATTGCCCCTTCGGCGCTCCGCTCCGAGCATCTGCCCCCGGGCGAAGACTCTCCCGTGCGGGATAGTCGGCGCCCCCAGCCTAGCCGACCCGGCCGGCTCAGCCGATCTTGCGGGCTGCCCGGCGCGCTGCCAGCTCGTCGCTCGCGCTCGGGTCCTGGTCCTCGGCGGTGCGCTCGCTGGGCAGCTCGGCGAGCGTGCCCTCGATCTCCTGCCACACCCCGCCGATCGCGATGCCGAAGACGCCCTGGCCGCCCTGGAGCAGGTCGATGATCTCGTCGTTGCTGGTGCACTCGTAGACCGAGGCGCCGTCGCTCATCAGGGTGACGCGGGTGAGGTCGTCGGTCCCGCGCTTGCGCAGGTGCTGGACGGCGGTGCGGATCTGCTGCAGCGAGATGCCGGCGTCGAGCAGGCGCTTGATGACCTTGAGGATCAGGATGTCGCGGAAGGAGTAGAGCCGCTGCGAGCCGGAGCCGCTGGCGCCGCGGACGGTGGGCTCCACCAGCCCGGTGCGGGCCCAGTAGTCGAGCTGGCGGTAGGTGATCCCGGCCGCGTTGCACGCGGTGGGACCGCGGTAGCCCGCGTCGCTGGGAAGCGGCGAGACGTCGTCGGAGAAGAGGAGACCCTGCTCCTCGGCCACCTCCGCGGCGCGGCTCGCCTCGGGGCTGGTCGTCAGGTCCTGCTCGTTCTCGTTCACACGGTCCTCCGCGGGTCTACTCCGTTGTGCGTAACCCTCGGGGGAAGTGCGGAGACCCGGTCATCAGGGCAACCACAACGGTGGAGTTACAACAGAGACAGTTCAAGGTAAGCCCGCGATTGAGGGTGGTCAACGACAGGAGCGGCGTGTCGCAACCCTCAACCTCTACCTGAGGGTTAGACCTGAATGGGTAGTGCGACCATGCATGTGTTCCCGAGCGGCGCCTCTCGACTGTTAGGGGGCCGATCCACGCGGGTCCTGGCAAGGCGGAGGAGGGAAGGCGGCCCGGGGTTGGCCGTCGACCGACGACAACGCAGCCAGGGCCCGTGGGCGGCGCCCTAATGGGCGTCGAAGTCTTCGGGGGTGACCTGGTCGAGGAACTCGCGGAACTTCTCGACCTCGTCCTCCTGCTCGGCGGGCACGGCGAGGCCGGCCTCGTCGAGGACCTCCTCGGAGCAGACGATCCGGGAGCCGGTGCGCAGCGCGAGGGCGATGGAGTCCGAGGGACGGGCACTGACCTCCGCGCCCGAGCTGAACACGAGGTTGGCGAAGAAGACGCCGTCGCGGACCTCGGTGATCTGGACCTCGGTCAGCTCGTTGCCGGTCGCCGCGAGCACGTCCTTCATCAGGTCGTGCGTCAGCGGTCTGGGCGGCACCACGCCCTGCTGGGCGAACGCGATCGCCGTGGCTTCGACGGCCCCGATCCAGATGGGGAGGTAGCGCTCCCCGGTCACCTCGCGCAGCAGCACGATCGGCTGGTTCGAGGGCATCTCGACCCGTACTCCCATGACATCCACTTCGCGCACAGAGTCACCCTACTCCCGGGGTGGGCGCGGTCAGGAGGTCCGCAGTCCCGACTTCACCAGGGTCGCGTGCAGCCGCACCGACAGCGCCGCGATCTCGCTGACGGCCTCCTCGGCGCGTGCCTTCGCAGCCGCGTCGCGGCCGCGTTTGTGCGGGGCCACGACCTGCTCGACCAGGCCCACCTCGCGGTCGGCAGAGGTCTTGAAGGCCCGCAGGTGCCGCGGTTCGAAGCCGAAGTCAGCCAGCTCGCGGGCGGTCCGGGCGATCACCAGCGCGTCGGTGTCGAAGTGCCCGGTCCCGGGGCGTGCCGCGATCAGGCCGTACTGCTCGAGCTGGTCGAGCAGCTCCTCGGAGATCTCCGCGATCTTGACCAGCTCGCGGCGCGAGAGCCGCAGGTCGTCGCGGCGGGTGAAGGACTCCGCGCTGGGCAGCCCGTCGGCCGCGAGCGCCACCTGGGGCACGGTGGGGACGACCGCCTCGATCGGCGGCGGCTCGAGCCCCCGGTCGATGGCGTCGAGGTGCTCGCCGATCACCTTGAGCGGCAGGTAGTGGTCGCGCTGCATGCGCAGCACGTAGCGCAGGCGCTCCACGTCGTCGTGGGAGAACTTGCGGTACCCCGCCGGGGTCCGCTCGGGCTTGATCAGGCCCTTGTCCTCGAGGAAGCGGATCTTGGGGATGGTGATGCCCGGGAAGTCCGGACGCAACCGGTCCAGGACCTCCCCGATGTTCATCCGCGCCCGGGATGCCCCGGACGGCGCGGTCGCCGACGGCGTACCCATCCGGCCGTCAGCCGCTCGCGTGCCCGGAGAAGAAGACCAGGCGGTACTTGCCGATCTGGACCTCGTCCCCGTCCTTGAGCTGGACCCGGTCGATGCGGTCGCGGTTGACGTAGGTGCCGTTCAGGCTGCCCACGTCACTGACGGTGAAGGTCTCCCCCGTGCGGTGGAACTCGGCGTGCCGACGCGAGACCGTCACGTCGTCGAGGAAGATCTCGCTGTCGGGGTGCCGCCCGGCGTTGACCACGTCGGCGTCGAGCAGGAACCGGCTCCCCGATCCCGGGCCCCGCTGCACCACCAGCAGCGCGTGCCCGGCGGGCAGTGCGTCGACGGCAGCGGCGTCCACGGCGTTGAGCTGGCGGTCGGACGTCTCGACCTTCTCGCCACCCATGCCGATGGCGATCGTCGCGGTCGACTCCCCCGCCGACTCCGTCGGCGCGCCGGCCGGGGAGTCGGCAGTCACCAGGCGGGTACCGCACTGGGAGCAGAAGCGGGCATCGTCAGGGTTCTGCTTGCCACATGCTGTGCAGAACGGCATCGGTCATCCTCCGGGTCGGGTCGTCCGCCGACATCACCCACGACCAACCCTCAGGGCCGGGTTGAGGTTGACGGTTGGTCAAAACGTATCAGTCCGGCCGGGGCGTTCAAGCCGGGCGCGCGGCAACGGCAGCGGCGCGCGGGCGCACTCAGCCCTCGAGCGTGGCCTGGTAGGCGGCCGCGTCCAGCAGGGAGTCCAGCTGCGAGGCGTCCGTGGGGACCACCTCGAAGAGCCAGCCACCGGCGTACGGGTCGTTGTTGACCAGCTCGGGCGTCGCGTCCAGCGTGTCGTTGCGCGCGACCACCTCACCGGAGACCGGCGCGTAGATGTCGCTGACCGACTTGGTCGACTCCAGCTCGCCGCAGGTGCTGCCACCCTCGACCGCGTCTCCGACCTCGGGGAGCGAGACGTAGACGATGTCACCGAGCGCGTCCTGGGCGTAGTGGGTGATGCCGATGCGCACCGACCCGTCGTGCTCGCCGGGGCTGCGCACCCACTCGTGCTCGGGGGTGTACTTCAAGTCGTCGGGGTACACGGTGACTCCTGTCGGTGAGCGGTCGCTGCTGGGTCGGACGCAGGCTACTGCGAGCTGTCGGGCTGGGCGTAGTCCGGTTGCTGGGGCTCGCGGACGCTCTCGATGTCGAGCGACTGCAGCTCGTCGATCTGGACGCTCTGGCCGTCCTCCTCGAACTGCGCCTTGGGGCCCTGCAGGAACGTCATGCCTCCGGTCAGGGTGTGCGGCTCCCCGATCACGTCGATGACGTACGGCGCGGACAGCAGCGTGCCGTCGACGTAGATCCCGCCCGTGGCCTCCTCGACCGAGCTCTGGGCGACGATGCGCACCTTGCCGTTGACCTGCATGGCCTCGGCCCCCGCGGCCCGCAGCTCCTGGATCGTGTCGAGCATGGTGTCGACGTCGACCGGCGCGCTCTCCTCGGTCACGGTGATCCGGATGCCGGGCCCGGTCACGGGCACCAGCCCCGCGAGGATGGCCAGCGTGTCGGCTCGGTCCTGGGCCTGGGCCAGGGCGGCCTGGCGGGAGTCGGTGCTGCTCTGGAGGTCGCGACGGGTGCTCTCGAGCCGGGCGATCTCGGACTCCGCGCGCTGGGTGGTCCCGGCGAGGCCGTTCAGCACGTCGATCAGGTCCTGCTCGCGCAGCCCGGCGTAGGTGTTGTCGACCTCGTTGGCGCGCACCTGGGTGACGGCCGCGAACCCGACGACCGCCAGCAGGACGGCCACGATCGCCTGCGCCCGGGACGGCTTCATCAGCGCGGTGCGCAGCCGCTGCCGGCCGGTGCCGGGCCCGGCCGGGGGCCGGGGCTCGGCCTCGGGCGCGGAGGTGTCGGGCATGGAGGTCTCAGGCATGGAAGAGGTGTCGGCGGATGGCCGCCACGTTGGAGAAGATACGGATCCCGAGGACGACGATGACGCCCGTCGACAGCTGCCCGCCCACCCCGAGCTTGTCGCCGAGGTAGACGATCGCGGCCGCGATGACGACGTTGCTGACGAACGAGACGACGAAGACCTTGTCGTCGAAGATCCCGTCGAGGTAGGCCCGCAGGCCACCGAAGACGGCGTCCAGCGAGGCCACCACGGCGATGGGCAGGTAGGGCTCCAGCCCCAACGGGACGTCGGGTCTGAACCAGAGGCCCAGCAGGATGCCCACCAAGAGCCCGAGCGCGGCGATCACGGATTGGTCTCCTCGTCCATGTGGGTCTTCTGGTCTGCCGACGTCCCCGCCTGCACCGACCGGAGCCGCGGGAAGCGGGCCGCGGGCAGCGAGAGCTCGTCCACGTTGTGCATGGAGTACACGAAGCCCAGCTGCTCGGCCAGGCTGAAGAACTCGCTGCCCAGGGTGCTGTCCAGCAGGTTCGCCTGCATGGTCCTGGTGTCCCCGATCGCCTCGACAGTGTACGGCGGGGTCAGCGGCCGGCTGTTGACGTGGATGGCGACGTTGACGTTGCGGATGGCGCTGAGCACGGTCAGCCGGTAGCCGTTGATCGCGATCGCCTCGGCCCCGGCCGACCACAGGCCGTCCACGAGCTTGGCGAGGTCCTCGTCGCGCACCGCCTGGGTGGCGTCCCCGTTGGGGGCGTCGTCGACGACGACCCGGACACCCTCGCCGGTCACCGGGATGAAGCCCGCGACGGTCTCGAGGCGCCGCACCCGGGAGGAGGCCTCCTCCTCGGTGCTGGTGACCTGGTTGAGCCGCTGCTCCAGCCCGACGTTGCGCTCCCGGTCCCGGACGATGCGGTCCTGCAGCTCGGACAGCGTGGCCCGCCGGTCCCCGATCTGCGAGACCAGCGTGGCCCGCCCGGCGTCGGTGATGTCGGCGTTGCGCGAGGTCTGGACCGCGGCGGTGGTCACCAGGATGCCGAACACCGCGATCACGACCGCCGCCGTCCGGTGCGGGAGCCGGCGGGGCGGGGGCGGCGCGCCGGCGGCCCGACGCTCGGCGACGTGCAGGTAGTCCTCGTCCAGCGACTGCTGGGTGATCAGGGTGAGCAGCGGCATCGTCACGCGCGCCGGCAGCTGCACGTCGGTCCGCGCCGAGTGGTCAGGCATCGCGGACCGCCGTACGCCGTTCGGTCGTCGCCAGGAGCTTGCGCACCTGCCAGGCGTAGAGCACGCCGGCCCACCAGTAGAGCCCGATGCCCCACACCGCGAACGCCCAGCCGAAGACCTTCGCCAGCGTGGCGACGACGCCGTCGCCGTCGCCGAGCAGCAGCAGCGGGAAGGCGTAGAGCAGGTTGAACGTGGCGGCCTTGCCGAGGAAGTGGACCGGGAGCGCGCTGTAGCCGCGGGTGCGCAGCAGCGGCACGAGTCCCCACATCAGCAGGTCGCGCAGCGGCAGCAGCAGCGCGATCCACCACGGGATGATGTCGCGCAGCGCGAGCGCGACCACGACCGCGAGGATGTAGAGCCGGTCGGCGACCGGGTCGAGGATCTGCCCGACCACCGAGGTCTGGTTGAGACGCCGGGCCAGCCAACCGTCCAGGAAGTCGGTGATGCCGGAGACCACCAGCAGCCCGAGCGCCAGGCCGTCGGCCTCGGGACCGAGCACCAGCCACAGGAAGACGGGCACGCCCGCCAGCCGGATCAGGCTGAGCAGGTTGGGGAGGGTCCACACGCGGTTCTCGCGCGTCGGGTCATCCGCCACAGGTGCCTGCTTCTCGCCGTTCGGAAGAGGACGTGACTCGTCCCCGGGGGACACAGGTGGCCCCCCGACACACCTTATCCACCGGGACCACGTCTCCGTGCCACACACCCGCGGCGTTGCGGGGGCGGGTCAGACGTGCTCCTCGAGATGGGCGGCGTCGCGGATCTCGCCCACCAGCTCCTCGATCACGTCCTCCAGGGTGGCGAGGCCCAGTGTCACGCCGGTGGTGTCGACCACCCGCGCCATGTGCGCGCCCCGGCGCTGCAGCGTCTCGAGCGTGTCGTGCAGGCTGTCGGCGACCGCGGCCGTGGCGAACGGGCGGATCCACTTGTCGTCGATCGGGCGCTCGCGACGGGTCTCGTCGGGCTCCAGGACGTCCTTGATGTGCAGGTAGCCCAGCAGCTCGCCGTCGGCGCCCTCGACCGGGAACCGGCTGAACCCGGTGGCCGCGCACAGCGCCTCCACGTCGGCGGCGGTCGAGCCGCGCGGCAGCGTGGTGAGCGTGTCGGTGGACATCAGCACCGACTCGACTGTCTTCTCGGTGAAGCCGAGCGCGCCCGCGAGGCGGTCGTACTCGTCGGCCTCGAGCAGGCCCTCGCCGCGGGACTCCTCGACCAGCGCGGCCACCTCCTCGCGGGTGTACGTCGAGCTGACCTCGTCCATCAGCTTGACCCCGGCCAGGCGCAGCACGCCGGCGGCGACCGCGTTGATCACGACGATGACCGGCCGGAGCAGCTTGACGACGAACCAGATCGGCGGCCCCAGGGCGAGCGCTGCCCGGTCGGGGCCGGCCAGCGCGAGGTTCTTGGGGATCATCTCCCCCATCACCACGTGCAGGTAGACCACGATCGCGAGCCCGACGACGAAGGCGATCGGGTGCAGGAAGGACTCCGGGACGTGCGCGGCGTGCAGCACCGGCTCCAGCAGGTGCGAGACCGCGGGCTCGCCGACGGCACCGAGGACCAACGAGCACACGGTGATCCCGAGCTGGTTGACGCCGATGACCAGGGAGATGTTCTCCATCGCGCGCAGCGTGGTGCGGGCGATGCGGGACCCGGCCTCGGCGCGCGGCTCGATCTGGGTACGACGAGCCGAGACCAGCGCGAACTCCGCGGCCACGAAGAAGGCGTTGCCGAGCAGCAGCAGGACGGCGACGAGGAGGGCGATCGGAGGGCTCATGACTCCCCCTCCGTCTGGTCTTCCACGCCCTCGAGCACGCGCAGGCCGACCCGGTCGATCCGGCGCCCGTCCATCCGCTCGACGGTCAGGATCGCGAGCTTCTCGCGCGGCTCGTCGGGGTCGGAGTTGTCGGGCACCGGGACCTCGGCGAGGTCCCCGGGCTCGGGCACCCGGCCGAGCGCGCGCAGCACCAGCCCGGCGATGGTGTCGTAGTCCTCGTGGTCGGGCAGGGCGACGCCGGTGAGGTCCTCGACCTCGTCGGGGCGCAGCAGCCCGGACAGCGTCCAGCTGCCGTCCCGGCGCTGGCGGGCCCGCGCACCGAGCCGGTCGTGCTCGTCGGCGATGTCGCCCACGATCTCCTCGACGACGTCCTCGAGCGTGACGATGCCGGCCTGGCCGCCGTACTCGTCGAGCACGACCGCCATCTGGAAGCCGTCCTTGCGCAGCAGGGCCAGCAGCGGGTCGAGCCGCAGCGAGTCGGGCACCACGATCGGCTTGGCCATCAGGTGCTTGACCTTGGTAGTGGGGCGCTCGTGGACCGGCAGCGCCACGGCGTTCTTGACGTGGACTGTGCCCACCACGCCCTCGTCGGCGTCGAGGACCGGGAAGCGCGAGTGGCCGGTCTGCCGCGCCAGCTCCATCACGTCGCTCGCCCGGTCGTTGATCTCGAGGCTGGTGGTGCGGACCCGGGGCGTCATGATCTCGCCCGCGGTGCGGGAGCCGAACTCCACCGACCGCTCCATCAGCTCGGCGGTGTCGGCGTCGAGCGTGCCCTGGACCGCCGAGCGCTGGATCAGCGAGGCCAGCTCGGTGGAGCTGCGCGCCGACCGCAGCTCCTCCTGCGGCTCGATCCCGAGCCTGCGGACGAACGCGTTCGCCGAGCCGTTCAGCAGCCGGATCGGGATCCGGTTGACCGCGGTGAAGGTGCGCTGGAACCGCTGCGTGGCCCGCGCGACCTCCATCGGCTTGGCGAGCGCGAGGTTCTTCGGCACCAGCTCACCGAAGATCATCGTGAGGATTGTGCCCACGGTCAGGCCGATGCCGACCGCGACCGGCGCCACCGCGCCCGTGGGCACGCCGACGGCCTCGAGCGGCCCGTCGATGAGCGTGGCGATCGCCGGCTCGGCCAGGAATCCGATGGCGAGGTTCGTGACCGTGATGCCCACCTGGGCGCCGGAGAGCTGGGTCGAGAGGCTGCGCAGCGCCTGCTGCAGCCCCCGGGCCTTGCCGTCACCCTCGCTCGCGGCCTGCTCGACCTTGCTGCGGTCGACGGTCACGAAGGAGAACTCGGCGGCCACGAAGACGCCACAGGCGGCGATCAGCAGCAGCGCCGCGGCCAACAGGATCCACGCGGTCATCGGCGCCCTCCCCCAGACATCGGGGAGAGCGGGCGACTTTGAGAGCCGTCCATCGGAGGAGCTCGTGATCCTTACGTGCGGGGGCGATCGGGCCACGAACTCTACCGGGCGGCCGACGCGATCAGCGCATGCGGGCGATCCCGCGCGTTCCCCGGACAGCGGCGGCCCTGGGCTCGTACCCTGCGGTGGTCCAGAAGCGTTCGCATCCGGGAGCACGACGCATGGCGACCTACACCCCCGCCCACTTCCGCGGTGACCCGCTGCTGCCGGCGCGCGGTCGGCACCTGGTCGGCCGGTTCTCGTACGGCGTGACGCCGGCGCTGGCCCGGCAGGTGCGGCGGCAGGGCGGCCCCCGGGCCTGGTTCGACCGGCAGCTCTCCCCGGGCCGGGTCTCCGACCCCGGTGTCGCCGGCCTCCGCGACTGGTGGCCGAGCCTGTCTCGGCAACCCGCCGCGCTGTGGCAGCGCCAGGTCTCCGGCACCGAGGGCGGCTGGGAGGTCATGCTCGACTACGAACGCTGGGTGCTGATGCGGCGGATGACCTCGCGCCGCCAGCTGCTCGAGGTGATGACGGAGTTCTGGGAGAACCACCTCAACGTGCCCGCCGTCGGGGACGCCCACTTCGTGCACCGCACCGACTACGGCGACACGATCCGGGCCGGGGCGCTGGGCCGGTTCGACCAACTGCTCCACGCCGCGGTCGCGCACCCGGCGATGCTGGTCTACCTCGACAACGCCGTCTCGACGGCCAGGCACCCCAACGAGAACCTCGGCCGGGAGCTGCTGGAGCTGCACACCGTCGGTCGCGGCGAGTACGACGAGGACGACGTCAAGGACAGCGCCCGCATCCTCACCGGCTGGACCGTCGACATGTGGGACACGTGGGCGCCGTCGTACGACGCGAGCCGGCACTCGCGCGGCACGGTCACGGTGATGGGCTTCTCCGACGCCAACGCCGCCGCCGACGGGCGGGACCTGACCCGCCGCTACCTGCGCTACCTCGCCCACCACCCGGCCACCGCCGCCCGCCTGGCCCGGCGGCTGGCCGTGAAGTTCGTCGGCGACGACCCTTCCGACTCGCTGGTGGACCGGCTCGCCCGGGTCTACCTCGACCACCACACCGCGATCGTGCCGGTGCTGCGGGCGCTGGTGTCGTCCGCGGAGTTCCGGGACGCCGTGGGCGCCAAGGTGCGTGACCCGGGTGAGGACCTGGTCGCGACGTACCGCGCCCTCGGGGTGTCGGTGGCCCGGCCCACCACCGGGAAGGACGCCGCCAACCAGATGCTCTGGCAGGTGGCCGACATGGGGACGATGCCGTTCTCGTGGCCGCGGCCCGACGGCCAGCCGATCGACAACCAGTCGTGGTCCTCGCCTTCGCGCCTGCTCGCGTCGATGAACGCGCACCTGGCGATGAGCGGGGGCTGGTGGCCCTCGGAGGGCATCACCTACCGGTCGCCCCGCTCGTGGCTGCCCCAGGACCGGGTGCGGTTCGACGTCCTCGTCGACCATCTCTCCCAGCGGCTGCTGCACCGACGATCGACGTCGAGGCTGCTGCGCGCGTGCTGCGAGGCCACCGGCCTGGCGCCCGGCGAGGTGATCACCCGGGACCACCCGCTGGTGAAGTGGGGGATGCCGCGCCTGCTCAGTACCTTCCTCGACTCCCCCGCCTTCCTGACCAGGTGACGACCATGACGCCCTCCCCCACCCCACCCTGCTGCCGGGAGTACGCCGCGCTGAGCCGGCGCGGCCTGCTCGCCGGGGCCCTCACGGTCGCGGGTGCGAGCACCGCGTTCGGCTCCGCGGTGGTGCGCACGTCGGCGGCGGCCGCCACTCCCGCATCCTCGGTCCTGGTGGTGCTCTCGCTGCGCGGGGCGGCCGACGGGCTCTCCCTGGTGGTGCCGCACGCGGACCCCGTCTACTACAGCGCCCGGCCGCGGATCGCCGTACCCGCCGATCGGCTGCTGGTGAAGGATGCGCAGTTCGGGCTGCACCCGGAGCTCGGGCCGCTCGTGCCGCTGTGGCAGGCGGGCAGCCTCGCGGCCGTCCACGCGACCGGGCTGCCGGCTCCCAACCGGTCCCACTTCGCCGCCATGGAGGAGGTCGAGGACGCGAACCCCGGCTCGACCACCCGGGTCGGCTGGCTGAACCGGCTGATCGGGACCGACGCCGGCCGCTCCCCCCTCCAGGGCTTCAACCTGGGCAACGGCACCGTGCCGGCGTCCCTCTACGGCCCCGAGCCGGTGATGGCCGCCGGCAACCTCGACAGCGTCAGCATCGCCGGTGAGGACCAGTGGGACCACGGTGAGCGGCGCCGGTCGCTGCGGACGCTCTGGGACGCCGACACCAGCTCGCTCGGCCGGGCGATGCAGGCGACGTTCGCCTCCGTCGACGGGTTCGACCCGGTCCGGGCGACCAGCGCGACGCCGGCGCACGGCGCGTCGTACCCCGACGGCGACCTGGGCAGGGCGATGGCCGCGGTGGCGCGGGTGATCCGCGGGGACGTGGGGGTGGAGGTGATCACGGTCGACCAAGGCGAGTGGGACATGCACTCCGACCTCGGCACCGTGGAGCGCGGCCGGATGGTGCGCAACGCCGGCGAGCTCGCCTCGGCCGTGGCGGCGTTCTTCACCGATCTGGGGCAGCTGGCCGACACGGTGACGCTCGTGGCGCTCAGCGAGTTCGGCCGCCGGGTCGCCGAGAACGCCAACATGGGCCTGGACCACGGCTACGGCAACGTGATGTTCGTGGCCGGCGCCGGGGTGCGGGGCGGCGCCTACTACGGGACCTGGCCGGGGCTCCAGGGCGACGTCGACTCCGACCTGCTGGTGACCACCGACTACCGCAGCGTGCTGGCGGAGGTGGTCGCCGCCCGGTTCGGCGCCTCGACGAGCACGGTGTTCCCGGGCTTCCGGCGCGAGCGCGTGGGCGTGATGTCGGGCCAGTAGCGCCCTTCGTTGATCGAGCCGCCCCTCGTTGATCGAGCCTGTCGAGATCAGTGCTCGAGGTAGGTGGCGGCCATGTCGAGGTCGCCGTGCCCCGCCTCGACCGCCCGGGCGAAGTGCTCGCGGATCCCGGGAAGCGCGGCCAGGTCGAGCCCGGCGCTGCGGCCGGCCTCCAGGATCAGCTCGGCGTCCTTCAGCGCCCCGGAGAGCGCGAACGCCGGGTCGAAGGAGCCGTCCAGCATCGCGCCGCCCTTGAGCTGGACGTACGGCGCGTCCAGCGCGCCGCCCTGGACCGCCTCGAGGAACAGCCGCGGGTCCAGCCCGAGGTCGCGGGTCAGGGCCAGCGACTCGGCGACCCCCTCGACCACGGTGAACACCCAGGCGTTCGCGGCGAGCTTGAGCCGGGAGCCGGCGCCGGCCTCGCCGACCCACATGGTGCGGCTGCCGATGGCGTCGAGCACGGGTGCGAGCCGGTCGCGGACCTGCTGCGGGCCGGAGGCCAGCACCACCAGGGCGCCGTCCGCCGCCGGCTTCTTGGTGCCGAGGACCGGCGCGTCCACGAAGGCGACGCCGAGCTCGTCGGCGAGCCTCGCCAGCCGCTCGGTGCCGGCGATGCCGACCGTGCTCTGCTGCAGCCAGATCGCGTCCGCCCCGAGCTTGCCCCGGGCCTCCTCCATGGTGGCCGCGACGCTGTCGGCGTCGTACAGCATCGTCAGCACGACGTCGGCGCCGTCGACGGCCTCGGCGACGCTGCCGGCGACCGTGGCCACGCCGGCGAGCGGCTCGGCCCGCTCCGCGGTCCGGTTCCACACCCGGAGCGGGAGCCCGGCGGCCGCGATGTTGCGCGCCATGCCGGCCCCCATGGTGCCGGTGCCGAGGAGTGCGACGGTGGGCTGGACGGTCATCGGGGTCCTCTCGTCGGGTGCGGTTCGCTCCCCCGAACCTACGTGGCCGGTGAGCGGGCCCAAGGTCTGCCGCGGGCGGGACGTGCTCCCCTGTCCCGCGAGCCCGGGACCGGTCCATCCTCGGGCATGGGCACCCTCGGCGCTGCGAGCGTGACCATCGGGACTGGCGACTGACGCGGCTACGGTCGGCGAGCGAGGATGGGGACATGACCTACGACGACGACGTCGTGACCGTGCTCTCCCACGAGGAGTGCTGGGAGCTGCTGCGCGAGGCGGAGTTCGGCCGGTTGGCGTTCCGGATGAGTGACGAGGTCCACCTGGTCCCGGTCAACTACGCGGTCGACGGGGACCGGCTGCTGTTCCGGACCGCCGAGGGCGACAAGCTCCTCGGCGTCGTGATGCACCCCGACGTCGTCTTCGAGATCGACGACTACGACGAGCGCAGCGCGCACAGCGTCGTGCTGCGCGGGAGGGCCCGCCGCCTGGAGGAGGACGAGGAGCACCGGGCCGACGAGATCGGCCTGCGCCCCTGGCTCGGGACGGTGAAGTACAACGTCGTGGAGATCCGCCCCACGTCGGTGAGCGGCCGCGCGTTCCGCCTCGAGCACTGACGGCCGGAGCTCAGGCGCGCCCGTCGAGCCACATCCGCAGCCGCGTGCGCGTGTGGGCCACGTCGCTGTCGAGGTGGCCGTTGACGGCCCGGCACGCCCAGCCGAGCCGGACCGCGATCTCGCAGGCCGCGGCGAGGTCCCCGTCGTACCTCTCGGCGAAGGGGCCGAGGTAGGCGTCGCGGAACGGCGCGGTGTCCACGGAGTCCTCGACGTCGTCCAGCCCCCAGGCGATCACGCCCTCGAGGGTCACCGCCAGGGAGAGGAAGGGGTGGGTGACGCACGCGTCGCCCCAGTCGAGGACGAGGTGGCGGCCGTCGCGCACGAAGACCTGGCCGTCGTGGAGGTCGTCGTGCTGGATCGTGTCGGGGATCCCGAAGGCCGCCAGCTCCTCGCAGAGGTCGGCGACGCGCGGCACGCCCTCGTGGAACCGCGGCTCGGCGTCGATCTCGACCAGGAGCCGCTCGAGCTTCCCGGGCAGCAGCGCCAGCCGCATGTCGGGCACCCCCAGAGCGAGGAGCTCGTCCACGTCGTCGACCATGGCGAGCTGGACGCGCGCGTACGCCGCGAGCGCGTCGCACCACCGGTCGAGGCTGCGCTCGACCGGGACCAGCGCCCGCAGCTGCTCGCCCGCGTGGCCCATCAGCATCCAGCCGTGCTCGCCGTCGCGGGCCAGCAGCGGCGGCACGACGTCGGGCCGGCGCCGCGAGAGCAGCTCGACCAGGGCGGCCTCGTGGCGCAGCGCGTCGTGGTTGGCCTTGAACCAGACGTCCCCGCCGGCCGTCGGGACCCGCATCACGGTCGACCACTCGTAGACGTGGGGCTGCTCGATGTCACCGGTGCGGGCGAGGCCGAGCGCGTCGAGCCGACCGTCGATCCAGGCGTGGGCGCCCTCGACCCACCACGGGTCCTGCCAGGTGGGATGCACAGCGCGACGGTACGACGCGCCGGGGCGACCGCGCCCCGGGTTTGTCGAGGCTCAGCCCTGCGGCACCGCGGGCGCCGGGAGGGTGCCGCCGACCCGCACCCGCTCGCCGTACCTCGGCACCACCGCGCACCAGCCGAGCTCGTCGTCGATGCGGGCGGCGAGGGTGGCCGCCGCGTGCGGCTCGCCGTGGACGACGTACACGTTGTCGGGCGGGGTGGGCATGCGGCCGATCCAGCGGACCATCTCGTCGGCGTCCGCGTGCACCGAGAAGTCCTGGACGTCGACGATCTCGGCGCGCACCGGCACGTACCGTCCGTGCATCTTGACCTGGCGGGCCCCCTCCTGGAGCTGGCGCCCGCGGGTGCCCACGGCCTGGTAGCCGGTGAGCACGACGCAGTTGCGGGGGTCCGGCAGCTGTTGGGCGAGGTGGTGGACGACACGACCGCCGGTGGCCATCCCGGAGGCGGAGATGATGATGCACGGCACCGTGGGGCGGTTGAGCCGCTGGGAGGCGGTCGCGTCCCGGATCGCGTGGAGGTCGGTGTCCTCGAGGATGCCGTGCGCGCCGCGCACCTCGTCGCGCAGCTGCACCGACTCCTGCCGCACCGCGCGCCGGTAGACCGCCAGCGCCGCGAGGGCCATCGGGCTGTCCACGAAGATCGGCACCCGTGGGATCTCCCCCGCGTGCATCAGCCGCGTGAGCTCGAGGATCACCAGCTCGGTGCGGTCCACGGCGAAGGCGGGGATCAGCACGCTGCCGCCCCGGCCGACCGTCCGCCGGACGGCGCCTGCGAGGACCTGCGGGTCTCGCGGCGGGTGGCGCCGGTCGCCGTACGTCGACTCCACCACCACGACGTCCGCGGCCGGTGGGTCCGTCGGCGGGCGCAGCAGCGGGTGCCCGGTGCGGCCGAGGTCACCGCTGAAGAGCGCGCTGGCCCCGTCGACCTCGACCAAGGCCGTGGCCGAGCCGAGGATGTGGCCGGCGGGCTGGAGCGTGACCACGACGCCGGGCGCGACCTCGGTGGGCTGCAGGAACTCCACCCGCTCCAGCAGGGGCAGGGTCTTCTCGACGTCCCCGGCGTCGTAGAGCGGCAGCGCGGGGTGGTGCTTGGAGAAGCCGACGTCGTTGGCGTACGCCGCGTCCTCCTCCTGCAGGCGGGCGCTGTCGCGCAGCACGATGGTCGCGAGCTCGGCGGTGTCCTCGGTGCACACGATCCGGCCCCCGAACCCGTCGCGCACCAGCTTCGGGAGGTAGCCGCAGTGGTCGAGGTGCGCGTGGGTCACCACGACCGCGTCGATGCTGGCGGCGTCGATCGGGAGCGTCTCCCAGTTGCGGCGCCGGAGGTTCGCGAGCCCCTGGTAGAGCCCGCAGTCGACGAGCACCCGGGTCTCGTCGTGCTCGATCAGGAAACGACTCCCCGTCACCGTGCCGGCGGCACCCAGGAAGGTCAGGACGGGGCTGGTCATGGCCCAGTCTCGGCACGGCGTACGACCCCCGGGCAGGGCCCTTGGTCATCCCCGATCGCGGCCGTCCGACACTCCCCCGGGCCTGTGGCGAGCCCGATTCCGGTTCCTCGGCCGGGCTGCGATAGTGTTCACGCGGCCTTCCACGGAAGGCCTTCGGGCTGTGGCGCAGCTTGGTAGCGCACTTGACTGGGGGTCAAGGGGTCGCAGGTTCAAATCCTGTCAGCCCGACCGAACAAAAACCGCCTCTGACCTGCGGAATCGCAGGTCAGAGGCGGTTTTGTCTGGCTGGGCCTCGCCGATTCGTCACGGACCTTCCGACAACGCCTGCCGTCGACGTCCTGGCGGTCCAGGGCGCCCGGTTCCCGCCGAGACCCGCATCGGGGGCGGACCCGGCTGCACAAACGGTTCTCCCTCACCGAGACGAGCCCCGACCTGGGGGTCGAGGGTCGCGAGGATCCTCAGCCCTCCTCATGGCGCTCTCCCTCCAGCGACATGGCGTACTCCACGGTCCAGCGGTCCATGCCGATACGGGACAGACCGCTCGCGGACCGGTGCAGCAGCCGGTGGACGGCCGTGTTGTCGTGCGACACCAGCGCGGTGAAACGTCGCACGCCGACTTCGACGGCGCGCTGGACCAGCGCGTCCAACAGCGTGCTGCCGACACCCTGGTGGTGCCAGTGGTCCACGATCGCCACCGCCACCTCAGCGGACTCGGGGTCGTTGCGATCACGAATGAACCGCGCGATGCCGATCGGCTTGTGTGCCGACGTGGCCAGGAGGGCGACGTGGTCACGCCGGTCGACTGCGGTGAGCCGCCGCACGTCCGCGGTGGAGAGTCGCGGCTTCGGCGCCAGGAACCGAAGCTCGCGCGACCGAGGACTCATCCCGGCGAAGACAGCGAGCACGGCGGCAGAGTCACCCGGCCGGAGCGGCCGCAGCTCCACGTCCCCGCTGACTGCGCGGGGGACGGGTGCGGGGACGGTGACGCGGGTGAGGGATGCGATGTTCATGCGGATTCCTTCTCGGGGATGGTGATGGGTGAGGTGGTCATCGGTGCGGCGATGGGACTCATTCGGCCAGGGGCGCGGGACAACCGCTGCGGCACCGGCGGCGGCCTCATCGGGCGCCGTGCGGGATCGGGGTGGTGACGGCGGTGGGGGCTTGGAGGACGTCGTACTCCCGGACCCTGACGTCTCTCAGGGCCGGGTTGGTGTGCATGCCCCGGAACAGATCGGTGTCCCGTGACCGATCGGCGTGCTCCCGGCTGGCGAAGAGGTAGACGCCGCCGTACGTCCCGGAGGCGGCGTCGCCCAGCCACCACTTGCCCACCAGTCCCGGCCACGAAGCGAACGCGGGCGCGACGTCCGTGGCCAGACGGACGTAGTCATCGGCGGGGACGGCGAGGCTGAAGGTGACGATGCGGATGTGCACGGTGGTTCCTCTCATCGGAGTGGATCTGACGTCCTCCGACGGTAGGAATTCCACCCCCGTCCGTTCATCGGGTGAACGCTCCATTCGACGCTCCATCCACGGATGGAGCGTCCGCCGGACAGGCCGGCCCGGCCGCGCTGATGACGCTCAGCCGGTCAGTCCCGCGGCCGTCGCGGCCCGGGTCGCCTGGGTCCGGTTGTGCACGCCGAGCTTGGTGAAGATGTTGCTGACGTGCCGGTTGGCGGTGCGTTCGCTGATGAAGAGGGTCCGGGCCAGCTGGGCGTTCGTCATCCCTTCGGCGAGCAGCGCCAGCACCTCTCGCTCCCGGGCAGTCAGCGCCAGCACGGAGTGCCGGTCGGCCGTGGCCCGGCCCGGCTCCGGGACGGCGTACGCCGGGCTGCCGGCTGGACCGACATCTCCGACCGCTGCTGCGGAGGACGGTGCCAGCTGCTCGGCGAGGACGTGCCGACCGATCCAGGCGTCCACGCCACCTGGCCCGAAGTCCAGGCGCGCGAGGACGAATCGCCGGTCGCCCACGTGGACCTCCTCCAGCGGGTCGAAGCCCATCACCCGCAGTACCGGCGCCGCGACGGACCAGTCCGCGACGACGGTGTAGACCCGGCGAAGAGTCGGTCGCAGCTCGAGATAGGTCCGCTTGAGGTCGACCACGAGCGTCGCCACCTCGGGGCTGGGCTGCTCGCCGTGCCTGCTGCCCAGTGCCCACCGAAGCACCACGGCCCGCGCCCCCGGCGGCATGGGGTCGCGCCGCAGATGGCCGACCACGGCCCGGAGGGCGGGGTCCTCGGGCGGCCCGTCGTCGGGATCGAGGGTGGCGACGACCGAGAAGCCGGCGACCTCGCCGTTGCCGCCCCGCACCACGGAGAAGTCCTCCTGCCGCATCTGCCACCAGCGCTCGGCCAGCCGAGCGGACTCCTCACCGGTGGTCCGCCGGGCTATGGCCACGATCTCGTCATGGTCCTCGGCCCGGGCCTGCTCGGCCGGGTGCTGCAGCATCCCCGGCGGCGCGTAAGCGTTGCGGATCATCGGGTTCTGCACCAGGTGGAGCAGGTCGGCGGTGCTCTGCCAGTCCGGGCCCACGGGCAGGGAGTCGAGGACGGCCCGGGCGGCCCGTGCCCGCAGCCCTCGCACCCGGAGCGGGTCGCGCAGCTCCAGCGCCTCGAGCAGGACGGGCGCTGCCACACCGGACAGCTCGAGACCGGTGGCGGTGGTGGTGGTGAACGGCAGACGCCGCAGGGTCCGCCAGGCCTCCTCGACGTCCTGCCCGTCGACGACCGCGGCCAGCAGCGGCACGGTCACGCGTCGCAGCACCGACACCGCCTCCACGGTGGCCCGCTCCCGTGGCGGCAGGTCGTCGAGGATCACCGCGAACAGCTCCTCGACCACGTCGGCCGGCGCCCCGGACCCGAGCGGAAGACCGGGATGGCGAGCCAGCGCCTCGGCGGCGACCACGGCAGCCAGCGGATGTCCGCGTGCGAAGGTCCGTATCCGGTCGGCGTCGTCACCCCGGGCGCCGTGCGCGGCGAGCAGCAGGTCGACGTCGTGGCCGGTCATGGGTCCCACCACCAGCTCGGCCAGCAGGGTCCGCCAGCCGGGAGCGGTGCGCCAGGCGACGTTCGGGCCACGCCGGCCCACCAGGAGCACGGTGACGGTGGCTGGTAGAGCGCTGGCCAGCTCGTTCCTGATCCACCCGTCGAGCAGGTTGAGGCGCTCGAAGCTGTCGATCACGAGGACGTCGGCGCCCGCGGCCGCGATCTCGTGGGCGGCCGCGGGCGCCGATGACGGTGCCGGCGCGCCGAGGGCGGCGCCGAGCGCGGCCAGAGCTCCCGGCTCGGTGGGTTCGACCTGGCGTGCGTCGAGTGTGATCGTCCTCAGCGGCAGGGACGCCAGCGTGCCGGTGACCAGCGTCGTCTTGCCGATCCCACCGGGACCGTGCACGAAGACGGCGGCAGGCCCCTCCGGGGCCAGCAGTTCGGTGAGCCGTGAGCGCTCCTCCGCGCGGCCGATGAGCGCGAAGGCCGCTGCGGCCGCCAGACGCTCCGACACGGACCCCTCGGATGGGGACGGGCTCATTCCCGCATGCTAGATCGCAGACCTGCCCGCGGGAATGGCCCCGGCGGAGGCCTTCCCGGCGTCGCGCCGTCACTGGCCGAGACCAGTCCCGGGGACCGGTGCCCAGGGCCGCAGCAGGTCACCCGCCCCGCCGGAGTCGAGGCCCGTCGATCAACCCTGAACCTTAACTTCTGAGAAGTTAAGACATATGCTCAACCGCATGACCGCGATGTACACGCTGATCGGCGACGTGGTGGGTTCCCGTCGTCTCGACGACCGTGCCGCCGCCCAGGAGCGGATCGGCGCCGCGCTCCACGAGGTGGCGGGCCTGGTCGAGGCCGCGCAGGTGCTCGAGCCGACGGTCGGGGACGAGTTCCAGGGTGCCTTCACGACCGTCGCCGACGCCGCCCTCGCGGCCCTGCTCGTCCGGCTGGTCCTGCTGCCGACGGTGGACGTCCGGTGCGGCCTGGGGCACGGCGAGGTCACCGTCCACGACGGAGGGCGACGGCCACTGCTGCAGGACGGCCCCGGCTGGTGGTCCGCCCGGGAGGCGCTCGAGGTCCTCTCCCGGCCCCGACGCTCGACCGAGCGGACCTGGTACGTCGGGCCGGACGCCGGGCGGGTCAACGCGTTCCTGCTGACCCGCGACGCCCTGGTCGACCGGCTCGGGGACCGCGGGCACCGGCTCCTCGCGGCCGCGCTGAGGGGCGAGAGCCAGGCCGACATCGCCGCGACCGAGGGGATCAGCCGGTCCGCGGTCAGCCAGCAGTTCGCGCGGGGTGTCGGCGCCGTGCGCGAGGCTCATCGCAGCTTCGCCGAGACGGCGGACGCTCAGGACTGACGCCGAGGAGGACCGCCCGTGAGCCTGGCCCTGGTGGGTGTGTGGCTGGCCGCCCTGGGCGTCTGTGACCTCGGCCGGGCCTCCCACGACACGGTCGGGCACCGCCGACGTACGGCGTGCCTCGGAGCAGGCTGGCTGGTCCTGCTGCTTGGCGTCATGACGCTCCGGCCCTCCGCGGGCTGGGCCCTCCTGCTGGTCGCCCTCCTCGGCGGATGCCTGGCCGGCTGGCTGGTGGCCTCCGACGCGGCGCTCACGCCCGCAGCGTCCGGTCGGCGGCGCGGCCGGTGCCGGAACCTCGCGCTCCTCTCGGCGCTGGCGGGCACCGCGATCGCCGTCCTCGGCATCCAGGCCGTGGACCGGGTTCCGGGGTGGCCGGCCTGGCTCGACCGCACCCTCGTGGCGCACTGGCCGACGCCCGCGGTGGTGGTCGCCCTCGGTGTCCTGGCGGCCCAGCTGGCGACCGCCAACATCGTCGTGCGCCTGGTCCTCGACGCGGTCGGCGTCCCGGCCACGACCAACGAGAAGCAGCTGAAGGGCGGGCGGGTCCTCGGGCCGATGGAGCGCGTCTTCGTCGTCGCGCTGGGAGCGCTCGGCGCCCTGACCGCCGCCGCCGTGGTGGTGGCGGCGAAGGGCTTGCTGCGCTTCCCGGAGCTCCAGCGCGCGCAGCGGCGCGGCGACCGAGGTGCTCCTCAGGACGGGCCCAGCGACGTCACCGAGTACTTCCTCATCGGCAGCTTCGCCAGCTGGCTGCTCGCCCTCGGCGGCGCCGCGCTCATCCACCTGGCCTGAATCAAGCCAGTTCCTGAACTATCCCATGGTGAAGCACAACGCTTCACTCGCCCACCCGAGCCACCGGACGCACCGACCCCGACATCTCCCCGCCGCACACACGTTGCGTGAGTTGTGCCCTGAGGAGTGTGAGGCGGGTTACGGTTCCGGGGACCTCTCACCCACAAGGAGTTCTGCATGCCATTCCATGGTCGCCGGCTCAGCGCACTCTCGGTCGTCGCGCTGTCCACGCTGGCACTCGGGATCAGCACGGTCGCTGGATCCAGCGCCACGGCTGCTCGACCGTCCGGGCCGGACGCCAAGAGCGTCTACACCCACCTCCAGAAGTCCAACACCAAGGACTTCGTCAAGCTCGACCTGCTCGCGCTCAACGACTTCCACGGCAACCTCGAGACGGTGCCGTCCACCAGCTCCAGCGGCCGGATCAACAACACGCCCGCCGGCGGCGCGGCGTACCTCGCCCGGAAGATCCGCGACGAGCGCAAGACCTCGCGCGCGAACGGCGCGGTCCCGATCACCGTCGCCGCGGGTGACCTGATCGGCGCCTCGCCGCTGCTGTCGGCGGCCTTCCACGACGAGCCCACGATCAAGGCGATGAACCGGATCGGCCTGCAGGTCACCTCGGTCGGCAACCACGAGTTCGACGAGGGCTACCGCGAGCTCAAGCGCATGCAGCACGGCGGCTGTCTCGACGACGGCGACGGCGCCAACGGCCAGGACTCCTGCCCCGCCGGCCAGGACTTCGAGGGCGCGAAGTTCCAGTACCTCTCCGCCAACGCGAAGTTCGACGACCCGGCGGCACACGGCGGCCACGAGACCGTCTTCCCCGGCACCAAGATCTTCAAGGTCAAGGGGCAGAAGGTCGCCTTCATCGGCATGACGCTGGAGGGCACCGCCTCGATCGTCAGCCAGGCGGGCATCCAGGGCGTCACGTTCACCGACGAGGTCGAGACCGCGAACGCGTTGGTGCCCAAGCTGCGTGCCAAGGGCGTCAAGTCGATCGTGGTGCTGCTGCACGAGGGCGTCGCCCCCGCCGACCCCACGGCGTACAACGACTGCACCGCCTCGAGCGGCCCGGCGCTCGACATCGCGCAGAACCTGGACCCGGCCATCGACGCCGTCGTCTCGGGCCACACGCACCAGGCCTACAACTGCGTCGTGGACGACCCGGCGGGCAACCCGCGGCTGCTCACCAGCGCCTCGTCGTTCGGCCGCATGGTCTCCAAGCTGCACCTGCTGATCGACCCGAGGACCCACGACATCGTGCGTCCGGCGGAGTACGCGCGGAACATGATCGTCCGCAACGACAGCACCGTGACGCCGGCGGGCGACCTGCTCTCGCTGATCGACACCTACAAGACGCTGGTCGCGCCGATCGAGAACGAGGTCATCGGCCACATCGAGCCGGGCAGCCAGATCACCCGGACGGCCGACGCCGACGGTGGGGACTCGCCGCTGGGCAACCTGATCGCCGACGCGCAGAAGGCGGACAGCAGCGTCGTCACGGGCTCCGGCCAGAAGCCGGTCATCGCGCTGATGAACCCCGGCGGCATCCGCGCCGACCTGGTGGAGAACGAGCAGGGCGAGGTGACCTACGGCAAGGCGTTCTCGGTGCAGCCGTTCAACAACTTCGTCGTGTCGATGGACCTGACCGGCGCCCAGATCAAGGCGCTGCTCAACGAGCAGTGGAACGGCGGCAACGAGGGCTCGAAGAAGATCCTCCAGGTCTCCGGCCTCACCTACACCTGGGACACCTCGGACGCCGCGCTCGCGGACACCGACGCCCTGGTGCCCGGGTCCGTGATGGTGGACGCCGACGGCGACCCGGCGACGCCGATGGTGGCGCTGGAGGACGGTACGACGTACCGCGTCGTGGCCAACAACTTCCTCTCCGACGGCGGTGACGGCTTCGCCACCTTCAAGGAGGGGACGGCCAAGCTCATCGGCGGGCTCGACATCGACTCGCTCCGCTCGTACCTGCTCGCGCACGACCCGGTGAGCCCCACGCCCACCGACCGCATCACCCAGCAGCCCTGACCGACCGGTCGTCCGGCTGCACACGAGGGCCCTCGCTCCCACCCGGGAGCGGGGGTCCTCGCTGTTCGGGAGCCCGGCGCTAGTCGTGGGCCATGGTGTCGATCGCGACCGTGGCAGCCAGGATGGTCACGGGGTCCTGACCGGGCTCGACCTCGACGCCGTAGGTGTCGGCCACCCGGAACCACTTCTTCGACACCGACGCCACCTCGCGGTGCCCGTCGGTGAACGTGTACTCGTGGTCGACCACGTTGCCGTGGATCTCCAGGTCCGGCCCGTCGCTGACCTCGACCTTCCACCGGTCCCGCAGCGGGCTGATCAGCGCCTTCTTGACCATCGCCATCCGGTGGCCCTCGGCGTCCTCGACCTCCATCGCGTCCTTCACCCGCATGAGCCTCTCCTGGATCTTCGCCAGCTCGTGCCCCTGCGGGTCCTCGAGCACGAAGGTGTCCCTCAGCCGCAGCGCCTTCCCGTCCACCTTGTAGGCCCGCTGTCCGTCGTCGGTCTCGATCCAGTAGTCGTCGCCGATCGAGACCAGGCGCTGGCGCATCTGGTAGTGGACCGCTCCCCCACCCCCGCGCCGATCCTCGCGTCTCTCTTCACGCCGTTCATGTCGCCTGCCAGGGGGCATGTCCGTCACCCTTCTCTCGGAATCCCCCCACCCTCGGCCCGGGTCGGGCGACCGCGCCTCACCCGTGGTGGGCGATCCGGGACCGGGGCCCCGTGACAGGATGCGCGCATGACGATCATCGCCGCCGCGGACGGTTCGGCTCTCGGAAACCCCGGCCCGGCGGGCTGGGGGTGGTACGTCGACGAGGCGTGCTGGGCGGCGGGTGGCTGGGCGCACGGCACGAACAACATGGCCGAGCTGACCGCCGTGCTCGACCTGCTCCAGCAGACCGCGCACCTCTCGGAGGACCTGCTGGTCTTCTGTGACAGCACCTACGTCATCAACTCGATCACCAAGTGGATGGCGGGCTGGAAGCGGCGCGGGTGGAAGAAGGGCGACGGGAAGCCCGTGCTCAACGTCGAGATCATGAAGGCGCTCGACGAGGCGATGGCCGGCCGCCGGGTGGAGTTCCGCTGGGTGAAGGGGCACGCCGGGCACGAGCTGAACGAGCACGCCGATCGCGTCGCCAACTCGGCTGCCGCGTCCTGGAAGGCGGGTCGGGCCCCCGACGCGGGCCCCGGGTTCGCCGGCTCGCGCGTTCGGCACCCCGACGTACGCCCCGGCCAGGTCGTCGACGAGCCGGACCTGTTCTCCCAGCTCTGAGTCGCCCTGGACGGTGACCGCGGTCAGGGGTGGTCGCTGAACTCCTCGCAGTCGTGGAACCGGTCCCTGGGGTCGAGCCTGGCCCCGCGCCACACCCGATCGTGGCCGGGTCCGCAGAAGACCACGTCCCTCTTGCCGTCGACGTTGATGTACACGCCGTCGCTGCCGCCGCCGAGGTGGACCCGGTCCCGGCCGGGGCCCACGTACGCCGCGTCCCCGCTGCGCCCGCCGATCAGCAGGTCGTTGCCCCGGCCGTCCTCCAGGGTGTTGTGCCCGGCTCCACCCCGGATCGCGTCGTTCCCCGACCCGCCCGAGATGACGTCGAACCCTGGTCCCCCGAAGATGACGTCGCCGCCCCGGCCGCCCAGCGCCTGATCACCCCGGGGTCCCTCCAGCAGCGGGTTCTTGCCGAGCTGGATCACGTCGTTCCCGTCGCCGCCCCGCACGGTGTCGGCCCCGCGACCCGAGCGGATCACGTCGCTCCCCGCCAGGCCGGAGATGGTGTCGGCCCGCGGCGTACCGACCAGCCGGTCGTCACCCGGGGTGCCCGTGATGGTCGCGGCCACGGCCGGACCGGCGAAGAGCAGCGCGACGCCGGTCGCGGCCAGCGCGACCGGGCCGGCGCGACGCCGAGACACGTAGGCCCCCTCAGCCCGCGCCGGCGCTTCGCTGGATCTCGTGCTCGACGGCCTTCGCGATGCTCGACACGAGCCGCGAGTGCCACCGCTTGTGCGCGGCCAGGTCGGCGACCAGGGCGTGACAGTCGGGACAGGCCTCGCTGGTGGTCGGCTCGGGGGTCTCATCCACGGCGCTGCACCTCCTGGAGACGGGGTCTCTCCACAGTGGCACGTGGTGCGTCCGCGGTCCACGAAGGACGGCGGACGTACCCGATCCGCGGGTCAGGCGGCGAGCGCGTGCGTCGGCACGACCGACTCGAGAGCGGCCACCGCGGCCTCCTCTCCGAGGCGGAACAGCTCGGTGGTGTGCGAGAAGTCGAAGACGCCGCCGCAGTCGTAGCTCTCGTCCAGCTTGCACCGGATGACCTCGGCACCCCGGGGGAACGTCGGCTCCTCCCGGTTGCGCACCGAGGCGGCCAGGGACGCGATGAGTACGTCGAGCGGGTTGCGCAGGGTGCGCAGCGTCGTGGGCTGGCGGGTCACGTCGAGCACCCAGATCCGGTCCCCCGGCTGCGCCACGCCCAGCGCCCCGGACAGCGGCACGTTCTCGGCGACCCCGGCGTCGACGTGGGTGGTGGGCCCGTCGGGGCCCTCCAGCACCACCGGTGGGAAGATCGCGGGCAGCGCGGCCGAGGCCGCGAGGATCTCGGGGACGTGGCCGCTGTCGTGGTGGACCGGGCGGCCGGTCGCGATGTCCGTGGTGGCCACCCGGACCGGGACCGGCAGGTCCTCGAGGCGGTGGGTCGGCACCCACTGCGAGACCAGGTTGCGGAACCGGTCGGCGGAGAAGAGGTAGGGCCGGCGCCGGAAGACGTTGACGACGACACCCCGACGCCGCCCGCACAGCGCCTCCTCGCTCATGTTGAGCCAGACGTCGGCGAGGTCGTCGATGCCCTGCGCGCTGGGGTGGGCGCCCATGAAACAGGCGTTGATGGCGCCGACCGAGCCCCCGATGAGCACGTCGGGTCTAATCCCGGCGTTCCACAGGGCCCGGAGCATCCCCACCTGACCGGCGCCGCGAGATCCACCACCAGAGAGAACGAAGATGTTGCGTCGGGTTGCCATGGGCTGACTGATACCCGCATCCGACGCACCCTCAACCACGGATTCCGCAGGTCTAGTCCACTTCGTGGAAGTTCCCTACGCCGCCCTCGCCAGCGGCATCAGCACAGGTCGGTGAGCCGGCGGATCAGGTCGATGCTCGGGTAGGTGTCCCCCTGGACCTTGTCGAGCAGCACGCGCGCGTACTCCGACACCTCGTCGGGCGTGAGCTGGTCCTCGATCATGTCCATCATCGTCGCGGACGGGTACTGGTCCTCCTCGACCTTCTTGATCAGTACCGCCAGCAGGTCGCCGCGGATGTCGAGCTCGTCGTTCGCCATTGATCCCTCCCGGATCTCGAGGTCCTGCCTTGGGTTACCCACTCCCGGCCATGGCATGCGGTCGAGCCGACCAGGGCACTGCCACGACGGGACCAGCACGCACACCAACGAGCCCATCCTGCACGAGGAGGCCTCGCACCGGGTGGGCACGTACTGGCACCGCCGCGTACGGCTGGGTCGATGGCCAGGTACGCCGGTGGGTCCGCGGCGCCCCTGTGAGGCAAGTAGCCTCACAGGGCGCAGCCCGCTACGCCTGGACCGGCACCTCGTAGACGTTGTCCGCCTTGTGACCGGCCCGCTCGTGGATCTTCTGGACGGCTTCGGCACTCGGGGCCTCGGAGAGGCAGAAGACCATGCCGCTCTCCGGGTCGGCCCACGCGTGCTTGAAGTTGACCTTCTCGTCGTCCTGGATGGCCAGGTCGGCGTTGTGGGCCTCCATCAGGCCCTCCGGGGTGATACCGGCCATGCCGGTGTGCACATCCATGAACTCGGGCATCGAACGACCCCTCTCCCGTGGTTTGGGCTCACCACTCTTCTCCCCCACACGCCCCCTGCGCCTCCCCCGCGTTAGGGACTTCCGCCCCGCTGGGCCGGGCTGGGCTAGACAGCCTAGGGCCTCACCTCTCCCCCACATTGGGTAGACGTCCCACATTTGCCCCGTCCCGCCTTCCCGCAGCCACGAGCCTCCTCGACGGGACGAGAAATCAAAGGGCGGGGAGGCTCTGATGCGGAACACTCATGTGCTGCGTCGCCGGCGCGACGAACAGGGAGCGGCGGCGGTCGAGTTCGGCCTGATCGCGCTGGTTCTGTTCACCCTGCTGTTCGGGATCATCCAGTTCAGTCTGTGGTTCTGGGCCTGGCAGGCCGGAGGACATGCCGCCCGCGAGTCCTCTCGCGTTGCGGCGGTCAACCCGTGTGACTCTCCCGATGAAGCAAAGTGGCCCGGTTATGCCAGCCCTATCGAAGACACGGGGGAGCACACGCTGGATGGCACCCCGACGTCGAGCACTCCCACTGTAGACGTCGTCGGGCCCGCTCCAGCCAAGGTCGGCGACACGATCACGGTGCGAGTGCAGTTCACCAGTCTCGACATCGGGTTCTTCCCGTGGTTCGACGGCGCCATCGACAAGAGCGCGACGTCGCGGGTTGAGTACTTGCCGGCCGGGGGGTGCAAGTGATGGTCTCCACACGAGCTCGCAACGAGCGTGGCGCGGCCGCTGTTCTATTCGCCCTCCTTGCGGTTCTGCTCCTCGGGATCGGCGCCTTCGCGGTCGACTTCGGCCAGGCCTACGCCAAGAAGTCGCTCATTCAGACCGACGTCGACCTCGCCGCCTTGGCCGCGGCAGCAGAGCTCGACGATGAGGACTCGTGTAACAGCGACGTCGTGACTAAGGCAACTGAGTTCCTCAAGAAGAGCGAGAATGCTGTCCCCGGCCAAGCCACGGATGGTTCGGGCGGCGTGGCGGTCGACCTCGACAATCTCGACCACAACGACGGATACATCATCTGCGAAGACTGGACGGTCAAGCTCTGGGCACCCTACGCACATGTGCCCTTCGGGTTGGCGCGTGCCCTGCCAGGCAACTTCGATGGCGTCGACGTCGATGCAGAGGCCTGGGCCCAGGTCAGAGCGGCGCGGGCCGGTGCAACCTTGCCGTTCTTCGCGGTCACCGGCTGCGACTACGGGCTTCAGAGCATCCGCAACGACAGCAAGACACCCAGCACGCCGCCTGCGCCCGACCTTCTCCCGGACTCGGTCGACAAGGACAACAGCCTGGTCTTCACCATCAGCACGAATCCGAACCCGATCCCTACTGGAACTGATGCAGTCACCGTCACTCTGACTGGCAAGGACTTGGGGGGCGTCACACAGGTCGGCTTCGCGACCGCCACGGCACACCACGAAGTGACGATTTCAACAACACCCAAGGGGACCACGACGATCACGGTGACCCTACCCAACGAAGTTAGGACGGTAGACGACACCTGGTTCGTCCGGGTCATGACGCCGGACAAGAAGGGCCTGAACTCCTGGTCCTCGGATAGCACGGCCCAGTCCCTCACCGTCGGACCACCGAAGCTCTACTGCGACGCCTCCAACGAAGGAAACTTCGGCACTATCGATGTCCCTCGTAGCGACCCCGCTCACGTCGTCGAGATGAACATCATCTGGGGAGTCGAGCCAGCACTTGAGCCTCACCCATCACCGACCGGTGAATGCAGCAGTCTTATCTCCGAGAACAACAACCCGGTCGATGGCACCAATTGCGTCGCGACCGAGCCTGGATTGAAGGTAGCGGAAACAAATCGAGGTTTGATTACGGGAGTGGATGCGGACGACCCAGGGCGGCTTGACTCTGCGTCCACCAGCAATTGCAGTCGCGCCCACAGCGACAGTCGGACCAGTGCGACCATTCTGGGCACTCATATCAACGACGACTTGTTGAGCTGTTTCATCTCCAATGGGGCAACGATCGGGGACCTCGTGTCCTCTCGCGATGAATCGGACGACGGATATCACGCACTGTCGGCGGACATCTTCAACTCCCCTCGATTCTTCTGGGTTCCGATCTTCAACTCCGACCCGGACACCGGGAAGAAGTACTGGCCCATCAAAGAATTCAGGCCGGGATTCATCTCCGAGGAGCGCCTGACCGACAGGCGCGATGCCCATGGCGACATCACTGATCTAAACGGGCTCGTAAGTGATGACTCGGGACACAACATTCGCGAACTCAAAGTCATTCTCTTCGATCGGACTGCCTTGCCCGATGTCGCCCCAACAGTGGGCGGCGAAGGCGACTACACGGGGGCGGGCCCAAAGGCAATCGTCCTCGTCAAGTAAGCGACCGGGAGCGGCTAGCACCACTCACAGCAACCACGTCACCAGCACCGTAAGGACAGAACCCATGGCACGACGATCCATCCTCCTCAGCGTTGCCTTCGCCATCGCGGCGCTGGGCACCGCGATGATCATCCTCTACGTCCAGGGCGTCGATGCCCGAGCCACCGAGGGCCAGCAGCGCGTCGCAGTTCTCACCGCGACTGACGTGATCGAGCCCGGTGAATCCGTCGCCGACGCCCAGGCCGCCGGCAAGCTCGAGAAGTCCGAGGTGGTCCGAGACGACATGGTCGAGGGCGCACTCAGCTCCACCACCTCGATTGACGACAAGGTCGCTCTCGGGACCATCTACCCCGGCCAGCAGATCATGGGCCAGCAGTTCGGGTCGCCGGGGTCCGAGGACACCCTCACCATTCCCGACGACAAGCTGGCGGTCAGCGTCGAGCTCACTGACCCCGCGCGGGTCGCGGGTTTCGTCAACCCGGGCTCACAGGTGGCGATCTTCGCTTCGGGGGACCCCGAGCTCTACAAAGCCGACGGCACCACCCAGAAGCTATCTCCCTACACCCGGATCTTGCTGACCAGTGTCGAAGTCATCGGTGTCGGCGACACCTCGATGTCCTCCCGAACCACCACCGAGGACGGCAAGGAGACCACGGAGCAGATTCCGCGCACCATCCTGACCGTTGCGGTCAGTCAGGAGCAGGCGGAGCGGCTCATCTACGCCAGCCGCAATGGTGACCTTGCGTTCGCGCTCCGTACCGACAAGTCCAAGGCCACCGACAACCCCGGCGTGACGGCGCGAGACATCATGCCCGAGGTCTTCGGAGGCGCACGATGACCACCGTTGTCGAGCAGGACCCGGTGCTGGCCGAGTTCCTCCGCACCACTGTGGGCTCCGCAGCCACGGTGCTGCCGTCTCTCGACAGTATCGAGGACCACCTGCGCAGCCACCAGACGGAGCTGGTCGTCGTGCTCGGCCCGTCGGTCGGCAACCAGGCAGCCGCGGCGTTCGCCGGGCGCAACCGGATCGCACGGCCGGCACTGGGCGTCATCCTGGTCCGCGCCACCCTCGACCAGGCCGTTCTCGCGGACGCGCTTCGCTCGGGTATGAGCGAGGTCGTCGAGACCAACGACGCGGCAGCGTTGAGGGAGGCGGTTCGGCGCACCCACGAAGTCGCGATGGCCATGTCCGAGAGCCTGGACCACCCGGCGGAGGTCAGCGCCGGGGGCTCCCTGGTCACCGTCTTCTCCACCAAGGGTGGGGTCGGCAAGAGCCTGGTGGCCACCAACATCGCGGCCGCGATGGCGGACGAGGGGCACCGGGTTTGTGTCGTGGACCTCGACATCCACTGCGGGGACGTGGCGATCATGCTGCAGTTGACTCCGGTGCACAGCCTGGCGGACCTGTCGCAGCTCAGCGGGCAGATCGATGCCAGCGGGGTGGAGTCGCTGCTCACCGAGCACTCCGAGCGGCTCGTCGTACTGGCCGCCCCGGTCCACCTCGGATCCCCGGTCCCAGCGGAGCCGATCGGCAGCCTGCTGGAGACGCTCAAGGGCATGTTCGACGTCGTGGTGGTCGACACCTCCGGGATGTTCGACGACTACGTCCTGCCCGCCCTCGACCACAGCGATCTCGTGGTGCTGGTCGGGACGCTCGACATCCCGTCGCTGAAGGGCCTCAAGCTTGCCGTGGGGACTCTGGACCTCTTGAACCTCTCTCGTGACAAGTGGCGACTGGTGCTCAACCGGGCAGACGCGAAGGTGGGCCTCTCCGCCGGCGAGTTCGAGGAGACACTCGGCCTCAAGGCGGACGTCAGCCTGCCGTCGAGCCGGGACGTCCTCACGGCGGTGAACCGCGGCGAGGCCATCGTTCGCGCCAACCGGGGGCATCAGGTGAGCAAAGCCCTCGTGTCCTTCGCCCGCTCCCTCGCTGAGGTCTTCGCTCCGCCGGTCCCGGCGTCGGAGCAGGTCGAACCGGCGCCGCACTCACGTCGAGGGGCTCCGCGCCGCGGGCTCCGCTCCAGGAAGGTGGCCTGACATGCCTCTGTCCGAACGGCTGATGGCCGCACAGCGCGACCGGAACCGCGCGACTTCAACTGCCACCAGCGAACCCGAGACCAGGGCCACGAACGGGCGATCACCGGCACGAGTGTCACCACGGGACCCGTTCGGCGAGCTGAAGCGCGTAGTGCACATGCAGCTGGTCAACGCGCTGGGCCCGCAACTCTACGACGTCAACATGACCCAGAGCGAGCTCGAGCAGCAGGTCCGCACCGCTCTGCAGACGGCCATCGCCACGACCGACCAGCCCATGTCGGGCTCGGACCGCACCCGCATCATCCAGGAGATCGCCGACGACATCCTCGGCTACGGCCCGTTGGAGCCACTGCTGCGCGACCCGGACCTCAACGAGGTGATGGTCAACAGCGCGGACAACATCTTCGTAGAGCGCGGCGGACGCCTCACCCGCGTGGACGTCGCTTTCGCCGACGAGGCGCACCTGCGCCGGACCATCGACAAGATCGTAGGAAAAATCGGCCGCCGTGTCGACGAGACCAGCCCGATGGTCGACGCCCGTCTGCCTGACGGCAGCCGGGTCAACGCGATCATCCCGCCGCTGGCGCTGGACGGCTCGAAGCTGACCATCCGCAAGTTCTCGGAGGACCCGTACACCGTCGAGGACCTCATTTCCTTCGACACCCTGACCAGGCCGGCCGCGGACCTGTTGTCCGCATGCGTCCGGGGCCGGCTGAACATCCTAGTCTCGGGCGGCACCGGCGCCGGCAAGACCACGACGCTCAACGTGCTGTCGTCATTCATTCCGGCCGACGAGCGGATCGTGACCATCGAGGACGCCGCCGAGCTGCGGCTTCACCAGGAGCACGTGTTGCGGCTCGAGTCCCGCCCCGCGAACATCGAGGGCAAAGGAGCGGTGACGATCCGCGACCTGGTGCGTAACTCACTACGCATGCGGCCCGACAGAATCGTCGTCGGTGAGATCCGTGACGCAGCGGCACTCGACATGCTCCAGGCGATGAACACGGGTCACGACGGTTCTCTGTCGACAGTCCACGCCAACAGCCCCCGCGATGCCCTCTCCCGCGTGGAGACCATGGTGATGATGGCTGGGATGGACCTCCCGGTGAAGGCGATCCGAGAGCAGTCATCCAGTGCGATCGACCTGATCATCCAGCAGACCCGGCTGAAGGACGGCACCCGGCGCCTCACCGCGATCACCGAGGTGGTGGGCATGGAGGGTGACATCGTCACGCTCCAGGACGTCTTCCTGTTCGACTACCACGCCGGGTACGACGAGGACGGGCGGGCTCAGGGGCATCTGCGGGCCACAGGCCTGCGGCCACGCTTCCTCGACAGACTCGCAGACCACAACGTCCGCGTCGACCCCACGCTCTTCGCACCAGCGGGGGCACTGCGATGACCGTGCGCTCCCTGCTACGTGGCACCGCTGCCGCGGGGCTGATCTCCTTGTCCATGTTCGCTGCGCCCTCGCAAGCAGCTGACGGGATCGACATCGGGCACAGCGAGGTCGCGGACGACGGCACCGTGTCGCTGCTCCTCAACGCCGATCACCTTCCGGTCGGCGCCCATCCCGACCTGGCCAGCATCAAGGTCACCGTCGACGGCAAGCCCGTCGAGGCCACGGCCACCACCGTCCAGGCGGGTGAGGTCGTCCGAACCACCGTGCTGGCCCTGGACACCAGCGACAGCATGCGCGGGGCACGCATCAAGGAGGCCAAGGCGGCCGCGGAGGCCTTCCTCGACGCGGCGCCGCCGGACGTGCGCATCGGGTTGCTGACGTTCTCCGACAGGGTCCACGACGTCATCGCGCCCACGAGCGATCGTGACGCGCTGGCCTCGGCGATCGAACGGATCCGGCTCACGAGAGGCACGCACGTCTACGACGCCGTCGTCCAGGCCGTGAACCTGTCGGGAGATGACGGAGCGCGGTCCGTCCTGCTGCTCACTGACGGTGCGGACACCGGCAGCGGCAGCTCCCTCGACCAGGCGCTCGCCGCGGCCAAGGGACACGACACCTCCGTCGACGTGGTCGCACTCGACCAGAGCTCCCGGGATCGAACGGTACTGTCTAGGATCACCGCCGGCAGCGGTGGCAGTGTTATCCGTGCGGCGGAAGCCTCGGCCCTGAAGTCGGTCTTCCGGGCCGAGGCGGACGCGCTCGCCAGCCAGTTGCTGGTCCGCTTCCCGCGCCCGGCCACTGCGCCCAAGGACGTCGAGCTGGACGTCTCGCTCGCGGCAGGTGGGACGACGTACGACGACTCGGCCTTCGTCTCCCTTGGGCGCGCTAGTGCGGACGGACCGACCCTGATTGAAGGCGGCAAATCCCTGCTCGGCCGGGGCGCCATGCTGGCCGGCGCAGCGGCGCTGGGCCTCGGCCTCGCCGTCATCCTTGGCGTGGTACTTGCCGGTTCGAGAGGCCTGTCGGAATCCCAGAAGCGGATCGGGGCCTACCTCGGTGAGAGCGTTCCGAGCGCTGGTCCGGCCGGTCTCAAGGACTCCGCCGTCGCCTTCACCGAGACCTTGGTCAAGGGCGACTTCGAGACCCGGCTCTCCCAGCGCCTCAACGCCGCTGGCATTTCATACACGGCGGCCGAGTGGATCCTGCTGAACGCGGGGATCGCGGTGGCGTCAGGCCTCGTTGGGTTCGTGTTGGGCGGCGGCGCGCTGCTGATGCTCGCGCTCGTGGCTGGAGCGGTCCTGCCGATCACGTACCTGAAGTTCAAGCACAGCCGTCGGCTCGCGGCGTTCGGTGCTCATCTCCCCGAGACGCTGACCTTGATGTCCGGCGGCCTTTCGGCGGGTCTTTCGATGGCCCAGGCGGTGGACACAGTCGTCCAGGAGGGACACGAACCGATGGCGGGCGAGCTGCGCCGTGCGCTAGTCGAGCACCGTCTGGGCATCCGCCTCGAGGACACACTGGAGGGGGTGGCAGAGCGGATGGAGAGCGAGGATTTCGGCTGGGTGGTCATGGCGATCCGGATCCAGCGTGAGGTCGGCGGCAATCTGTCCGAGATTCTCAACACGGTGGCGGAGACCCTGCGTGAGCGCGAGTACCTGCGCAGGCAGGTCAGGAGCCTGAGCGCTGAAGGGCGGATCTCGGCCTGGATCCTCGGCGCCCTGCCTGCGGTGATGTTCGTCTACATGTTCTTCGCGAACCGCGACTACGTATCTGTCTTCTACACCGAGTTCATCGGCTGGCTGATGATCGGAGTGGCTGGCGTGCTGCTCGCCATCGGCGCCTTCTTCATGTCCCGACTCGTGAAGGTGGAGATCTGAGATGTCCCCGACGATTGTGTTGTTCATTGGCGGGCTCCTCGTCCTCGTCGGCATTACTCTCTCCCTGTCTCTGATCGGCGTGGTGACCGCCGAGCGTCGCGGTGTGGCGCGATCCCTCACGGCCGTTCAGGCGCTCGATGCGGCGCCTGTCTTGCTCAAGGCCGACCTGGACAAGCCGTTCTCCGAGCGGGTCGTCGCACCCCTCGGCGAGCGCCTCGTGGGCGTCGGCCGTCGCATCATGCGCGCAGGCACGGCCGAGCGAATCCAGCACAGGCTCGACATCGCCGGAAACCCGCCCGCCTGGGACGTGAACCGCATCATCGGCTTGAAGGTCCTCGGCCTTCTGGTGATCGGTGTCCTCGCGTTCCTCTGGACGGCGGGCAGCCAGTCTCTTCTCACCACCACCGTGTCGACTGCCGGCCTCGGTTCCTTCGGCTATGTGCTGCCCAACATCTTGGTCTACAACGCTGGTCAGAAGCGGGAGACTCTCATGCAACGGGCCCTGCCGGACGCACTAGACCTGCTCACGATCTCGGTGGAGGCCGGACTCGGTTTCGACGCAGCCGTGATGCGGGTCGCCAGGAACACCGAAGGGCCTCTTGCGCAGGAATTCTCCAGGCTGCTGCAGGAGATGCAGCTCGGTGTTGGTCGCATGGAGGCCATGCGGGCGATGGCCGAACGGACCACACTCGCCGACCTCAAGTCCTTCTGTCTCGCGATGGTGCAGGCGGACCAGCTCGGCATCCCCATCGGCCGCGTGCTGCGGATCCAGAGCCACGAGATGCGGGTCAAGCGCCGCCAGCGAGCCGAGGAGAAGGCGCAGAAGGTTCCGGTCAAGATCATGGTCCCTCTGGTGTTGTTCATCCTGCCCTGCCTGTTCATTGTCGTGATCGGGCCAGGCGTGCTCAGGATCGTGGCGGTATTCTCGCGATGAGCTACATCAGGAACGCGACCGGGCTCCGACGTTCGATGTCCGCGGCGAGACCCGTGCCCGGCTCACCCCCCTCGTGGCGGCTGAACACTGCGGTTCGCATCTTTGCCCTTGCGTTCGTCGTCGGACAGGTGGTCGATCGAGGTCTCGCGGGCTCCCTGGGCATCGTCCTCGTGGGACTCGCTATCGTCGGCGGCACCTGTTGCATCTGCGAGTTGCAGGCCGCCGGGCGTACGCCGTGGCTCTCCGTCGCCGAGGGCGTCATGGTCGGACTCCTGATCGGCATGGCTGACGTCCGGGCCGATGCCCTTCACCTCTATCTGGCGATTCCCGCCGTAGCGGCCGGTCTCGCCTCTGGCCGACTGGCCACTGCCAACACGTGGCTCGTCACGGCGCTCTCGTGGCTGACCGCCGAGGCGGCGGCGGGACCTGCCGGTGACCTGGCCGGGCAGCTGACCAGCGCGCTGCCGTGGCTGGGCATCGGCCTGGGCGTTGCCCTGCTCGCGGCGCAGCAGTCCAGGTCCCTGCGCACTCTGGCGGCAGCGCAGGCGCCATACGCCGCTGCGCATCGTCTCGTCGGACAGCTCCACACGCTGGTCCGCGACTTCCCTGCGGTACTCGACGTGGCCACGCAGGCACGGGCGATCCGCGAGGCGGTCGACGGGGCGATTGGCGGGGCGATTGACGGGAAGTGCTCGGTGGTGCTTGTGCGCGGCCGAGCGGGAATCGCGGCCGCGTCACCCAGCGGTCCGCTCGCTCCCACGGACGAAGAGACCGGCCGTCTCTGCGCCCTCTACGGCCGGCGCCTCCAGCGGCCCGGCGCCACGGCCTTGCCGCTCCGCGTGGGACCGCACGTCATCGGCGCGGTCGTCCTGGGCCAGTCGCGCTCGCTCACCTCAGCACAGCTTGAAGCCACCCAGCAACTGCTCGACGAGCACGCCATCCGCCTCGAGACGGCTCTGCTCGTCGACGAGGTGCGGATTGTCGCCACGGCCGAGGAGCGCAACCGGCTGGCCCGCGACATCCACGATGGCATAGCCCAACGCGTAGTGTCCTTGGGGTATCTGGCGGACGAGGTCGCCGCAACGAGCGGCGACCCACTGGCTCGTCAGGCGGCGGAAGCGCTCAGGTCTGAGTTCACCAAACTGATCAGCGAGTTGCGGTTCTCGGTCTTCGACCTCCGCCAGGACGTCGACGAGGCTGCGGGTGTGTCGGCCGCCCTGTCCGAGTACGTGCAGGAACTCAGTACTCACAGCGAGCTGCGTGTGCATCTGACGCTCGATGAGCGTGAGGCTCGGCTGCCCCGCCGCACTGAGACCGAGCTACTGCGGATCGCCCAAGAGGCGATCGGAAACGTCCACAAGCACGCCCGCGCAATCAACGTGTGGGTCAACCTCCGCACCATCGGCAGCGACCTCCAGCTGGTCGTCGAGGACGACGGCGTCGGAGGCGCAATCCCGCGGACCGGCCACTACGGCATGCACACGATGCGCGAGCGCGCCGAGCGCATCGATGCTGATCTTGAGATTGGCAACCGCCAGGACGGCGGCACGATCGTGACCATCCGGTCGCGGTCCAGAGCAGCAGGCACGAACGGGGAACAGCATGACCAGCGTCTTGCTCGTCGATGACCACGAACTCATCCGCCAGGGACTTTGTCGCGCCTTCGAGCGCGAGGGCGAAGATCTTTGCGTCGTCGCGCAGGCTGGGAGCGTGGCCGAGGGCTTGGCCGCTTGGCGGACCGCTCGCCCAGATGTGGTGGTCACCGACCTGCAAATGCCGGACGGTACCGGCCTCGACATCGTGCGCAGCATCAGGGCGGAGAGTGAGTCCACTGGGCTGGTGATGCTCACGATGCACACAGGCGACGTCCAGATCTTCGCGGCCATGGAGGCCGGCGTGTCAGCCTTCCTCAACAAGGAGGCTCGGGCCTCCGAGGTCGTCGGCGCGGCCAGACATGCGGCTAGGGCACCCCGCAGTTTCCTGTGTTCCGGCCTGGCCGGCGCAGTCATGCGCCGCGCGTCAACCGCGTCTTCACAGCTCTCACCGCGAGAGCAAGAGATCCTCGTGCTTCTCGCGGACGGGCTGAAGGCCAGCGACATCGCGCAGCGCCTCTACCTAGGGGAGTCGACGGTCAAGACGCACATCGCACACCTCTACGACAAACTCGGGGCCTCCAACCGCGCACAAGTCCTGGTGACTGCCATGCGTCGAGGTCTCCTCATGGAGACCCTGACGGCAGCCGGCTGACGACTGTCAGCCATCGCGAGCCGTCCGACCCGCAAGGGTCGGGCGGTTCGCGACATTTCAGGTGACCTCAAGTGCTGACCGCCGAAAGTCTCCGGGGAATGGCCGATTCGCGGCCGCGACCTAGTCATTTCTAACCATGCTGATCGAGACGAGTACCGGATTCGCAAGGCCCAGGCGCTGACGAAGATTGTCCTCAGACGGGTTCCAGTGGGGGGCTCGGGAAACTCAGAAGATTCCGAAAGGGAAATCCCATGATCGAGAAGCTGCAGTTCATGACCATCATGTTCATCAACGACCTCAAGGCCAAGCGCGACGAGCGCGGCGCCACCGCCGTGGAGTACGGCCTGATGGTCTCTCTGATCGCCGCCGCGATCGTGGCGACCGTGATCCTGCTCGGCACGAAGCTGGACCAGACGTTCGCCTTCGTCAACGGCAAGCTTCCCGCGCACCCGTGATCTGAAGCTCCAGGTGAGGCTGGCATCGCACACACGTGCGGCGCCGGCCTCGTCGCCTTTGCGAGCAACGGCCCCGGACCTGAGAGCGGAAACCGCATTCCTATCTTGTTCCGCACCTTCAGAGGTATCCACAAAGTTAGTGGTCATTCCGGCGCTTCACACATGGCCCGACCTGACTAGGGATCCCAATACGAGCGTCCGATACCTGAGTCCCAGTTTCGGGAAAGAATCAATGTCAAACGGGCCAAACCGAGTGCCCGTGAACTCCAACCCATTTCGAAGGGAATTACCATGGTTGAGAAGCTGCAGTTCATGACCATCATGCTCATCAACGACCTCAAGGCCAAGCGCGAGGAGCGTGGCGCCACCGCAGTGGAGTACGGCCTGATGGTCTCCCTGATCGCCGCCGCGATCGTGGCGACCGTGATCCTGCTCGGCACGAAGCTGGACCAGACATTCGCCTTCGTCAACAACCAGATGCCCGCGCACCCGTGACCTGAAGCCCCGGAGTTAAGGCCGGCGTCGCCGATTTGCGACGTCGGCCTTGGCGCTTCCCGACCGAGAACGGTCAGCACCCGGTCGGCCCAAAAGTGACTACTGCGCTCAAGACGAACACCTGATGCCTTGTCCGACTTCGCAGCGCACCATTGACTTCAGACGAGTCAGTGGGGGCTCGACGGGGCTCGGGGTGAAAGGGTCCGGAACGGCGAAAATCGTCGTTCCGGACCCTCATCCACACGATGGTGGTAGACACCGTCCCGTGAGTTGCTGATCCCCTAGGCCGCAATTCACACGACCGGCGCCGTACGTGAGTGCGGCGCCGTTTCGTTTGCCAGCTCCGGGGCATCTGCGAGGGCGTGAGATCCTCACGGCCATGGAGATCGTGCCGACGGAACGGCCGAACGCCTACGTGCTCCGCGTCGACGGGGCGGACCAGTCCCACGTCGACCTCGACGATCCCACCCGGCTCGAGTTCGACTATGTACGCCGAATGGGCGACGTGCTGGACGCCCGGATGCCGGGGGGCGAACCACTGCGAATCGTCCATGTGGGCGGGGCGGCGATGACCCTGCCCCGATACGTCGCCACCACCCGGCCGCGGTCGTCGCAGATCGTGCTCGAGCCCGCGGCCGAGCTGACCGAACTGGTCCGCAGCGAGCTTCCGCTCCCCCGCCGCAGCGGCATCAAGGTGCGGCCGGTGCACGGACGCGCGGGCGCCGCCGAGCTCCGCGAGGACTCCGCCGATGTGGTGATCCTGGACGCTTTCGACGGCGCCCGGGTCCCGGCGGACCTGGTCACGACCGAGTACTTCACCTCGGTGTCGCGGGCACTCACCGACAGCGGCTGGTTCCTCCTCAACCTCACCGACCGTGCCCCGTTTGCGTGGACCCGGCGCGTGATCGCCGGGCTACGTACGGTCTTCGCCGAGCTGATGGTGAGCGCGGAGCCCGCCACCTTGCGGGGTCGCCGGTTCGGCAACCTGTTGGTCGTCACCTCCCGCGCGTCGGTGCCGGTCACTTCGCTCCGGCAGCGAGCCGCATCCTCGGCGGCGCCGTACCGGGTGCTCGACGCTGGCCAGGTCAGCAGCTCGCTCGGCGGCGGGATGCCGTTCACCGACGACGACACCCGGCCGTCGCCGCTCCCCCAGGATCGCTGATCAGACCTTCTCCGCGTGGTGCCGCACCAGCAACCAGCAGCCGTCCTCCGAGCGACGCCAGGTCTCGAGGAACATCGCCTGTGCCGGCGGGCGGTCGGCGTCGCCCCAGTGGTGGATGATCCGGTACGACGCCACCGCCTCGTCGGCGCTCCGCTCGAGGATCGTGAGGTCGGCGAGCTCCCAGCGGCACCCCTGCTTGCCGAGGATCCCGGCCGCCTCCTGGGTCCCCGCCAGCCACTCCTCGCCCGACTCGGCGCGCCAGACTCCCCCGTCGAACTTGGGTGAGTACTGCGCGGCCACGAGGTCGGGGTGGATGTCACGGATCCGCGAGTTCGCCGGGATCTCGCCCAGGTCCCACATCACGTTGTGCTCGTCCATCAGCGTGTTGAGCACGGCGGTCAGCTCGGTGGTCACGTCCATGGCCGCACACTAGGGGTCGGCTGGTAGCCAAGCCACGGAATCCGGAGGCCTCAGCGCACCTGCGCACTGTCGTGCGAGACCTTGAGGCCCGAGGTGTCGACCGCGACGAACGCCTTCGCCGGGATGCGCTTGAGGTCGGCGACCAGCCGGTCCGGCCAGTGCCGGTTCCGCTCGCCCTGGAAGAACCACGGCGAGCCGTTGTCGGCCAGCACCAGGCCGTAGGTCTTCATCGCCCGGATGACTGCCTTGGCACCACCCGAGAAACCAGTCGTCGAGAAGCCGGCGCGCAGCCGGAACCGGGCGCCCATCGGCGGGTAGGCGAGGCTGTCGCGAGACCCGGCGTCGTGACGAGCCGGCCAGAGGTGATGCTGGCTGGTCACGTCGGTGGTGAACCGGATCGCATGGTCGACGTCGCGCGCCCTCACCTCGTTCCAGCGCAGCAGCCCGGGCAGGATCGGCAGCCCGGCGGCGTCGGCCGACGTCCACCCGTCGGGACGCAGGTCGTTGCTCCCCAAGGACCACACCGCGCCCGATCCGGCGCGCCAGCGCCCGTCCCGGACCCGGGTGTTCCAGGTCTCGTAGAGCCGGCACGCCCCCTTGTCGACGACGACCGCATGCTTGTCGCCCGCAGAGCCGCGACCGCCCTCGATCCGGGTGTCCCGCCCCAAGGGGTAGCGCACCCGGTCGCTCTCGGCGGCGTAGTCGAACCGCACGCGCACCCGCCGGTGCGCGTGCCCGACCACGGTCACCGGGATGCCGTAGTCCGGCCCGGCGCCGTACGACGGGCCGAAGTCCGGGTGCAGATCCCGGTCGGTCGACATGTGCGAGAGCCACTGCCGGCTGCGCGGGTGCACCGGCAGGTCGCGGATGTCGGCGTGCCAGTAGTTGTCGGCCGGGAAGACCCGGCAGCCAGTCCCTGCCACCGGCCTGGCGGACGGTGACCCGCCCACCGCGACAGCGGACGAAGTCAGCAGCGACGCCACAAGGACGAGCGGGGTGAGCACTCCGAGAGGTCGCACCCCGCAGACGCTAGCGCCTCCGCTTCTCCCGCGGCCGCTGCTGCAGCACGATCGGGGTGCCGACGAAGCCGAACTCCTCGCGCAGCCGCCGCTCGATGTAACGCTCGTACGACGCCTCGAGCTTGCCGCTGGTGAACAGGACGAACGTCGGCGGCGCGACCGAGGTCTGGGTGCCGAACATGATCTTCGGCTGCTTGCCGCCACGCACCGGGTGCGGGTGCTCGGCGACGAGACGCCCGAGGAACGAGTTCAAGTTGCCGGTGGAGATCCGGGTCTCCCAGCCCTGCAGCGCCTTGTCCAGCGCCGGCACCAGCCGGTCGACGTGCCAGCCGGTGCGCGCGGTCACGTTGATCCGAGGCGCCCACTGCACCTGCACCAGCTCGCGCTCGATCTCGCGCTCGAGGTAGTAGCGGCGCTCCTCGTCGACGAGGTCCCACTTGTTGAACGCGATGACCAGGGCCCGGCCGGCCTCGCGGATGGTCTGGATGATCCGCAGGTCCTGCTCGGAGATGGTCTGGCCGCCGTCGATGACCAGCACCGCGACCTCGGCCCGGTCGATCGCGGTCGAGGTGCGCAGCGAGGCGTAGTACTCGTGACCGGACGCCTCCTTGACCCGCTTGCGGATGCCCGCGGTGTCGATGAACCGCCAGGTCCGTCCGCCCAGCTCGATCAGCTCGTCAACCGGGTCGACGGTGGTGCCGGCGACGTTGTCCACGACGACGCGGTCCTCGCGGGCCAGCTTGTTCAGCAGCGAGGACTTGCCGACGTTCGGCTTGCCGACGATCGCGATCCGGCGCGGCCCGCCGACCTCGGTGTCCCGCTCCGGCGGCGGCTCGGGCAGCGCGGCCAGGACGGCGTCGAGCATGTCGCCCGAGCCGCGGCCGTGCAGTCCGGAGACCGGGTACGGCTCGCCCAGGCCCAGGTTCCACAGCCCCCACGCCTCGGCCTCGGTGCGCTGGTCGTCGACCTTGTTGGCGGCCAGCACGACCGGCTTCTTCGAGGCACGCAGGATCTTCACGACCGCCTCGTCGGCGTCGGTGATGCCGACGGTCGCGTCGACCACGAAGAGCACCGCGTCGGCCAGGCTCACCGCGATCTCGGCCTGGGCGGCGATCCGCTCGGCGAGGCCGCGGGCGTCGGGGTCCCAGCCGCCGGTGTCGACGACGGTGAAGGCGCGGCCGGCCCAGTCCGCGTCGTACGAGACGCGGTCGCGGGTGACGCCGGGCACGTCCTCGACGACCGCCTCGCGGCGGCCGATGATCCGGTTGACGATCGTCGACTTGCCCACGTTCGGGCGGCCGACGACGGCGAGCACGGGGACCGGCCCCAGCGCCTCCGGTGCGGAGGACTCCTCCGGGGTGGCGGTGGACAGGTCGGGACCGTCGGTCATGGTGCTCCTTGCTCGGTGACCCCGGTGGCGGGGTCGGGTTCGACTTCAGCGGCGGGCAGCGGACCGGGCAGGTCGCGGCCGGTCGACGCGCGGGCGTGGTCCAGGTGGACCAGCATGTGCTCCCGTACCAACACCGAGGCCCGCTCGACTTGTTCCTGCGTGCGCGGCCAGGGTGCCGCGTCCAGGGTGTACGGCGTGCCGAACACGAGGTCCACCGCTCCCCCGCGCGGCGGCAGCGAGTCGGTGTGGCCGCCGGGCTCGCGGGAGCCGAAGATGACCACCGGCACGACCGGCGCCCCCGACGCCAGCGCGAAGTACGCCGTACCCCGGTGGAAGCGCGCCAGGTCACCGGCGCCGCGGCGACCCTCGGGGAAGATGCCGACCGCGCCCCCGTCGCGCAGCACCCGCAGGCAGGTCTTCACCGCGGCGGGGTCGGTGTGGAAGCGGTCCAGCGGGATCTGGCCAGAGGCGCGCAGGAACCGGCCGAGCCGGCCGCGGAACATCTCGACCTTGGTCAGCGCGTGCACCGGGCGGGGCGCGAAGATCGCCAGCAGCGGCCCGTCCGCGACCCCGATGTGGTTGCTGGCGAAGATCACCCCGCCGTGCCGCGGCACCGACTCCACGCCGTGCAGGCGCACCGCGAAGCGGCGCCGGATCAGGGCGCGCGCCAGCGGCCGCAGCGGCGAGTACAGGAAGAGGCGGACGGGGTGCCGGACCCGGTCGCTGTGCGGCAGCTCGGTGTGGGCGGACCCGGACGAGGGCAGGGTCACGCGGGTGCCTCCACCGCCTCGACGAGCGCGACCACGAGGCCGATCACCTCGTCCAGGGTGAACGGCGTGGTGTCGATGTGCACCGCCCCGTCGGCCATCACCAGCGGCGCCGTCGCCCGTCCGGAGTCGATCTTGTCCCGGGCCAGCAGGGACTCCTGCGTGGCGGAGACATCGGACCCGCCTTCCTCGGCGGCCCGGCGCAGCGCCCGGGCGGCCGGGTCGGCGGTGAGGTAGACCTTCACCGGGGCGTCCGGCGCCACCACGGAGCCGATGTCGCGGCCCTCGACCACGATCCCCCCGGGCGCGGCCGCGATCACGGCGCGCTGCAGCTGGAGCAGCCGGGCCCGCACCTCCGGCACGACGCTCACCGGGGAGACGGCGCCGGTGACATCCTCGCCGCGGATCGCGGTCGCCACGTCCGTGCCGTCCACGGTGATGGTGGGCGCGGACGGGTCGGTGCCGGACACGATCTCCGGCTCACCCACCCGGGCCGCCACGGCGGCTGCGTCGTGCACGTCCACGCCCTGGCGCAGCATCCACCAGGTCATCGCGCGGAACATCGCGCCGGTGTCGAGGTAGCGCAGGCCCAGCCGGACCGCGACGCCACGCGAGGTGCTCGACTTGCCCGACCCGGACGGTCCGTCGATCGCGACGACCAGCCCCGTGGCGGGGGTCCCGGACGTGGGGGCGCTGCTGGACACGGTCGGCCTGCCTTCGGTGCTCGGTGAAAAAACTGCAGCCCGCAGCCTACCGGTGGGTCACCCATCCACGGGATTCGAGCGAGCCCAGCAGGTGCTCGGCCCGGGCCTCCTCCACCAGCAGCTCCACCAGTCCCACGGGGCGCCCGGGGTCGTGGTCGATCCGGACGTCCTCGATGTTGACCCCGGAGGCGCCCGCGTCCGCGAACAGCCGGGCCAGCTCGCCCGGGTGGTCCGGCACCGACACGAACACCGACTGCATCGGCCGCGTCGGCCCGCCGTGCTTGCCCGGGATGGCGCGGGTGCCCGCGACGCCCCGGTCCAGCAGCGCGGCCAGGTCGTCGCGTGAGCCGGTCGACACCGCGTCGATGAGCAGCTCCAGCTGGCCGCGCACCTCCCCCAGCAGCTTCAGGACCGCCGCGGCGTTCCCGCTGACGATCTGCTGCCACAGCGCCGGGTCGCCCGCCGCGATCCGGGTGACGTCACGGACGCCCTGGCCGGACAGCGCGAGGTGGGCGGGCGGCGCGTCGGCGAGGCGCCCGGCGACGAGTACGGCGAGCAGGTGCGGCACGTGGGAGATCCGGGCCACCGCCACGTCGTGCTCGTCGGGAGCCATCGTCACCGCCGTGGCGCCGCACAGCTCGGCCAGCGCCACCACGGCCGTCACCGCGCCGGGGTCGGCCCCCGGGTGCGGGGTGACCGCCCAGGGACGCCCGTCGAAGAGGGACGAGGACCCCGCCAACGGGCCGGACCGCTCCGAGCCCGCCATCGGGTGCGACCCGACGTACCGCTCGATGCCCGGCGTGCCGGCCGCCCGCAGCCGCGCCAGGGGCTCGCTCTTGACGCTGCCCACGTCGGTGACCACCGCGCCCGGGAAGGAGGTCAGCGCCCGGGCGATCTCCTGCCCCAGCAGGTCCGGCGGAACGGCGACCACCACGAGGGCCGGCTCGCCGGCCGGGGGCGCGGGGACGCCGGCCCCCAGCCCGGAGGCGGTGCGCACGTTCTCCTGGTTGACGTCGGCGAGCCAGACCTCGACCCCGTGGCGGCGCAGCGCCAGCCCGATCGAGGTGCCGAGGAGCCCGGCACCGACGACCAGCACCGGCCCACCGAACGGCCCGTCACTCATCGTCGGGCACCGAGCGGACGCGGGTGAGGTCCTTGCGCAGCGCCGCGGCACCGTGCAGGTAGACGTGGGTGATGTCCGCGCGCGGCAGGTCGGTCTCGACGTGCGCCATCATCCGGACCACCCTGGGCATCGACCCCGCGATCTCCAGCTCCCGGGCGCAGAGCAGCGGCACGTCCCCGAAGCCGAGCCGCCGCGCGGCGTACGCCGGGAACTCCGCGACCAGGTCGGAGGTCGCGGTGAAGATGACCGAGATGAAGTCGTCGACCTCGAGGCCGTTGGCCTCCATCACGTCGGTGACCATCTCGGCGACCCGCTCGAGCATGTGGTCGCGCGAGTCCTCCTCGAGCTGGGTCGCGCCCCGGACCGCTCGCACCGCCACGTCTCCTCCTCGCCTCGGGACACCTCAGGAGCCCCAAGGCTAACGAGACCGCGCCCGGGCGGCCGACCACCGACCGTCAGGTGGGCTGGTAGTCCCCGAAGGACCAGACGTTCCCCTCGGGATCGGCCACCGAGGCACCCCGCCCGCCGTAGTCCTGGTCCACCGGAGCGCGCAGCGAGCGCCCACCCGCGGCCAGGGCGGCGTCGTGGGCGCCGTCCGGGTCGTCGGTGACGAGGTACGCCGCTCCCGTGCCGGGCTGCTTGGTCAGGTCGTTGCCGTCGCGGTGGCTGCCGAACATGATCCCGCCGCCGGGCGGCCAGAGCATCTCGGCGTGGACCACGACCCCGGGATCGGTGTCGTCGCGGTAGATCGCGTGCTCGGTGAAGCTGATCGCCTTCAGCCAGCCGATCATCGCGTCGGCGTCCCGGAAGGCCAGGCTGTGCCAGAGGTGGACGGTGCTCGCGTCGGTCATGGAAGCTCCTCTCGTCGGGCCCTCAGCCTCGCCCGCCGACTCCCCCGCCGTCTTGAAGGAACGGGAACTCCTCGCGGAGCCAGGTCGTCGGCGTGCAGCCGGCCATCGCGGTCCACTCGCGGGTCAGGTGCGACTGGTCGGCGTACCCGGCGTCGCTCGCCACGCCGGCGAGGTCGGCCCGTCCCCGCGCGGCGTGGCGCGCCAGCACGTCCCGGCTGCGCTCGAAGCGGGCGATGCGCTGGTACTCCTTCGGCGCCAACCCGCACTCCTCGCGGACGAGCGTGCCCAGACGGCGGCGGCTGTAGCCCACCTCGGCGGCGACGTCCTGCACGCGCGCTCCGCGAGTCAGGCGCGCGAGCGCCCACTCCACCTCGCGGCGCGGTGCCGCCTCACCGTGCCGGGCGAGGGCGGCGAGAAGCGCGCCCTCCACCACCCGGAGCCCGGCGGTGGGCGACGTGGTGGCCGCCAGCCAGTCGGGGAGGTCGGCGAGCCCGGGAGCGACCTCGTCCAGCTCGAGCAGCTCGCGGGACAGCTCCGGAGCCGGTACGCCGAGCAGCGCGCGGGCGCCGGCCGGGGTCAGCGCCAACTGGAGGCCACGCTGGTGCCCGCCGTGGTGGATCTCGGCGGGCCCGGAGTGCAGCCCCGAGACCGTGGACCAGCGCGCGCCGCGGGTGGTCCGGTCCCCCGCCCACCCCACGTCCAGCGGCTCCCCCACCGGCAGCACGAGCGTGAGCGTGGTCGACGGCAGGCCCCGGTGGACGCCCGGGGCGCCCAGGTCGACGTCGTACACGTGCAGGGCGGCGACGTACGGCCGCAGCGCTTCCGCCAGCCGCCAGAGTCGGGGTGGCTGCGTCGTCGCGCGTCCGCTCACGCCTCCACGGTAAGCGCGACCGGGCACGTGGGGGCACTCACTGGGTGTCTCCCTAGTCAGGCGATCGCGCACGCGTCTGGCCGATGAGCGTGCGTCACACCGCCCACTTTGACGTGGGGTCGCCCGTGCGCCGGGGATGAGACGGCGAGCGTCTGGGGTCGGCGACGCGCTCAGTAGAGGCGCGCGTAGCCGTGCACCTTGGCGAGCACGACGTCCCTTCCCACGGCGAGAGCGGCAGTGTCGGGCGACAGGTCGGCGACGGCGCCAGCGTTCGCCAGTGACACACGGCCAGTCTGGCGCCCGAGCGTGCCGCGGAGACGAGCCAGTCGTTCTGCACCGAACCGCCGGGCCGCGAACTGCGACTCGGTCGCGGCCGTCTCGGTCACCAGGTCGATGATCATCGTCCGACCCTGCTCGTCCAGCACGCCGAGAACGCCGTCGACGGAGTCGATGATGCGTGGGACGACCTGGGTGGAGATGGTCCTGACAGGCTCAAGCCACCGCTGCTCCACCATCGGCACCGGAGCGTCGAATCCTGTGATGGCGCGCAGTTCGACAACCTCGTTCCGGCGGGTCAGTATGTGGGCGATGACGTCCTGGTGTGCGGTAACTCTTGAGACGACCCGTTCGGCACCGCTCTCGCTGTCCACAGCGACCACATCGACCCGCGCGTCTGCCGGGATGTCTCTGAACCGGATGTTCCAGTCGCGAACAAGGTCATCGGGACTCAGCACGCGGGGCGGATCGATCAGCCAGTCCAAGTTGAGCGGCCCCATCCCCCATCGATCACTGATCGCGAGGCAGGAGCTGAGCATCTGTGCAACGTCGTCGACACCCGGCTCGGCAGGACGTTGTGGCACCAAGCCGAGGTCGACCCAGAGCGTGCCGCAGTCAGTGGCTACATAGACCGAAGTCGGCGTGCCAGCGGCACCTTTCCCGCCGGGCGGATCGGAAAAAACCAGGGCGGTCTCGAACCATGTCGGATGCGGCATGGGCTGGACGTCCCAGGCGTCAGGCGGGTCGAAGACGACGGACCCGTAGAACACCGTGGGGCCCGTCTTGCCGGCAACTCCGAGGTCGCGCAACCAGAGCCTGGCAGGACTCCAGGCGACGTCCACACGCCGAGCACCGCAGTTGGTGTCGAGGGAGTAGGAACCTTGAGACATCCAGGCCTCCAGGCCCCGTCGCGGCGTCCCTAGATTGACATGACCGGCGCAGACCACGCCTTCGATGGTCACGTCCGCGCGCTCGAGCACGAACTCCTCGACGGGGGGCTCCAAAGACTGGCTCCCCCGTAGGTTGACCGATTCATCATCGCGGGCGATCTCCTCGAACCCGTCCTTGCTCAACGTCCCGGGCAGACGGTCGAGGACCTGCGCGTTGATCACGTCGGCAAGAACGAGCCGACCGAAGATCGGCGCGATGAAGTCGAGCAGGTACTCCAAGCCGGTCCGCGCGCTCCATGTCAGCTGGACCGTCAACTGCAGCTCACGACCGACGACCTTCGGCGTCAGGATGAGCTGCAAGTCGATAACTGCATCGACCACCGGGGTGATCGCTCGCACCGCGGCACTGGCGAAGGCGTACGGCTGCGAGGATCCCACCCACTGACCACGCGCCGGGCGTTCCAGATCGAGCTGTTCGGACAGGATGCCGCTCACGGTCTGGCCAAGCACGGACTCCAGGACCTCGGCGAACACGGCCCCGCTGACCAGTTGGCACCATTCACCACCGCCGACCCGCCCGACTACGGGTGCCTGAACCGGGTCGGCTGCCTGTGTGCCGAGCCGCACTGCGACGACGCCGTCCCCGGCGGCCATGGCACCGGCCGCGACCGTGAAGCTCTCCGGCACGGCCATCGGCACGTCGTGGGACCACACGCCCACGGCGGTGGCACGCACGGAAGGCGACCCCTGGGGGTCGTCCTTCGGCGGGATGACTACACCCACTGTCAGGGGCGGATGTAGTGCCAGCTCGTGGGTCTCGGGGCGCTGCAGACTGCCGGCCGCGCGCACCTCGTCAAGGTTGGTGTTGTATTCGACAACGACCGTGCTGGCGATACCGATATGGCCGGCCAGACCAGCGTCCTGCAATTGCAGACGGTCACACCGGACGCGCTGAAGGATGTTGCCCTCCAGGCCCGGCAGCACGAACGTGGGACCCGGAATTCGCTGTCGATTGAACTCTGTCCGCAGGAGGGCGAGAAAGGCCGACTCCTCAACCTGCACCTCAACGATTGCCATGGCCGATGCTATGGCCGGTTCGAGGCGCCCGCCATCCCGTTTTTTGGGTCTGTACGGCTATTGCGTCATGCCGCATGAAGCCGAACTGAATGGTGCATCGACACCCATGCTTCACCCTTGCCGATCCAGGTCGAGCGGATCGCTGCCGCACCGGGCGTACCAGTACTCGACACGGGTGAGTGAAGCGGCGAGTTCAAAACGCGTTGCCAACATCTGCAAGTTCTGTGAGCGCTGAGCCTTCTCGGTGCGCGTGGCTCTTTGTCTGGGTGGCCACGGCCTGCGTCTCGTCAAGTTCGATGCCATCTAGGGCATCGAGCAGATCGGTTGCTTCTTCCAGCACGTTACGAACGCGAGTCAGATCGATCATCCCTGCCAACTCCTCGGCGCTTTTCGTGTCCCGAGGCGCATGCCGGGTGTACTAACACTGCCCAGCCCCGAGTCCCTGATCAGTACTGTTCCATCCTGAACTCATCGCCCTCCAATGTCACTCGCATCTGCGGACGGCAAGGTGCTACAGATGGCACGACTGTCCCGTGGTCGAAAGATCGAACACGGCTTGGGTAAACCTCAAAGGCGGCTGACCCCATCGCACGCGTCTTTCCGCCGCCTTTGGCAGTCGCCGGCACGTTGAGGCTGGGCTTAGCACGACCTGCTGCACGACGGTTCGAGCGTGCAGCCGTGGAGCGTCGGGCTAGACACCATGCAGCCTCCGGCTCCAGAGGCCCCACTGCAGAAAGTGCCGCCTGGTCCAAGCTGCTCTGCATTTGGCGGTTCGCCTGCAACGCGTGTCGACCTCCTTCAGGATGGCGCTGGCACCCACTTGTTCAGCTCGGGAGAACCAATGAGTCCTCGTTTCAATCCCCCACCCAATTGGCCTGACCCGCCGGATGGTTGGACTCCACCACCTGGCTGGACTCCTTCCCTAGATTGGGGCCCGCTTCCCGAGGGCTGGGTGCTCTGGGTCGACGATGACAATGCCGCCGAGTCGCCGGGCTCACCGCCGACGGTGGAGCGGCCCAGCAAAGTTCCGATGTTCGGTGCAAGGAATCGGGTCAAGGAGCTTGACGCCGAGGTGCTTTCTCTGCGTGCCGAACTGGCGAAGCTGCAGGCTGACCTCCGCCGACTCGGGGCCTACGAACTGGTCGAGCTGGAGGAGAAGCGGGACGCGCTCCGTCGAGAGACGACCGAGAGCGAGCGGGCATTCCAGGCTGAGAAGGCACAACGCGAGGCGGCGCACTCCGCGCAGAAGACCGCCTTGGAAGACGAATTGGCTGCGCTCCGCTCTCAGGTCGTGGTGACGCAGGACGCCGCGATCCTCCAAGAGGTCGGCATCTATGACTACCGGCACCCGCTCACCGATGCCGCCGAGTACAGGACCAAGCTGACGCGAGTGCAGGACCAGATCAAAGCGATGGCGCGCAAGGACGGGGGCGCTATCTCCGCCACTACGAACTGGACCGTCAACAACTCGGCCGCTCAGGGCCGCAAGATGGTGGCGGACATCTCCAAGTTGATGTTGCGCGCGTACAACGCTGAAGCCGACAACATGGTTCGAGGCCTCAAGCCGTACAAGCTCGAGTCAGCAGTGGAGCGGCTCGACAAGGTTCGCACCACCATCGAGCGACTCGGCAAGTCCATGGACATTCAAGTCGCCTGGCCCTATCACCTGCTGCGGGTCCAGGAGCTTGAGTTGACGGCGGACTACCTCGCCAAGGTCGCAGCGGAGAAGGAGCTCGAGCGCGAGGAGAAGCAGCGCCTCCGCGAGGAGCGCAAAGCCCAGCAAGAGATCGAGCGAGAGAAGGAGCGCTTGGTCAAAGAGCGCCAGCACTACCTCAACGCGCTCAAGGCGCTGGAGGACAACGGCGATGTGGAGGGCGCGGGTCGCCTTCGCGACCAGCTGCGCGATGTCGACCGGGCCATCGCGGATGTGGACTACCGCGCGGCCAACATCCGCGCAGGATACGTCTATGTCATCTCGAACGTCGGCGCTTTCGGCGAGCGCATGATCAAGGTCGGCATGACCCGTCGCCTGGAGCCGATGGAACGAGTCAAGGAGCTGAGCGACGCGTCCGTCCCCTTCAACTTCGACGTCCACGCTCTGTTCTTCGCCGACGATGCTGTCGGCATCGAAAGCGCCATGCACGCCCGCCTAGCCGATCGACGCGTGAACCGAGTCAACCTCCGTCGAGAGTTCTTCTACGCCACCCCGGCCGAGGCTCGGGCCCTTCTCTTGGAGCTGGCTGGTGATCTGCTGCAGTTCGAGGAACTGCCGGAGGCATTGGAGTTCCGACAGAGCACGAGTGCAGCTGCGGCCACGACTTAGTCCCTCCCGGCGGCCATAGGCGCTGGTCTCGGCCTCTCTCACGCATCCAATTGCTACGCGCACTGGTGGCACAGCCGCGCGGCCACCAGCCAGGAGTTGTTGATGACCAAGTTCCAACCGTATTCACGGCGCGAGTTCCAGCGCCGATTCGTCGTGTGGGCAAAGCGAAACACAACGCTGCTCGTCATCGTCACGTGCGGCATGGTCGGGATCGTCTCATTCGTGACTTGGGTCATCGCGTTCTGGCTTCCGACGACTGCATTCACGTGGTGGCTGCTCGGGATCGTTCAGGCATCCATGGTGGGCATCTACCTGCACCTGTTGCATGCGGCCTTTCTCGCCCACGACGGGGAGGCCATCTGGCACCTCCGGGGAGCTTGGGGCGAGGACAACACCCGTAGCGAGCTGCAGCGCGCCAAGCGCAAACAACTCATCTGGGGTTGGATTGACAGCATCAATCTTCTGGCTGGGGACCTGGACCATCTCGTCGTCACCCGCAACGGCGGCCTCGTTGCAATCGACTCGAAGTGGCGGAATCGAGCGAGCGACACCGCCGACATGGCACGAGCCGCCAGCAAAGCCAAGCTGCGGGCAGAGGCACTGACTCGAACCCTGTGGAAGCGGGACAAGGGAGCCCATCGGGCGCGGGTCGACTCCCTTCCGGTTACGTCCATCGTCGTGCTTTGGGGCGCCGCACAACATGGCGTTCCTGACGGCGCAACAGTGAACGGCATCGAGTTCATCGCTGGAAGACGCCTGATTGCCTGGCTCTCGAAGCTCGAGGACCAGCCGGTCACCAGAGCGGCAGCGGCGGAGATCGTCGAGCGCCTTGAAGGCTACCGCGCTGCGACATGGGACCCGACGAAGGCTGTGAGCCGCTGAAGCACACTCACATCTCCAACGACGCCCGTCTCCACCGATCCACGATGTGGAGCGGGCTGGAACCATCGCTCATCTGGTGAGTGCGTCATTCCGCCGCAAGGCGGTCGCACGCAATGGCGCCAGGCCGGCGGCAAGCGCTCGCCACATGAGCAGCCGTGTGGTCGCGAGATTGACGCGCGCCGAGACCCGAGATTGGGCTTTTGAGAGTTCGCCGACATCGTCGCGAGCGGCCGTTAGACCTGGGCGATAATTTGCCGTCGCTGTTCGGTGAACTCCGCCTCGGAGATCGCTCCCGCCGCCCTCAACGCCTCGAGGTTGTTCAGCCAGGCCCGCACAGCGCCCGGGCTCGCGGGTGAGGTCGACGCTGCTTCCACCCGCACCGTGGGGATGGCCGGCAGCTTTCTGGCCGTCAGGAGGGTCGGGACACTCAACAGGGGGACGCCCAAGCTGGAGTAGAACGCTACGGCCCACAGCCTTCGTGCAGACCCCGCCTGGTTGGAGTCATAGGCTGCCCCGACGGAGCTCTCGCCCTTCATGTCCGCCACAAACCAGTCGCCCTGGGCATCCCAGTACCGCTGCTCCGCGAAGTACGAGCCGATAAAGGTGCCGACGGCGAGGAGCAAGCCACCGATCAGCATTGTCAGGCCAATGCGGCGCACGAGAATCTTCACGCGAGTCCTTTCGGCTCGGTCTTCAGCGGCATGAGGGAGTCCGCAGGGCCGATGTCCGCAGGCGAATCGAAACGGAGGAGTTCGCCCTACGCGGCGGTCGGAAGTAGTTGCTAGGTGCGCGCACGTCGCTGCGCGTCATTCGGGGGCGCCGCTTGAGCCTGGGCTGGCCCAACATGCAACGCTTGCGCATGATCTCGCTCTGGATCGCCGTCATTGGCATCCTCGGAACATTGTCTGCGTCAGTCGCAACCCAGTGGCTACAGACTCGAGCCGCTGACCGCCGAAGTCTGGCGGAGGAGCATCGGCGCATCAGCGATCTTCGCAGGGAGGCGCTCGCCGAGTTCGCGGACACGCTCATGTCCTATCGGAGGGCTCAGCTCCACAATTGGCACGAAGCCAGGGCTCAAGGCGTCGACGCGGACCAAACCGCTGTGGCTGCCGAACTTCGTGAACTCCGAGCGCGTGCGTGGAGCGCTATGTACCGGGTCCAACTGTTATGGCGGGAGAAGGCAGTCGTTGCGGGGGCGGCAGGGCTGGTCGACGCCGTGACGAAACTGAAAGCGCTTGAGGACAAGCACGCGCTCGGAAAGTCTGCAGACCAAGTGCGAGAAGATCTTTCGGCCCTAATGGACAGAGCGCGGGAGGAGTCGCTGCTGGGCTCGGTCAAGTAGCGCCCATAGGGCGTCCTCAAACCGCACTTCAGGGCGCGTCAATCCGCCGCGACACGGCGCCGACCCGCGGTCTACGGACCAGGCTCTCGCGCCACGAGTCAGCGAGTCATTTCGTCCTCGCGGCCCTGCGCGTGTGAGAGCAGGCCGAAGTCGAGAAGCACAGCGACCGCGACACCATTCGCGTCGAACCCCTCCCACGCCGGGTGCAGTTCCTTGCCACACAAGAACGCCGCCGCCAACGTCCGTCCATCGGCCTCAATCGAAACGATCGACTCTTCAAGCGCCCGATTGAAGATGCTCTGCATGTACAGGTCGTCCTCGAAGAGCGGCTGGAGGGCGGCCGCGTCGGTGATCTCATAGAACGCTCCGAGCGAGGAGTCGGAGTCGAGCTGAAACTGGCCATCGTCGGCGAGCGGCTGCCACGCGGCCACATCCGCGACCGCGCCGACCGTGGCGGCCACCGGCAACACCTCGCCGGTGCCGGTCTCGGCGCGGGTGCGCGTGATCACGGTGACCGCCGTCGGGTAGTCCTTCACACCCATACCGATCGCGGGGGTTGCGGGCGCGGCCTCTGGGAACCAGGGGTCGGCGATGGCGAGTGCTCCCCACTTCGTCGACAGCGTGGGCCCGGCCTTCGACGTCAGGGTCACGGTCTCCCGCTGGTAACGGCGGTTCTTCGGGAAGACGTACCTGGCGCCGAGCTCCACGAGGTCTTGTGGCTCCACGATGATTCCGCCAGGCACGTCAGGCTGTTCGAGGCTCTCCTTCAGCCGCTCCATCACCACGGCCCGCTCAGCACGCGGCAAGGCAAGGACTGCCTCGATGATGTCGTAGATCTTCCGGCTCATCCGTCGAACGCTAGCGGCGAGTGAAGAGGCCTACTCAGATATGCGTCTTTCCGCCGCCAGCCGGACGCATCCGAACCGCACCGATCTGCGCACGGATCCTGGCGGAGCGGCCCTGCCTGACCCAGCTGTCAACGATGTGACCATCGCCTCCTGTCCACCGGCCGGGCCGGAGGCACAATCACCGCAAGATGGCACCGGCGTCGCTCGCGGACACCTGTCCGGATGCGGGCGACCAACCGCGGGGACAGCGATGAGACAGGCGAACCGAGCGGCACGCCGGACGGCGGATCCACTTCGGAGGGCCCGTGCACACACCCCTGACCGGCGCCAGCGGCCCACCGCACTCGTCACCCCATCGGAGTCCGCCAGCCGGGCCCGGCGGCTTGGCCGGGTCGCGGGCGCGGCCACCATCGCGTTCGGCCTGGTCGCCGCCACCGGCCTGGTCGCCACCACCGTCGCGGCCGGCACAAGGAGGCCCTCCCGCGGGGCGCCCGCCGCCACGGTCCCGGCAACGGCCCCGGCCCCGGCCACGGACCCCACGGCGGTTCCTGCGGCGGTCGGAGACCCGACGCCGACCACCCCACCACAGCCCGCCGGGTCGCCTGGGGTACGCGTGGTGCACCGGTCGAAGTTCCGCGCCGCCGGCAGAGTGACCGCGCCGCCGAAGGTTCGGATGCGCGCCTGGGCGATCGCCGACATGGATACCGGCGTTCTGCTGGCCGTGCACCACCACCGCCGCTGGCTGCCGCAGGCGTCCACGATCAAGCTCCTCACCGCGGTCACCGCCGCCGACCGTGTCCCCGCAATGCCGCAGCACCGGATCACCCGCGCCGAGGCGCACCCGCAGTTCTGCACCTGCGCCGGTCTGCGCGTGGGGCGACGGTACTCGCGCGCTGCGTCGCTCACCGGCCTGCTGCTGCCGTCGGGCAATGACGCCGCGGAGGCGCTCGCCGGCTCCGACCCACACGGACACGCCGCGTTCATCCGCGCGATGAACGCCACCGCCCGCCGGCTCGGGGCGACCGACACCCACGCGGTCACCCCGTCCGGTCTGACCGCCGCCGGCGCGCATTCCTCGGCTCGCGACCTGTTGGTCCTTCTGCGCGCCGCCCAGGCGAATCGGGTCGTCGCGCCGTTCCTGCACAAGGCGTCGGGGCCCGTCGGGCCGCTGCACGGCCCCAGCCACGTGGTGTACCGCGCCACCGACTACATCAACATCTATCCGACCGCAGAGGGCAAGTCCGGCTACACCACACCCGCGCTCAACACGCTCGTGGTGGAAACCCCGATGTACACCCCGGCCGGCCGCATGCACCGGATCGGGGTCGCCACCCTCGGCTCACCGAGTGGCTACTCCACCTCCGGCACCCGAGCCCTCACCGTCTGGGCCGCCCACAACTACGATCGGCTCCGCCGGGTCGGGCAGCTGCCCCACCTCCCCCGGAACGCGCGAGGTGGCCATGCCTCTCCGGACCCAACACTCGGTGTCAGGTAGCCCGCTCCGGGCGGACAACTAGCGGTGCCCCCGTCGGGCCCAAGGACCCTTGATCCGGACCCGGTCGACACCCAAGTCTTGAACCTGATCATGCGGTTCAGCAGCCACACGGGGGACCGCAGACGCCGGGGTCGCAGAAGCGGGGGATCGCATGTCTCACGAAGCCGCGGGATCGAGGACGACGACTCCCGTCTCGAGTCGACACACCAACGCAGAAGAGCCCCCCGCGGGCTCTTTCCCGGAGCCGATACCTGTCAGCCCGGTGCCGCTCGAGCGGCTGTTGTCCATCGCTGCCCTGACGCCGGGGCAGGCGTGCCTCGTGGCCGTTCAGCTGCTCCATGGCACCCACCGCCTGGAGGCCGACGACCCGCCGACCGCGGGCGCCGGTCTCGGCCCCGTGACACTGACCACGTGCGGGACGCTCGACGTGGGGCGGCCGGGCGGTCACCCGGGCACCACCGCGGACGAGCTACTCGGGCAGGTGCTGCGCAACGCCCGCCGGCTCCCGACGCATCCCAAGCCCGAGCAGCTCGCGCTGCTGCACCGGCTCGAGGACGCTGCCGCGGCCTCATCGCTGGGGGCGGACGTTCGCGCGCACATGCTCCAGACCGCTGTGGCTGACACCTTGGGCCCCGGCGCGGGTGAGCGGCTCACCGGGCAGCTCGGGCAACTGGTCGAGGCGTGCGCCCACCTTGCCGGTGCCGCCCGCCCCGCGGTGCCCGACGTACACCGCCAGGTGGGCCCGGCCAGCGCTGCCGGGCCCGTTCCGGGTGGCGCACCGGCGGCATCCGGCTCGCCGCTGCCCTCGGCCCGACGGGGGGCGCCGGCGCGACCAGCCTCGAGCCGTCACTCGCGGCGGGGTCGGGCGCGGGTCTCCCGCCGCCGGAGGGCGCTTGGCGTGCTGATCATGGTGGCGGTGCTCGCCGCCGGCGCCGGGTACGCGATGTTGCGCGGCCCCGGCGGCGATGTCATGGCCGCGCTCGGCCTCGGCGGCGGGACGGCCGTAGCGGCCAGGAACCACGCCGAACACCCCTCGAAGCAGCCCTCGGGGCACCCACACGCGCAAGAGCGCAGGGCGGTCCCCGTCCTCGCGGCCCGGCACACCGGCGCGGTCACAGGCGTCGTCCTGCACAGGACGGGCGCCTGCAGGCCCGGCGCCCTCTGCCCCGTCAAGGTCACCGTGCACCTCCGACCGTCCGCGACCAGCCGGACGGTCAGCTGGAAGATCGGCGCGGTACGCCTGTGCAAGCGCGGCCTGTCGTGGTCGCCCCCGACCACGGTGACGGCCCGGCCCGGTTGGACCAGCGTGTACGCGACCTCGGTGGCGCGGGCGCCCACGGGCCGTTCCCTGGCGCTCGTCGCGCTCACGACCGCACCGGCCCGGGCCCAGTCCCGACCGGTCCCCGTCACCGGCTCCGGACTGCACTGCTAGCCCGCCATGCTCAGCATCGAACGGGGACTGCTGGGCGCGCACCGGTCAGGCACGAGTCCTGGCAGGCCGGTGCAGCTACCCGCGGCCGCCCGGCTGGATCCCCTGGCGATCGGCGCCGTGCTCGTCCTGGCCGGCCTGGGGCTGGCCAACCTGGCCGCGCTCGGTGACCGCTCGGTGATGCAACACCAGTTGTACCTCGACGCGGCCGGCGTCGCGCTCCTCATCGTGCTGCTGCGCTGGCGCACCGCCGGGCTGCGCTGGTTGAGCTGGACCTCCTACGTGGCCAGCCTGCTGCTGCTCGTCGCGGTCGACGTGGGCGGCCTCACCGTCAACGGGGCCCGCCGGTGGCTCACGTTCGGGTCCTTCACGGTGCAGCCGTCCGAGCTCGCCAAGATCGGTCTGGTCCTGGCGCTCGCGCAGGTGCTGGGCAGCAACCATTCCTGGCCGCGGCGGCTCGCGGTGGCCACCGCCGTCGCCGCGCTGCCCATCGCCCTGGTGGTGACCGAGCCGGACCTCTCGACCTCGGCGGTACTGTGCGCATTGACCATCGCGATGCTCGTGCTGGGCCGGATTCCGCTGGTGGTCCTGGCGGCCTTCCTCGGCGTCGTCGCGGTCGTGCTGCCGTTCGGCGAGGCGCTGCTGCACCCCTACCAGCAGGAGCGGCTGGACGCCTTCCTCAGCGGCTCGACCGACGCCAACGGCCCCGGCTGGGCGATCCAGCAGATGCACATAGCCCTCGCCTGGGGCGGCCTGACCGGTGGCGCGGGAGACCCGCTGCACCGGCTGGTCGCGCTCTACCTTCCCAACCGGGAGACCGACCTGGCCTTCGCCAGCCTGGTCGAGCAGCGCGGCGTGCTCGCCGGTTCCGTCGCGGTGCTCGCCGTCGCCGTGCTCGTGTGGCGCCTCGTCGCTGCCAGCCGACACACCCGGAACCGTCCGGCGTCCCTGGCTGCTGCCGGCTTCGCCGCGCTGGTGAGCGTCGAGGTGGCGGTCTCCGTCGCCGGCAACCTCGGTCTGGTCCCCACTGCGGGAGTGCCGTTCCCCATGCTGAGCTACGGCGGCACCGCGGCCACCGTGCACATCGCGACGGTGGGGCTCGTGCTCGCGCTGCGCGCCGACGGGGAGACCCACCGCCTGTGGATGCACCACCGGCTGGACGGCCTCCGACCGCGGCTGCTGCGCACCAGCGCGCTCCTGGTCACCGGTGCGCTGCTCGCCATGCTCGTCTCCATCTGGCAGCTGCAGAGCGCCCAGGGGCCGGGGCTGCGCGCGACCGCGCTCAGCCAGATGGAGCGGTGCACGCGGGTGCCGGCAGCCCGCGGGGACATCACGGACCGGCACGGGCACCCGCTCGCCGTGGACGTCCGGCGCGCCCGGGTGACGGCCGTGCCCGCGCTGGTGCCACCGCACCAGGTGCGCACGCTGGCGGCGCTCACCGCGAGACCCGTCGCCGAACTGCGCCGGCAGCTGCGCCGGCACCAGAAGAGCCTGGGCCTGACCGTCGCCCAGCTGCCGCCGGCGGCCGGTCGGCGGGTCCGTCAGGCACACCTGACCGGCGTGTACGTCGTCCCCGACACCCACCGCCGCTACCCTCAGGCAGCCTCGCTCGCGCCGATCCTCGGCTGGACGGGAGTGGCCACGGCCGTCGAGATGAAGCGCTGGCCCGACCTGCCCCTGGGCGCCCTCGTGGGCCGCGCCGGGCTCGAGCAGTTCTACGACCCGCTGCTGCGCGGCACGGACGGCCGCCAGTGCGTCTACGTCACCCCCGCAGGGACCCCGGTGACGCTGGGGCCCTACACCCCGCCGCGGCGCGGCAGCACCGTGCGGCTCACCCTCGACCTGGGACTCCAGCGCAAGCTCACGGACGCGCTCGCCGCGGTTCTCCTGGGCGTGCCCGGCCAACCCCGCGGCGACCTCGGCGGCTCGGTCGTCCTCGACCCCCGCAACGGCCAGGTGCTGGCGATGGCCAGCCTGCCCACCTACGACAACCGGGTTTTCGGTCCACCGGTCCACAGCCCCGCCCTCACCCGCCTGGCGCGGCGCCCGGCCAGCCCGATGCTCGAGCACGTGACGCAGGCGGCCGCGCCACCGGGATCGACGTTCAAGCTCGTGGTGGCCGCTGCGAACATGCGGCGGGGACTGATCTCGCCGTACCGACTGTTGCCCGGCGGCGGCTCCTGGACGCTGGGCGACCACACCTTCGGCAACTGGATGACGCTGCCCGCGCAGAACCTGCCGCAGGCGATCTCGTGGTCCAACGACGTGTACTTCTACCAGCTGGCCTGGGCCCTCGGCCCGACCCCGATCATCCGCACCGCGCGGAGCCTGGGCGTAGGCCGGCCCACCGGCATCGACCTGCCCGGCGAGTCCGGCGGCTACCTCGGGACCCCGAGATCGGTCCGTGCCAGCGGCGGCACGTGGTACCCCGGCTCGACGGTGATCCTCGGGATCGGCCAGGGCTACCTCACCGTGACCCCGCTGCAGGATGCACTCTGGACCGGCGGAGTGGCCACTGGCGCGGTGGCCAGGCCGCACCTGGGCCTGGCCTACGGCGGCCCCGCGCACACGTACACCGCGCTGCGGTGGCCGCGCCCACGACGGCTGCCGTACGCCGACAAGCTCGGGCCGGTGCGCGCCGGCATGGCGTTGGCCGCGACGTCCGGGACTGCCAGCATCCTGAACGCGCTGCCGGTGAAGGCCGCGGCCAAGACCGGGTCCGCCGAGGACCCGTCGGCGCCCAACGGTGCTCCGGACTCGTGGTTCACCGCAGCCGCCCCGCTCTCCCACCCGCGGATGGTCGCGACGTCGTTCGTACGGGGTGGCGGTCACGGCGTCAGCACCTCGGGGGCCGTGGTGCTGCCGGTGATGCAGTACTTCTTCGCCCACGAGCGAGAGATCCTCAGGACCGGATCGTTGACCACGCACCGCTGATCGGCGGGCGGCACCACGCTGCGGGCGGCGGCGGCGCCCGCAGCGGTGGGTCAGCCAGCGTCGAGGAAGGCGTCCTCGTAGGCGCGGACCACGTCAGGGTCCTTCAGGCAGCGCGCGGCGCCCTCAGCCACACAACTCAACGGCCGGTCCGCCATCCGCACCGGGAAGGCGAACGCGGCCTCCACGATCTTGCCGAAGCCGCGCAGCAGGCTCGACCCGCCGAACACCGTGACGCCGTCGGTGAGGATGTCGTCGGCCGCTTGGGGCGGCAGGTCGTCGAGCGCCCCGGCGAGGGCGGCCAGGATCGCGTTGGCGGTCGGCCGCAGCGCGTCGAGCACCTCCTCTGACTCCACGGTGAGCAGCCGGGCCCGCCCGGTGGCGAGATCGACACCCTGCACCACCGTGGACAACCCCTCGTCGGCGTCGATGGCGCACTTGAGGGCCTCGGCAGTCTGCTCTCCCACCAGCAGCTGGTGCTCGGAGCGGAGATAGCGATACAGCGCAAGAGTCAGCTCATCGCCGGCGATGCGCGAGGAGCGGTGCGAGAGCAGGCCGCCGAAGCAGAACGCGGTGATCTCCGACGTACCGCCGCCGATGTCGAGGACCATGTGGGCTCGCGCTTCCAGGGGGTCGAGGCCGCAGCCGACGGCCCCCGCGATCGGCTCTGGCACCAGCTCTGCCTTGCGGATGCCGGCCTCCTTGGCCACCTCGAGGAGGGCCCGTCGCTCAAGCGCGGTCGCGCCGGCCGGCACCCCGATAACCGCCCGCGGGCGGACCCGTTGCCAGCCGGGCGCGGCGACCCTGCCCAGCATGACGGCCACGAACGCGCGGGCCGCCTCGAGGTCGACGATGACGCCGTCGTGGAGCGGGCGCACGGCGGTCAGCCCGACCGGGGAGCGCCCCATCAGGACGCGAGCCTCGTTGCCCGCCAGTACCGGCCGGACGCGCCGAGACCGGAGCTCGGAGGTTCTCACGATCATCACCGAGGGTTCCTCGAGCACCACGCCGCGGCGCGGGTGGCACACCACTGTGTTGGCGGTGCCGAGGTCGATGCCGAAACCTGTCATGCGTGGCCCCCTGGATAGACATCCGAGAGCAGCCAAGGTACGCCGATGCCCCGCCACATTCATCGGGTCGTTAGGCCTTTGACGCCGTGTGCCGGGGCCGGGCACGAACCGGTCCAGCTGCGTGTCGGGCCCCACCCCGTGGGTGAACACCTCCCGGCCCGAGATGACGAACTCCGGGTTGCAGCGCCCGTCGGCAGCTTGGACGTACAAGAACCCGGACGGCACGCTGGTCTGGAACTGCACCGTCTCGTAGGGCCGATGGACGCACGCCGCGCAGCCGCTCCAGGATCTTGGACCCCTTGGACCCCTGGGCAGTTGGGGCGTTCCGCCACGTCTCCGGCGCCCGTAACCTGCGTCTTTCCGCCGGGTCAGGCCGTCCTCGCTGCACAAGGGGACTTCCACGGTGTGATCGCCCATGAATCGAATCCTCGATCCGCACGCCACCCGCAACATGGCCGGCGGCATGTTCGAGCAGGACTGCGACGTGTGGGACGCCGCCGGTCGCCTGGTCGCCCAGAGCCGCCAGCCCGCCCGCCAGCCACGCTGACCCGGATGCTCAGGCACTCACCCGCGGCTGGATGTTCTGGTTGCCGGCGAAGATGTTCCCCGGGTCGTACTCCGCCTTGATCGCGGCCAGCCGGTCGAGCTTGGCCCCGAACGCAGCGCTGATCCGCTCGCTGCCCTCGTCGCCGATGAAGTTCAGGTACACCCCACCTGTGGTGTATGGCGCGTTGGCGGCGCGGTAGTCCTTCACCCACGCGATGTTGGCCGCGTCGTCGGCGGCGTCCTCCCAGGTGGCGAACGGGTGAGTCACCCAGCGGGCGTGGCGCTGGGCCAGCGGGGTGCTGTCCTCGTCGATGTCGCTGAGCACGCCGCCCCAGGGCAGGAGCAGGTGCTGGGTGATCGGCGAGGCGCGGTTCGCGCCGGCCTCGAGGTAGAGCTCGAGGGCCTCGTCGGGGAAGGTGTCGTGGTAGTCCGCGCTCCAGTACTGCCGCAGGCCCGGGGGGTCGTCGATCATCGACTGGAGCTCGGCGTAGGGCATCGGCCCGACGACGTCGAGGTCAGGCTCGAAGAACCGCAGCGGCTGGAGGAAGTCCGTTCCCTCGGCGATGTCCCCCGACCACATCACGGCGATGGCGACCATCGGCTGGTTCTGCAGGTGCGGCGGGATGAACTCCTCCGGGGGGCCTGACAGCAGCACCAGGCCGGAGCCGAGCTCGTCGGGGGCCACGTCGGCCCAGTCGCGGTAGGCGCGGGAGATCTGGGCCGCGGCGTCCCCCGGCCAGGCCATCAGCCCGCCGAGGATCGTGGGCCCGACGGGGTGCAGAGCGAACTCGAGCGCGGTGACGACGCCGAAGTTGCCGCCGCCGCCCTTGCTGGCCCACAGCAGGTCCTGGTGCTGGGAGTCGTCGGCGCGGAGCTCTCGCCCGTCGGCGGTCACCATCTCGACGGCCACGAGGTTGTCGCACGCGAGGCCGTGCTTGCGCTCCAGCCAGCCCGACCCGCCGCCAAGGGTCAGCCCGGCGACGCCGGTGGTGGAGACCCGGCCGCCCGTCGTGGCGAGCCCGTGCCGCTGGGCGGCGGCGTCGAACTCCGCCCACGTGCAACCACCGGCCACGCGGGCCCGCCGCCGTTGCGGATCGATCTCCACGCCCTTCATGGCGCGCAGGTCGATGACGAGGCCGTTGTCGTTGGTGGACTGCCCGGCAACGGAGTGGCCGCCCGAGCGGATGGCGACCTCGAGCCCCTCCCGGCGCGCGCGGTCCAGGGCCGACTTGACGTCGGCGGTGGTCTCACAGCTACCGATGAGCCGCGGTCGCTTGTCGATCATTGAGTTGAACAGGGCACGCTGCTCGTCGTAGCTGGCGTCCCCGGGGCCGATCCACTGCATCTCCCTCTCCCTCCTCGGGCGCCCCCTCTCAACCCTGCGCCCGCCCCGGCGGGCAGGCAATGGTTCCCACGGGTCATGCCCGGTCGGGTGTGGCGGGAGACGTGGTCCAGCGGACTCAGAGGCGTGGGACTCCGCCGGCCGCCCGTTCACCCAGAGCCGCCAGCTCGCCCGCAACGTGATCGCTCGCTGGCTCGAACAGAGCGGCACGCCCGAACCAACAGAAAAGCCGGGCGCGTCGAGCCGTCGGGCGAAGTCAGCCGGAGACACCGTCCCGCTGCGCCGCGGCGAGCGCAGCTTGACGCTGATCAGATCGGTAGCCGTGACAAATCGGCGCCAGCTCGAAGCGCGACACCTCGGCCCTCAGACGGACCCTCGTGCCTCCGTTGACTGCGCCGTCAGTGGCGTACCTTCACCGACGTGAAGGTTGTCGTCGCTGGAGGCTCGGGTGCGTTGGGGCGCCGGCTCTGCGAAGACCTTGAAGCCCATGGGCACCAGGTAGTGATTCTGACCCGCCGTGCACGCCCCGGGGCCTTCCGGCAGGTGGAGTGGGATGGCCGCACCGTCGGGCCGTGGTCCGTCGAGCTAGCAGGCAGCGCGGTCGTCAACCTCGCCGGCGAACTCGTCGACCGCAGGCCCACCGCAGCGAACGTGGACCTGTTGACCAGGTCGCGGGTGGAACCCACCCGTGCCCTGGTCGAGGCAAGCTCAGGTCTGGTCGAGCGCGTGCGCGTCTGGGTACAGGCCAGCACCCTCGCGATCTACGGCGATGCCGGCGACCAGGTGCTCGATGAATCGGCACCAGCTGCTGATGGTCCGCCACAGATGGCCGATGTCGCGAAGGCCTGGGAAGCGGCCGTGAGCGGCGCGAACACCGAACGTCTGGTCACGCTGCGAACCGGCATCGTCTTGGACAATGACACCCCAGCGCTCGACCGGCTGCGGGCGCTTGCACGTTGGGGATTGGGCGGTCGCGTCGGTCCCGGCACGCAATGGGTCAGTTGGATCCACATCGAGGACTGGCTTGCGATCGTCCGAGTGGCGCTGCGCCCCAGTGACCACGCTCTGACTGGGATCGTGCACGCCACCGGGCCACGTCCCGTGCCGAACGCCGCGTTGATGGCCGCCCTGCGCAGGAGCCTGGGCCGCCCGGTTGCGCCGCCGACGCCCGCAGCGCTCGTACGCACGGGCGGGGTGTTCCTGCGGACGGACCCCGCGCTGGCACTCACCGGACGTCGCGCTGTCCCAGCCAAGCTGCTCGAAGCCGGCTTCGAGTTCCGGCACCCCGACCTCGACGAAGCGCTTGCTGACCTCAGGGCCCGCCGCTCGGCCGCCAAGCGGAAGAACTCCAGGCACCCGCCCGAGGTGTGACCGCGAGACCTCAGGTGCCGTCACAAGTTGCGTCTTTCCGCCGCCTGCCGGGCAGGTTGTCCCACCGCGTCCCCTCATCGGGCCTGCGTCGGCCCCGTGTGGGCATGTGATCTTGGCGGTCGTAGGTCGACGAACCGTGGGAAGACGCTGCTCAGTGCCCTCAGGTGTCGAGGGGCGATGACGGCCTGACGGCTAAAGAGTTTGGCTCAAGTGGAGGTCACGGCCGAGGATGCCGGCCAGTCGCGCGGTCTCCTGCTCGATGGCGGCATCGGGGCGCGGACGTTCGTCGAGCCAAACGACGGTGAGCTCATCATCCTTGCGAGTCCACGTCCCGCAGACGACGCCACCGACGATCACGAGATTGGACTTCCGAGCGACGGGGTCTCGCAGAGAAGGCGGGGTCACGTGGGCGTCCTTGGTGCCCGACCCCATGACCCACTGGTCACGCCCGGGCAGGAACCGCACTGCGCTTGAGGGCTGCGCACCCTCGAGTGAGTCAATATCGTCGCTGACGACGTACGCCGTGGTGCCCTCTACATTGACCGCGACCAGTCGGTCGCGGAGCCCTGACAGCCAGCCGTTGAGTCGTTTGCGGCCTGCGCTGAGGCCGTTGCCGAGCCAGTAGTGGATGTGCTCGAACGTCGCCGGTCCGTAGGTCCGAAAGTACCCGGTGATGGCGCGCGGGCCCGCCTCATCGAGGTCGGGGATGCCCGTCCATCTGGGGTTTGTGTCGAGTCGCTGGAAAGTGTGTTGCCCGTCGCGGGGTGGCCCGAAGCTCATGTCTCCTTGCCAGGTCAGCGGCTTCACCAAGGTGCCCGCGCCCTCGTCGAATACAGACTTCAAGTGCCGGTACGCCCGGTGCCTTGTCATGGCCTCGCCGAGCTCGGGGATGGTCAACGGCCCGTCGTTCAGCGCCTCACGCACGGCCGCCCGGAAATCGGGCCAGTCCGACGGGTTGAGTCGGTAGTACTCGACCCAGCTCGGCAACTCCCACTGACGCCCGGCCGATCGGAGCGCGAGGTAGATGCCGCCGTCCTCGGGCGAGAGGTAGTGCATCGATCCTCGGAACGCGAACGCCTTGATCAGCGTTCCGTCCGCGAGCGCGTCCGCCAGCTTGCCTGGCTGCGACGTCCTGCGACGAGTCCCCAAGGCGAGCTCGGCGAGGGACTCGTCCATCGCCAGCACCGCACCGCACCGGCGTACCACCTCTGCCACCGACTCGGACCCGATCGGGTCGAGCAGGTGTCGCTCCAACCGCCAGGCCAGTGCTTGGCCCCATGTGACCGAGGCGTTGGTCGGATGGATCATGACAGCAGCCTCGCACCCTCGCATACCCCATCGCCGACGCCGATGGCCATCAGATGCGGAACCCGTGACCTCGGTAGCGGGACGTCCGGCGGTCCCCACCTCGAAAAGACACCGAAGTTGCGGGATTCCCCCGGGTCCGGCCGGTGACAGCATGAGGGATCTGCAGTTTCCCATTGGAGGGCAAGATCCATGAAGGCACGTACGTACATCCTCACCACCGTCGTCGTGCTGGCCGGCGCACTGCTCAGCGCGCCGTCCTCCGACGCGTCCAACACCGCCGAGCGATCCGGACACCAGCGGTTCGTGCTGATCACCACCGACCCGGATGTGGAGGGCGGCCCGATCGCGGCGAACGGCGTGATCCACGCCAAGGGCACCGACGTGACGCTCAAGGGGAACCGCGACCGGTTCAAGTTCCCGAAAGGCAACGTGGTTATCCGGCACCGGACAGCGAAGGGCAGCGTGCACGAGTCCTTCGACCCGACCACGTGCCTGTTCACCCACCGCGAGCGAGGCACCTGGCAGGCGATTCGGGGCACCAAGGCGTACGCCGACGTGTCCGGTGGTGGCACCTACCGGGCGCTCTTCCAGGGTTTCAGCTGTGACCCCGAGAACACCCCGCCGGACCCGTTCTTCTCCCACATCGTGGCGAAGGGCAAGCTGAGCTACTGACCTCGTCCGGGCGGGGCTAGCTGTGATGCCCAGGCACGCCGCTGAAGGGGCGCTTCGCAACCTGCGTCATACCGCCGCGACATGGCGCCATGTATGTCGGGCGGTTGGGCACTACTGGTACCAACCTGTACCGACCTCCGGCAACGGTGCAGGCAGCGCCTGCAGGCCGACTTCTTCCGGTCGCCCAGGTCAGTCGGGCAGCACCAGCTTCTTGGTCTCGAAGTGCTGGTAGTCCTTCAGCGAGTTGAAGTCACCGCCCCAGAAGAATTTCTGCTCCCGGAAGGCCTTCTCCACCACGTCGTTCTTGGTGATCATCCCTGGACGTACATCGGTGCGGTCCAAGTAGTCGACCCCCGCCGGCGGCAGGACGGTGCTGCCCCGGACATACGGATTCTCGACGGTGTTGATGTCGATGGCCTGGCCGTAGGAGTGGATCGAGAATCGGTCCGTCGTGCCGGTAATGGGCCGGCAGTTGAATGCCGAGGTGTTGTCCGCTGCCATGGAGGCGTCGTCGGATCCGTCGTAGTTCTCGATCAGCTCCATGCGCCGGATCGGGAAGTCGTTCTCGAACAGCACCCGAAACGCCTCCACCACCTGGGAAGCGACCAACCGGTGCACCATCAGTTGGCCCCCGGAGTGGACGGTGCCGTCGAACCCGATGAAGTTCATTTCGATGATCCGCAGATCGTCGATCGGCACCGGGCAACCGGGCTGCCACGACACCCCGATCATCCGCGCCCGGGTCTCCTCATCGACGGTCCGAATCGTCGCCTGGAACGCCGAGGGAGCGGGCGTCGCGGTCGCCCCACTCGACGTCGCAGGAGATGCGGTGAGCGGCACCGCCAGCGCCACCGCCAGCGTCACGAAGGACAGGAAACCCGAGATCTTCATTGCTTTCTCCCCTGTGGCAACTCTTCAACGAACAGGTGGTGCGACAAAACCCTAGCCCTGCCACCGTCCCGCGTCACCCAGTTGTCGAGCGTTCACGTCGTCGCGCCGCACCAGGAGCAAACGCCTCCGGACCGCGAATCGATGGAGGAGAACCGTCGCGGTCGTGTGCTCGCGCATCCAGAGAGAGGTCGGCCCAGGTTCCGGGTCGACCTGCTTGTGATGGCGCTGTTCACCGCCACGATCGCTTGGTTCGCTCGTCCTCGCGGGACCTGCCGAAGCGCATCCGGGGACATCGACGGCCGAGCACCCAAGGCCCGGTCTACGGACGAGGGACGCCCAGAGATCTAAGCGCCGGTCCCGCGACTCGCGAACGGTCGGGGCGCCAAGGAAAGACGCGAGACAAGCGCGTCATTCCGCCGCGATCGACCTGGTCTTACGATCGCGGTCGTCCGAGCATTGTCCGGATCCACCGGATGTGGGCGTTCCACCTCGTCTCGTTCTCCGGCAGACCTACAAGTGAGGGGCCAGCCGAGGTCTTGGGGCCTGGAGTTTCGACAACCAAGGCCTAGATCACGCGCGCACAATGTCGCGACCGCGCCAGCGAAGGTCACCCCGCCCGACTCAGGCAAGGTCTTGCGCAGGGTGCGGCGCGCAAGGACCACCTCGGTGTGGCCTTGACAGGAGTCGTGAATCTGCTGGGGTGGTCTTGTGCGGACGATAGGCAACATCTTGTGGCTGGTGCTCGCCGGATTCTGGCTCGCTATCGGCTACGTCATAGCCGGATTGCTCGCATTCGTACTCATCGTCACGATCCCATTCGGCATCGCCTCCTTCCGCTTGGCGACTTTCGTCCTCTGGCCATTCGGCCGGACGACGACTTGGCGACGCGACGCTGGCATTTGGTCAGTGATCGGCAATGTCGTGTGGATCATCTTCTTCGGTTGGGAACTGGCCCTGATGCACCTGCTCGCAGGCGCGCTCCTGATGATCACCATCATCGGAATCCCGTTCGGAGTCGCCTGCTGGAAGATGATCCCTTTGTCGCTGGTGCCCCTCGGACGCGAGATCGTGCCGATCTCCAGCGTGGCCAACGACCCGTACGGCACACCTGCTTGAACGAGCAGGACTTGCACTTCAGCGTGCCGCGCTGACCGAGGTGGCCACCTACCGAAGCGCCACGAGCGGGCATTCCCCGGCACTCTCGGTGCGGTGACCGGGCGGTGACCGGGCGGTGACCGGGCGGTGACCGGGCGGTCCCGGTCGGCGTCGAACTACAGTTGCGCGCTGTCGAGCAGGACGCCCAGCTCGTCGAGGGTCAGCTCGCGGAGCTCGCCAACGCCGAGTCCCTGGAGCTGCACCGGGCCGAACGCGGTCCGGGTCAGCCGGCGGACCGGGTGCCCCAGGTGGTCGAGCAATCGCCGGACGATCCGGTTGCGGCCCTCGTGGATCACCAGTTCGACGATGGACCGGGCGCCGTCGCCCCGGCCGGAGACGCTCACGATCCGCGCCTGGGACACGGTCACCGGGCCGTCCTCGAGGGTGACCCCGGCGAGCAGGGTCTTGATCGTCGCCTTCGTGACCTCGCCCGTGACCTCGGCGACGTACGTCTTGTCCACCTCGTACGACGGGTGCGCCATGCGGTGGGCGAAGTCGCCGTCGTTCGTGAGCAGCAGCAGCCCGGAGGTGTCGGTGTCGAGCCGGCCGACGTGGAAGAGCCGCTCGGGACGGTCGGCGACCAGGTCCGAGAGGGTCTTGCGGCCCTCGGGGTCCGACATCGTCGAGACGACGCCGCGGGGCTTGTTCAGGACCAGGTAGACGTGCGGCGAGATCGGCGGCAGCCGCTTGCCCGCCACCCGGATCACCGCGGCCGTGGGGTCGACCTTGGTGCCGAGCCGGGTGACGACCTCACCGTCGACCTCGACCTTGCCGTCGAGCATCAGCTCCTCGCACTTGCGCCGCGAGGCGACCCCGGACTGCGCCAGCAGCTTCTGCAGGCGGATCAGCCCGTCGTCGTCGGTCTGCAGGTGGCTCATGCGGGTGGTTCCTGAGTAGCCGAGGCACGAGGCGTGTCGAAGGGCTCCGTCCCACCGCCGGGCTCGGTGCCCGGACCGGGCTCGGGGGTCGGCACGGTGCCGGGACCCGGCTCCGGGCTGGGCTCGGTGCCCGGACCCGGCTCGGGGCTGGGCTCACCACCGGGGCCGGGCTCGGGCTGGGACCCGGCAGCGGCCACGGACTCCAGCTCGTCCTCGAGGTCCGCCATGTCCGGCAGGTACGGCGCGAGCTCGGGCAGGTCGTCGAGCGAGGTGACCCCGATCCGCTCCAGGAAGTAGCCGGTGGTCCGGTAGAGGTTGGCCCCGGTCTCGTGGTCCTGACCGGCCTCCTCGACGAGCCCGCGGGTGAGCAGGGTGCGCATCACCCCGTCCACGTTGACGCCGCGGATCGCCGAGACCCGCGCGCGCGAGACCGGCTGCTTGTACGCGACGACCGCCAGGGTCTCCAGGGCCGCCTGGGTGAGCCGTGCCTGCTGGCCCTCGAGGACGAACCCCTCGACCACCACGGCGTACTCCTCGCGCGTGTAGAACCGCCAGCCGCCGGCGACGTTGCGCAGCTCGAAGCCACGCCCCTGCTCGGTGTACTCCTCGGCCAGGCCCGCCAGCGCGGCGTTCACCTCCGCGACGGGGTAGCCCACCGCGCTCGCCAGCGCGACCGCGTCGAGCGGCTGGTCGGCCACCATCAGCACGGCCTCCAGCGAGGGCCGCAGCTCGGCCACCGGCACCGCCAGGGTCTCCTCGGTCTGGCTCACGTCGTCTCCTCCTGGTCGAGCTCCTGGGTGGGCTCCTGGTCGGGCTCCTCGTCGGGCCCCGGATCCGGCGCCGCGACCGGCTCGGCCGGCGCCCCCTCGAACTCGTCGATCTCGAACTCGTCCTCGTCGCTGCCGGTCCACCGCACCGTCAGCTCCCCGAGCGGCGTCATCTGGTCGAACGTCACCGCGCCCTCGCGGAAGAGCTCGAGCAGCGAGAGGAACCGCGCGACCGTGGTCAGCGTGTCCGGGGAGTCACCGCACAGGGCCCTGAAGGTCATCGTCCCCGACCGGCGCAACCGCTCGACGACCAGGGTCGCCTGCTCGCGCACGCTGACCTGTGCAGCGTGGATGTGCTGCAGCGACACCTCGAGGACCGGCTTGGGCTCCATCGCCTTCGCCGCGAGCGCTGCGAACTGCTCCAGCCCGATGCCGATCAGCACCTCGGGCAGCAGCGTGGCGAAGCGCTCCTCGAGGCCGACCGCGCGCGGGTGGCGGAGCGCCTCGGCCGCGAGCCGGCGGTCCAGCACGGTGGCGACCTGCTTGAACGCCTTGTACTGCAGCAGGCGCGCGAAGAGCAGGTCGCGCGCCTCGAGCAGCGCGAGGTCCTCCTCGTCCTCCACGTCGCCCTGAGGGAGCAGGCGGGCGGCCTTGAGGTCCAGCAGCGTCGAGGCCACGAGCAGGAACGACGTCGTCTGCTCGAGGTCCCAGGTCGGCCCCGCGGCCCGGACGTGCGCGATGAACTCGTCGGTGACCTGGGAGAGCGCGACCTCGGTGATGTCGAGCTTGTGCTTGCTGATCAGGTTCAGCAGCAGGTCGAACGGACCCTCGAAGTTGTCCAGCCGCACCTCGAACCCGGGTGTCGCCTCCTGGGTCTCCGACTCGCCAGGAGCGGGACGTGTCATGGCCGGGTCATTCCTGGGTCAGCCGCCGCACCAGCACGCTGTCGTCGCCGTGGGCCTCGTAGTCCGCCAGCACCAGCGCGACCGCCTCCCGGACCAGCCGGCCGCGGTCCACGGCGAGCCCCTGGGTACGCCGCAGCGAGAGGCGGGCGTGCTCGAGGTCGAGCAGCTCGTCGGAGGTGACGTAGACCGTCATCTTCTCGTCGTGCCGGACCCGGCCGCTCGGCTTGCGCGCGGAGCCGCCCCGGCCCCGGGCCTCACCGGGAGCCTCGTCGGCCGCCTCCGGCTGGTCGGGCACGGCGCGCACCGCGGCCTCCGCCGGCGGCTCGGACGGCGCCGGGCCACCGGCCTTCTTGGGGGCGGTCGGGCGGAAGAGGTCGTCGGCGGCCGGCATGCTCACCCGTCGAGACAACGGGCCAGCACCTCCTTGGCCAGCTGGCGGTACGACTCCGCACCGGTGGAGGTGGTGGCGTACGTCGTGATCGGCTCGCCGGCCACCGTCGAGTCGGAGAACTTGATCGTGCGGCGGATCACCGTGTGGAACACCTTGTCGCCCCACGCCTGGACGAGCCGCTCCATCACCTCGCGGCTGTGCAGGGTGCGGCCGTCGAACATGGTGCCGAGGACGCCGTCGATCTCGAGCTTCGGGTTCAGCCGCTCGCGCACCTTGTCGATCGTGGTCTTGAGCAGCGCGACGCCGCGCAGCGCGAAGTACTCGCACTCGAGCGGGACGATGACGCCGTCCGAGGCGGTCAGCGCGTTGACGGTGAGCAGGCCGAGCGAGGGCTGGCAGTCGATGAGGATGACGTCGTACTCCTCCAGCGCCGGGCCGAGGACCCGCTGGAGGGTCTGCTCGCGCGCCACCTCGTGGACCAGCTGAACCTCCGCGGCCGACAGGTCGATGTTGGAGGGCAGCAGGTCCATGCCCGGGACGCCGGACGGCACGATCACCTCGTCGATGGCGACGTCGCGCTCCATCAGGAGGTTGTAGACCGTCAGCTCCATCTCGTGCGGGTTGAGCCCGAGCCCGACCGAGAGCGATCCCTGCGGGTCGAAGTCGACGAGCAGCACCTTGCGGCCGTACTCCGCGAGCGAGGCACCGAGGTTGATCGTCGTCGTGGTCTTGCCGACGCCACCCTTCTGGTTGCACATCGAGATGACCCGGGCGCTCCCGCGCCGGCTCACCGGGCGGGGCTCGGGGAACTCCGGCATCGGTCGGCCGGTCGGGCCGAGCACCGGCTCGGCGGTCGCGGTCAGCGCAGACTGTGCCGGTCGCTCGAACGGAAGGGGGTCGGACACGCGGTGCTCATCTCCAGGGGTAGGGGAGGACAGGGTGGAGGACGGGACGGGAGGTCGGGCCAGCGGGGGCATCTCGGAGGCGTTGCTGATGCCCCACCCGTGCGAGCCTGAGAACGTGCCGCCATCGCTCATGTGCCGCTCCTCGCCTGCCGGCCGGGCGATGCCGCCCGGACCCCGTGGTCGTCCCCTACATCCTGCTTTGTCGACTCGGCGACTTGTGGCCGACTCGCGGGCGACTCTAGGCCCGGCTTCGGACGGCCAACAAGGCGGTCCCGGAAACCGGGGCCGCTGACGGCGAATCTGTTGATGAACTGTGCACGGGGCCACGGTCAAGTGCACAGGGCAAGCCGTGCCTGTGCACTTTCCTGTGGAGAGGGAGCGGCGTGGACTAGTCGCGCGCGGTGCTGGGCGGGGCGCCGTACACGAGCGGCACGAACTCGTCGTGCCGGCCGATCCACTCCTTGATGAACGGGCACAGCGGCAGCACCTTGCGGGTGCCGTCGTCGCGGACGTCCTCGAGGGCGAACCGGGCGATCGCGGAGCCGACCCCGCGTCCCTCGAACCGGTCCTCCACCTCGGTGTGGGTGAAGACGACGAGCTGATCGGTGAGCTGGTACTCCGCGAAGCCGGCGAGCTCTCCGTCGCACCAGCCCTCGTAGCGGTGCGCCTCGGCGTTGTGGGTGGTCTTGACGTCGGACATGGACCGACCCTACGCGGTGCCCAGCTGGTGCATCGACACCGTCGCCAGCACCAGCTCACCGGCGGCGTCGGACGCGTCGAGGTCGGCGACGGCGTCGATCACCCAGTCGTGGTGCCCCTCCGGGTCGTCGAGGGTCTGACGGACCCGCCACAGCCGGGCGACGTCCTCCTCCCCCGCGCCGGCCGGCTGCCCGGTGCCGGGCTCCACCGCGAGCAGCGACGGCCCGCGGGCATCGCCGGTGGTGCCGACGGAGTCGTGCTCGGCGTAGTAGTCCTCGATCGCCGCGTCCCATGCGGAGCGGGTCATCACCACCTCGCGCGCCGGCTCGGTCCGGTCGGCCGCGGCCCGCTCGAGGGCCATCAGCCCGTCCAGGTCGTCGCGGGCGACCAGGTCGACACGGCGGAACATCGCGTTGCGCACCATCACCCGGAACGCCCGCTCCTGCCGCGAGATCGGCCGCGGCGGCGGGGGCGGCTCGTGGTGTGCCACGTCGGGCCGGACGTGCCCCGGATCGGTCAGCGCCTCCCACTCGTCGAGCAGCGAGGAGTCGGTCTGCCGCACGGTCTCGCCCAGCCACTCGACCAGGTCCTCCAGCTCCGGGGTGCGGTGCTGCTCGGGCACGGTCTGGCGCAGCGTCCGGTAGGCGTCGGTCAGGTAGCGCAGCACCAGGCCCTCGGAGCGGGCGAGCTGGTAGCGCCCCACGAAGTCGGTGAAGCTCATCCCCTGCTCGTACATCTCCCGCACCACCGACTTCGGCGACAGCGCGTCCTCGGGCAGCCACGGGTGCGTCTGCCGGTAGACCTCGTACGTCGCTTCCAGCAGCTCGGCGAGCGGCTGCGGCCAGGTGACCTCCTCGAGCAGCAGCATCCGCTCGTCGTACTCGATCCCGTCGGCCTTCATCTCCGCGATCGCCTCGCCCCGGGCGGCGTGCTGCTGGGCGAAGAGGATCTGTCGGGGCGCCTCGAGCACCGCCTCGATCACCGACACGATGTCGAGGGTGTGCTCCGGGGCCTCGGGGTCGAGCACGTCCAGCGCGGCCAGCGCGAAGTGCGCCAGCGGCTGGTTGAGCGCGAAGTCCTCCGGCAGGTCGAGGGTGAGCACGTAGCGGCGGCCGAACGCGTCGCGCTGCTCGAGCCGGGTCAGCACCCCGGAGCGCACCAGGCTCCGAGCCAGGCGTACGGCGCGCCGCGCCAGCCGCAGCTGCTGGCGCCGGTCCTCGTGGTTGTCGGTGAGCAGCCGCCGCAGCACGGGGAAGGCGTCCTCCTCGCGGGCCACGACGTTGAGGATCATCGCGTTGTCGACCCGCATGCGGCTGACCAGCGGCTCGGGCTCGCCGGCGACCAGCTTGTCGAAGGTCTGCTCGCTCCAGACCACCGCGCCCTCCGGCGCCTTCTTCAGCTGCGCCTTGCTCTTCTTCTTCGCCCGCTTCTCGGCGCTCATGGCGGCGTTCTTGGCCTCGGCCTTCGCCTTGGCGCGCTCGTTCTCGATCACGTGCTCGGGCGCCTGCACGACCACGTAGCCGGCCGTGTCGTAGCCCGCCCGGCCGGCCCGGCCGGCGATCTGCAGGAACTCCCGGGTCCGCAGGACCCGCTGCCGGCTGCCGTCGAACTTGGCCAGCCCGGTGAAGAGCACGGTCCGGATCGGCACGTTGATGCCCACGCCGAGCGTGTCGGTGCCGCAGATGACCTGCAGCTGCCCGGCCTGCGCCAGCTGCTCGACCAGCCGCCGGTAGCGCGGCAGCATGCCCGCGTGGTGGACACCGATGCCGCTGCGCAGCAGCCTGGAGAGCGTCTTGCCGAAGCCGGCCCCGAACCGGAACCCACCGATCCGCTCGGCCACCGCGTCACGCTCCTCGCGGGACAGCTTCGGCCCGCCCGAGCTGGGCGAGAGCAGCGTGGTGGCGTGCTCGATCGCGGCGGCCTGCGTGAAGTGGACGACGTAGACCGGCGCCTGCCTGGTCGCCACGAGCTCCTCGAGGGTCTCGGTCAGCGGCGTCATCGCGTAGCTGAAGGTCAGCGGCACCGGCCGTACGGCGTCCGCGACGACCGACGTCTCGCGCCCGTTGCGCCGGGTCAGGTCCTTGGCGAGCCCCGACACCTCGCCCAGCGTCGCCGACATCAGCAGGAACTGCGCCTGCGGCAGCTCGAGCAGCGGCACCTGCCAGGCCCAGCCCCGGTCCGGCTCGGCGTAGAAGTGGAACTCGTCCATCACGACCAGGCCGACGTCGGCGTCCGACCCCTCGCGCAGCGCGATGTTCGCCAGCACCTCCGCGGTGCAGCAGATGATGGGCGCCTCGGCGTTGACCGAGGCGTCGCCGGTGAGCATCCCGACGTTCTCGGGCCCGAACACCTCGCAGAGCGCGAAGAACTTCTCGCTCACCAGCGCCTTGATCGGCGCGGTGTAGAAGCTGACCCGGTCGGTCGCCAGGGCCGCCGCGTGGGCGCCCAGCGCCACCAGCGACTTCCCGGACCCGGTCGGGGTCGCCAGGACGACGTTGCTGCCGGCCAGCAGCTCGATGACCGCCTCGTCCTGGTGCGGGTAGAGCTCGAGCCCCTGCCCCTCGACCCAGCCGACCAGCGCCTCGTAGACGTCGTCGGCCGAGGCGCCGACCTTCGGGACCCACCCGGCGGTGGTCGCGCCCATCAGTCCCTGGCCCGGGGGTGAGCGGTGGCGAAGACCTGCCGGAGGTTGTCGACGGTGACCAGCGTGTAGACCTGCGTGGTGGTGACCGAGGCGTGGCCGAGCAGCTCCTGCACCACGCGGACGTCGGCGCCGCCGTCCAGGAGGTGGGTGGCGAACGAGTGTCGCAGCGTGTGCGGGGAGACGTCCCGGGTGACCCCGGCGCGCTCCGCGGCCCGGACCAGCACCGCCCAGGCGGACTGGCGGGAGAGCCGGCCGCCGCGGGCGTTCAGGAAGAGGGCTCCCCCGGTGCTGGCCGACCGCGAGGCGGCCACCAGCTCGGGCCGCCCGCGGACCAGGTAGGCGTCGACCGCCTCCCGTGCGTACGAGCCGACCGGCACCAGCCGCTCCTTGCCGCCCTTGCCCCGCAGCAGCACCGTCCCGTCGACGCTGTCCAGGTCGTCGACGTCGAGCCCGACCGCCTCCGAGATCCGGGCGCCGGTGCCGTAGAGCAGCTCCAGCAGCGCCCGGTCGCGCAGCGCCAGGGTCGTCCCCGCGGCTCCGGCGGCCTCGAGGATCGCCTCCACGTCGGACAGCGGCAACGCCTTCGGCAGCCGCTTGGCCGGCGTCGGCGGCCGGACCGACCCCGCCGGGTCCGCGGTCGCGAGCCCGTCCCGCACCGCGAACTTGTGGAAGCCGCGCACCGCCACCACCGTGCGCGCCGCCGACGTCGAGCTCAGCGGCGGGTGGTCGTCGTCCCCCTCGCGCAGCCGCACCAGGAAGTCGGTCACGGTCGACTCGGAGATCTCGCCGAGGTCGGCGATCCCACGGACCGCGAGGTACTGCTGGTAGCGCCGCAGGTCGCGCCGGTACGACGTCAGCGTGTTCGTCGCCAGCCCGCGCTCGACCGAGAGGTGGTCGAGGTAGGTGCGGACCGCCCGTGCGATCCTGGTGGTCGAGCTTGTGGAGACCAAGTCAGCTCAGCGCGGCGTCCAACGAGACGGCCTCGATGCCGACCGCCTCGCCTACGGGTGCGTTGGTGAGCCGGCCGGCGTGGGTGTTCAGGCCCAGCGCCAGCGAGTGGTCGTCGCGGCAGGCCTGCTGCCAGCCCTTGTTGGCCAGCGCCACGGCGTACGGCATGGTCGCGTTGGTCAGGGCGTACGTCGAGGTGTTCGGCACCGCGCCGGGCATGTTCGCCACGCAGTAGAACGTCGAGCTGTGCACCGCGAAGGTCGGGTCGGCGTGCGTGGTCGGCCGGGTGTCCTCGAAGCAGCCACCCTGGTCCACCGCGATGTCGACCAGCACCGAGCCCGGCTTCATCTGCGAGACCAGCTCGTTGCTGACCAGCTTGGGCGCCTTCGCACCGGGGATCAGCACCGCCCCGATGACCATGTCGGCCTCGCGGACCTGCTGCTCGAGGGCGAGCTTGGAGGAGGCCAGCCCGTGCACGCGGTTGTTGTAGCGCCAGAACGACATCCGCAGCTTGTCCAGGTCGGTGTCCAGCAGGGTGACGTCCGCCCCCATGCCGAGGGCGATGTTCGCGGCGTTCTGCCCCGAGACACCCGCACCGATGATCACGACCTTGGCGTTCGCGACACCACCGACGCCGCCCATCAGCACGCCGCGGCCGCCCTGGGCCTTCAGCAGCGAGTAGGCGCCCACCTGGGGTGCCAGGCAGCCGGCGACCTCCGACATCGGGTAGAGCAGCGGGAGCCCACCGGACGGGAGCTGCACCGTCTCGTAGGCGATCGCGGTGACGCTGCGCTTGAGCAGCTCCTCGGTGAGCGGCTTGTCCGCCGCGAGGTGCAGGTAGGTGAAGAGGAGCTGGCCCTCGCGCATGCGGTGGTACTCCTCGGCCACGGGCTCCTTGACCTTGAGCACCATGTCGGCCGTGCCCCACACGTCGTCCGCGCTGTCGAGCATGCGCGCACCGGCGGCGACGTACTCGTCGTCGTGGATCGAGGAGCCCTCGCCGGCGTCCTTCTCGATGTAGACCTCGTGCCCGTGCGAGGTGAGCTCGTGCACGCCGATGGGCGTGATGGCCACGCGGTACTCGTGGTTCTTGACTTCCTTGGGGACGCCGACCTTCACCTGTTCACTCCTTGCGTGATGCCCGCCACTCCCTTGTGGCGACGCCGCGAGACTATCCCCCGCTCGTGGTCGATCCTGCCAGACCCCGGGCCTGTGCCAGCAACACGGCGACGACGACCGGCGCATCGCCGATCCGGCCGTCGAGCACGGCGGTGACCAGGTCGGCGTACGGCACCCAGAAGGTCTCCATGTCGGCCTCCTCGTGCTCGGGCACGAAGTCGCCGCGGTCCGCGGGGCGCAGGTCCCGCGCGAGGTAGAAGTGCATGAGCTCGTTGGAGAGACCGGGCGAGGAGTACGTCGAGGTCAGGTGGGTCCACTCCCCCGCCTCCAGCTCCGCCTCCTCCAGGAGCTCGCGACGAGCCACCTCGAGCGGGTCCTCGCCGTCGACGTCGCACAGCCCCGCGGGCAGCTCGACCAACCGGCGCTCCACCGCGTGGCGGTACTGCCGCATGCACAGCACCCGCTCCCGGTCGTCGACGGCAAGGATGACCACCGCTCCCGGGTGCTCGAGCACCAGGCGCCGGAACGGCTCCTCCTCGAGGTGCCCCGGTCGCTGGATCCGGTCCGAGCGCAGTGCCACCACCCAGTCGTCGCGGTGCAGGTCGGTGCTGGAGGCGACCGGCCACGCCTCCGGCTCATCGGTCAATGGCGTCGTCGGCATGCTCGTGACGCTACCGTGCTGGCCACCGGGCGACGCTGCCCGGAACCACTACGGAGGAGTCCGCATGACCATGGCCCTGGGCCACGCCACGTCCGGTGTCCGCAGCCTCACCCGGGAGGAGGCCGAGGAGCGCGGAGCGCTCCTGGCGGTGGACCGCTACGACATCGCGGTCGACATGCGCGGCCTGTTCGAGGGCGAGGTGCTCGAGTCCACCTCGACGATCACCTTCCGCTGCCTCGAGCCCGGTGCGAGCACCTTCGTCGACTGCGTGGCCGAGGTCCGGCACGCCACCCTGAACGGGCAGGAGATCGACCTCGGCACCGTCAAGGACGGACGCATCCCGCTGACCGGGCTCGCCGCCGAGAACGTGCTGGTCGTCTCCGCCGCCCAGTCCGACACGGGCAGCGGCGCCGGCATCCTGCGCACCATCGACCCCTCCGACAAGCTCGTCTACGTGTGGACCTCGTTCGAGGCCGACGACGCACGCCGGGCCTGGGCCTGCTTCGACCAGCCCGACCTGAAGGCGCCGCACCGGTTCACCGTCACCGCGCACGAGACGTGGACGGTCACCAGCAACGGCGCACCGACGTCGGTCGAGGACCAGGCCGACGGCGGCAGGCTGTGGACCTTCCCGGACACGCCGCCGCTCTCGACGTACGTCGTGGTCGTCAACGCCGGGCCCTTCCACGAGCTGCGCCAGGAGCGCGACGGCCACAGCCTGGGGCTCTACTGCCGCCAGTCCCTGAAGCAGTACCTCGAGCGGGACGCCGCGGAGCTCTTCGACATGACCGCGGCGGGCCTCGCCTTCTTCGGTGAGCGGTTCGGGCAGCCGTTCCCGCAGGCGCGCTACGACCAGGTGTTCGTCCCGAACATGGGCGGGGCGATGGAGAACTGGGGCTGCGTCACCTGGACCGACAGCGTCCTGTTCCGCAGCCCGCCGACCTACGGGCAGCGCGAGACCGTGGCCTCGGTGCTGCTGCACGAGATGGCCCACATGTGGTTCGGCGACCTGGTGACCATGCAGTGGTGGGACGACCTGTGGCTCAACGAGGCGTTCGCGTCGTGGGCCTCGACCTGGGCGGCGGTCAACGCCACCGAGTACACCGACGCCTGGGCGACGTTCCTGGCCGGGCTCAAGCTCTCCGGCTACCAGGTCGACATGGGTCCCGCCTCCCACCCGATCCGCGGCGAGGTCCCCGACGTCACGCAGGCGATGGCCAACTTCGACGCCATCACCTACGTCAAGGGCCAGAGCGTGCTCAAGCAGCTGGTGGCCTACGTGGGCGAGGACGCGTTCGTGGAGGGGCTCCGCAGCTACTTCCGCGACCACGCGTGGGGCAACACCCGGCTCGCCGACCTGATGACCGCGGTCGGCGAGGCCTCCGGCCGCGAGCTGACGGGCTGGACCGAGGCGTGGTTCGACCGGGCCGGCACCGACACCCTGGTGCTCGCCGGCACCGAGGTGCTCGCGACCGCTCCGGACGGCGGCGAGCCGCGGCCCCACCACTTCGAGATCGGCGTCTACCGGCGCGACGCGGACGGCGCGGGCCTGGAGGCGGTGGGCACGGCCCACGTCGAGACCGTCGGCACCCGTACGCCGATCGAGGGCCTCGTCGAGGGGGCCGACCTCTACCTGCTCAACGACCGCGACCTGACGTTCGCGGCCGTGCGCACCGACGAGCGCTCGCTGCGGACCCTGCTGGACTCAGCGGGTGCCCTGCCCGACGCGCTCTCCCGGGCGCTCGCCGTCTCCACGGCGTGGGACATGCTCCAGAAGGGCGAGCTGTCCACCGACGAGATGCTCGGCTGCGTCCTCGGCGTCCTGGGCAGCGAGCGGAGCCCGGGCGTCGTGGAGCCGTTCCTGGCCATGGCGCTGAAGGCCGCCGAGCAGTGGAGCCCCGCGGTCGCCGTACCCACCCAGCTGGTCCGCCTCGCGGAGGTCGCGGCGCACCTGGCCGAGGATCCCGACCACCGCGACCCGGCACTGCGGACGCTGGCGGCGTCGGCGTCCGATGCCGCGCACTTCGCGCTGCTCGACGCCGCGGCGGCCGACAACAACGACCTCGCCTGGCGGGTGCTGGTCCGGCGGGCGGCGCTCGGCGAGTACGACGCCACCGCGGTCGAGGCGCTGCTCGAGCGGGACCCGGACCCGGACGCGCGGGTGCGGGCCCTCGGCGTGACGGCCGCCCGGCCCGAGGAGTCGGCCAAGGCCGAGGTCTGGAGCGAGATCTGGGACAAGCGCTCGATCCCGGCGGGCTCGCCGCTCTACGGGCTGGCGCAGGCCTTCTGGCGCCCGGTCCAGCACGACCTGCTGCTGCCCTGGACGCACCGCTACCTCGACGAGGTCGACAAGGTGGCCGGCGGCGGCGGCATGCTCGCGGTGGGCTCGCTGATGCGCGGCATGATGCCGACGACCGCGGACCAGTCGTTCCTCGAACGGGCCCGGGAGATCGCGCAGCAGCCCGACCAGAACCCCACGGTCCGGGCCACCCTGCTCACCGGCAGCGACACCCTCGCCCGGGTCCTCCGCGCCCGCGGCTGAGGAAGCCGAGTCGGCGCAGTTTCACCCCGGGAGCACGTCGAGTCGGCGCAGTTTGACGGTCAAACTGCGCCGACTCGGCCGGGTCAGTCGTCCTCGGGCTCGGGCTCGCGGCGCAGGCCGCTCTCGTCGATCGGGAAGCGCAGCTCGCGCTGGCGCGCGATGGCCGCCCCGACCAGCCCGGCGAACAGCGGGTGCGGGCGGGTCGGCCGGGAGCGCAGCTCGGGGTGCGCCTGCGTCGAGACGTAGTAGGGGTGCACCTCGCGGGGCAGCTCGACGAACTCGACCAGGTTGTTGTCCGGGGAGGTGCCGGAGAACACCAGGCCGGCAGCCTCCAGCTGGTCTCGGTAGGCGTTGTTGACCTCGTAGCGGTGCCGGTGCCGCTCGTCGATCTCCGCCTCGCCGTACGCCTCGCGGACGACCGAGCCCGGCCTGAGCACTGCCGGGTAGAGGCCCAGCCGCATCGTGCCACCGAGGTCACCCGCGCCCTCGACGAAGCTCTTCTGCTCCTCCATCGTCGCGATCACCGGCTCCGGGCAGTCGGGGTCGAACTCCGTCGACGCCGCCTTCTCCAGGCCGGCCATGCTGCGGGCGTACTCGATCACCATGCACTGCAGGCCCAGGCACAGGCCCAGGGTCGGGATGCCGTGCGTGCGGGCGTAGCCCAGCGCACCGAGCTTCCCCTCGATGCCGCGGATGCCGAAGCCGCCGGGCACGCAGATCGCGTCGACGTCGTGCAGGTGGCGGGCCGCGCCGGCCGGGGTGTCGCACTCGTCGGAGGGGATCCAGCGGATCTGCACCTTGGCCTCGTGCGCGAAGCCACCCGCGCGGAGCGCCTCGCCGACCGAGAGATAGGCGTCCGGCAGGTCGATGTACTTGCCGACCAGCGCGACCGTGACCTCCTCCTTGGGGTGGTGCACCCGGCGCAGCAGGTTGTCCCAGACGGTCCAGTCCACGTCACGGAACGGCAGGTCCAGACGGCGTACGACGTACGCGTCGAGGCCCTCGCGGTGCAGCACCTTCGGGATGTCGTAGATCGACGGTGCGTCCGCGGCGGTGACCACGGCGTCCTCGTCGACGTCGCACATCAGCGAGATCTTCTTCTTGATCGACTGCGGGATCTCGCGGTCCGCGCGGCAGACGATGGCGTCCGGCTGGATGCCGATGGAGCGCAGCGCGGCCACGGAGTGCTGGGTCGGCTTGGTCTTCAGCTCGCCGGAGGGCCCGATGTAGGGAACCAGCGACACGTGCAGGAAGAAGCAGTTGTTGCGCCCGATGTCGTGGCGCAGCTGGCGGGCCGCCTCGAGGAAGGGCAGCGACTCGATGTCACCGACGGTGCCACCGATCTCGGTGATCACCACGTCCACCTCCTGGCCGTCACGGGTCTCGCCCATGGCCTGGATGCGGTCCTTGATCTCGTTGGTGATGTGCGGGATCACCTGGACCGTGTCACCGAGGTAGTCGCCGCGGCGCTCCTTGGCGATCACGGTCGAGTAGACCTGCCCGGTGGTGACGTTGGCGCGCTGGCTGAGGTCGGTGTCGAGGAAGCGTTCGTAGTGCCCGATGTCGAGGTCGGTCTCGGCCCCGTCGTCGGTCACGAAGACCTCGCCGTGCTGGAACGGGTTCATCGTTCCGGGGTCGACGTTGAGGTAGGGGTCGAGCTTCTGCATCGTCACCCTGAGACCGCGTGAGCGGAGCAGCCTCCCCAGGCTGGAGGCCGTGAGCCCCTTGCCGAGCGAGGAGGCGACGCCTCCGGTCACGAATACGTGCTTGGTAGGCGTCCCGATCTTCACGGGATTCCATCCTACCCGAGAGGTACCGCTCCGTCCGATCCCGACGCACCGAAGGAGCCACCCTGTACCTTCAGCGACCGGGCCAGGGCGAGCACGGTGGTGACCTGGCCCACGGCGGTGTCGGCGCTGTCGACCGTCGCGACCTTGTCGGCAACCGGCTGGGCCCGCAGGCCGTGCAGGTCGCCCTTCATGCCGGATCCGGTGTCGCCGGCGACGACCACACCGGTGGTGGTGGCCGCGAGACCGGTCAGCAGCCCCGACAGGATCGCGTCGTCGGCGTCCTTGCCGCCGAGCACGACGAGCACCAGCGCGGTGCGCGAGGCCTGCTCGGGAGACTTCACCAGGTCCGCCCCGGCCAGGCTCTGCCGGATCGAGGAGGCCTCGTCGAGGGAGACCGAGTCCCCGGACACGGCGACGCCGAGCAGCTGACCGATCCGGTCGTACGTCGAGGCGTCGGCGGGGATCACGTCGTCGTCGAGGTGCGTCATCAGCTGGCTGCCCAGGGTGTCGACCAGCGACTTCTCGGAGGCGCTCACCAGGGCCGGCTTGGCCTCGTAGGTGCCGGCGACGCTGCCACCCGCGGACTCGATCTGGGCGGCGATCCCGCTCACGACGTCGCCGTCGGCGCCGGGCATGGTGACGATCGTCACGGCGTGGTTCTGGAGCCGCCCGGCGTACAGGGTCGGGGCGGCGGCCGTCGCGAAGTCGTCGCCGAAGCGTGCGGCGCGCGAGTCCTGCTGCTGGGCCTTCGTGTGGGCCGAGACGGGCGTGTCGTCACGTCCCAGCTCGCTGAGCGGGCCGCCACCGAGGACGACGCCGACCGAGAGGGCGAGGAACACGGCCACCAGCGAGACGACGTGGTGTCGGTAGGAGATCACGAGAACGGTCCTTGCGCGTTGACGACGGGCGATGCGATGACGAGGGTGTGGACCAGGTCGGTGACGGCCGCCTGGAGCGAGTCGAGCCACTCGCCGCCGACCGGGGTGACCGAGATCGCGGCGAGCATTGCCACGAGCCCGGCCAGCATGACCAGGTAGAGGTGGCGGGGTCGGACCCGCCCGGAGTAGAGGCGCGGCACCGCGGTCGCGTCCACCAGTCGGGGGCCGACCTTCAGCCGGGTGAGGTAGGTGCTGGCGAGCCCGGGGCGCTGGCGGTCCAGGAACTCGTCCAGGGTGGCGTGCATGCCGACGCCGACGATGACCGAGGCGTCACAGGCGTCCGCCAGGATCAGCGCCGAGTCCTCGGGAGTCGCGCCCGTCTCCAGGCGCAGCGGTCGTACGCCGAGCCGCTCCAGCTGGTCGGTGACGGCCCGGTCGGCGCCCCGGTCGACGCGCACGACGACGTCGCGGGCTGCCCGCAGGGTCTTGACCGAGGGGCGGTCGGACTCGTCGGCGCGGGCGTCGAGGAGCACGATGTCGGGCCGGTAGCCCGCGGCCCGGAGCACCTCGGCGCCCCGCTCGACCCCGATCAGGACCGGCTGCTGCTCGCGCAGGAACGCCCGGACGGCGGTCAGCTCGTCCTCGTGCTCGTGCCCGGCGACCACGACGACCACCGGGCGGCCGGCGATCCGGGTGGACGGGCGCGGCAGGCCCCGGCCGTGCAGGAGGAGGTCCTCCTCCCGACGCAGGAACTCGGTGCTGTTGTGGGTGAAGGTCTCGAGCTGGGTGGCCAGGCCGGTGCGCGCCTGCTCCATCTCGGCGCGGACGTCGCCGGCGTCGAGCTCGCGGCCCGACGCCACCGGCTCGTCGTCGACGTAGACCGTGGCCTCGTGGACGCGGATGGTGGTGCCGTCCTTGATCGCGGCCAGGCCGTCGGCCCCGATCCGATCCACGAGCAGCACGCCGGCGTCCGCCAGCACCTGCGGACCGAGGTTCGCGTAGCGACCGGAGATCATCGGCGAGGCGTTGACGACCGCGGTGACCCCGGCGTCGACGAGCGCCTGCGCGGTGGTGCGGTCCATGTCGAGGTGGTCGAGCACGGCCAGGTCGCCCGGCCGCAGCCGGGGCAGCAGGCTGCGGGTCCGGCGCTCGACGCGGGCGGTGCCCACGAGTCCGGGCGGGGCGATCGGGGAGCGTTGTCGTACAGGCAGCTTCATGACCGCCTCATCCTCCCAGCCGGGAGGCGGCCGGTTCGGGACCCCTTCGGGCCGGGCGCGTCGGCCCGGCCGGCAGTTGGATCAGCCCAGCGCACGCGCCGGCTGCGCCACCTCCAGCAGCTCGCGGGCGTGCGCCAGCGCGGTGTCGGAGTCGGTGAGCCCGGCGAGCATCCGCGAGAGCTCGCGCTCGCGCTCCTCCGGGTCGAGCACCGTCAGCCCGGAGCTGGTGACCGTGCCGTCGTGGGACTTGGCGACCACGACGTGCCGGTCGGCGTAGGCCGCGACCTGCGGCAGGTGGGTCACCACCAGCACCTGGGCGTCGCGGGCGAGCCGGGCGAGCCGCCGACCCACCTCGACCGCGGCGGTGCCGCCCACGCCGGCGTCCACCTCGTCGAAGACGAACGTGGGCACCGGGCTGGTGCCGGCCAGCGCGACCTCGAGCGCCAGCATCACCCGCGACAGCTCACCGCCGGAGGCACCCTTGTTGAGGGGGCGCGGCTCGGAACCGGTGTTCGCGGCGAGCAGCAGCTCCACCTCGTCCACCCCGGTGCTCCCGAAGCGCAGCCACCGGTCGCCCACCCGCAGCGGGCCGGCGGCCTCGTCCTCGGGAGCGGGCTGCTCGGACTGCCGGACCTCGATCTCGAGGCGTGCGTGCGGCATCGCCAGCAGCGTCAGCTCCTCGGTGACCTCCGAGCCGAGCCGGGTGGCGGCCTCCTGCCGGGCCGCGGACAGTGCCGCCGCCGCCTCGGCCAGCTCTGCGCGCAGGGTTCGCTGCTCGGCCCGCAGCTCCTCGATCCGTTCGTCGGTGTGGTCGAGGTCGAGCAGCCGGGTGGCCGAGGCCTCGGACCAGGCCAGCACCTCGTCGATGGTGTCGCCGTACTTGCGGGTGAGGGCAGTCAACGCGGCGCGGCGCTCGGAGACCGCGGCGAGGCGGGCGGGGTCGGTCTCGACCCGGGAGGCGTAGGACGCCACGTCCGCAGCGACGTCGGAGAGGAGGTAGGTGATCTCGGTGAGCCGGTCGGCGAGCTCACCGGCCTCGGCATCGTGCTCCCGCACCCCGTCCAGCTGGCTCCTGGCCGCGGCCGTCGTCGCCAGCGCGTCGGGCTGGTCCTGCTCGCTCGAGAGCGCCTCGCGGGCCTGCTCGGCGGCGGTGCGCAGGGTGTCGGCGAAGCCGAGCCGCGACTCCTCGGCCGCCAGCGCGACGTCCTCCCCCGGCTCGGGCGAGACCGCCTCGATCTCGCCGAGCCCGAAGCGGAGCAGGTCGGCCTCGCGGGCGCGGTCGCGGGCGGTCGTCACGACCTCCTGCAGCTCGCGCTCGGTGGCGGCCAGCCGCGCGTGGAGGTCGGCGTACGACGCCAGCAGCGTGGCCGTCCGCTCCCCGCCGAACCGGTCCAGCGCCTCACGCTGGGCGCGGGCCCGGAGCAGGCGGTGCTGGTCGGACTGCCCGTGCACGGCGACCAGCGGCTCGGCCACGTCCGCCAGCACGGAGACGGGCACCGACGCGCCACCCACGAACGCCCGGGAGCGGCCCTCGACCGAGACGTTGCGGGCGAGCACCACCCGCTCGTCCTCCACCTCACCGCCGGCGTCCTCGACCGCCCCCGCGAACGGCGCGAGCCCGTCGACCCGCACCACGCCCTCGACCCGTGCCGTCCGCGCACCTGAACGCACCGCGCCGCTGTCCGCACGCCCTCCGAGCAGCAGCCCGAGGGCGGTCACGATCATGGTCTTGCCGGCACCGGTCTCACCGGTGATGACGGTCAGGCCGGGACCGAGCTCCAGGGTCGAGGACTCGATGACCCCGAGCGAGCCGATCCGGATCTCCTCAAGCATCGTGCCCCTCGGCCAGTCGACGACGGCGTTCGCTGGAGCCCCGCCAACCCTCCACGGGCAGGCCGAACTTGGCCACGAGCCGGTCGGTGAAGGGCGCCTCGTGCAGCCGCACCAGCCGGACCGGGCTGTGCCCGCGGCGGACCTCGATCCGGGCCCCGGGCGGCAGGTCGACCGCGCGCCGGCCGTCGCACCACAGCACGCCCGCCCCCGCGGTCGTCGCCAGCAGCTCGACGGCGAGCACCGACGTCGGCGCCACCACCATCGGCCGGGCGAACAGCGCGTGGGCGCTGATCGGCACCATCAGCAGGGCCTCGACCCCGGGCCAGACCACCGGGCCGCCGGCGCTGAAGTTGTAGGCCGTGGAGCCGGTCGGGGTCGCGCAGACCACGCCGTCGCAGCCCCAGCGGGACAGCGGTCGGCCGTCGATCTCGACGACCACCTCGAGCATCCGTTCGCGCGCGGCCTTCTCGACACTCGCCTCGTTCAGCGCGAACGTGCTCATGACGACCTCGCCGTCGCGGTACACCGTCACGTCGAGCGTGAGCCGCTCCTCGGCGGTGTAGCGCCGGTGGACGATCGCGTCGATCGTGGACTCGACGTCGTCATGCTCCGCCTCGGCCAGGAACCCGACGTGCCCGAGGTTGACGCCCAGCACCGGGGTGCCACTGGCGTGGGTGACCTCGGCGGCCCGCAGGATGGTGCCGTCGCCCCCGATGACCAGGGCGAGCTCGCAGTCGACGCCGGCGTCCGGCTCCCCGTCGACAAGCTCCAGCGGCGGGTCGAACTGGTCCGCCTCCACGCCCAGGTCGGCCGCCTCGCCAGCCAGCAGCCGGACCACCAGGCCGTGCCCGGTGAGCGCCTTGCAGAACGCCCGGGCGACCTCGCGAGCCTCGACGCGACCGGTGTGGGCCAGCAGCAGCACCCGGCGGCGCCCCTCGTCGTCGGCGCCGGGCACGGCGGCGCTGGTCTCACTCACGGGTCCACCTTCTCACCCGGCACCCCCAGCGGGTCGGCAGCCCGGACGACGGCGTCGATCTCCTCCGCGCCGATCGTCGCCGGGCCGTGCCGCAGCCAGAGGAAGAACTCGACGTTCCCCGAGGGGCCCGGCAGCGGGCTGGTGGTCACCATCCGCGCCCCCCAGCCACGACGCGCGGCGGCCTCGGCCACCGAGACCACCGCCTCGGCACGCAGGCCGGGGTCACGCACCACGCCGCCCTTGCCCACCCGGTCCTTCCCGACCTCGAACTGGGGCTTCACCATCAGGGCGAGGTCGCCGTCGGGGGCGGTCACCCCGAGCAACGCGTCCAGCACGAGCTCGAGCGAGATGAACGACAGGTCACCGACGACCACGTCGACGGGCCCACCGATCAGCTCGGGCGTCAGCTCGCGGACGTTCATCCGGTCGTGCACGACGACCCGTTCGTCCTGCTGGAGCTTCCAGGCCAGCTGGCCGTAGCCCACGTCGACCGCCACCACCTGGCCGGCGCCGTGGCGCAGCAGCACGTCGGTGAACCCGCCGGTGGAGGCCCCCGCGTCGAGGCAGCGGCGACCCTGGACCACGAGACCGGCGGGCTCGAACGCCGCCAGCGCGCCCGCCAGCTTGTGCCCGCCCCGGGACACGTAGTCGGGTCGGTCGGGGTCGTCGGCCACGACGATCGCGACATCGGTGGTCACCCCGGTCGCGGGCTTGGTCGCCGGCGCACCGGAGACCTTGACCCGGCGGGCGGCGATCAGCTCGCTGGCGTGCTCACGCGACCGGGCCAGGCCACGGCGGACCAGCTCGGCGTCCAGTCGGAGACGGCGGGGCGGCACGACGGGTCAGGACGACTGCGACCGGTCGACCGGCGGCTGGGGTGCGGGAGGGGACGGCTGCTGGGTGTCCAGGGCGCGCCGGAGCTGGTCCTGGGCGGTCTCGAACACGCCCACGTGCTCCTCGATCGGGCGCTCCTCGAGCTCCTCCACGGCAGCGATCACGGCGTCGACGCTCTCCACGCCGGTCCGGACCTGCTCGGGAGCGTCGGCTCCGGTGCCCGGCTCGACCGGACCGGGCGCCTGCGGGTCCTCACTCATGCGACCGAGACTATCCCGCAGCGCGCCGCGTCACGGCAGCGGCGCACGGAGGTCGGACACGTCCACCACGTCCCCGGTCTCGTCCAGGTGGCCCCAGGCCGCCGACGCCACCACGCGCCACCAGTCCCCCGGGCTGCCGTCCCCGTCGACGACCAGCCGACCGGACCGCACCTCGGCCTTCCACCCGCCGAGCACGGGATCCCCGTCGTCGGCGTCCGGCACGGGCTGGGCCTCGAGCAGGCCGGCCAGGTCCGGCGCGACGTACGTCGGCCGCTCGTCCGCGGTCGCGGCGACCAGCTCGGGAAGCCCCGTCACGCCGGTCATCACCAGCAGGGAGTCGAAGCCGGCGTGCTGCGCGCCGGCGATGTCGGTGTCGAGCCGGTCCCCGACCATCAACGGCCGCTCGCCGCCCACCCGGCGCACCGTCTCGTCGAGCAGCGGACGTTGCGGTTTCCCGGCGACGAGCGGCTCGACCCCGCTGAACGAGCTGAGCGTCGCGACCAGGACGCCGTGCCCCGGGGCCACGCCGTACTCGGTCGGGAAGGTGCGGTCGGTGTTGCTGGCCACCCAGAGCAGCCCGTCCCGGATCCTGACGGCGGCCTGCATGATGTCGCGCCACACCACGTCGGGACCGTAGCCGCTGACGATCGCGCGCGCCTCGTCGTGCACCGTGACCGGCTTCAGGCCCTCGGCAAGCAGCGCCTCCTCCAGCCCGGCGCCGCCCAGCAGGGCGACCTCGGCACCGCCGCCGAGCCGGTCGGCCAGCAGCCGTGCGGCCGCCTGGGCCGACGTGACGACGTCGCTCTCCTCGGCACTCACGCCCAGCTCGCGCAGGTGCTCGGCCACCCGCGCGGGAGAACGAGCAGCGTTGTTGGTGATGAACGCCAGGCGCATCCCGGCCTCCCGGACCGCCGCGAGGTGCCCCGGCGCACCGGGCACGGCCTCGCCGCCGACGTAGACCACGCCGTCGAGGTCGAGCATGGCCAGGTCGTACGCCGCGCACAGCGGCCGATCGGACGATCCGAGCATGCACACACCTCCGTGGGGTATCCGGACGTCGAAGCACCCTACGATGCTCCGATGGACGACAGTCGCGTGGTCACCCCGCCGTACCTGGCCGGGCCGCTGCGACTCCTGCCCTTCCGCGGCCTGATGCTGGCCCCCACCCGGATCGGGGACCCCAGCTCGGCGCGTGCCTTCGCCCGACCCTATCGAGACGTGTCCCAGCGCCTGAAGCGGTGGGCCGAGCAGGGTCAGGTCCTCCACGACAGCCGGGACGCGGTCTACCTGCACGAGTACACCTCGGGCGGGATCACGGTCCGCGGGCTCGTGGGCGCACTCGACCTGGCGCACCGCGCCCGGAACCGGAGCGAGCGGGTGGTCTATCCCCACGAGGGCATCCACCCGCTCCAGGTCGCCGAGCTCACCGACCGCATGGTCGAGATGCAGATGAACCCGGCTCCCATCCTGCTCGTCCACCGCGGCCACGCCGCGGTGCGACGCATCATCCAGGACCTGCTCGCGACCGAACCCGACCACCACTTCACCGACCGTGGTGAGCAGCGCCACCGGATCTGGGCGATTCGCGAGCCTGCGGTCCTCGCGGCGCTCGACGCCGCCCTCGACGGCTCCCGGGCACTCATCGCGGACGGTCACCACCGGTACGCCGCCTACCTGCGGCTGCAGGAGCGGAACCCGGGCGGGACGCACGACCTCGGCCTCGCCATGCTGGTCGACCAGGACGACACGCCGCTCTTCCTCGGTCCCATCCACCGGGTGCTCGAGGGCTCCAGCCTCGACGACCTCGAACGGGCCGCGGCCGCGATCGGCGCCGGCTTCGACCACGCCACCGAGAGCGACGCGGTCGCAGCCCTCGCCCCCCAGACCGTGGTCGCCACCGACGGCGTGCGCTGGGCGACGATCAGCCTGACCGTGCCGCACAGCCGAGCCACGGTCGAGGTCGTCCACGAGACGCTGGTCCCGGCACTCCCCCGCGAGCCCGGCCGGATCGGCTACCACCACTCGGTCGAGGACGCACTCGCCCGGGTCTCGACCGGCTCCGCGGTGGCACTCCTGCTCCCGGCTCCCGACTTCGACCTCGTGCTGCGCATCGTGGCCGCGGACCGACTGCTCCCGGAGAAGGCCACGTCGTTCCAGCCCAAGCCGCACGTGGGGGTGCTCATCCGCTCGTTGCGCGACGAATGAGCCGGCCCCCGGTCACCTCGACCTCGACGCGCGAGGCCGCAGCGCCGCCGGCCCTGAAGAACCGCCTGCGGACCGCTCCCGTCACCTCGACCAGGTCTCCCTCGACCCAGCTGGCCACCGAGCGCCGGACGCGGCCACCCCAGACGGCGCAGTCCAGGGCGTCCACCACCTGACGCGAGCCGGCACGTACGGCCGTCCTCGGCACCACCACCCGGAACGTCCAGAGCACGTCGCCGCTCGGCAGCACCCGCTCCTCCGGCGACTGGGAGATCCTCCCCACGAGACGGACCTCGTTGACCGCCTCGTCCCGGCCGGCGCTCTCCTTCTTCTTGCTGACTGTCGGTGCGGACATCGCACATCACCTCCGGTCAGCAACCTGCCGTCGTCCGCCGACAGCTGAGGCCCGGTCGGTCAACGGCTGTGGAAGGTGCGAGCGGCGGCTCGTGCTGTGCACAGCTCGAGGCCCGCGGAGGCGTGCCAATCACCCGGAATTGTCCGTAAATGCAGGTAGGGCCACCCCGTGACGGGGTGGCCCTACCTCAATGCTTGTCCGGCGGCGTCCTACTCTCCCACAGCCTCGCGGTTGCAGTACCATCGGCGCTGAAAGGCTTAACT
>NZ_BAAAQR010000009.1:0-201004 GCF_039531775.1 Nocardioides koreensis | reverse complement strand
GACCTGCCCCCGGACTGCCACGGCGCAAGACCCCGGGTCACCGTCACCACGTCCCTGGAGGTGCTGCGCCAGCAGATCGACTGGGCCACCCTCGGCACCACCACCTACACCACTGGCGCCAGCACCGGCGCGCCCCTGGGTGCGGTCACCGACGACGGGCTCGAGCTGGCGCCCTCGGTGATCCGCCGGCTGGCCTGCGACGCCGACATCATCCCCGTCGCCCTCGGCGGCCGCGGCGAGGTCCTCGACGTCGGCCGCACCTGCCGACTGGTCACCCCAGCGATCTGGCGGGCCGTGGTCTGCCGGGACCGGCACTGCGCCTTCCCCGGCTGCACCCGGCCCCCGCTCATGTGCCACGCCCACCACATCACCCACTGGGCCGACGGCGGCCACACCAAGCTCGAGAACCTCGTCCTGCTCTGCGGCCAGCACCACCGGGTCATCCACCACACCCCCTGGCAGGTCCGCCTCAACCCCCACGACGGCAGACCCGAGTTCCGGCCCCCACCCAAACGCGGGCACCCACCCCCGGAGTGGATCAGAAGCAGACCCCGACGCGAGTGACGTAGGGGCGACCGGCCTCTTGGCAGCGCCCGGAGTCCGTCCCTCCTCTCCCATGTCCGTTACGCCCGGCTCGGCTCATCGAGGGCGGACGTGCCCGAACGGTGCTCGCAGTGACTGGACCCTCAGCGTGCAGATCTCCCGGGCCCGACGCGGGACCCAGGAGATCGATCGATGCCGCTCAGACCGTCTGTACGTCTGGCCGGGCGAGGGGGCGCCCGGCGGGCTCCTGAACCCGGCGGGCGTGCCAAATCCCGAGGGCGACGAGCACCAGCAGGAGTCCGGCGCCCACGAGGGAGACGATCGCGGCGATGCCGGCGATCGTGCCGATGGTCGCGAACGCGTAACCGTAGAGCAGCAGGCCGCGCAGGGTGTTGCCCATGAAGAGCGTCTGGCGCAGGCCGCCGAGCGCCTGCCCTTCGGCGGAGGCCTTCTGCTGGTCGGTCATGGCGATGTACTCACCGCTGACCTCCTCGTAGGTGCGGCCGTCGCTGGCCCCGTTCATGTGGACCAGGATGTAGTGGTCGGCGAAGGCCTTGGCCTCGGGCCCGGTGTCGAGCGGGCTCCCGGCGTACTCCTCGAGTGCGTTCCGGTCGGCCGCGGGCAGGCTCTGCAGGGCCTCACCCTCGGGCATGGTGATGCCCTGCATGGACAGCTGATCGTGGACCTGGTCTCCGATGAAGGCGTTGGCCCACACCAGGAGGCCTCCGGCCACCAGCAGCACGGCGGCCAGGCCGACGCCGGCTCCTGAGATGAGCTTGTCGAGTGCCGAGCGCATTGTTCGTCTCCTTGGACTAGTGCGTGATTGTTGTGTATGCAATTGAAAGTTAAATGAGTGGGCCGAGCGGGCGCAGGGCCGGAGGTCGGCTTGTTTCGGCCAAAGGTCCCTTCCCCGCGGGACTTCTGGGGGGCCTAGGCCGGCTGCGGCTGATCGTCCTCGCGCGGCCCGAAGACGCACAGGGCGTCGAGCTGGCCGACGTCCAGCCCGGGCTGCCCCCAGGCCTGCATCTGCCGGCGCGAGCGGCGGGAGAAGATCGCGCGGTAGAGCTCGTACGGCGCCACCTCGGCCGCGGCCTCGACGTCCGGGTCGCCCCACACGCTGCCGTCGCAGCGCACGGTCACGCCGGCCCGACCGACGAGGCGGGGGCCGGCGGAGTCGAGCACCGGGCGCCACAGCTGCTCGGGCAGGCGGCCCAGGGCAAGGGCTTCGTGGAGGTCGGCGTGGTGGACGGTGACGTCCCAGACCAGCGCCGGGCTGGGGCTGTCGGCGACCGAGTCGGCGACCGCGTCCTGCTGTGCGCGGATCTCCTCGACCAGCACGGTGAGCGGGAGCCGGGCCCGCTCCCCGACGTGACGGGCGGTCCACTCCGGGCCGGGTGCGCCGTCCATCCGCCCGGACAGCGCGTCAGCGGGGCCGCCGGCGAGGTGGGCGTAGACGTCCGCGACGGTCCAGGCGGGGGTGGCCGGCACGTGGGTGGACAGCTGCTCCTCGGCCAGGTCGGTCGCGAGCTTGGTCAGCGCGGTGACGTTGTCGCGGTAGAGCTGTCCCCAGTCGGTCACGGGATCACCGTAGGGCCGCAGCGTCCGGGTGTCGCCGCGCGTCCACGCTGGGAACGGAAGAACTTTTCGGAGAAGGTGTCTTATCCGGGCTGACCCGTTCGTGGAGAAGGTGTCCGGGCCAGCGGGGCCCGAGGATTCGAGGAGGAAGAGCCATGACGCAGTACCTGCTGTCCGTGCACCACGTCGAGGGCGAGCCGATGCCGGAGACGATGGAGGAGATGCAGCCGATCTTCGAGGCCGTGGACCGCTTCAACGACAAGCTGCGCGCCGAGGGCGCCTGGGTGTTCGCCGGGGGACTGCACCCGATCTCCTCGGCCACGACCGTCGACGCCACCGGTGAGAAGCCGATCGTGACAGACGGGCCGTTCGCGGAGTCCAAGGAGTGGCTGGGCGGCTTCTGGGTCATCGAGGCTCCGGACCTCGACGCGGCGCTGCGCTGGGCCACCGAGGGGTCTCGCGCCTGCGCCGGGAAGGTCGAGGTCCGTCCCTTCCAGGACGAGCCCCCCGCGGACGAGCCGGCCTGAGGCCCGGCGGGCGGCCGATGGGTGCCACGGACGAGATCGAGCGGATCTACCGCGCCGAGTACGGCCGGGTGGTCGCCTCCCTGGTGCGGCGCTTCGGCGACATCGACGTCGCCGAGGACGCCGCCGCGGAGGCGCTGCTCGCCGCCGTCGAGCGGTGGCCCGTGCACGGCGTACCACCCAACCCGGGCGGGTGGCTGACGACCACCGCGGGCAACCGCGCGATCGACCGGCTCCGCCGCGAGTCGCACCGCGGCGCCAAGCACCGCGCCGCCCTCCTCGTCATGGACGACACCCCGCACGAGCCGACCGGCGTCGTGACCGACGACCGGCTTCGGCTGGTCTTCACCTGCTGCCACCCCGCCCTCGCGCCCGAGGCGCAGGTGGCGCTGACCCTCCGCCTGCTCGGCGGCCTGACCGTCGCCGAGATCGCGCAGGCCTTCCTGGTCCCCGAGACGACGATGGCGCAGCGGCTCACCCGCGCGAAGCGGAAGATCAGGGAGGCCCGGATCCCCTACCGGGTGCCGGCCGCCGAGGACCTCCCGGCCCGGCTCTCGGCCGTGCTCGCGGTGGTCTACCTCATCCACAACGAGGGCTACCTCGCCAGCGGCGCCGGCGCCCCGGTCCGCGCGGAGCTCACCGGCGAGGCGATCCGGCTGGGGCGGCTGCTGCACGACCTGCTCCCGGAGTCGCCGGAGGTGGCCGGCCTGCTCGCGCTGATGCTGCTCAGCGAGGCGCGGCGCCCGGTGCGGGTCGCCGGCGGCGAGCTGGTGCCGCTGCCCGACCAGGACCGCGGCGGCTGGGACCGGGACCTGATCGCCGAGGGGCACGCGCTGGTCCGCGAGTGCCTGGCCCGGTCCGACCGGACCGGCATCGGCCCCGGGCAGTACCAGCTGCTGGCCGCGGTGAACGCCGTGCACACCGACGCGCCCACCACCGCCGACACCGACTGGGCGCAGATCGCCGCGCTCTACGCCCAGCTCGAGGCGGTCGCGCCCAGCCCGATCGTCACCCTGAACCGGGCGGTCGCGGTGGCCGAGCTCGACGGACCTGAGGTGGCCCTGGCGATGGTCGACCGGCTGCCGCTGGCGGCGTACCACGCCTGGCACGTCACGCGTGCCGAGATGCTGCGCCGGCTCGGCCGCAGCGACGAGGCGCGCACGGCGTACGACGCCGCGATCGAGCTGGCGGGCAACGAGGCCGAGCGGGCCTACCTGACGCGGCGCCGGGGGACGCTCCGGGCCCCGTGAGCCCGGGCCCAACGACTCTGGGGGCGGGACCCGGCCGCGCCTAGCGTCGCGGGCAGGAGGCGAGGCCCGTGTGGTTCTGGATCATGATCATCGTGCTGGTGATCGCGTTGGTGGGGGTCATGCTCGGGGCCCGGCGCCGGCGCTGAAAGTGCGCGCCTGACCGGCGGCTTGCCGCCTAGGGTGGCGGCGTGACCGAAGCCCTGACGCCGCTCGCCCTGCCCGACGCCGACCACGCCGAGGAGTGGGTGGAGGGGCGGACCCGCGACGGGCTGGCGGCCGCGCGCGAGCTGGCCGGACGGCTCCGGTCCGAGCCGCCGGCCGACGCCCTCGCCGCGCTGCGCACCTGGGACGAGATCACGCTGCAGCTGGGCAACGTGGACGCGGTCGGCTCGCTGTGGGCCAACGTGCACCCGCTGGAGCCGGTGCGCACCAGCTGCGAGCGGGCCCAGGTCGAGGTCGACAGGCTCGCGACCGAGCTGCGCCAGGACCGCAGGCTGTACGACGTCTTCGCGGCGCTGGACCCCGCCGGCCTGGATCCGGCCGCCACCCGGCTTCTCGACAAGACCCTCGAGGACTTCCGGCGGGCAGGCGTGGACCGGGACGACGCCACCCGCGCCCGGCTCACCGAGATCAACGAGCGGCTGACGACGCTCGCCCAGGACTTCTCCCGCACCATCCGCGACGACGTCCGGACCGTCCGGGTCACCCCGGAGCAGCTCGACGGGATGCCCGCGGACTGGCTCGCGGACCACCCCGCGGACGACGAGGGGCTCGTCACCGTCACGACCGACTACCCGGACTCGGTGCCGGTGCGGATGTTCGCCCACGACCCGGGGGTACGCCGCGAGGTCACCGTCGCCTTCCTCAACCGCGGCTGGCCGCAGAGCGAGCCGCTGCTCACCGAGATGTTCGCGCTGCGCCACGAGCTCGCGAACCTGGTCGGCCACCCCGACTGGGCCTCCTACGACGCCGCGGTGAAGATGATCGGGACCGGCCCGGCCATCCCCGAGTTCATCGACCGGATCACCGCCGCTGCCGAGGACCCGATGCGGCGCGACCTCGAGGTGCTGCTCGAGCGGTTCCGTCGCGACGCGCCGGACGCGACCGCGATCGACCAGGCCGACGCGAGCCACTACGGGGAGCTGGTCCGCAAGGAGCAGCTCGACGTCGACGCCCAGCTGGTGCGCACCTACTTCGACGCCGCCAAGGTGCGCCAGGGCCTGCTCGACGTCACCGGCCGGCTCTTCGGGCTGCACTGGGAGCCGGTGGCCGACACGCCGACCTGGCACGAGGAGGTCACGGCGTACGACGTCCGCGACGCCGACGGCGGTGCGCCGTTCGCCCGGATCTACCTCGACCTGCACCCGCGCGAGGGCAAGTACAAGCACGCGGCCCAGTTCACCCTGGCCGACGGCGTCGCCGGCCGGCAGCTCTCGGAGGGTGCGCTGGTCTGCAACTTCTCCCGCGGCCTGATGGAGCACGACCACGTGGTCACGCTGTTCCACGAGTTCGGCCACCTCGTCCACCACGTGCTCGCCGGCCGCGCCGAGTGGACGCGCTTCTCCGGGGTCGCCACCGAGTGGGACTTCGTGGAGGCGCCCAGCCAGATGCTGGAGGAGTGGGCGTGGGACGCCGACATCCTGCGCAGCTTCGCCACTAACGCCGACGGCGAGCCGATCCCCGCCGACCTGGTCGCGCGGATGCGGGCGGCCGACGACTTCGGGAAGGGCTACCACGCACGCACGCAGATGTTCTACGCCGCGATGTCCTACTGGTTCCACACCGAGCGGCCGGCGGACCTGACCGCGCGGATGCGCGAGCTGCAGGCGGCGTACTCGCCGTTCCCGTGGATCGAGGACACCCACATGTTCGCGAGCTTCGGCCACCTCGGGGGCTACTCCTCGGCGTACTACACCTACATGTGGTCGCTGGTCATCGCCAAGGACCTGTTCAGCGCCTTCGACCCCGAGGACCTGTTCGCGCCCGAGGTGGCCCGCCGCTACCGCGACCTGGTGCTGGCCCCCGGGGGAAGCAGGGACGCCGCCGACCTGGTCGCCGACTTCCTCGGCCGCCCGTACACCTTCGACGCGTACGCCGCCTGGCTGGCGCGCTGAGCAGCGCGGCGCGCTCGCCGGGGCGGGATCGTGCCCCGGTGAGATGTGCCCGAAGAGCCCTTGTCCGGCGTCCCCTCACGCGTACTATGGCGATATATCGCGAACTGTCGACGATAGTCCGCGCCGCGACGGCCTGGGAGGGCGAGATGGGCAGCTGGGACATGGGGAACTGGGCGAGCTGGGGCGGTCCGTGGCCTGCCGGCCGGCCGGGAGGAGGCGGGCTGCCGGGACCGCCGCCGTGGGTGGCCGGGCTGTTCGGCGCGCCCCAGCAGGAGCAGCGTGGACCCAAGGTCCGGCGCGGCGACGTGCGGGCGGCGATCCTCGACGTGCTGCGGGCCAGCCTGAAGGCGGGTGAGCCGGTCAACGGCTACCAGGTGATCCAGCAGATCGCCGAGCGGTCGGGCGGCGCCTGGCGGCCGAGCCCGGGCTCGGTCTACCCGACCATCCAGCAGCTCGAGGACGAGGGCCTGGTGGAGGCCGACGACGAGCGCGGCCGTCGCACGCTGCGGCTGACCGCCGCCGGTCAGACCTACGTCTCCGACAACGCCGACGAGCTGGCCGCCGTGTGGACCCCGTTCGAGTCGCCCCGGCGCGACCAGGAGCACGGCGTCGGCTTCTCCGACCTCAAGCCCGAGATCGGGCAGGTGATGGGCGCGGTCTGGCAGATCGTCACCCAGGGCTCCGAGCGCCAGCGGCGCGACGCGGTCGAGATCCTCGTCGACACCCGGCGTCGCCTCTACGGACTGCTGGCCGACGGCGACGAGGGGGACGAGGCGACGTCATGAGCGACCAGCACCTCCGGCTCAGCGACGCCGAGCGCGACCGGGCGGCGACCGAGCTGGCCGAGCACTACGCGCAGGGCCGACTCACCCCCGAGGAGCACGGCGACCGGCTGGACCGGATCTGGGCCGCCCGGACCCGTGGCGAGCTGACGCCGGTCTTCCGGGACCTGCCCGGCAGCGCGTACGCCCCCGCCCCGCTGCGCGGTCTCTGGCCGGCGGCGCCTCCCGCGCCGAGGCCGCGCGGCCTGCCCGGCCCCCTGATCGCCCTGCTGGTGGTGCTCCTGGTGATCACCGTGCTGACGCACATCCCGATCATCCTGATCGGGCTGCTGGTCTGGTTCTTCGTGGTCCCGCGGCTGCGCCGCCGCACCACCGTCCGGCGCTGGTGACCCGGCGACGAGCTGCCGTGAAGGCCAGGTGGTCAGCTCACCGCCAGCCCGTTCGCGAGCAGCTCGTCGGTCCAGGCGAAGCAGGAGGCCGAGAGCTCGGCCAGGTCGCCGTTGCCGGGCAGCAGCGCCGAGATCCGGTTCGCCACGTCGGCGGGCAGGTCGGTGTGCAGGTAGCGCAGCCCGTAGTCGTGGCGCCAGGGACAGTGCTCGATCCGCAGCAGGCGCACCAGCGGCGAGAGCGCGAAGTTCAGGTAGAACGCGATCGCCTCGGGCATCTGGCCGCGACGCAGTGACCGGTTGACCAGCCACTCGGCGGTGGCGCGCCGCTGCACGATCTGCTCGACGCCCTCCTCGATCGCGCGTCGCATCGCCTCCTCGTCGTCGTGGCGCAGCTCGACCAGCCCGTCGGGGTCGTGCACCACGATCGGGGTGCCGTGCCGGCGAACGTCGATGAACCGGTGTGCGTCGGAGAGCTCGGAGATGTGCAGGTCGACGATCCGGGTCGGCTCCTTGAGCGCTCCCGGCCGCTGCTGGTGGTTGACGAAGCACTGCCGGCCGTCCGGCCAGGTCGCCCTCGGCAGCTCCCACACGTGGTCGACGTCGAAGTCCTCGCGGATCCTGGCCACCAGCCGGTCGTGCACGGCATCGGCCTCGCCCGGGGTGCACAGCAGGTCGACGTCGAGGTCCGACCACTCGTCGTACCCGCCCGTGGCGGCGGAGCCGCCGACCCACACGACGCGGACGTCGGGGTCCGTAGCACCCTGGTCGGCCAGCCAGGCCAGCCAGTCGTCGTAGCGGGACAGGTCCGTGACGAAAGAATTCATGGTGGCTATGGTCACACCCGGCCCGAAAACGGGTACCACTCACTCGGAGGGTACTGATGACAGACAATTCCCCTCGCCCGTCGGGCGACTCGTCACGAGGACTCTGGGTCCTCATCCTGGTGCTGCTGGCACCGGCAGTGGTGATCCCGCTGCTGGTCCCGCTCTACGACAAGACCGACCCCACCCTGTGGGGCTTCCCCTTCTTCTTCTGGGCCCAGCTGGCGATGATCCCGGCCGCCGTCGTGCTCACCGTGGCCTCCTACTACCTCGCGAAGAGCGCCGACCGTCGTGACCGGGCGGCCCGGGCGGCGGGACGGGGGGCACAGCGATGAGCGGCGTCAGCACCATCACGTTCAGCGTCTTCCTGTTCTTCTTCCTGCTGGTCACGGTCCTCGGCTTCGCGGCCGCCCGCTGGCGTCGGGCGAAGGCGCTGGACAACCTCGACGAGTGGGGCCTCGGCGGCCGCGGCTTCGGGACGTTCATCGCCTGGTTCCTGATCGGCGGTGACCTCTACACGGCGTACACGTTCGTGGCGGTGCCCGCCCTGCTGTACGCCGGCAGCTCGATCGGCTTCTTCGCGGTGCCGTACACGATCGTGATCTACCCGCTGATCTTCCTGTTCCTGCCGCGGCTGTGGTCGGTCTCGCACCGGCACGGCTACGTCACCCCGGCCGACTTCGTGCAGGGCCGCTACGACAGTCGCCCCCTGGCGACCGCGGTGGCGCTCACCGGCATCCTCGCGACGATGCCCTACATCGCGCTGCAGCTGGTCGGCATGCAGGTCGTCCTCGAGGTGATGGGCATCGGCACGGACAGCGACAACTGGTTCGTCAAGGACCTCCCGCTGTTCATCGCCTTCGTGGTGCTCGCGGCGTACACCTACTCCTCGGGCCTCCGGGCACCCGCGCTGATCGCGTTCGTCAAGGACCTGCTGATCTACATCGTGATCATCGCCGCCGTGCTCTACCTGCCCTCGCAGGTCGGCGGGTGGGACAACATCTTCGCGACCGCCACCGACTCGTTCGCGAGCTTCAACAGCTCGAACGCCGACGCGATCGCCGCCGGCCAGGCCGCCCCGAAGGGCGTGATCCCGGCGCCGCTGCTGCACTGGGCGTACGCCTCGCTGGCCCTCGGCTCGGCGCTGGCGCTGTTCATGTACCCCCACTCGGTGACCGCGGTGCTGTCGACGCGGGAGCGCTCGGTGATCCGCCGCAACGCCGCGCTGCTGCCGGCGTACTCCTTCCTGCTGGGGCTGCTCGCCCTGCTCGGCTTCGTCGCCATCGCGGCCGGGGTCAAGGTGACCAACCCGCAGCAGGCGGTGCCGCAGCTGTTCGAGAACGAGTTCCCCGACTGGTTCGCCGGCGTCGCGTTCGCGGCCATCGTGATCGGCGCCCTCGTGCCCGCCGCGATCATGTCGATCGCGGCCGCGAACCTGTGGACCCGCAACATCTACAAGGCGTTCATCAACCGGGGCGCCACCCCCTCCCAGGAGGCGCAGCAGAGCAAGCTGGCCTCGCTGCTGGTGAAGTTCGGCGCGCTGGCGTTCGTGCTGTTCGTGTCGACGACCTACGCCCTCGACCTGCAGCTGCTCGGCGGCGTCTGGATCCTGCAGACGTTCCCTGCGATCGTGATCGGGCTCTACACCCGGTTCTTCCACCGGACGGCGCTGTTGGTCGGCTGGGCGGTCGGCATGCTCTACGGCACGTGGACGGCGTACAACAACCCGAAGGTCGGGGACCCCGGGAGCCACTTCGGCAGCCCGCTCGACCCGTTCCTGAGCGTGCCCTGGTCGGACTGGATGCCCTTCGACACCTTGATGTACATCGGTTTCACCGCCCTGCTGCTCAACCTGGTGGTGAGCGTCGGCCTCTCGGTCGGGCTGCGCGCGATGAACATCGACGAGGGTGTCGACCAGACCCACCCCGACGACTACCACGCGGACCTCGGCGACGAGGGCGTCGAGGAGGAGCTGGACCCGGGGGCGCCCGCCCACGCCTGAACGTCTCGGGGCTGACGCGTGCGTCCCGGCGCACGCCTCAGCCCCGAGACAGGGTTTCGGGGCGGTCCGGACTGGCTACTGTCGAGGCGTGACGACCCCATCGTTCGACCTCGACCAGGACCACCTCGACCTGCGGGAATGGGTCCACACCTTCGCCGCGGACGTCGTCCGTCCGGCCGCGGCCGAGTGGGACGAGCGGGAGGAGTTCCCCTGGCCGGTGCTCGAGGAGGCGGCCAAGATCGGGCTCTACTCCCTGGACTTCTTCGCCACCCAGGCGTTCGACGAGACCGGGCTCGGCATCCCGATCACCATGGAGGAGCTGTTCTGGGGTGACGCCGGCATCGGCCTCTCGATCGTCGGCACCGCGCTGGCCGCGGCGGGGGTCCGCGCCAACGGCACCGACGAGCAGGTCGGTGAGTGGGTGCCCCAGATGTTCGGGTCGCCCGGTGACCTGAAGCTCGCGGCGTTCTGCTCCTCCGAGCCCGACGCCGGCTCCGACGTCGGCGCGATGCGCACCCGCGCGACGTACGACGAGGCGAGCGACGAGTGGGTGCTCAACGGGACCAAGACCTGGGCCACCAACGGCGGCCTCGCCGACGTCCACGTCGTCACCGCGGTGGTCGACCCCGAGCTGCGCACCCGCGGGCAGGCCAGCTTCGTGGTGCCGCCCGGGACCAAGGGCCTCAGCCAGGGCCAGAAGTTCCACAAGCACGGCATCCGCGCCTCCCACACCGCCGAGGTGGTCCTCGACGGCGTGCGGGTGCCGGGGCGCTGCCTGCTCGGCGGCAGGGAGAAGCTCGAGGCCAGGATGGCCAGGGCGCGCGAGGGGACCGGCTCCGGCGGCGCGAACGCGAGCATGGCGACCTTCGAGCGGACCCGGCCCGCGGTGGGCGCGCAGGCCATCGGCATCGCGCGCGCGGCGTACGAGGTGGCGCTGGACTACGCGAGGACCCGCGAGCAGTTCGGCAAGCCGATCATCGAGAACCAGGCGATCGCGTTCATGCTGGCCGACATGGCCACCTCGATCGAGGCCTCCCGGCTGCTGGTGTGGCGGGCCGCGTGGATGGCGCGCCAGGGCAAGAGGTTCGAGAACGCCGAGGGGTCGATGTCCAAGCTGTTCGCCGGCGAGACCGCGGTGAAGGTGACCGAGCGCGCCATGCAGATCCTCGGCGGCAACGGCTTCACCCGCGAGTACCCGGTCGAGCGGATGGCGCGCGACGCGAAGATCTACACGATCTTCGAGGGCACCTCCGAGATCCAGCGACTGGTCATCGCGCGTTCGATCTCGGGCTCGCCCATCCGCTGATGCGAGAGGACCTGCGCGCCCGGGTGCGCGAACGCTGGGACGACCCGGTCTTCTGGTCCGCGGTGGTCCAGGTCGCCAAGACCGTGGCCGCGGCGGTGATCGCGTGGATGATCGCGACCCGGGTGTGGCACCTGCCGCTGTCGTTCCTCGCGCCCTGGGCGGCGCTGCTGGTCGTGCACTCGACGGTCTACCGCACCTTCTCCGAGGGTGCCCGCCAGGTCGGCGGAGCCGTGCTCGGCGTGCTGGTGGCCTGGGCGGCGGGGAACCTGTTCGGCCTCGGCCCGACCTCGGTCGCGGTCGCGCTGCTCGTCGGCTTCGCGGCCGGGGCGCTGCCCTGGCTGTCGGGCCAGGGGACGGCCGTGGCGGCGACGGCGGTCGTCGTGCTGACCACCGGTTTCGCCACCGACGACACCATGCTCGTGCACCGTCTCTCGGACACGGCCATCGGGATCGCCACCGGCCTGCTGGTCAACCTCGTCGTCTGGCCGCCGCTGCGGGCGCGCACCGCCATCGCCGCCATGAACGCCCTCGACGACCGGATCGGCGAGCTGCTCGGCGACATCGGGGACGGCCTCGCGGCCGGGTGCACGCGGGAGGACGTGCGCGGCTGGATCGACCGGACCCGGGGCCTCGACCAGGACGTCGACCAGGCCTGGGCGCTGGTGCGGCAGGCCCGCGAGAGCGCGCGGATGAATCCGCGCCGCTCCGCACAGGCGCTGCGCAACCCGCAGGAGTGGCTCCTGCTGCTGCGCCGGCTCGAGCAGGCCGTCGCCGAGACCCGCAGCATGGCCGAGACGATCGACCACGGCATGGACGAGAGCGGCGACTGGCGGTCGGTCTTCCGGGAGGCGTACGTCGTGCTCCTGCGTGACGCCGGGCGGGCGATCACCTCCGCGGACCCGGTCTCGATCCTCGCGGTCCGCGACCGGCTCAACGACCTCGTCGACCGGCTCGGCTCCGAGCAGCCCGCCCCCCGGCTCTGGCCGGTCTACGGCGCGCTGATCATCAACCTGCGCAACATCGTCGACTCGATGGACGAGGTGGCCAAGGCGAACCCGCTGAGCCAGCCGCCGCTCCCGTTCGCCCGGACCGGGCTGTGACCCGGTGGTGACCCGGCGTACGACGGGTGGCGCGGCCCGGGGCGAGCGGCACCGGTTCCGCGGGTCGATCGCCGGCGCCGGCAGCACCAGCGGGACCAGGGTGGTGGTCGGTCAGTGGCGCGAGTCGCCCCTGGGCTCCTTCTCCGACGCGATGGTCGAGACCGCCTCCGGTCACCGGGTGCTGCTCGCGCCGCGGCCCGAGGTGGCCGAGTTCATCGAGGCGACGTACCGCTTCGACGAGACCCGCATCGAGCCGGTCGAGATGGTCGTGGCGGGTCGGACGTGGTCGTTCCGCTCCCCGTCCCTCTCGCTGGACCTCACCGTGGGTGGCCGGACGCCGGTGGGCCGGCTGCTGCGGTGGGTGCCCGCCCGGGTCGCCGAGAGCCCGGCCTGGTGTGCCCTGACCGACCCGGTGGCGCGGGTGGTGCTGCGCGGGGTCCGGACCCGCGGCACCGCCGGCAACGGGCGCCGCGAGTGGTACGGCGCCACCGACACCCGCGCCGTGACCGCCGCGGGCGGCCGCTTCGACGGGCTGGAGCTGGGCGATCTCGCACCCGTCGACCCGCCGTGCCGCTTCGGGTTCTCCTCCACTCCGCGGCGACCCTCGGTCACCGAGGTCGTCACCACCGTCGAGTCGGCGCAGTTGTACCGGCAGTGACCGTCGAGTCGGCGCAGTTGTACGCCGAGCGAGGTCAAACTGCGCCGACTCGGCCGGGCCGCAGCGTGAAACTGCGCCGACTCGGCCGGGCTGGGGCGTGAAACTGCGCCGACTCGGCTCAGAGGTCGATGGCGCGGTTCACCCAGGTGGAGGTGACGACCATCCCGACCCGCTCGTAGATCTCGCGGGCGCCGGCCCGGGTGTCGGTCGAGAGGTAGGAGCGAACCGCGCCGTGCTCGCGGGCCCGGGCGAAGGCGTCGGCCAGGAGGCTGCGCGAGAGGCCGCGGCCGCGGTGGTCGGGGCGGACGGCGACGCGGGCGACGTACCCGCTCTCGCCGGAGAGGAAGACGTGGGTGGCACCGACGAGCTCGCCGCCCGGCGCGTGCAGCAGCCGGAGGTTCCACGGCTCGAAGCCGGGGCGCCCCCAGACCATTGCGCCCCAGTCCTCCAGACTGTGCCGCTGACGGTCTGACCACTCGAGGAACGCGTCCTCGACCAGGGTCCACGCCGCCTCGTGGTCGGCCTCGGTCGCGTCGCGGAGCGTGAAGCCTCCGGGCAGCGGCTGCTCGTCGATCCGACGACCCTCCGGAAGCTCGAGGTCCCAGGCCGTCCAACGCAGCCGGTATCCCAGGTCCGTCATCAGCCGGTCGGCCGCGCTGCCCTGCGGCACCTGGGTGCCGATGACCGTCGACCCGGCCGCGCGGGCGGTCGCCTGCAGCCAGTGCGCGATGGCGGTGCCGATGCCGCGTCCCTGGTGGTCGGGGTGCACCGCGGCGTACGCCGTGTCCGGGCCGGCAAGATCGCCGTACCCGACCAGGCTGTCCCCCTCGAAGACGCCGATCGTGCTCGTGGTGATGTCGTACGACGGGCGCTGCCAGTCGCTCACGACATCCTCGAGCGTCAGGTCCGGCTCGCCCAGGTCGACGACCTCCTCCGCCGCGATCGCGGCATGGACGCCGGGGCCGTCGGCCATCGTGAGCGGCCGGGCGGTGAGGCCCGCGGGGAGGTCGAGGTGGGTCATCGGGTCGCCGCCGGCGTGACCTCGATGGCGCGGTTGACCCAGACCGACGTGATCTGCATGCCGACCTTCTCGTAGAGGCCGAGCGTGCCGGTGCGGGAGTCGGTGGAGAGCTCGCAGCGCTCGGCGCCGCGCTCGACCGCCTGGGCGAAGGCGTCGACCAGGAGCGCCTGGGCCAGGCCCTTGCCGCGCTGGTCCTGGCGGGTCGCGAGCCGGGCGATGAAGGCGCACGTCGGGCTCATCTGCACGACGGCCAGGGCGACGACCTCGCCGGCCGGGTCGGTGACGACGCGGAGGTTCCACGGCTCGAAGCCGGGCCGGCGCGGGATCTCGGCCTCCCACTGCTCGAACGGCTCGCGCTCGCGGGCCGACCACTCCAGGAAGGCGTCCTCCTGCACGGTCCAGCAGGCGCGGTGGTCGTCCTCGGTGGCCGCGCGGACGGCGTACCCCTCGGGCAGCGGGCGCTCCGGGATCCGCGCGCCCTCGGGGAGCTGCAGGACCCAGCTGGTCCAGCGCACGTGGTAGCCGAGAGACTCGAGCAGCTTGTCGCCCGGCGAGTCCTGCGGCACCGGCATGCCGATGACGGAGGCGCCCGCCTCGCGGGCCCGGGCCTGCATCCACAGGGCGAGCCGGGTGCCGATGCCGCGGCCGTTGTGGTCGGGGTGCACCGAGGCGTCGCCCCGGTCGCCGGTGGTCACCTCGGCGTAGCCGATCAGCCGGTCACCCTCGAAGACGCCCACGGCGTGCTCGCTGACGACGTACCCGGGGACCTGCCAGTCGGCGACGATGTCGGCCTCCTCGATGGAGACCTCGCCGGTGTCGGCGAGCTGCTGGGCGGCCATCACCGCGGTCACCGCGGCGGCGTCGGAGGCGACCAGCGGCCGAGCGGTGAGGCCGGCGGGGAGGTCGAGCGTTGCGGTCATGCGCGTCATTGCAGCAGGAAATGGCCGACGGGGCCGCCGAATTTTCTCGGCGGCCCGGTCCGGACCGTGGTGCAGCAGGGTGGTCTCGACAAGCTCGACCACCGGGCCGAGCTCGACCACCGGGCCGAGCTCGACCACCGAAGGTGTCAGGCGCTCTGGATCGCCGAGACGTCGAACTCGAGCTTGATCTTCTCGGAGACGAGCACGCCGCCGGTCTCGAGTGCGGCGTTCCAGGTCAGGTCCCAGTCCTTGCGGTTGATCGCGGTCGCACCCTCGAAGCCGACCCGCAGGTTGCCGAAGGGGTCGCGGGCGGAGCCGGTGGACTCGAACTCGATGGTGACCGGCTTGGCAACACCCTTCATGGTCAGGTCGCCGGTGATCAGCCAGGTGGACTCGTCCTCGCGCTCGACCTTGGTCGAGACGAAGGTGATCTCCTTGTTGTTGTCGGCGTCGAAGAAGTCGGCGGAGCGCAGGTGGCCGTCGCGGTCGGCGACGCCGGTGTCGATGCTGCCGGTCTGGATGGTCAGCTCGACCTTCGAGGCGCCCGGGTTCGCGGCGTCGATGTGGGCCGTGCCCGAGAAGTCGGTGAACTGGCCGCGCACGGTCGTGACCATGGCGTGGCGGGCGCTGAAGCCGAGCCGGCTGTGGGTCGGGTCGATGGTGTAGTCGCCGGTGATGTCCCCGACGGCGGCGGTGGGGGCGTCGAAGGTCTCGACGGGGGCGGCGGTCTTGGTGCTCTTGAAGAAGTTCATGGTCTGCTCCTGCGGTCGGGTTTGTTCAACTTTCAATCATTCAAACCGGACCTCGGTCCGTTTCATTCCCCGACAGGTGTGATCTGGGACACGCTCACCGGAACGCCGACTCCCCGGTCAGCGCCTGGCCGATCACGAGCTGGTGCACCTCGGAGGTGCCCTCGTAGGTGAGCACCGACTCCAGGTTGTTGGCGTGCCGCATGAGCGGGTACTCCAGCGTGATCCCCGCGGCGCCGAGGATCGTGCGGCACTCGCGGGCGATCGCGAGCGCCTCCCGGGTGTTGTTGAGCTTGCCGACGCTGATCGCCGGCGCGGGCAGCCGGCCCTCGTCCTTGAGTCGGCCGAGGTGGAGGGCGAGCAGCATCCCCTTGCCGAGCTCGACGGCCATGTCGGCGAGCTTGGCCTGGGTGAGCTGGTAGGACGCCAGCTGCCGGTCGAAGATCTCGCGCTCGCGCGCGTAGGCGATCGTCGTCTCGAGGCAGTCGCGCGCCGCGCCCAGCGCGCCGAAGATGATCCCGAACCGGGCCTCGGTCAGGCAGGACAGCGGGCCGGAGAGCCCGCGCGCCTCGGGCAGCATCGCCGACGCGGGCAGTCGTACGCCGTCCAGCGCCAGCTCGGCGGTGACCGACGCGCGCAGCGACATCTTGTGCCGGATCTCGGTGGCGGTGAAGCCGGGGGTGCCGGTGGGCACCACGAAGCCGCGCACCCCCTCGTCGGTGCGCGCCCAGATGACGGCGACGTCGGCGACCGAGCCGTTGGTGATCCACATCTTGTTGCCGGTGAGCACCCAGTCGCCCTGCCCGTCGGGGGCCGCGTCACGGACGGCGCGGGTGCGCATGCCGCCGGGGTTGGACCCGAAGTCCGGCTCGGTGAGACCGAAGCAGCCGATCGCCTCCCCGGTCGCCATCCGGGGCAGCCACTCCTCCTTCTGCTCCGGGGAGCCGTGCTTCCAGATCGCGTACATCGCCAGCGACCCCTGCACCGACACGATCGAGCGCAGCCCGGAGTCGCCGGCCTCCATCTCCAGGCAGGCGAGCCCGTACGCCGTGGCGCTGGTGCCCGCGCAGCCGTACCCCTCGAGGTGCATGCCGAGCAGCCCGAGCTTCCCGAACTCCAGGGCGAGGTCACGCACCGGCACCTCCCCGCGCTCGTACCAGCCCGCGATCTCCGGTCGCAGCCGGTCGTCCACGAACGCGCGCACGGTGTCGCGCATGGCGCGGTCCTCCTCGGAGACCAGGGAGTCGGTGTCGAGCAGGGCGAGGGGGGAGAGCGGTCCGGTCATGCCCCCATCATGGCCCGCCCCGGACGCACGAGAGCCGCGGTCCCCGTCGGGGATCGCGGCTCCGGGTGCCGTCTGCGTCAGGCGCTGTGGGTCAGGCGGCGTGGGAGTGCGCCGGGGTCTCGGACGGGGCGTCGGGCGCCGCCACCCAGCGAGCCTCCAGGTGCGCCCACCCACGCTCGTCGACGACCCTCACCCACGTCTGGACGAGACCGCCAGTCATCTGCGTGTTCATGTCAGGACACCTTTCGTTCACCTTCTGTTCACCAAGCGTACCTCACCTCCACCAGGAGGGGTGGAATTCCGCCAAGAACGGCCTCGACGCTCCATTCCGGGGTCCGCTGAAGGCGTCAGGAGCGGCGTCCGCTCCCCTGTGACGGGAGGTGGTCCCACTGCCCGCCGGGCGTCACGCGGCCGTCTCCGGGGATTGCCGACTTCCTGCCCGATTTCGGGCAGGAAGTTGCCGCTGGGGATGGCGCGGGTGCAGCATCGGCGTCGTGCCTGCCCCTCCGGATGCCGCGCTCGTCGCCCGCATCGCCGCCAGCACCGGGCTGTCGCCCGCGGAGGCGGCCCGGGTCGTCGAGGACGTCGTCGCCTTCCACGCCGAGCCGGTGGAGGACTACGTGCGGCGCAGGCACGCGCAGATGAAGACCTACGGGGCGAGGAACGACGAGATCTTCGCCCGTATCGCCGAGGAGCTGGCCGGCCGCGTGGTCGCCGCCCCCGGTCTCAGCGAGCGGCAGCTGCGCCGCATCGTCTATGGCTGATCTCGACCCGGTCGCTGCGCGACCTGCTCGATCAACGAACACGCGAGAACGAACCACGAGGGAGACAAGAGATGTGCGGAATCGTCGGGTACGTCGGCGGCCAGCAGGCCGCGCCGCTGCTGCTGGAGGGCCTGACCAGGCTCGAGCACCGCGGCTACGACTCGGCCGGGGTGGCGGTGCTGGGCACCTCCGGGGTCCGGGTGGCCAAGAAGGCCGGCCGGGTCCGTGACCTGAGCGATGAGCTGCCGAAGCGGTTCGCCGGCAAGGTCGGCATCGGGCACACCCGCTGGGCCACCCACGGCCCGGCGACCGACGTCAACGCGCACCCGCACACCGACACCAAGGGCGACGTGGCGGTGGTCCACAACGGGATCATCGACAACGCCGCCGCGCTGCGCCAGCAGCTGGCCGACGACGGCGTCGACCTCGTCTCCGACACCGACACCGAGGTGCTCGCCCACCTGGTGGCGCGCTCGGACGCGGACACGCTCGAGGGCAAGGTGCGCGACGCGCTCGCGCTCGTCGACGGGACCTACGGGATCGCGGTCATGCACGCGGACTTCCCGGACCGGCTGGTCGTCGCCCGCAACGGCAGCCCGCTGATCATCGGCGTGGGCGAGAAGGAGATGCACGTCGCCTCCGACCTCGCCGCCCTGGTGCGCTACACGACCACCGTCGCCCACCTCGACGACGGCGAGCTGGCCACCCTGACCGCGACCGGCTTCACGACGTACCGCCAGGACCCCGGCTCCAGTGGGCTCAGCACCACCGGCAAGGCCGCCACGACCGTCGACATCGACCCCGCGGCGTACGACGCGGGCGAGTACGACTCGTTCATGTACAAGGAGATGCTCGAGCAGCCGGCCGCGGCCGAGCGGGTGCTGCGCGGCCGCCTCGACGAGCGGTTCGGCACCGCCCACCTCGGCGGGCTGAACATGGATCCACGTGAAACCAGGGCGATCCGCCGCGTGAAGATCCTCGGCTGCGGATCGGCGTACTACGTCGGCCAGATGGGCGCGGCCCTGCTCGAGGAGCTGGCCCGGATCCCGGCGGACGCCGAGGCGGCCAGCGAGTTCCGGTACCGCAACCCGGTCATCGAGCCGGACACGCTCTACGTCGCGGTCAGCCAGTCCGGCGAGACCATCGACACCCTGCTCGCGGTCCAGGAGGTCCGGCGCAAGGGCGGCCGGGTGGTCGGCCTGGTCAACGTCGTGGGCAGCGCGATCGCGCGCGAGTGCGACGGCGGAATCTACCTGCACGCCGGCCCCGAGGTGGCGGTCGCCTCGACCAAGGCGCTGACCAACATGTTCCTCGGCTTCGCGCTGCTCGCCCTCCAGCTCGGCCGGGTGCGCGACCTGTCCATCGCCGACGGCAAGCGGCTGATCGAGGGCCTGTCCCGGATCCCCGGCCAGATCGCGCAGATCCTGGAGCGGGAGGACGAGCTGGCCGAGGTCGCCACCCGGCTCGCGGAGTCGGAGAGCCTGTTCTTCATCGGCCGGGTCCGCGGCTTCCCCGCCGCCCGCGAGGGCGCGCAGAAGTTCAAGGAGATCTCCTACCGGCACGCCGAGGCCTACCAGACCTCCGAGCTCAAGCACGGCCCGCTGGCGCTGATCTCCGAGGCGGTGCCGACCGTCGCGGTCGTGCCGGACGACGAGCTGACCAGCCGCAACGTCGGGGCGCTGCACGAGATCGCGGCCCGGCGCGGTCCCCTGGTCGTGGTCACCCACGAGGGGGTCGACCTCGGCGAGGTCGCGGCGGTGCGGATCGACGTACCCCGCAACGAGCGCGAGCTGGACCCGATCCTGCTCACCGTGCCGCTGCAGATGCTGGCCTACCACGCCGCGCTGCACCTCGGTCACGACATCGACAAGCCGCGGAACCTGGCGAAGTCGGTCACCGTCGAGTAGTCACGGGTACGCCGTACGACGGGCCCCGAGCGCGGCGCATACGGCGCGCTCGGGGCCGGCGTGACGCAGGACTCCGCGTCCGCGAATCGGACGCGGGGGTGGGGACCCACTACCGTCGTACTCCATGAGTACCGAAGAGAACGAGCCCATCCGCGAGGAGACCCCGACCTTCGCTGAGCTCGGGCTCGACGACGCGGTCCTCAAGGCCCTGCGCGACGTGGGCTACGAGACCCCGTCGGCGATCCAGGCGGCCACCATCCCGCCCCTGCTCGAGGGCCGCGACGTCGTGGGCCTGGCCCAGACCGGCACCGGCAAGACCGCCGCCTTCGCGCTGCCGATCCTCTCGCGCCTCGACCTGCGGCAGAAGACGCCCCAGGCGCTGGTGCTCGCCCCGACCCGTGAGCTGGCGCTCCAGGTCTGCGAGGCCTTCGAGAAGTACGCCGCCCGCCTCAAGGGCGTGCACGTGCTGCCCGTCTACGGCGGTCAGGGGTACGGCGTGCAGCTGTCCGCCCTGCGCCGCGGCGTGCACATCGTCGTGGGCACCCCCGGCCGGATCATGGACCACCTGGAGAAGGGCACGCTGGACCTGTCCGAGCTGCGCTTCCTGGTGCTCGACGAGGCCGACGAGATGCTCAACATGGGCTTCGCCGAGGACGTCGAGACGATCCTCGCCGACACCCCCGCGGAGAAGAACGTCGCGCTGTTCTCGGCCACCATGCCGAGCCAGATCCGCCGGATCTCCAAGAAGTACCTCAACGACCCGGTCGAGATCACGGTCAAGAACAAGACCGCCACCGCGGCCAACATCACCCAGCGCTACCTGACGGTGTCCTACCCCCAGAAGGTCGACGCCCTCACGCGCATCCTCGAGGTCGAGAACTTCGAGGGGATGATCGTCTTCGTCCGCACCAAGAACGAGACCGAGACCCTCGCCGAGAAGCTGCGGGCCCGCGGGCTCTCGGCCGCCGCGATCAACGGCGACGTCGTCCAGGCCCAGCGCGAGCGCACCGTCAACCAGCTCAAGTCGGGCAAGCTCGACATCCTGGTCGCCACCGACGTCGCCGCCCGCGGCCTCGACGTCGAGCGGATCAGCCACGTCGTCAACTACGACATCCCCACCGACACCGAGTCCTACGTGCACCGGATCGGCCGCACCGGCCGCGCCGGGCGCAAGGGTGACGCGATCTCGTTCGTGACGCCGCGCGAGCGCTACCTGCTCAAGGCGATCGAGAAGGCCACCCGTCAGCCGCTCACGCAGATGCAGCTGCCGTCGGTGGAGGACGTCAACGTCACCCGGCTCGCGCGCTTCGACGACCAGATCACCGAGGCGCTGGCCAGCACCGACCGGATCGAGAAGTTCCGCGACATCGTGGCCCACTACGTCCGGGAGCACGACGTGCCCGAGGTCGACGTGGCCGCGGCGCTCGCGGTGGTGGCGCAGGGCGAGACCCCGCTGCTGCTCGACCCGGCGCACGAGGTCCGGATCGCCCGCGACCAGCGCCCGCAGCGTGACGGCGCCGGCCGCGGCGACCGTCCCGAGCGCGGCGAGCGCCGCCCGCGCGGCCGCACCGACGTCCCGATGGCGACCTACCGGATCGCGGTCGGCAAGCGCCACAAGGTCGAGCCGCGCCAGATCGTCGGCGCGATCGCCAACGAGGGCGGACTCTCCCGCAGCGACTTCGGGCACATCCAGATCCGTCCCGACTTCTCGCTGGTCGAGCTGCCGGCCGAGCTGCCCGGCACCGCGTGGGACGCGCTGCAGACCACCCGCATCTCCGGCAAGCTCATCGAGCTGCGCCGCGACGAGGGTGCCCCGTCCCGCGGCGCGCAGGGTCCGGAGCGTGGCGGGTACGACCAGAAGCGGAAGCCGCGGGCCAAGAAGCCGAAGTACTAGACCAGGCCGGACGACGCTGGTCAGCACGGGACCTCCGGTGCTTGAGTGAGGCAGGCCACATCGGGGTGGCCGCTCGGCACTCTCGGAGGTCCTCGTGCGCGTCCACCCGCGTCTGCTCGCCCTTGCCGTCCTCGCCCTCTCCGTCCTGGGCTGCGTCACCGCGCTGCCCGCCCCGGCGGCACCCGCCGCGGCGGCGGCCCCGTCGTACGTCGCCCTCGGTGACTCCTACTCCTCGGGCGTCGGGACCCGCAGCTACCTCGACGACGGGACCAGCTGCCAGCGCTCGACGTACGCCTACCCGAGCCTGATCGCGGCGGCGCGCGGCTACGCGCTGAACTTCCGCGCCTGCTCCGGCGCCAAGATCCCCGACGTCACCAACACCCAGCTCGGCGCGCTCACGTCCACCACCAGCTACGTGACGATCTCGATCGGCGGCAACGACGCCGGGTTCGCCGACGTGCTCACCGAGTGCGCGCAGCCCGGCTGGATGAGCAGCTGCAACGGTGCCATCGACGGTGCGCAGTCCTACATCAACAACAAGCTGCCGTCGGCACTGTCGACGCTGTACGCCGCGATCCGCGGCCGGGCGAGCGCCGCCAAGGTGGTCGTGGTGGGCTACCCGCGGATCTTCAACGGGGAGGACTGCAACGCCGGCACCTGGTTCTCGCCGGCCGAGGAGACCCGGCTGAACGCCACCGCCGACCTGCTCAACAGCAAGCTCGCGAGTGCCGCCTCGGCGCATGCCTTCGCCTTCGCCAACCCGACCAGCCGGTTCGTCGGGCACGCGGTCTGCGACGACGTCGAGTGGCTCAACGGGCTGTCGTACCCGGTCAGCGAGAGCTACCACCCCAACCGCGCCGGCCACTCGTCCGGCTACACCCCGCAGGTCAGCCCGCTGCTCACCGGCGCCACCGTGACGGTCAGCGCGGCCACGCTCCGGGCCGCGGCCGCCTCCGGGGGCGCGCTCGCCGCCCGGCAGCGGGCGTACGCCGCCCAGGACGCGGCGATCGTGCCGGAGTCCTTCACGGCCCCCGACCTGACCGGCCGCGAGGCGCGCGTGGCGGCGCGCCGGGCCGGTGTCGACCTCGACCACTGGCTCGCACGCCACTGAGGGCTGGTAGAACCGGGGCCATGGGGGCTCACCGGACCAACGCCTGGACCACCACCGCCGGTCTCGCCACGACCGCGCTCGTCGGCGTGCTGCTGGCCGGGTGCGACTCGGTGTCGAAGGTGACCGGCCCGGACCCCGACGAGGCGGCCGACTCACTGGCCGGCGCCCTGTCCTCGGGGACCTTCACCGACGTGGCATTCACCCAGCAGACGCCGGGCGAGGTCACGAAGGACTACACCGCGACGGTCGAGGGGATGGGCGGCACCGAGCCCGCCGTGACGGCCGGCGCGGTCGAGGAGTCCGGCGACTCCGCCACCGCCACGCTCACCTGGACCTGGCCGGTCGGTGGCCGGGAGTGGACCTACGACACCGAGGCCCGGATGACCGAGGTCGACGACGAGTGGCAGGTCGCCTGGGACCGCGCGCTCGTCGAGCCCAGCCTCACCGACGGCTTCACCCTGGACCTGACGCCGATCGCGGCCGGGCGCGGCCAGATCCTCGGTGCGCGGGGCAGCAAGCTGGTCACCGAGCGGCCCGTGGTCCGCTTCGGCATCGACCGCTCGCGGGTGCCGGCGAAGCGCGCCGGCGCCTCCGCGCGCCGCCTCGCCGCGCTGGTCGACATCGACGCCTCGGCGTACGCCAAGCGGGTCGAGGCCGCCGGCGACAAGGCGTTCGTGGAGGCCATCGTCTACCGCGCCGACGCGGTGCCGGAGTCGGTGGGGGACAACTACGAGGGCATCCCGGGCGTGCTCGCCCTCGGCGACGACCTGCCGCTGGCGCGGACCAAGGAGTTCGCCGCGCCGATCCTGGGCACCGTCGGCGAGGTGACCGCGGAGATGGTCAAGGACCACCCGGAGGTCTACCAGCCCGGTGACGAGGCAGGCCTCTCCGGGCTGCAGGCGAGGTACGACGACCGGCTGCGGGGCACGCCGGGGGCCGTGGTCGACGCGGTCGGGTCGGACGGCAAGGATCGCGAGCTGTTCCGGGTCGGGCCCACGCGGGGCAAGCCGCTGCAGCTGACCCTCGACGAGGAGCTCGAGCTCACGGCCGAACGGCTGCTCGCCGACGTCGGGCCGGCGAGCGCCCTGGTCGCGATCCGTCCCTCGACCGGGAACATCCTGGCCGCCGCGAACGGGCCCGGGAACAACGGCTACAACATGGCGACCTACGGGCAGCTGGCGCCCGGCTCGACGTTCAAGAGCGTCAGCACGCTCGCGCTGCTGCGGGCCGGCCTGACGCCGGACACGGTCGTGCCGTGCACGGCGACGATCACGGTCGACGGCAAGTCGTTCAAGAACTACTCCGACTACCCGGCCGGCGGCATCGGCCGGATCCCGCTGCGGACCGCGCTCGCCAACTCGTGCAACACCGCCTTCATCTCCCAGGCCGGGAAGCTCGGCAACCAGGACCTGGGTGACTCGGCCGCCTCGCTCGGCCTCGGGGTCGACCACGACCTCGGCTTCCCGGCGTACTTCGGGAGCGTCGAGCCGGCCGCGTCGGACACCGAGGCCGCGGCGGACATGATCGGCCAGGGCAAGGTGCTGGCCTCGCCGATGGTGATGGCGACCGTGATCGCCTCGGTGCAGTCCGGCTCGCTGGTCGTGCCGCGCCTGGTCACCTCGGTCGACGTCTCCGCGCCCGACGGGGTCACCCCGGTCTCGGAGCAGGAGGCCGGGTCGCTGCGCTCGATGCTGCGCGGCGTGGTGACCTCCGGCAGCGGCAGCCAGCTGCTCGACGTACCCGGCCCGCCGGTGATCGCGAAGACCGGTACGGCGGAGTTCGAGACCGACGGGAAGGTGCTCACCCACGCCTGGATGATCGCCGCCCAGGGTGACCTCGCCGTCGCCGTCTTCGTCGACAGGGGCGAGTCCGGCTCCGGCACCGCCGGCCCGATCCTCGAGGCGTTCCTGCGGGCCGCGCGTTCGTGAGGGGGCACTTTCCCCGGCTGACCGGGGAAAGTGCCGCGCCTACCGCTCCCGCGGGGGGATCCGGGCGGCGACGTCGTCGGGCATCGGCTCGTAGTGCGCGAAGGACCGGGTGAAGGTGCCCGAGCCGTGGCTGGCCGAGCGCAGGTCGACGGTGTAGCGGACCAGCTCGGTCTGCGGCACCTCCGCCACGATGCTGGTCCGGTCCTCGCCGACCTTGTCGGTGCCGAGCATCCGGGCGCGGCGGGCGGAGAGGTCGCTCATCACCCCGCCCACCAGGTCGTCGGGGACGATGACGGTGACCGTGTCGAAGGGCTCCAGCATCGTGATCGTCGTCGACGCCGCGGCCTCGCGGAGCGCGAGCGCCCCGGCGGTCTGGAAGGCCATGTCGGAGGAGTCGACGCTGTGCGCCTTGCCGTCGGTGAGCGTCACCCGCAGGTCGACGACCGGGTGGCCGTTGCGGACCCCGCGCTCCATCTGGGCGCGCAGCCCCTTCTCGACGCTGGGGATGAACTGGCGGGGCACGGCGCCGCCGACGACCTTGTCGACGAACTCGAAACCGGCCCCCTCGGGCAGCGGCTCCACCTCGATGTCGCACACCGCGAACTGGCCGTGCCCGCCGGACTGCTTCACGTGCCGGCCGTGGCCCTTGGCCGGCCCGGCGAACGTCTCGCGCATCGACACCGTGAACGGCACCTGGTCGACGTTGACGCCGTACCGGGAGGTGAGCCGCTCGAGCAGCACCTCGGCGTGCGTCTCGCCCATGCACCACAGCACGAGCTGGTGGGTCTCGGCGTTGTTCTCGATCCGCAGCGAGGGGTCCTCGGCACCGAGCCGGCCCAGTGCCTGGGAGAGCTTGTCCTCGTCGGCCTTGCTGTGCGCGACGATCGCGATCGGCAGCAGCGGCTCGGGCATCGACCACGGCCGCAGCACCCGGGGGTCCTCGACCGACGAGAGTGTGTCGCCGGTCTCGGCGCGGGTCAGCCGCCCGACCGCGCCGATGTCGCCGGCCACGATCCGGGAGGCGGGCACCTGGACGCGGCCGAAGGGGTACGCCAGCGCGCCGAGCCGCTCGTCCTCGTCGTGGTCGTCGTGGCCGGAGGTCTCACCGAAGAACGACGTGAAGTGGCCCGAGACGTGCACCGGCTGGTCCGGCAGCAGCGACCCCGAGAAGACGCGCACCAGGCTCAGCCGCCCGACGTACGGGTCGCTGGTGGTCCGCACGATCTCGGCCACCAGCGGCCCGTCCGGGTCGCAGGAGATGGACGGGGTCGCCTTGCCGGACGGGGCGAACACGTCGGGCGCCGGGTGCTCGGAGGGCGACGGGAAGCCGCGGGTGGCGAGGTCGAGCAGCTCGCGGCAGCCGACGCCGGTCGTCGAGCAGACCGGCACCACCGGGAAGAACGTCGCGCGGGCCACCGCCCGCTCGAGGTCGGCGGTGAGCACGTCCTCGGCGATCTCCTCCCCGCCGACGTAGCGGTCCATCAGCGTCTCGTCCTCGGACTCCTCGATGACCGCCTCGATCAGCTCGCCGCGCAGGTCCTCCGGCGCCTCCCCACCCGGGGCAAGCAGCCCGGTCAGCGCGGTCACCTCGTCGCCGGAGCGCTGGGGCACGTAGAGCGGCAGCACCTTGTCGCCGAAGGCCTCCTGGGCATGGCGGAGCAGCCCGTCGTAGTCGGCACGGGCCTGGTCGAGCTTCGTGATCACCACCGCGCGCGGCATGCCGACGTCCGCGCACTCGCGCCACAGCGTCAGGGTCGCGTCGTCCACCCCCTCGTTGGCGGCCACCACGAACAGGGCGCAGTCGGCGGCTCGCAGGCCGGCCCGCAGCTCGCCCACGAAGTCGGCGTACCCGGGGGTGTCGACGAGGTTGACCTTGGTGCCGTCGTGGACGAGCGGCGCGACCGCGAGGGAGATGGAGCGGTTGTGCGCCTGCTCGGACTCCTCGAAGTCACAGACGGTGCTTCCCTCCCGCACCGACCCGGCACGGGTGAGGGCACCCGAGGCGGCGAGCAGCGTCTCGACCAGGGTGGTCTTGCCGGAGCCCGACGGCCCCACCAGCACCACGTTGCGGACCCGGTCCGGGCTGCTCGCCTCCAGATCCTGGCCCGATGCTCTGCGCGAGCTCCCCTTGTCCGCCATGTCGTCACCTCGTTCTCGGGCCGTCCGGCCGCCAGGCATGTCTGACTCCGAGGCAACTCCTGTCGGGGCCCGGGCGCAAGGGTCCAGCGGGCGGAGTCTCGACCTGCTCACGCCGGCGCGCGGGGGCCAGGCCCCCGCGCACCGGGTCCGGCTCTGCCGACGACAGGGGACGAAGCGGCGGCGGAGCAGGGGAGAACCCCTCACTGCATGGGGTCAGCAAGGGGTTCGCGTCGACCACAAGGTGCTCCCTCCGGAGTCGACCGTCACAGAATCCCATGACCGCCGGGGGCCTGTCTCTGGTTTGAAGTACGTGCTTGGCTGGGCCCATGAACGGACTCGATCTCCTCGGCCCCGACCAGCGGGGCCTCTTCATCGGCGGCACCTGGCGCGAGGCGGAGGACGGTGCACGCTTCGACGTGATCGACCCGGCCGACGGCTCGGTGATCACCGACGTGGCCGACGCCTCGATCCCCGACGCGGTCGAGGCGCTCGACGCCGCGGTGGCCGCGCAGGCCGACTGGGCGGCCACCCCGCCGCGCGAGCGCGGGGAGATCCTGCGCCGGGCCTTCGAGATGATCATGGAGCGCGCCGACCAGCTCGGCCACCTGATGAGCCTCGAGATGGGCAAGACGGTCAAGGAGGCCAAGGGCGAGGTGGCCTACGGCGCCGAGTTCTTCCGGTGGTACTCCGAGGAGGCGGTCCGGATCCACGGCCGCTGGATGCAGGCCCCCGCCGGCGGCAGCCGGCTGCTGACCATCAAGAAGCCCGTGGGCCCCTGCCTGTTCATCACGCCGTGGAACTTCCCGCTGGCGATGGGCACCCGCAAGATCGGCCCCGCGATCGCCGCCGGCTGCACGATGGTGATCAAGCCGGCCGCCCAGACACCGCTGACGATGCTGGCCCTGGCCGCGGTCCTCGCCGAGGCCGGCCTCCCGGCCGGCGTGCTGAACGTGGTGACCACCAAGCACACCGGCGAGCTCAGCGAGACGCTCCAGGCCGACGACCGGCTCCGCAAGGTCAGCTTCACCGGGTCGACCGGCGTGGGCCGGCTGCTGGTGAAGCAGTCCGCCAACCAGCTCCAGCGGGTCAGCATGGAGCTCGGCGGCAACGCGCCGTTCCTCGTCTTCGACGACGCCGACGTCGACGCCGCGGTGGACGGGGCGATGATCGCGAAGATGCGCAACATGGGCGAGGCCTGCACGGCCGCGAACCGGTTCCTCGTGCACGCCGACGTCGCCGAGGAGTTCGCCGAGAAGCTCGGCAAGCGGATGGGGGCGCTCACCCTCGGCCGCGGCCAGGACGACGGCGTCGACGTCGGCCCGCTCATCGACGAGAAGGCCGTCGAGTCGGTCAGCCAGCTCGTCACCGACGCCGTGCACGACGGCGCCCGGGTGGTCGTCGGCGGCGAGGCGCCGGGCGGCGACGGCTACTTCTACCCGCCGACCGTGCTGCTCGACGTGCCGGCCGACTCCGCGATCAACGTCGAGGAGATCTTCGGCCCGGTCGCCCCGATCACCACCTTCGAGACCGAGGCGGAGGCGGTCCGGCAGGCCAACGCCACCGAGTACGGCCTGTCGTCCTACGTCTTCACCCGCGACCTGTCGCGCACGATCCGGCTCGCGGAGGCGCTCGAGTTCGGCATGGTCGGGGTCAACACCGGCCTGGTCTCCAACCCGGCGGCGCCGTTCGGCGGGGTGAAGGCGAGCGGGTTCGGCCGCGAGGGCGGCTTCGAGGGCATCGAGGAGTACCTCGAGACCACCTACGTCGCGCTGCCGGTGACCTGACGCCGGACCGACCACCGGGCTGCGGCAGGATCGACGACCATGGAGCTGCACACCGACGTCGTCACCCAGTACGCCGACTTCGCGGCCTACGCGCGGGGGTACTCCCCGTGCCTGGAGGAGTGGTCCCTCGGCGTGGTGGACGACCCCGAGGTGCAGGCCTGGATCGCGGGCCTGCCGGGCATCAAGCAGCAGCCGAACCTGGTCTTCGCCGCGGCCCGGTGGCACGGCGTACCGGCTCCCGGGGCGTACGCCGCGCTGCGGGACGCGCTGCTCGGCGACGACGGCCGGATCCGCGCCACGATCCTCGAGCGCTCGACGCAGACCAACGAGGCCGGGCGCCTGGCCACGCTCACCCCGGCGTTCGCGGCGTTGTCGGCGGGGGAGCCGATGGCGCTGCTGGAGGTCGGCGCGAGCGCGGGGCTGTGCCTCTACCCGGACCGGTACCACTACGAGTGGAGCACCGACGGGGGGACCGTGACCGCCGGCGACGGGCCGACGCTGGCCTGCGCCGTCACCGGACCGGCCCCGCTGCCGGCCGAGCCGCCCACGGTGGCGTGGCGCGGCGGTGTCGACCTCAACCCGCTCGACGTCACCGATGACGACGCGATGCGGTGGCTGACCACGCTGGTCTTCCCCGAGCACGACGAGCGCCGGGCGCTGCTGGAGCAGGCGATCGCGGTGGCGCGCACCGAACCGCCCGAGATCGTCCGCGGCAACCTGCTCGAGGAGCTGCCGGACCTCGTCGACCGGGTGGCCGCGCACGGCCCGGTGGTGGTGTTCCACACCGCCGTCATCGCCTACCTCGAGCCGGACGACCGCGTGCGGTTCCACGAGATGATGACCGGGCTGGTGGCCGAGGGCCGCTGCCACTGGGTGAGCAACGAGGGCAAGCGGGTGCTCCCGGACGTGACGGCGACCGGTCCCGAGGTGCCCGACGAGCTCGCCACCTTCGTGATGGGGATCGACGGGCGTGCGGTCGCCTGGACGCACGGCCACGGCCACGCGATGACCTGGCTGGGCTGACTCCGGTCAGACCGGGAGGCCCAGCGTCGCCGCGAGGCGGGCGCGGGACGGGATCTCGAGCTTGCGGTAGACGTGGGAGAGGTGCCACTCGACGGCCTTGACCGTGACCACGAGCTCCTGGGCGATCTCGCGGTTGGTGAGCCCGTGGGCGGCCAGCCGCGCGACCCGGCGCTCGGAGGCGGTGAGCGCCGCGAGCGCCTCGGCCCGGACCCGGCGGGGAGGCTCGCCGAGCCGCTCGAGCAGCCGACGGACCCGGCCCTGGAGTGGCCAGAGCTCCTCGCCGCCGGCGTACTCCTCGGCGCGGCGCAGCAGGGTGAGGGCCTCCGCCGTGCCCCTAGCGCCCGGAGTCAGCATCAGCAGCCCGGCGAGGTCGGTGTCGATCTGCGCGGCCAGCCGCCCGGCCGGGAGCCCGTCGAGGCTCGCCCGGGCCCGGCGGAGCAGGGACAGCGGGTCGGCGCCGGCATCGGTGGTCGCGACCGTCCGCAGCGCGAGGGCCACGGCGTACGGCGACCCGGCGTGCTGCACCAGGTCGAGCTGCTCGCGCGCCAGCCGCGCCGCCTCGGTGCGCTGGCCGAGCCGCACCGCCGCGAGCGCGGCCCCCAGCCGCCACGGCACCAGGCCGGGGTCGATGTCGTGCCCCTCGAGCAGCCGGCCCGCCAGGGCGAAGTGCCGGGCGGCGCGCTCGGGCTCGCCCAGGGCAGCGGCCAGCTCCCCGTGCGCGTGCTGCGCCAGCGCCCCCGTCGGCCCGGGCAGCACGCGGTGCGGCGCCAGCGCGTCGCCGAGGGCGAGCGCCTCGCCGAGGTCGCCGCGGGCGAGGCGGCAGTCCATGGTCGCGGCGAGGAGCAGCACCGTGCCGGCGTCGGGGAGAGCGGCCGCGTCGCGCAGGCCGTCGAGGGCCACCAGCGCCTCGGTGGTCAGGCCCGCGCGGGCCAGCGCGTACCCGCCGAGCAGGGCCTCGGGGAGGTCGCCGAGGGCGCCCTCGACTGCCTCGGACCCGTGCACGGTGCACAGGTTAGGAAGCGGCGCCCGGTCCCGTGCCCGGATTGGCGCGAATCCGTCGTGGTGGACCAGTCAGGTCACGGCCCAGGAACGCGAGCAGCCGGGCGTCGTACGCCGTCCCGGTCGCGGTCAGCTCGGCGCCGAACCGCACCCCGCGGTCCTCCGCGGACACGACGAGGTGCGCCACCGGCAGGAGGTCGCGGGCCAGCCGGGGCGGGACCGGGGCGCCGCGCCCGGTCGCCTGCGCCACGTCCCAGCCGTGCACGGCCACCTCCAGCGCGGCGGTGGCGACGAGCAGCGGCGCGGCCACCGGGAGGTCACCCACCGTCACCAGGCGGGGCGTGGCCCGGGCCCAGGCCCCGAGCAGGGCGCAGGCCTTGTCCTGCAGGGCCGCGACCGGGCTCGGCGACGGGGCCGGCGGGCGCACCTCGACCCAGCCGGCGGCCGCCTCGGTGAAGGCGTCGAGGGAGTCGGCCATGTGGGCGAGCAGCCCGTCGAGCCGCCACGCGGAGCAGGGGGTGGGCCGGTCGAGGACGTCGTCGTCGACGTCGGCGAGGGCGACCCGGGTGTAGCCCAGCGACCGCTCCAGCAGCTCGACGGCACCGTCGAGCGCGGGAATCACCGGGCGACCGGGGCAGGGTGGTCGGCGGGGAGCCGCTCGGGCAGCCCGAAGGTGGCGAACAGCCGCGGGTCGAAGAACGCGCTGACGTGGCGGACCAGGTCGCCGTCCAGCTCGAGGACCTGCAGCTGGAACGGGTGGAAGTCGCCCTCGGGGGCGCGCATGTAGAGGCCGAACGCGGGCTGGCCGTTGGCGGACGTGGCGAGCATCGGCATGTCGTGGGAGCCGCCCGGGCACTCGTTGCCGATCAGCCAGCCGATCTTCGCCGGCCCGCGGAACCAGCTGGTGAACGGCGGCATCTCCCAGACCGCCTCGGCGGTGAGCATGCTGACGATCGTGTCGACGTCCTTGCGCCAGAACGCCTCGACGTACCGGTCCAGCAGCTGGTGCTGCGCGGGGGTCAGGTCGGGCCGGACCGTCTCCTCGGTGAGCCGGCGGTCGGCGAGCTGGGCGTGGGCGCGCTGGAGCGCGGAGTTCACCGCCGCCGTCGAGGTGTCCAGCGCCTCCGCCACCTCGGCCGCGGACCAGCGGAGCACGTCGCGCAGGATCAGCACCGCGCGCTGCCGGGCCGGCAGGTGCTGGAGGGCCGCGACGAACGCGAGGCGGATGGAGTCGCGCTCGGCGACCACGACGGCGGCGTCCGGGACCGGCTCGAGCCAGGCGATCTCGTGGTCCAGCTCGAGCGCGTCCCCGGCGAGCGCGTCGGGGGTGCCCAGGCCGGCCGGCAGCGGGCGGCGGGGCCGCCCCTCCAGGCTGGTCAGGCAGACGTTGGTCGCGATCCGGTACAGCCAGGTCCGCACCGAGGACCGGCCCTCGAAGTCGGCCGCGGCCTTCCATGCCCGCAGAAAGGTCTCCTGGACGAGGTCCTCGGCCTCGTGGACCGACCCGCTCATCCGGTAGCAGTGCGCGAGCAGCTCGCGCTGGTAGCGCTGCGTCAGCGTCGGGAAGTCATCCAGCTCGGTGCTCGTGCTCATCTGCCTGCTCCCTCGTCGTCCGTCCAGTCTGCCTCGTGGGGCAGACCGGCGTCGACGCCCGAAGTCATCGGTGTCGGGTCATCGGGGGCGGGCGGCGATCTCGAGCGCCCGCTCGGCGGCGGGCCGGGCGAGCTCGCGGTCGGCGAGGACGAGGCCGACGCGCGTACGCCGGTCCAGCAGGTCGTCGACGTCGGCGGCGCCCTCGTGGGTGACGCCGAAGAGCAGCTCGGCGAGGGTGACCGGGATGCCGTCGGCGACCGGGGCGAGCAGCTCCTCGTCACCCAGTCCGCTCACCTCGCGGGCGGCGGCCAGCACCAGCTCGGCGTCGGTGCCGTAGCGGCGGACCAGCCGGGGCGAGAGCTCCAGCCGGGCCAGCTCCTCGCGCGGAGCGGCGCCGAGCAGCGGCAGCCGGCGGGTGCGGCACGGCCTCGCGGCCAGGCCGGCTCCGGCGAGGGCGGCGTCCACGGCGTCCTCGGCCATCCGGCGGTACGTCGTGAGCTTGCCGCCGACCACGGTCACCACTCCGGTCCGGGAGGTGAGCACGGCGTGCTTGCGGGACAGGTCGGCGGTGGCGCCGCCGGGGGTGGCACCGTCGGCGCCGTCCGAGGACATGTCGAGCAACGGGCGCAGCCCGGCGAACGCGCCGACGACGTCGTCGCGGTGGAGCTGGCGGGCGAACGCGGCCGAGACGACGTCGAGCAGGAAGCCGATCTCGGGCTCCGACGGCTCGGGCACGTCCGGGACCGGACCCTCCACCGGCTCGTCGGTGAGGCCCACGTAGACGGTGCCGTCGGGCTGCGGCAGCACCAGCACGAAGCGGTTGGTCTCGCCCGGCACCGGCGCGAACACCGAGACCTGCAGCCCGGGCACGCTCTCGGCCCGGAGCACCAGGTGGGTGCCGCGGCTGGGCCGCAGGGTCACCTCGTCGACGAGGTCACCGGCCCAGACGCCGGCGGCGTTGACGACGCCGCGGGTGTGCACGGTCGAGGTCGCGCCGGTGAGCTCGTCGCGCAGCTCGACCTCGGTCCCGGTGGCCGACAGCACGCGGACGTGGGTGCGCACGTGGGCGCCGTACGACGCGGCGGTGCGCGCCACCGTGGTGACCAGCCGGGCGTCGTCCTCGAGCTGGCCGTCCCAGGACAGCAGGCCGCCGCGCAGGCCGGCGGGGCGCAGCGCGGGCGCCAGCCGGAGGGTCTCGGTGGCCGACAGCCGGCGCGGCCGGGGCAGCGTCTCGGGGTGGGTGCGGGCGCCGCGGCGCAGCGCGTCGCCGGCGAGCAGGCCGGCCCGGGTGACGCCGGCCTGGAGGCGGGTGACCGCGGAGTTCAGCGGCACCACCATGGGCATCGGCCGGGCGAGGTGGGGCGCGGTCACCTCCATCAGGATGCCCCGCTCGACCGCGCTCTCGTGGGCGACGCCGACCTGCCCCTTGGCCAGGTAGCGCAGCCCGCCGTGGACCATCTTGGAGGACCACCGGGAGGTGCCGAACGCCAGGTCGTGGGCGTCGACCGCCAGCACCCGGAGCCCACGGGTGGCCGCGTCGAGCGCGACCCCGGCGCCGGTGATCCCCAGCCCGACGACCACCAGGTCGACGTCCGTGGGTGCGTCGGCGAGCCCCGGGGTGATGCGCCGGGAGGCTGCGGCTCGGTCACCAACCGTGAGATCCCGGCTCCCGGACCTGCGGTTCCTGACCGGCTGCGTCATGGCAGCAGCGCCCGGGTCAGCAGCTCGGCGAGCTCGGCGTCGAGCTCGTCCGCGCTGACCGTGTCGTCGACCATGGTGTGGGTCGAGAGCACGAAGCCGTGGGTGGCGAGCACCAGGCTGCGGGCGATGGCCACCGGGTTGCCGGCGCGGACCGCCCCGGACTCCTGGCCCTGCCGGATCGCCGCCGCCACCATCTCCAGGATCGCGTCCTGGGAGCGGCCGCGGCGGGCGAGCAGGTAGGGCAGCAGCAGCTCGGGGTCGAGCTCGACGATGCGCAGGAACAGCTCGTTCTCCCGCAGGTTGCGCACCGACCCGACGAGGTCGCCGACCAGCCGGTCCACGGCCGACGCCTCGGGGTCCTCGGTGGCGACGATCGCGGCCACCACGCCGGCCCACTCCCGGGTCATCAGGTCGCCGAGCAGCTGCTGCATGTCGGACCAGGTGCGGTAGATCGTCATCCGGGACACCCCGGCCCGGCGCGCCACCTCGGTGAGCGTCGTACGCCGCCAGCCGAGGTCGAGGATGCAGTCCCGGGCGGCGTCGAGGTAGCCGTCCCTGGGGCCGGGCTCGTTCTCCCGCTGGTTGCTGCGCGGGCCCTCGGAGCCGTTGTGACGAAGTGACGTCATGTGTCACACTGTAACACGTGCCCCCCGAGAAGACCGCGGTCGAGATGCACCCCCAGCGCTGGGGCGATCCCGCCGCCGCCGCCCCCCTGCCCGAGGCCGCCCGCGGCCTGATCGAGATGGCCTTCGGCCTGGTCGAGCGACCCGCGGTGACGGCCGCCCCGCTGCCGGCCCCGGCGATCGAGCCGGCCCTGCTCGCGGGCCTGCGCGACCTGCTCGGCGCCGAGCACGTGCTCACCGACGACGACTCCCGCCGGCTGCGCACCCGCGGCAAGTCGACCCCGGACCTGCTGCGCGCCCGCGCCGGTGACCTGTCCGACGCGCCGGACGCCGTGGTCCGGCCCGGGGGTGCCGACGACGTCGCGGCCGTGATCGCGTTCGCGGTCGAGCACCACCTCGCGGTGGTGCCCTTCGGTGGCGGTACGTCGGTGACCGGCGGCCTGGCCGCGCGTCGGGACGGGTACGCCGGGCTGGTCAGCCTCGACCTGTGCCGGATGAAGCGGCTGGTCGACGTCGACCCCGTCTCGATGACCGCCACCCTGGAGCCCGGCCTGCGCGGCCCCGAGGCCGAGGCGCTGCTGGCCGAGCTCGGGCTGACCCTCGGCCACTACCCGCAGTCCTTCGAGTACGCCTCCATCGGCGGCTTCGCCGCGACCCGCTCCAGCGGCCAGTCCAGCGCCGGCTACGGCCGCTTCGACTCGCTGGTCGTCGGGCTCACCGTCGTCACCCCGAACGGCCCGCTGACCCTGGGCAGCGCCCCCGCCAACGCGGCCGGCCCCGACCTGCGGCAGCTGGTGCTCGGGTCCGAGGGCGCCTTCGGGGTCATCACGTCGGTGACGGTGCGGGTGCGCCGGCTGCCGGCGGTGAAGCTCTACGAGGGCTGGCGGTGGCCGTCGTTCAGCGCGGGCGCCGCCGCGATGCGCGCGCTGGCCCAGTCCGAGCTGCTGCCGACGGTCATCCGGCTCTCCGACGAGGCCGAGACCTCCCTGAACCTCGCCCGGCCCGACGAGATCGGCGGCAGCGGCGCCGGTGGCTGCCTGATGATCGCCGGCTTCGAGGGCGAGCGGGAGGCCGTCGCGGCCAGGCAGGCGGCCGCGACCGCGGTGCTCACCGGCCTCGGCGGCGAGTGGCTGGGGGAGGAGCCGGGCCTGGCCTGGGCGCACGGCCGCTTCCACGCGCCGTACCTGCGCGACGCGCTGCTCGACGTCGGCGTCCTCGTCGAGACCCTCGAGACCGCGACCTTCTGGTCGAACGCCGAGCGGCTGTACGCCGACGTGAAGGCCGCGCTCGAGTCGGCGCTCGGCGACCCGACGATGGTGCTCTGCCACGTCTCGCACGTCTACGAGACCGGTTGCTCGCTCTACTTCACGGTGGCGACCAGCGAGGGTGACGACCCAGTCGGGCGGTGGCTGACGGCGAAGGCCGCCGCCAGCGACGCGATGATCGCGGCCGGCGCGACGATCACCCACCACCACGCGGTCGGCACCGACCACAAGCCGTGGCTGGCCCAGGAGATCGGGCCGGTCGGGGTCGGCATCCTGCGCGCGGTCAAGGCCGAGCTCGACCCGACCGGGATCCTCAACCCGGGGGTCCTCATCCCATGAGCGCCCTGCCGCAGCCCGGGCCCCGCAGCTTCACCTTCCTGGTCAACCCCGCCTCCGGGGGCGGGGCCGCGCCCGACGCGGTGGTGCCGGTGGCCCGGCTGCTCCGCGAGGCCGGCGCCACGGTCGACGTGACCTACTCGCCCGGCCCGAAGGCGATGGTCTCGCTGGTCGGCGAGGCCGTCGGCCGGGGCGACGTGGTGGTGTCGGTCGGCGGCGACGGGATGCTCTCCTCGCTCGCCGGGCTGGTCGCCGACGGCGGCGGCACGCTCGCGGTGCTGCCCGCCGGACGGGGCAACGACTTCGCCCGGATGCTCGGGCTGCCCGCCGACCCCGTCGGCCAGGCGCGCCTGCTGCTCGAGGGCTCGGTGCGCCGGGTCGACCTGCTCTCGCTGTCCCTGCCCGGCGCTCCGCCGCGCGTGGTCGCGGGATCGGTCTACTCCGGCGTGGACGCCCGCGCCGCCGAGCTGGTGGACCGGGCGCACCGGCTGCCCCGGCGGCTGCAGTACCCGTACGCCGCGCTGCGGTCGCTGGCCACCTACCGGCCCGGCCGCTACCGGGTCTCGGTCGACGGCGTGGAGCGCGAGCACTCCGCCGCCACGGTCGTCGTCGCCAACTCCGCCTACTACGGCCAGGGCATGAAGATCGCGCCCGCGGCCGCGGTCGACGACGGGCGTCTCGACGTCGTCGTGATCGAGGCGGCCTCGCGCCTGGAGCTGATGCGCTCGCTGCCGAAGGTGTACGACGGCTCCCACGTCGCCCTGCCCGAGGTCACCGTCCTGACCGGCACCCGGGTCGAGCTGCGGGCCCGCTCCCGGATGCCCGTCCCGGTCGGTGGCGACGGCGAGCCGCTGGGCGTGCTGCCCGGTCTCGGCGACGACCCCGCCACCGTCGAGCTGCTGCCCGGCGCCCTGTCGATCGTGGCCTGACGCCGTAGGGCAGGCTCTTTCACCGGCTGACCGGGGCTGAAAGTGGAACTTGTCGGGGGAAGCGCCACCTGACAAGTTCCTGTTTCACCGGCTGGCGGGTGAAAGTGCCGGCTCCCATCAGGCCGGCGTGGTCAGCTCGTGAACGTCCAGACGAGCAGCTCGGTGGGCACGGCGGCGGTCAGCTCGAGACCCGGCTGGTCGGTGATCCGGAAGGCGTCGCCGTCGGCCAGCGGCTCGGCCAGCGAGGACCGGGTCAGGGCGCCGCGGGTCACGAAGACGTGCTGCCTCGGCTCGTCGGGGAGGGTGACGGTGGCGCCGCCGGGCAGCCGGGCCACCCAGAACGTCGCGGCGGCGCTGCCGATCCGCACCGTGGCGTCGGAGCGGTGTCCCGAGGCGACCGGCACCAGCTGCCCGTCGGGCAGGGTCACCCGCGCGGCGGCGTACGACGGCTCGATCCCGGGCACGTCGGGCGTCAGCCAGGCCTGCACGAAGCGGGTCGGCCCGGCGTCTGGCGCGGCCATCTCACGGTGCTCGATGCCGGACCCGGCCGACTGCACCTGCACGGTCCCGGGCCGGACCAGCGCCGCGGACCCGGTGCCGTCGGAGTGCTCCAGCGCCCCCTCCAGGACCCAGGTCACGATCTCCACGTCGGCGTGCCGGTGCTCCTCGAACCCGGCGCCCGCGCGGAGCCGGTGGTCGTCGTGGCAGACCAGCGGACCGAACCCGACGTTCCCGGGGTCGTAGTGCCCGCCGAAGGAGAACGAGTGCCGGGTGAGGCGTCCCTCATCTCGGGTACTGAAGCGTTCCGAACTCCGGCGGATCTCCACGGCCACGGGCACAATTGTGCCGTGCCCTCCCCCCAGCCGCCGCGCCGGTTCCCCGAGCTGCCCGCCGGCTTCCGTTTCGGCACCAGCACCGCGGCGTACCAGATCGAGGGGGCGGCCACCGAGGACGGCAGGGGCCCCAGCGTCTGGGACACCTTCTGCGCGCAGGAGGGGAGGATCGCCGACGGGTCCACCGGGGACGTGGCCTGCGACCACTACCACCGGTACGCCGAGGACGTGGCGCTGATGAGGCGCCTGGGCGCCGGCGGCTACCGCTTCTCGCTGTCCTGGCCGCGGATCCAGCCGACCGGCGCGGGCGCGCCGAACGAGAAGGGCCTCGACTTCTACGACCGGCTCATCGACTGCCTGCTCGAGTCCGGGGTGGAGCCGATGGTGACGCTCTTCCACTGGGACCTGCCGCAGGAGCTCGAGGACGACGGCGGCTGGCTGAACCGGGCCACGGTGGACCGGTTCGCCGAGTTCGCCGCGATCGTGGGGGAGCGGTACGCCGACCGGGTGGAGCACTGGATCCCGGTCAACGAGCCCAACGTGTTCTCGTTGCTCGGCTACGCCACCGGCGTGCACGCGCCCGGCCGCACCCTGATGTTCGACTCGCTGCCGGTCTCCCACCACCTGCTGCTCGGCCACGGCCGCGCGGCGATCGCGCTCCGGTCCGCCGGCGCGACCAGCATCGGCTGCGCCAACAACCACGCGCCGATGTGGCCGGCCAGCGACGACGAGGCCGACGTCGGGGCGACCAAGCTGTTCGACGCGCTGTGGAACGGCATGTACGTCGAGCCGATGCTGCTGGGTCGCTACCCCCGCGACCTGATGCCGCTGATGGAGGACGTCATCGCCGACGGCGACATGGCCACGATCCGCCAGCCGCTCGACTTCTACGGGGTCAACTACTACAACCCGATGAAGATCGCGGCCGCCGGCGAGGAGTCGGAGATGCCGTTCGCGTTCCCCGAGCTGGTCGGCTACCCGACCACGGACCTCGGCTGGCCGGTCGTCCCGGACGCCTTGCGGGAGTGGCTGATCACGCTACGGGCCCGCTACCGCGCCGCGCTGCCGCCGATCATGATCACCGAGTCGGGATGCGCCTACGGCACGGGCCCCGACGAGCACGGCGTCGTCGACGACCAGCCGCGCATCGACTACCTCGAGGCGCACCTGGACGCCGTCGCCACCGCGATCCGGCGCGGCGTGGACGTGCGCGGCTACTACACCTGGTCGCTGCTGGACAACTTCGAGTGGGCCGAGGGGTTGACCCAGCGGTTCGGGCTCGTGCACGTCGACTACGAGACCCAGAGGCGCACGCCGAAGCGGTCCTTCGACTGGTACGCCGCGATGATCGCCGCCCAGCCCAAGCACGCCGGCTGAGCGGCGCCGGGCAGCCGGTCAGCCCGTCAGTGCCTTCGCCAGCCGGCCCACGATCGTCTCGAGGCGCTCCGGGCTGGTGGCGAGGTTGAGCCGGGCGTGCCCGGCCAGCCCCGGCTGGTAGTCCGCGCCGGGGGCGACCCGGACGCCGTGCTCCAGCCCGGCCGCCGCCGGGTCGTCGTGGCCGTAGGCGCGCAGGTCGAGCCAGGCCAGGTACGTAGCCTCCAGCGGCCGCATCCGGGCCTCGGGCAGGTGGGCGGCGAGGAGGTCGGCCAGCAGCGCGCGCTGCTCGTCGAGCCGGCGCACCAGGGCGGCGTGCCAGTCGTCGCAGTCGCGCCACGACGCCACCGCCGCGATCATGCCGAGCGGCGAGTAGGCGTGGTTCTGCGGCAGCGGCACCCCCCGCAGCCGCGCCTGCTCGGCCGGGTCCAGGACGACGACCTGGGCGGTGTGCAGCCCGGCGGTGTTGAACGTCTTGGACGGGCTGGTCACCAGGATGCCGCGCTCGTCGACCGAGAGGTACGGCGTGAACACTGGGCCATTCGTCCTCTGGAGGCCCGGGAGCACCAGCGGCCCGTGGATCTCGTCGGCGACCACGCGGGCGTCGTACCGACGGGCCAGTGCGGCGAGCGCCTCCAGCTCCGCGCGTCGCGGCACCCGGCCGAGCGGGTTGTGCGGGTTGCAGAGCAGCAGCGTGCGGGCGCCCGCGCGGAACGCGTCCTCGATCGCCGCGAGGTCCAGCGCGGCGTCGGTCGCGTCCGGGTCGAGCTCGACCGCCACCATCTCCCGGCCCGCGATCGCGACCACGTCGCGGAACGGCGGGTAGCAGGGCAGGGGCACGACGACCGGTCCCGGTGGGCAGAGCACCTCGAGGACGAGCCGGATGCCGGCGATCACGTCCCCGACGACCACGGACGCGTCGTCGGGCGGCGACCAGCCCCAGTGCCGCTGCGCGAACCCGGCGAAGGTCGCGCCGACCCCGCCGTCCCCGAAGGGCGGGTAGCCGGCCGTGCCGCGGCGTACGGCGTCGGTCAGCGCGGCCACCACCGGTGGCGCCAGCGCGTAGTCCATCTCCGCCACCCAGGCCGGCACCACACCCGGCTCGACGGCGCCCCACTTCAGCGGCAGGGCGGCCCGTGCTTGCTCGTCGGTGAGATCAACGATCACGTGGCCGAGGCTAGCCGCGTGTCACAGGCCGGCGGCGACCCGCGTCCCCTGCTCGATCGCGCGCTTGGCGTCCAGCTCGGCGGCCACGTCGGCGCCGCCGACCAGGTGGACGTTCGAGCCGGCGGCGACCAGGTCGTCGTACAGGTGCCGCACCGACTCCTGGCCGGCGCACAGCACCACGTGGTCGACGTCCAGCACCTGCGACTCGCCGTCCACGGTGTAGTGCAGGCCCGCGTCGTCGACCCGGTCGTAGGTGACCCCGCTGACCTGCACCACGCCGGACTGCTTGAGCACCGCCCGGTGCGCCCAGCCCGAGGTCTTGCCGAGCCCGATGCCGATCGGGGTGGTCTTGCGCTGCAGCAGGGTGACGTCGCGGACCGGGGTGCGCGGCTTGCGCTCGGTCAGCCCGCCGGGGTGCACGCCGGGGTCGCCGACACCCCAGTGCGCCATCCAGTCGTCCAGGCCGTCGGCCGGGTCGTGGGTGAGGAAGTGGCTGACGTCCACGCCGATCCCGCCGGCGCCGATCACGGCCACCCGCCTGCCGGGGACGACCGCACCGCTGAGCACCTCGGCGTACGACGCGACCTTGGCGTGGTCGATGCCGTCGAGCTGCGGGGTCCGGCCGACCACGCCGGTCGCCACCACCACCTCGTCGTACGCCGCGAGGTCGGGCGCCGTGGCCTCGGTGTCGAGCCGGACGTCGACGCCGAGGACCTCGAGCCGGCGGGTGTAGTAGCGCAGCGTCTCGCGGAAGTCCTCCTTGCCGGGCACCTGCATCGCGAGCCGGAACTGCCCGCCCAGCTCGGGCGCCTTCTCGAACAGGGTGACGGCGAAGCCGCGCTCGGCGGCCGAGACCGCGGCCGCGAGCCCGGCCGGGCCGGCCCCGACCACGGCGACGGACCTCGCGCGGCGGGTCGGTCCCAGCTCGAGCGGCGCGAGGACGAGCGTGGTCTCCCGGCAGGCGCGCGGGTTCACCAGGCAGGACGCCTTGCGGTTCTGGAACACGTGGTCCAGGCACGCCTGGTTGCAGGCGATGCAGGTGTTGATCTCGTCGGCGCGGCCGGCGGCGGCCTTGGCGACGAAGTCGGGGTCGGCCAGCAGCGGGCGCGCCATCGAGACCAGGTCGGCCTCGCCGGCGGCCAGGATCGACTCGGCCGTCTCGGGGCTGTTGATCCGGTTCGAGGCACAGACCGGGACGGACACCTCGGCCTTGAGCCGCGCCGTCGCCCACCGCCAGGCCCCCTGCGGGACCTGGGTGATGATCGTCGGCACCCGCGCCTCGTGCCAGCCGATGCCGGTGTTGAGCACGGTGACGCCGGCCTCCTCGAGCCCGTGCGCGAGGTCGACGACCTCCTCCCAGGTCTGGCCGCCCTCGACCAGGTCGAGCAGCGAGATCCGGTAGACGATCGGGAAGTCGTCGCCGACCAGCTCCCGGGACCGGCGGACGACCTCCAGCGGGAACCGCATCCGCTTCTCCGCGGTGCCGCCCCACGCGTCGGTGCGGTCGTTGGTGCGGGCGGCGAGGAACTGGTTGACCAGGTACCCCTCCGAGCCCATGATCTCGACCGCGTCGTAGCCCGCCTTCCGGGCCAGTGCCACGCTCCGCGCGAAGTCGGTCGCGGTGCGGTCCACCGCCCGCGTCGACAGCGCGCTCGGCCGGAACGGCGTGATCGGGGACCTCTGCCGGGACGCCGAGACGCTGAGCGGGTGGTAGCCGTACCGTCCCGCGTGCAGCACCTGCAGCGCGATCGCGCCGCCCTCGTCGTGCACCGCCCCGGTGACCTCGCGGTGCCGCATCGCATGCAGCCGCGTGGTCATCTCCGAGGCGAACGGCTTGAGCCAGCCGCGCTTGTTGGGGGCGTAGCCGCCGGTGACGATCAGGCCGACGCCGCCGCGGGCGCGCTCGGCGAAGTACGCCGCCAGCGCCGGCAGGTCGCGGACCCGGTCCTCCAGACCGGTGTGCATCGAGCCCATCACCACGCGGTTGCGCAGCGTGAGGCCGCCCAGCTCGATCGGGGACAGCAGGTGGGGGTAGTTCATCGGGATTCCTCCGGCGATCGGGCTGGGTCTTCCGGTGATCGGGCTGGGTCTTCCGGTGATCGAGCCTGTCGAGATTCCAGGTACTCGGTGAGCCACTCGACCCAGAACCGCTCGAGGCGGATGCCGCCGCGCAGGACGAGGTACTGGTCGAGCTCGTGGCCGGTGAGGGCCTCGGGGTGGGGGTGGTCGCGCTTCTCCAGCTGCTCGTAGTGGGCGAGCCGGAGCCGGTGGTCGGCGAGGTTGGCGCGGACGACCTCGAGCACCGCCCCGCGGTCGCCGTACGACGCGCCACGCATCTTGACGGCCAGCTCGCTGCGCAGCGGCTCCATCGGGGTCGGCTCGGCGAGCCAGCCGGCAAGCACCCGCTCGCCGGCCGGCGAGACGGCGTACTCCTTCTTGTCCGGACGGCCGGACTGGGCGACCTCGGTGACGGTGACCCAGCCGTCGGCGTCCATCCGGGCCAGGACCCGGTAGATCTGCTGGTGCGTGGCGTGCCAGAAGAAGCCGATCGAGCGGCCGAACCGCTTCGCCAGCTCCAGCCCCGACGCGGGCTGCTCGCGCAGGGCGACCAGCAGCGCGTGTTCGAGGGCCATGCGCTCAGGATGCCCGACCTATGCAACGAGTTGCAATAGGGCGTCGATCACCACCAGCGGGGCAGGAGTGACGTCGATGGGCCATTGACCGGGCCTCGGGCCGGTGACGAGAGTCGAGACCATGGGCATCGCGCTGCTCGGGCCCCTGGACGTCGACGGCTCCCGCGCGGCGCTGGGAGCGCGGGACCGCGTGGTGCTGGCGGCCCTGGCCATGGGCCCGCGCCGCACGCTCACCGCGGAGCAGCTCGCCGACGCGGTCTGGGGAGCCTCGCCGCCGGCGTCGTGGCGCAAGAACCTGCAGAGCTGCATCGTGCGGCTGCGCCGGGTCCTCGGCGCGGACGCGATCGTGACGACGCCGCAGGGCTACCGGCTGGCCGTCCCGCACGACGACGTGGACGCCGACCTCTTCGAGCGGCTGGTGGCGCGTGGCCAGGAGCTGCTCACGCTCGGCGAGACCGAGCGGGCGGCGTACACGCTCGAGCGGGCCCTCGCGCTGTGGCGGGGGCCACCGCTCGCGGAGCTGGAGGAGTGGGAGCCGGGCCGGATCGAGGCGGAGCGGCTCGAGGAGCTGCGGTGCGAGGCGGAGGAGCACTGGGTCGACGCGTCGCTGCGGTCCGGCCACCACGGCGAGGTGCTGGCCCAAGCGCAGGCGATGGTGCGGGCCAGCCCGTTGCGGGAGCGGCGCTGGCAGCTGCTGGCGCTGGCGGAGTACCAGTGCGGCCGGCAGGGCGAGGCCCTGCAGACCCTGGCCGACCTCCGCCGGATGCTGGCCCAGGAGCTCGGCATCGACCCGGATCCCGGGAGCGCCGACCTCGAGCAGGCGATCCTGCGCCATGACCCGGTGCTCGACGTGCACCCGGCGGCGACCGCGGCGTCCGACCGCTCGCCGTACCCCGGGCTGAGCGCGTACGACGTCGCCGACGCCGAGGCGTTCTTCGGGCGGGAGCGGGACATCTCGGCCTGCCTCGACCGGCTGCGGACCACCGGCGTGCTGGCCGTCGTCGGGCCGTCCGGCACTGGGAAGTCCTCCCTGGTGCGCGCCGGCGTCGCGGCCTCCCTGCGCCGCGAGGGGTACGACGTGGAGGTCGTCACCCCCGGTCCCCGCCCGCTCGACGCCCTGCCCGCCCGGGGCCGGCCGCGGCGTCGTTCGGTCCTCGTCGTCGACCAGTGCGAGGAGGTGTTCACGCTCTGCGACGACCCGGCGGCGCGCACCGCCTTCCTGGACCGGGTCGTGGCGCGGGCCGGGAGCCCGGGCGACCCCGGCCTCGTGGTGGCCCTGCGCGCGGACCGGACGGGGGACCTCACGACGCACCAGGCCTGCGGCCGCCTCGTCGAGCGCGGCCTCTACCTGCTCGCGTCCATGCGCGAGGACGACCTCCGCGCCGCGATCGAGGGGCCGGCCCGCCAGGCCGGCCTCGTCGTCGAGCCGGGCCTCGTCGACCTGCTGCTGCGCGAGGTCGAGGGGGAGCCGGCCGCGCTGCCGCTGCTCTCGCACAGCCTGCGCGAGACCTGGCTGCGCCGCGAGGGCCGGTCCCTGACCGTGGCCGGCTACCGGGCCTCCGGCGGCATCCGGGAGGCGGTGGCCCGCACCGCGGAGGACGTCTACACGCGGCTCGACGTCCACCAGCGCGACCCGCTGCGTGACCTGCTGCGGCGCCTGGTGGCGCCCGGCCCGGACGGGCAGCCGGTGCTGTCGCGGGTGCCGCTGCGGCTGGTGACCGCCGACCCGGTCCAGGCCGCGATCGTGGACACGCTGATCCGCTCCCGCATCCTGAGCAGCGACGAGGTCTCCGTCGCGCTGACCCACGAGGCGATCGTGCGCGCCTGGCCGCGGCTGCGCCGCTGGCTGGACGAGGACCTCGAGGGCCGGCGGATCCTGCACCACCTCGCCGGCGCCGCGGACGCGTGGGACCGGCTCGGCCGCCCGGCGAGCGACCTCTACCGCGGGGCCCGGCTCCAGCAGGCGCTCGAGTGGTGCGGCCGGGAGCGCCCCGAGCTCGCGCCCGCCGAGCGGGACTTCCTCGAGTCCGGCTGGCGGCTGGCCGAGACCGAGGAGCAGTCGGAGCTGCGGCAGGCCCGCGAGCAGTCCCGGATGATCCACCGGCTGCGGCTGGTCCTGGCCGGGGCGCTGGTCCTCCTGCTCGCGGCGCTGGCGGCGACCGTCTACGCGGCGCACCAGGGCCGGGTCGCGGACCGGAGCGCGAGCCGGGCCCGAGCCGCGGAGGTCGATGCGGTCGCCCGCGGGGCGGGTGCGAACGCCCTGGTGACGCGGGACGTCGACGAGTCGCTGCTGCTCGCGGTGGCCGGCGTACGCCTCGACGACTCGGTCGACACCCGCAACAGCCTGCTGGCGGCCATCGGCAGGTATCCCGCCCTCTTCGCCTCGACGCCGATGCCGGGGCAGGCGCAGGTGCTGCGGCTCGACGTCAGCCCGGACGGGGAGCGCGTCGCCACGATGGACGACCGGCACCGCGTCCGGCTGTTCGACGTCGACAGCGGTGCCCTGCTGGCGCAGCGGCAGGCGGGGGTGGAGCTGGCCGACGCGACCGTGCGCGAACGGCTCCTGGCGTTCTCCCCGGGGGGCCGCACCCTGGCCGTGGGGCTCACCGCGACGCGCGGGCCGTCGGTGGAGCTGCTGGACGCGCGGACGCTGCGCCCGCAGGGCGCGGGCCTCGCGGGGGCCGGCACTCAGGGCTGGCTGGTGACCGACCTGTCGTTCAGCCAGGACGGGCGGCACCTGGCAGCCGGGGTGCGGCGTGTCGGTGCCGCTGGGTCGGGATCGGGGGCGCCCTCGGCCGCGGCCCTGGTCTGGGACCTGCGCCGCGGCGGCGGTCCGGCCACGGTCGACCTGCACGGCGCGAGCTGGCAGTCCGTGGCGCTGAGCCCGGACGGGAGGGTGCTCTACACGACCACGCCGCTGGTCCGGCACGACCTCGTCGGCGGAGGGTCTCGGGTGCTCGGCGCCTCCGGCCTCGACAATCTGTCGATGAGCCCGGACGGCCGGCTGCTGGCCGGGGTGGAGGGTGGTCACGCCGTGCTCCGGGACGGTCGGTCGGGGCGCCTGGTGACCCGCCTGCGCAGCGGCCTGGACGTCGCCCAGGTGCGCTTCTCCACGGACGGTCGCCGGCTCGCCCTGGTGGAGTGGAACGAGCGCCAGGTCGAGATCTGGCAGGTCGCGGCCGACCGCCCCAGGCGGCTGACCACGGTCGCGCTGGACCGCGGGTCGTTCCGGGCCGTGGACTTCTCGGGCGACGCGTCGTACCTCGTGTCGACCAGCGGAGCGTCCACGCTGCGGCGGTGGGACCTCACCGGGCAGCGGCACTACGTCCGCCGTGGCAGCCAGCCGGACCGGCGCGTCCTCGGGGGGTTCGGCGACGTGGCCCCCGACGGCGAGCGCGAGGTGTTCCTGCCCTTCGAGGGGGGCGGCTTCGGCTTCCGGGACCTGGAGTCCGGGGCCGAGACCCGGGTGGTCCCCTGGGGGGAGGGCTTCCGGCACACGCTGGGCACCTGGCACCCGGACGGGATCCACTACGCCACGGCCGTGGGGGACCGGCTGCGGGTCTGGGACGTGCGCTCCGCCCGGAGGGTGGACGGCGCCCGGCTGCCCTCGCGGCGGGTCACCGAGATCGACTACACCCCCGACGGGTCGCGGCTCGCCGTGGCCGAGCTGAGCGGCCGGGTCTCGATGCTGGCGACCTCGACCTGGGAGCCGGTGGGCCGACCGGTCGAGGTGGGGGAGCCCGTGTCCTGGGTGCAGGTCGCCCCCGACGACCGCACGGCGGTGGTGCTGACGGGCGGACCGAGCGGGAACGACCTCTGGATCGACGCCGCCTCCGGCTGGGCCGTGCTCGACCTCGAGCAGGGGAGGGTCGTGCGCCGGGGCGACCTGGGCTTCGCCGACACCAGCTGGCTGGGCCTGTCCCCGGACGGCCGCTACGCGGCGATCACCGGCGGCAGCCCGGCCGAGCGGCTGGACCCGACCGGCACCGACGGCAGGCTGGCGGTCATCGACCTGCGCACCGGCCGCCTGGTGCGCACCCCGGTCGTGGCCCACGCCGGTGCTGCCTGGCAGCTGGACTACTCCCCGGACGGGTCGCGCATCGTGACGGCCGGCCTGGACGGCACCGTCGCCCTCTGGGACGCCGAGGCGGGCACCCTGCTCAGCCGGGTCGAGATCGAGGGCCGTCCCTTCGTGGGCGTGGCGTTCCTGCCCGACGGACGCTCCGCCCGGGCCGTGGAGTGGGGGACCGGCCGGACCTGGATCTGGGACCTGAGCGCCCGGAGCGCCCTGTACTACGCCTGTCGGGCCGCCGGCCGCGAGCTCACCCTCGAGGAGTGGCGCGAGCACTTCGGCGACCGGCCGTACGAGCGCGTCTGCGAGAGCTGACCGGCGGGACACCCGGCGGGATACCCGGCGGATACCGGTGCGGGGCCGGGCGCATACCCGGTCCTGGCAGACCTGGAGGCAGCCGCGGAGCATCCGGCTCCGCCTGTCGAAGGACCCGTCATGAACCGCTACTCGTTGAGGGCCGACTCCCGCCGCTGGTGGTGGCCGGCCGGAGCCGCCGGTGTCGCCGCCTCGGCAGTGCTCGCGGTCTCGCTGCTGGCCACGCCGTCCACCTCCTCCGTCGGTCCGCAGCCGGTCGGGGAGCTCCAGCGCGGGTACGCGCACATCCCGACCGACGACGTCCAGCGCGGGTACGCGCACATCCCGTACCGCCGCTGCCCGCCGCCGCCGGACCCGGCGTACGTCGGGGTCCCGTGGGTCGCGCACACCGACGAGTGCCCGACGCTGGCCCACTGGTGGACCTACGTGCGCTGACCTTGACCTATACCCCTAGGGGGTATATGTTCCCGTGCCATGAACTCCTCCTGGAAGATGGCCGTCACCGCGACCCTGCACTGCCTCACCGGCTGTGCCATCGGTGAGGTGCTCGGCATGGTGCTGGCGACCTGGTGGGGCTGGGGCAACCGGGCGAGCGTGGTGCTGTCGGTCGCCCTGGCGTTCTTCTTCGGCTACCTGCTGACCTTCACCGGCGTACGTCGTGCCGGGCTGGACGTGCCGACCGCGGTCCGCACCGCGCTGGCCGCCGACACCGTCTCGATCCTCACCATGGAGGTCGTCGACAACGGGTTCCTGGTGCTGTGGCCGGGCGCGATGGACGCCACGCTGGCCGACCTGCTGTTCTGGGTCACGCTCGCGGCGTCGCTGGCGATCGCCTTCGTGGTCACGGTGCCGGTCAACCACTGGATGATCGGGCGCGGCAAGGGACACGCGGTGGTCCACGAGATGCACCAGATGGATGAGCACACGCACCACTGAAACCGTAGAATTTGCCCATGAGCCTGCGTGGATCCGTCGTCACCCTGCCGTTGCTGCTGCCGGTTCTCCTGGGTGCCGCCGCCTGCGCGCCCTCGGACGAGAGCCCGACCGCCTCCGACTCGAGCACCGGCGCGGCCTCCTGCGCCAAGGCCGACCTGCCGCTCCGCGAGCCCGGCACCCTCACGATCGGCACCGACTCCCCGGCGTACGACCCGTGGTTCAGCAACAACGACCCGACCAACGGGAAGGGCTACGAGTCGGCGGTGGCGTACGCCGTGGCGGACCAGCTCGGGTTCTCCCGGGACGAGGTCACCTGGGTGAAGGTGCCGTTCAACAGCTCCTACAAGCCCGGGCCGAAGGACTTCGACTTCGACATCAACCAGATCTCCATCACGCCCGCCCGGGCCCAGGTCGTCGACTTCTCCGACGGCTACTACGCGGCGTCGCAGGCGGTGATCGCGCTCAAGGGCACGCCGGGTGCCGAGGCCACCAGCCTCGACGACCTGAAGGGCCTGCGGCTCGGGGCGCAGACCGGGACCACCTCGCTGACCGCGATCCGCGACGTGATCCAGCCCGACCAGGACCCCGCCGTCTTCGAGGACACCAACGCGGCCAAGCAGGCGCTGCAGAACGACCAGGTCGACGCGATCCTCGCCGACCTCCCGACCGCGTTCTACATCAGCGCCGTCGAGATCCCGAACAGCACGATCGTCGGGCAGTTCCAGCCCGAGACCGGGCAGCAGGAGGAGTTCGGCATGCTCTTCGAGAAGGGCAGCGGGCTGGTGCCCTGCGTCAACGACGCGCTCGCGACGCTCCGGAGCGACGGCACCCTCGACGACCTGGAGAAGAAGTGGCTCTCCGACGTCGTCGACGTGCCGACGCTGCAGTGAGCGACTCCTCCGCCTGGTCGCCGAGTCCGCGGGAGCTGGAGCGCCGGCTGCTGCGGCGCCGGCTGCGGCTGCGGTCGACGCTGATCGCCGCGACCGCCCTCGTCGTCGTGTTCGTGGGGCTGGCGGTGCTGGTGGTCACCTCGCCGGGGTGGGACCGGGTCCGCGAGGCGTTCTTCAACGGCCACCACGCGCGCGCCTCGCTGCCGGAGATCCGGGACGCCTTCTGGCTGAACGTGAAGATGTTCATGATCGCCGAGCCGCTGATCCTGGTGCTGGCGCTGTCCCTCGCGATCGCCCGCAGCGCCCGGTCGCCCTGGCTGGTCCCGCTGCGCGTCGCCGCGGTCGGCTACACCGACGTGATCCGCGGGATCCCGACGATCCTGCTGATCCTGCTGCTCGGCTTCGGCATGCCCGGCCTGCGGCTGCAGGGGGTCCCCAACAGTCCGTTCTTCTGGGCCACCACCGCCCTGGTCATCTCCTACAGCGCCTACGTCGCCGAGGTCTTCCGGTCCGGCATCGAGTCGATCCATCCCTCGCAGCTCGCCAGCGCCGAGGCGCTCGGGCTCGGGCGCGCGCAGACGATGCGCTTCGTGGTGGTCCCGCAGGCGGTGCGCCGCGTCGTACCCCCGCTGCTCAACGACTTCGTCTCGCTCCAGAAGGACACGGCGCTGGCGTCCACGCTCGGGGTGTTCGAGGCGGTCTTCGTCGCCCGCGACTACACCAACTACAACTTCAACTACACGCCGTACGTCGTGGTCGCGCTGTTCTTCGTGGCGCTGACGATCCCGCTGGCCAGGTTCACCGACTGGCTCGGACGGCGCTACGCCGAGCGCGAGCGGGCGGGGGCGCGATGAGCCGCCCCGCCGGGGCGGCCCCCGCCGACCTGGCCCCCTCCGAGACGTCGCTGCTCGAGGTGAGCGACCTGCGCAAGTCGTACGGCGAGCGCGTGGTGCTCGCCGACGTCGACCTGGTCGTGCGGCCCCATGACGTGGTCTGCCTGATCGGCTCGTCGGGCTCGGGCAAGTCGACGCTGCTGCGCTGCCTGAACCTGCTCGAGGACATCGACGACGGCGTGATCCGCTTCGACGGACGGGAGATCTCCGACCCCCGGGTCGACCGGCGGGCGGTGCGCAGCCGGATGGGCATGGTCTTCCAGGCCTACAACCTGTTCCCGCACCTGACCGTGCTGGAGAACTGCACGCTCGCGCCCCGGCGGGTGCACGGCCTGTCGCGGGCCGAGGCGGAGGCCCGGGCCCGGGCGCTGCTGGAGCAGTTCGGCCTCTCCGACCAGGCCGGCAAGCATCCCGACCGGCTCTCGGGCGGCCAGCAGCAGCGGGCCGCGCTGGTGCGGGCGCTGTGCACGTCGCCCACCCTGCTGCTGCTCGACGAGATCACCGCCGCGCTCGACCCCGAGCTGGTCGGCGAGGTGCTGACCATCGTGCGCGACCTGGCCGAGCAGGGCACCACGATGATCCTGGCCACCCACGAGATGAGCTTCGCCCGCGAGGTCGCCACCAGCGTGTGCTTCCTGCACGAGGGCCGGATCCTCGAGCAGGGGCCGCCCGACCAGATCCTCACTGCTCCGCGCGAGGCCCGGACGCGGCAGTTCCTGCGGCGGGTGCTGCCGGGCTGAGCTGGCCGGCCGGCCGGGCGTGCCCACGGCTGCTGCTGCGGCGGCGGCCCGCGAGTGGCGGTGAGCTGGCCACCGAATGGGTTGCCGGAATGGTGGCTGGTTCACCGCTGGTCGGGCGGGGCTGGGGGTGGCGGTGAGCTGGCCACCGAATGGGTTGCCGGAATGGTGGCTGGTTCACCGCTGGTCGGGCGGGGCTGGGGGTGGCGGTGAGCTGGCCACCGAATGGGTTGCCGCAACGGTGGCTAGTTCACCGCCCGGTGGTTGCGCGGGCCGACGGCCGCCGAGACGGGAGCGAACAGCAGCCGCCACTGTTCGCCGAACTCCGGCGGCGGCCCGTCGTACCCGTTGGCCACCAGCGCCCGGAACACCTCGCCCACCAGGGTGCGGGCGTGGGCGAGCTTCTCGTGGGTCACCTGGACGTAGGTGATCTGCGCACCGCGCATGAGGGCGTAGCGGTCCAGGTCGGCGACGTACTGCTCCCGCTCCTCCTGGTGCTGCGAGCCCTCGTACTCGACCACCGTCCGCCAGCGTCGGTAGACCAGGTCGCCGATGACGGTCACGTTCTCACCGACCGGGACAGAGGTGTTGACATCAGGGGGCTGCAGGCCTGAGAACTCGAGGACCGAGCGTGTCTCCGACTCCTTCAGTGACCGTGCGCGGGCATCGAGGTGGTCGAGGATCCACACCGCTTCGTGTGCACCCTCGCGCCACGGTGCGGAGAGCGCGAGCGCGCGCACCTCCTCCACGGTGATGTGGCCGTGGTGCAACAACCAGTCGCCGATCTTGATCAGGTCGATCACCCGGGCTCGCGCGGCGTAGGAGATGAACGCGGCGGCGGGTGTCACACCGACGTCGTCGGTCGGCGCGAGCTTCCGGGTGCGATGGAGGAAGACGCCCTCGATGGCCGCGTGGTGGTCGCCCTCGACCACGAAGCGCAGGGGCCACTGCGACCCGAAGTCCAGGCCGAGCTGCCGCAGACGGCTGAGGCCGGTCAGGTGCGCGGAGTCCGGGAGTGCGAGCCGGGCCGCCTCGACCCAGTCCGGCTCCGTCAGCTCGTGGTCCACGTGACGCCAGACCCCGGGGAACACGCGGACGAACCTCCGGCCCTCGAGCATGCGAGAGGTGAGGCCTGCCGCGAGAGCCTGCTGGCGGGTGAAGGGTCCGGCCCTGAGGGCCTCGGGGACAGCTCGCATGCGTCGATGCCACCGGTCACCGGGGACGGAAGAGACCGGGGTCGGGGGCCGCTGTGGACGGCGGTGCGGTGCCGCAGCCTGTGGACAGTCGCCGGCGCGGTCTGGGGCGGTGGGTGAGCCACCGATTCGGCGGCCTGAATGGTGGCCAGCTCACCGCTGCGGGCGGGGGTCGGTGTCGGGCGGTGGGTGAGCCACCGATTGGGCGGCCTGAACGGTGGCCAGCTCACCGCTGCGGGCGGGGGTCGGTGTCGGGCGGTGGGTGAGCCACCGATTCGGCGGCGCAAATGGTGGCCAGCTCACCGCTGCGGGCGGGGGTCGGTGTCGGGCGGTGGGTGAGCCACCGATTCGGCGGCCTGAACGGTGGCCAGCTCACCGCTGCGGGCGGGGGTCGGTGCCGGGCGGTGGGTGAGCCACCGATTGGGCGGCCTGAATGGTGGCCAGCTCACCGCTGCGGGCGGGGGTCGGTGTCGGGCGGTGGGTGAGCCACCGATTCGGCGGCCTGAACGGTGGCCAGCTCACCGCCAGCGGCGCCACCCGCGTCCCCCGCGACAGCTGCGCCACCCTCCCGACCGTGACAGCGCCAATGTCATGATCGCCTCATGAGCTACGAACTCGGCCAGGGGACAGGACCGCTGCGCGGCGTGAAGGTCGTGGAGATCGCCGGCATCGGGCCGGGGCCGCACGCGTGCATGATCCTGGCCGACCTCGGGGCCGACGTGATCCGCGTGGAGCGGCCGGGCGGGCAGCTGCTGGCCGGCGGGCCGCACAACCTGCTCAACCGGGGCCGCCCGAGCGTCGCGCTCGACCTGAAGCAGCCCGAGGCGATCGCCACGGTCCTCGAGCTGGTGAAGGACGCCGACCTGCTCGTCGAGGGGATGCGTCCCGGCGTCGCCGAGCGGCTCGGGCTCGGGCCCGAGGAGTGCCACGCGGTCAACCCGCGACTGGTCTACGGGCGGATGACCGGCTGGGGCCAGGACGGCCCGCTGGCGCAGGCGGCGGGGCACGACATGAACTACATCTCCGTCGCCGGCGCCCTGCACGGGCTCGGCCAGGACAAGGCCCGGCCGCACTTCCCGGCCAACCTGGTCGGCGACTTCGGCGGCGGCTCGACGTACCTGGTCATCGGCCTGCTCGCCGCGCTCCTCGAGGCGCGGGTCGGCGGCGAGGGGCAGGTGGTGGACGCCGCGATCGTCGACGGCACCGCGCACCTCAACGCGATGACCGCGGCGTTCCTCGCGGCCGGCACGTTCACCGAGGAGCGGGCGAGCAACCTGCTCGACGGCGGCGCGCCGTACTACGACCTCTACGAGACCGCCGACGGGCGGCACATGTCGGTCGGGCCGCTGGAGCCGCAGTTCTACGACCTGTTCGTGGACCTGCTCGGCATCGCGGAGGAGGCCCCGGACCGCTTCGACCCCGAGCGCGCCGAGGAGCTCCGGACGCTGATCGCCGAGCGGTTCCGCAGCCGCACCCAGGCCGAGTGGGTGGGGGTCTTCGAGGGCACCGACGCGTGCGTGGCGGGCATCATCCCGATCAGCGAGGCCGCCGAGCACCCGCACCTCAAGGCCCGCGAGACGTACGTCGTGCGCGACGGCATGCTCCAGCCCAGCCCGGCCCCGCGCTTCTCGCGCACCAGGGCCACGCTCACGTCCCCGCCGACACCGCAGGCCGGGTCGGACACCCGTGAGGCCCTGGCCGCCTGGGGGGTCGGGGACGTCGACGGTCTCATCGCCCGGGGCGCCGCGGTCCAGGCCTGAGCCGCAGGCCCGACAATGGGACGGTGAAACCGTTCCTCTTCCTCGGCACCCGCGCCGAGGACGACGTCGCCGAGAGCGAGTACGCCGCGGTGCTGCGCTGCGCCGGCCTCGACGAGCACGACGTACGCCGGGTGCGGCTCGAGCGCGACGAGCTCGGCATGGTCGACCTCGACGACTGGTCGGGGATCGTGCTGGGCGGGGGGCCGTTCAACATCAGCGACCTGGCGTCGGAGAAGTCGCCGGTCCAGCACCGGGTCGAAGCGGAGCTGCGGGGCCTGGCCCTCAAGGTCGTCGCGGAGGACTTCCCCTTCTTCGGCGCCTGCTACGGCATCGGCACCCTCGGCTCCCTGCACGGCGGCGTGGTCGACCGGACCCACGGCGAGCCGATCGGCGCGGTCGGCGTCACCCTCACCGACGCCGGACGGCTGGACCCGCTGTTCGCGCCGGTCCCGCCGTCGTTCCAGGTCTTCCTCGGCCACAAGGAGGCCGTGTCCCGCCTGCCCGAGGACGCGGTGCTGCTGGCCTCCTCGGCGGCCTGCCCGGTGCAGGCGTTCCGGCTCGGGCAGAACGTCTACGCCACCCAGTTCCACCCCGAGCTCGACGTCGACGGCCTGTGCCTGCGCATCGACGCCTACCGGCACCACGGCTACTTCGACCCGCCCCGGGCCGAGGAACTGATGGCGCTGGCCCGGGTCGCCGTCGTCACCGAGCCGCCGCGGCTGCTCGCCCGGTTCGTCGAGCTCTACGCCCGCTGAGCAGCCGGTGAGGCCCGGGGTCGTTGGACCCTGACGTGGCCCGTGTGCCACGCACACGCTGGGGAGATGGAGACGACGTCCGAGACGCCCACGGCACCGGGAGCCGATGCGGCGCTGCTGGAGGCGATGCTGAACCTGACCAGGTTCCATCGTGAGCACGAGAAGTTCTACGCCTCCGCGCCCCGGGAGCAGGCGGTCGTGCTGCAACGGCACGCACGCAGCCTCCAGGCGCTGGCCGACACCTGGTCCGCCGCCGAGGCCGGGCACCGCCCGGTCCTCAGCCCCTACGAGGGTGCCGAGGAGCTCAACAGCCCCGCCGCGCTCCAGCTCGACGGGGTGTTGTTCATGGAGGGCGAGGGCCGGCCGGCCGAGATCGCCCACCTGATCCGCGACCTGCGCCGCGCGGCCGAGGACCAGCGGGAGATCGCCGAGTGGCTGTCCTCGGCGATGGAGGCCTCGTGGGGTGTCGCGTCCGCGCTGCTCGACATCGACGGCCTCGCGGACATGCTGGGCGAACGGCACCGGATCATCGCCAACGACTGGCAGGCGGCCACGATGGGTGGGGTGACGAGCCGGGTCCTCGACCGCGCCGCGGACATCCTGGAGCGGGTCGACTTCACCCCGGCGGCCCTCCGCGCAGACCTGGCGGACGGACGGGTGGCCGCCGGACTCGTCTACTCGGCGGCCGAGCTGATCTCCCACGCCGCCGACCTGTGCTGCGACTCCGCGGGGCTCGTCCACGGCAACGAGCGCCGGTGGCGCGTGTTCCGCCAGCGGGTCGCCGAGGTGGTGGCCGCCCAGCAGTGACGAGACCGGCGTGAGGGTCTTGTGACCGAGCAGTAGGTTCCGTGCCATGAGCACGCGACCCGAGCACGTCGACGTCCTGGTCATCGGCGCCGGCCTCTCCGGCATCGGCGCCGCCTGCCGGCTGCGCACCGAGCACCCGCGGCGCAGCCTCGCGATCCTGGAGAGCCGCGGCGCCAGCGGCGGCACCTGGGACCTCTTCCGCTACCCGGGCATCCGCTCCGACTCCGACATGTTCACCTTCGGCTACCGCTGGCGTCCGTGGCCCGGTGACCGGGCGCTCGCCGACGGCCCGTCGATCCTGGAGTACGTCCGCACGGTCGCCGAGGAGTACGCCGTCGACGAGCTGGTCCGCTACCACCACACCGTGCGCCGGGCGTCGTGGGACTCCGACACCGCGCTGTGGACCGTCGAGGTCGACCGGGACGGCGAGCCGGTGACGATGACGACGAGCTTCCTCTACGCCTGCTCGGGCTACTACGACTACGACGGCGGCTACTCCCCGGAGCTCCCGGGGGCCGAGGAGTTCGCGGGCGAGATCGTGCACCCGCAGGCCTGGCCCGAGGACCTCGACCACACCGGCAAGCGGGTGGTCGTCATCGGCAGCGGCGCCACCGCGGTCACCCTGGTCCCGGCGATGGCGGGCGAGGCCGAGCACGTCACGATGCTGCAGCGCTCCCCGTCGTACGTCCTCTCCCGGCCGGCCCGCGACCCGCTGGCGCAGCGGCTCGAGAGGCTGCCGACCCGGCTGAGCTTCCCGATCGTGCGGTGGAAGGCGATCCTGCTCGCGGTGCTGACCTACCAGCTCGCCCAGCGCCGGCCCGACTTCGTGAAGGGGCTGGTGCGCAAGGCGACCGCCCAGCAGCTGCCGCCCGAGGTGGACGTCGACGTGCACTTCAACCCGGCGTACAACCCCTGGGACCAGCGGCTCTGCTTCGTGCCGGAGGGCGACCTGTTCCGGGCGCTCCGCCACGGCACCGCCTCGATCGTCACCGACCACATCGAGACCTTCACGGAGAAGGGGATCCGGCTCCGGTCCGGCGAGGAGCTGGTGGCCGACGTCATCGTGACCGCGACCGGCCTGAACCTCAAGCCGATGGGTGGGATCGAGCTGGTCGTCGACGGGGAGAAGGTCGACGTCGCGCAGACCATGACCTACCGCACGCTGATGCTCAGCGACGTGCCCAACTTCGCCTTCACGATCGGCTACACCAACAACTCCTGGACGCTGAAGGCCGACCTGGTCGCCGACTACGTGTGCCGGGTGCTCGCGCACCTCGACGAGGTCGGCGCCCGGACGGTGGTGGCGCCGCGGGACCCGGACGTGGCGGAGGAGCGGCTGCTGACGTTCAGCTCCGGCTACGTGCTGCGCGCGCTGGACCGGCTGCCCAAGCAGGGCGACCGCGAGCCGTGGAAGCTGCGGCAGAACTACCTGTACGACGTCCGCTCGCTGCGCCGGGGCCGCCTCGACGACGGCGTCCTGAGGTTTGTCTGACCGGCTGGCGGGCACGAACCACGTGTCACGCGCGGCGCCCGCCGCACGACGATCGACGGAGGATGCGATGAGCTTCAGCGACAAGGCCGGCAACAAGGCCGAGGACCTCGGTGGCAAGGCCAAGGAGGCCACCGGCCGGGCCACCAACGACGAGAACCTCGAGGCCGAGGGCAAGGGCGACCAGACCAAGGCCTCGGCCAAGCAGGCCGGCGAGCACGTCAAGGACGCCGCCAAGGACGTCAAGGACGGCCTCAGCAAGTAGAGGCCCCGAAGTAGTGCCAAATTGGGCGCCAACGGGCTGCTGACCCTAGAGTGGGCTCAGCAGCCCGTTCCGTCTTGCCTCGGGCTTCCGCGCCGGCCGACCCTGAGCACCACCCCGCACGACAACCTGGGCGCCGCGCCCCTCCTCGTGAGGCCTGCTTCTCAGCTCCCGCCGCCGGCGGGATCAGCTTGGCGAGACACGCCAACAGTGAGTGATTCCCCCTTGTCTTCTGCAGTTGCTGGTCAGTCCACCCTGTCCTTCTCCGAGCTCGGCGTCCCCGCCGACCTCTGCGCGGTCCTCGCCGACCGCGGCATCACCACCCCCACCCCCATCCAGACCGCCACGCTCCCTGACTCGCTCGCGGGTCGTGACGTGCTGGGCCGTGGCCGCACCGGCTCCGGCAAGACCTACGCCTTCCTGCTGCCGCTGGTGGCCCGGCTGGTGGCCTCCGGCCGCCAGGCCCGCCCGACCGCGCCGCGTGCCCTGATCCTGGCGCCGACCCGTGAGCTGGTCGGCCAGATCCAGGAGGCGCTCGAGCCGCTGGCCGCGACCGCCGGGCTCTCCACCCGCACCGTCTTCGGGGGCGTGGGTCAGAACCCCCAGGTCCAGGGCCTGCGCCGCGGCGTCGACATCGTCATCGCCTGCCCCGGCCGGCTCGAGGACCTGATCGGCCAGGGCCACTGCACGCTCGGCTCGATCGAGACCACCGTGCTGGACGAGGCCGACCACATGGCCGACCTCGGCTTCCTGCCGGCGGTGCGCCGGCTGCTCGACCAGACCCCGAGGAACGGCCAGCGGCTGCTCTTCTCGGCCACGCTCGACAAGGCGATCGACGTGCTGGTCAAGCGGTTCCTGAGCTCGCCGGTCACCCACGAGGCGGACTCCGCGCAGTCGCCGGTGGCGGCCATGGACCACCACGTGCTCCACCTCGACCGCGAGCACCGGGTGCCCGTCCTCGTCGACCTGACCAGCGCGCCGGGCCGCACGGTCGTGTTCACCCGCACCAAGCACGGCGCCAAGGCGCTGACCCGCCAGCTGAACAAGAACGGCGTCCCCACCGTCGAGCTGCACGGCAACCTGAGCCAGAACGCCCGCACCCGCAACATGGACGCCTTCCACTCCGGCAAGGCGACGACGCTGGTCGCCACGGACATCGCGGCCCGCGGCATCCACGTCGACGACGTGGCGCTCGTGGTCCACGCCGACCCGCCGGTCGAGCACAAGGCCTACCTGCACCGCTCGGGACGTACGGCGCGGGCCGGGGCCGCCGGCACGGTCATCACGCTGATGACCGACGAGCAGGTGCGCGACGTCCGCGACCTGACCCGTGCGGCCGGCATCAAGCCGACGACCACGCGCATCAACGGTGCCGCGCACCCGGTGCTGGTCCAGCTCGCTCCCGGCGACCGGGTGACCGTGCCCGGTGGCCTCGTGGTCGAGGCGCCCGCGCCCGCGCAGGGTGGCGGCAGGCCGAACGGTGGCGACGGCTCCGGGGCTCGCTCCGGTGGCGGCCGCAACCGCTCCCGCCGCGGCCGCGGCGGCCAGGGCTCGCGCGGCACCGGCGGCGCGTCGGGCCAGGCGAAGGGCTCGGCCGGGAGCGCGTCCGGTGGCAAGCCCGGTGGGAAGCCCGGTGGCAAGCCGGGCGGCTCCGCCAACGGCTCGGGCAACGGCGGCGGCTCGCGTCGCCGCTCGGGCGCCGGGGCGAAGGGCGGCCAGTCCCGCCCCGGGTCGGGCACGCACAGCGCCGCGTCGTTCAGCTCCGGGCGCCGCTGACCCAGGGTCCGTGCTCTCCCCCTCCCCCGTACAGTCGCGGCCGAGGGGGTGAGCCGTGCGGACCTGGTTGCAGCGAGCGTTGTGGGACGTCGTCCCGCGCGACCACCGGGAGACGCCGCAGGCGCTGCGGCGTCGCCAGGTGGTCACGATCGCCTTCGTGGTGCTCGGCGGCCTGGTGCTCGGCTTCTCGCTGCGGATCGAGCCGGGCAGCGCCTGGTTCTACCCCGCCACCCTGGTCCTGGCGGGGGTGTGGACGGTGGGGGCGTTCGCGTCCGGTCCGCTGCACCTCGGCCGGATCGCGCACTCCACCGGGCTGCGCCGCCCCGTGGCCACCCCGATCGTGCTGGGGCTCGGGCTCGTCGGCGTCTTCCTGCTGGGCGGCCTGGTGGTCCGGCAGGTGCCGTTCCTCGACGAGCAGGTGCGCTCCGTCCTCGACCACGCCGACGAGGGTGCGTGGCCGCTGCTGGTGCTGGTGACCGTCGTCAACGGCATCGCCGAGGAGCTGTTCTTCCGCGGCGCGGCGTACGCCGCCGTGACCCGCTACCCGGTCCAGGTCACGACCGTCGCCTACACGCTGGCCACGCTGGCCACCGGCAACGTGATGCTGGCGTTCGCGGCGGTGCTGCTGGGCGTCGTCGTCGGCCTGCAGCGCCGGGCGTCGGGCGGGATCCTCGGCCCGGTCCTCACGCACGTGACGTGGTCGGTCTCGATGCTGTTCCTGCTGCCCTGGCTCTTCGGCTGATCCGGCCGTCGCCGTACCTGAACCCGGTGCGTCTCCCGAGACCGAGGCGGTCTGCGGTCTAGCCCAGGAATGGGTTCCCGGGAGTGGCCAGGCGCGCGTGCAGGCGCAGCAGGCGAGCCGGTAGGCAAAGAGTTGCAGCATTCTGTCTCCAGCCCCTGACCCTGGTGCCAGCATCCCGTCACCGGCCCAGGTGGGGCCACCAGCTCGGGGGTGCTGCATGTCGCATCGGAGACCTCGCTCGTTGCCCCGCTCCGTCGTCGCGGTGGTCATCGCGGCCGTCGGAGCGCTCGTCGTCCCAGCAGCTGCCGCTCCGGCGGACGCCGCCGACGACGTCGGCATCCGGTTCGACGGAAGCCCCGGCACGGCAGCCCCGCCCTCGACGCTGGGCGGCTACCTCATGACGCCGTTCGACCCCGACAGCCGGGACCACACCTGGGTCGACTCCGCCGAGGGGCCCACCGGCGACGTCATCTTCGACAGCCCGATGTACCACGCAACGGTCGGCAGCGACTGGGCCACCTGGAGCCACGGCTACACCGGCGACGTGTACCAGAGCAGCTCCAGCAACGAGACGATCATCCTGCCGCAGGGAACTCGGGCGTTCTACTTCTACGCCGAGCCTGACCCGTTCGACTACATCGACATCGTCGCCCAGACCGCGGACGGCACGTCGTCGGGCGACGTGATCGTCAACGGCCGCGGCGGCGCCCGCTACTACGGCTTCTACGCCACCAGCGCCGAGCCGCTCTCGTTCATCACGATCAGCTCGTCCACCGACTTCGCGATCGGCGAGTTCGGCATCGCCTCCGGCAGCACCACCGATGCTGCGGCGCAGGTGCTGTTCGTCCACGGCGTCACGCAGAGCTACACCGACGACACCCTCTTCGCGGGCCTTCGCGGGCCGCTGCGTGACACCTACGGCGCGCAGCTCGTGAACAGCTTCGAGTACTACCAGGACAAGGGCGACGACACCGGCTCCGGGTGTGATCCGGAGGCCGCCGGCCAGGCCGTCCCGCCCACGCCGGACCCCGCCGTGGGGATGCCGTACGACGCCTCCCAGAACGGTGCCCTGTGCGACAGCCAGGGCGACATCGGGCAGAACGCCGTACGCCTCGACCACGAGGTCCAGCGGCTGTACCACGCCCACGGCGACCGACCGGTGATCCTGATGGGCTACAGCATGGGCGGCGAGACGATTCGGTCCATGCTCGCGTACTCGACCTACGCCGGAGACGGCGTCGCCGAGACCATGGTCGACTCGGTGCTCCTCATGCACGGCGTCGAGCAGGGCTCCTGGATCGCGGGTGCGTCAGGGATCGCCGATCTCCCGCTGGCCGGAGGCGCCATCAGCGACCTCATCGGCAAGATCGCACCCAACCCCGGGCGCCCCGCGGTCCGCGAGTTCTCACCATCGGGCGACTACATGCGCTGGCTGGCCTCGCACTCCGACAGGCTGCCTGACATCCCGATGTACAACACGTGGGGTGACGAGCGGGTCTACATGCACTCGTGCGCCCTCTACCTCTTCTGCCACGACACCTTCATGAGCTCCGAAGGCGACGTGATCCTCCAGCCGGGAACCGACGACCCGACCGAGATCCCGAGCGGGGGCGGCCATCGCTTCCTACCGGGGGGGTCGTCCGCGACGCGCTGGCAATGGGCCGAGACGCAGAAGCTCTACTGGGACCCAACCGTCGACGACAAGATGACCCTGCTGATGATCGACCTCGTCAAGTCGCCGATATTCCACAGCAACTACCCGCACACTCAGGACGAGCTGACCGTCAACGACTGCCAGACCGGCGAGCCAGTGAAAGAGACCACGGAGCTGCTCCGGGTCGTGACCGCGCGGATGGAAGGAACGACGTACACATGCGCACCCTGACCAGGATCTCGGGCCGGCGACGGGTCGGCTACACCGTCGCGGCGGCTGCCACCGTCGTGGCCCTCGGAGTCGTGTCCGTGGCGGCTGACCTGACGACCAGCGCGTCCACGTCGAAGGCTGATGCGGCAGCGCCCCCGGCGTACGAGCAGCTCACCAGCGGCTTCCTCGACAAGTCCTCGAGCGACTACTTCCGGATCGATCTGGACAAGACGAGCGCCGACTACGGGCACTTCGTGATCGCGATCCCCGGCGTCGGGCTGGCCTGGGCGCACGGCACCGCGACGGTCTCGCCGCACTCGCCCACCTCCACCACGCTGAGCTTCGACGGGCCGGGCTACCTTGCCGCTGACGCGGTCCTCGACACCGAGTTCGGTGTCAACTACCGACCGCAAGGCGACATCAAGGACGTGCCGGTGAAGCTGCGGGGTGAGATCGACGGCAGGCATGGGACAGGGAGCATCAACGTCTGGATCGACGGCACCCAGTACCACCTGTCCGCGGCGCCGGCGGTGGGCGGCGCCGACCCGGTGGCTGCCCAGCTCGCGGCGTCGCTGGTGGGGCAGGACTGGAAGGCCGTGTACGCGTTGGCCGACGACAGCCTGCGCGCCGACATGTCACAGACCGAGTTCGTCACCTGGATCCAGGGTGAGCTGGGCTCCGGTCACGTCGACGACGTCACGATCACCGGCGACATCACCTACACCACGACGAGCACCGGGATCTCCTACGCCCAGGTGCCCGTGCACGAAGCGGTGACCGTCGATGGTCAGAGCAAGAGTGCCGATGCGACGCTTGTCCTCATCCACGACCAGGGTTCCTGGCGGTGGTTGACCACGAAGTGACGGGCGGCCGACGCGGCCAGGGCGCGGGCCGGTGGGTACAGGCCCTGGCCGCGGCATGCCTGGTGCTCAGCACTGCCGCGTGCGGCCAGCCCCATCCGACGCTCGAGGAGCTCCGGAAGGTGCCCGAGGTGTCGCTCCACCCGCCCGGTGCGACCGCGATCAGGCACGGCGGCGTGGACTCGGACAACAAGATGGGCGGCAACGCCGCAATCCTCACCGACGTGTACGCCACCGACGACACTCCGGCGGCCGTGCTCGACTACTACCGCAACCACCTGGGGTCCGGGTGGACGGAGAACGACGACGCCGGCACGCGCGCCACGCAGTGGGCAGACAGTGCTGCCTGGGAGTCGGACTCGTACCTCTTGAAGGTCGGCATCGACGACAAGGCCTATCGGTCGCGGGTGGCTGCCGGGGACCCGGACGTCGCAGGGAGGCGCACCCTGTTCGAGGTGCAGCTCCAGGCGAACCCGGAGAACGCCTCCTAGCGCGTACCGCCCTCGTCGAGCGCGCGGCGTACCGCCTCCTCGTAGGGCAGCGGGTCGCCCGGCACGACGTCGCGGATCGAGTGGTCGGTGACGACGACCTCGGTGCCCATGGAGTCGATCAGGTTCCGGCCCGTGGTGACGTCGATGTCGGTGATGAGCGCCAGCCAGTACGACGACAGCCGGGGCGTCAGCACCGGCACGCGCACGATCGGCACCCGGTGCCCGGCCGAGATCTCGGCCGCCACCTGGAGCATCTCGAGGTAGGTCATCTCCTTGGGCCCGCCGATCTCGAAGACCCGGTCGTAGGCCTCGGGCCGGCCGATCACCCCGGCCAGGTAGCGGACCACGTCGTCGAGCGCGATCGGCTGGGTGCGGGTCGAGACCCACTTCGGCACGATCATCGCCGGCAGGTTCTTCACCAGCTGGCGGGTCAGCTCCCAGGAGATGCCGCCGGCCCCCACCACGATCGCGGCGCGCAGCACGGTCACGGGCACGCCCGCCTCGCCCAGCAGCCCCTCGACCTCGCGGCGCGAGCGCAGGTGCGGCGAGAGCTTGTCGTCGTCGGAGCCCAGGCCGCCCATGTAGACGATCTGCTGGACCCCGGCCGCCGCGGCGGCCCGGCCGAAGGTGCGCGCGGCCTCGGCGTCCTTGCGCTCGAAGTCCGGGTCGTCCAGCGAGTGCACCAGGTAGACCGCCACGTCGGTCCCCTCGAGCGCGTCGCTGAGCGAGGCGCGGTCCTCCACGTCCCCGCCCACGGGCTGGCCCGGCCCGTCGTACGACTCGGGCCGGCGGGTCATCGCCCGCACCTTCAGGCCGCGGTCCACCAGCACCGGGACCAGGCGCTTGCCGATGAAGCCGGTGGCGCCGGTCACCAAGACCGTGGGCTGCTCGAGGGGTTCGCTCATGCCCCCACCCTAGGAACCGCCGCCCAGAAACGGGGCCAGAAACGGGGGCGGAGACGGGTGCTGCCGCCTCAGGAGCCGTTCGGGGTGCGGCGGGCCCGCTGCGCGATGCCCTCGCGCTTGGTCTCGTCCATGGCGCTCTCGTAGGCGGCCACCAGGCTGGCGATCGACAACGGCTTGAGGCGCTCGACCACCTCGCGGACGCGCTCGGGCGAGGTCCCGGACTCCTTGTAGACCGGCCAGGCCTTGGTGCGGAAGACCTCGTAGAGCTCCTCGGCGATCTGCCGGCCGTGGGTGGCGTACACGTCGGCGGCCGCCAGTGCCGCCTCGGTCGGGAAGCCGAGGTCGAGCAGGCCGAGACCCACGGAGAGCTGCGAGACGACCACCTGGTGCTTGCCGCGCCGGCCCGGGAAGACGACACCGAGGGCGGCGAGCGTGGTCAGGTCATCGTCACCGAGCTCGCGCCCGGCCCGCTGGTCGAGCTCGGCCCGCGACATCTCGATGGGGGACTCGTGCTGCCACGGCGCCAGCATCGTGCGCTGCAGGGCGATGTCGGCGGGGCTGGCGTCGCGGGGGATGTTGGCGACGTACCGCTCGATCGCCGAGAGCGTGAAGCCGTGGCTCTGCAGCTCCTGGACCAGCTCGAGCCGGGCCACGTGGTCGGCGGTGTAGTAGCCCGAGCGGCCGCGCCGGATCGGCGGCGGGACCAGGCCCTTGGTGGTGTAGAAGCGGATGTTGCGCACGCTCATGCCGACCCGGGTGGTCAGCTCGTCGAGCGTGAGCAGGTCACGCGGCGTCTCGACGGTCTCCGTCATCGCGCTCCTTCCGGTCCCGTGGTGAGCCAGGCCACAAGGGGGCTTCCCTTGACCATGACAGCAATAGTGTCACAATCGAGGGAAGTCGTGGTCTCGACAAGCTCGACCACCGGGCAAGCTCGACCACCGGGCAAGCCCGACCACCGGGCGAGCTCACCATCTCCGGCGAGCTCGACCATCTCCAAGAACGCAAGGACGGTCATGGCAGAAGCATTCGTGTACGACCACATCCGTACGCCGCGCGGCAAGGGCAAGAAGGTCGGCTCGCTGCACGAGGTCAAGCCGGTCGACCTCGTGGTCGGCCTGCTGGACGAGATCAAGGTGCGCAACCCCGGGCTGGACCCGAACCGGGTCGACGACGTCGTGCTCGGCGTGGTGTCCCCGGTCGGCGACCAGGGCGGCGACATCGCCAAGACCGCCGCGCTCAAGGCCGGTTACCCCGAGACGGTGGCCGGCGTGCAGCTCAACCGCTTCTGCGCCTCCGGGCTGGAGGCGGTCAACCAGGCCGCCTCGCGCGTCCGTGGCGGTTTCGAGGACCTGATCCTCGCCGGCGGCGTCGAGTCGATGAGCCGGGTCCCGATGGGCTCCGACGGCGGCGCCTGGGCGATGGACCCGGACACCGCGCTGAAGACCGGGTTCGTCCCGCAGGGCATCGGCGCGGACCTGATCGCGACGATCGAGGGCTGGAACCGCGACGACGTCGACGCCTACGCGGCCGAGTCCCACCACCGCGCCGCCAAGGCCTGGGCCAACGGCTACTTCGCGAACGCGGTGATCCCGGTCCGGGACCTCAACGGGATGACGGTGCTCGACCACGACGAGACCATCCGCCCTGACACCAGCCCCGAGGGCCTCGGTGCGCTCAAGCCGTCGTTCGCCGACATCGGCGCCCAGGCCGGCTTCGACGACGTGGCCCTGGAGAAGTACCACTGGGTCGAGCGGATCGACCACGTCCACCACGCCGGCAACTCCTCCGGCATCGTCGACGGCGCCGCGATCATGGCCATCGGCAGCGAGCAGGTCGGCACCGACCTCGGGCTCACCCCGCGGGCCCGCATCCTCGCCACCGCGGTCTCCGGCGCGGACCCCACGATCATGCTGACCGGACCTGCTCCGGCCGCCCGCAAGGCGCTGGCCAAGGCCGGACTGTCGGTCGAGGACATCGACCTGTTCGAGATCAACGAGGCCTTCGCGGCCGTGGCCATGCGGTTCATGCGCGACATGGGCATCAGCCACGAGATCACCAACGTCAACGGCGGCGCGATCGCCATGGGCCACCCGCTCGGCGCCACCGGCGCGATGATCCTCGGCACGCTCGTCGACGAGCTCCAGCGGCGCGACCAGCGCCGCGGCCTCGCCACGCTCTGCGTCGGCGGCGGCATGGGGATCGCGACGATCGTCGAGCTTGTGTGACTTGGACACCGCGCGAGGAACGAGCGCGGTGTCCTCAAGTCGCCAGGTCGAGCAGCGACCGCGGCCGAGGTACGAGGTCGCGACAGAGCGTGTCGAGACCCGGTGAGCCGACAGGCCACGTCAACTGCGAACGCCAACTCCAGAACCCAGGCCCAGGTGGTTTCGAGGCTCAGGCGCTGAGCGCCCTCGCACCTCAACCACCGATCCCCAGAACAGGAACCCCATGAGCACTACCGAGACCCAGACCGCGGTGCGCTACGACAAGGACGCCGACGGCATCGTCACCCTCACCCTCGATGACCCCACCGCCAGCGCCAACACGATGAACGACCTCTACATCGCCTCCATGGCCGCGGCGGTGGACCGGCTGTACGACGAGCTGGCCCAGGACGAGAAGAGCGTGACCGGCGTCGTGGTCGCGAGCGCGAAGAAGACCTTTTTCGCCGGCGGCAACCTGAAGAAGATGGTGCAGGCGACCAAGGACGACGCCGCCGACGTCTTCAAGGCCGGGGAGAGCGTGAAGGCGGCGCTGCGCCGCCTCGAGCAGCTTCCTCGCCCGGTCGTCGCCGCGATCAACGGCGCCGCGCTCGGCGGCGGCCTGGAGATCTGCCTGGCCTGCAACCACCGCGTGCTCGTCGACGACCCCCAGGTCCAGGTCGGGCTGCCGGAGGCCTCGCTCGGCCTGCTGCCCGGCGGCGGTGGGGTGACCCGCACCGTCCGGATGCTCGGCATCCAGTCCGCGCTGATGGACGTCCTGCTGCAGGGCACCCGCTTCAAGCCCGCGCAGGCGCTCGAGAAGGGCCTGGTCGACGAGCTGGTCGCGACCCGCGAGGAGCTGGTGCCGGCCGCCAAGGCCTGGATCAAGGCCAACCCCGACGCGGCCCAGAACCCGTGGGACCAGCCGGGCTACAAGATGCCCGGCGGCACCCCCAGCAACCCCAAGCTCGCGGCGTTCCTGCCGGCGTTCCCGGCGCTGCTGCGCCAGCAGACCAAGGGCGCGGTCTACCCGGCGCAGCGGGCGATCCTGTCCGCCGCGGTCGAGGGGGCGCAGGTCGACTTCGACACCGCCTCGCGGATCGAGTCGCGCTACCTGACCAACCTGGTCGTCAACCAGGGCTCGAAGAACATGATCCAGGCGTTCTTCTTCGACCTCCAGGCGATCAACTCCGGCTCGCTGCGGCCGGACGGGATCCCGCCGTACAAGGCCGTCAAGGTCGGCGTGCTCGGCGCCGGCATGATGGGCGCCGGCATCGCCTACTCCTGTGCCCGGGCCGGCATGGAGGTCGTGCTCAAGGACGTCGCCGCCGAGAGCGCCGCGAAGGGCAAGGCGTACAGCGAGAAGCTGCTCGACAAGGCGATCGCCAAGGGGCGCTCGACCGAGGAGAAGAAGGCCGAGCTACTGGCGCGCATCACGCCGACCGCGGACCCGGCCGACCTCGCCGGGTGCGACCTGGTCATCGAGGCGGTCTTCGAGGACCCGACGCTGAAGAGCAAGGTCTTCGCCGAGATCGCCGAGCACGTCACTGGTCATGAGAGGGGCGACGCGCTGTTGTGCTCCAACACCTCCACGCTGCCGATCACCGAGCTGGCCAAGGGCGTGGACCGGCCCAAGGACTTCATCGGGCTGCACTTCTTCAGCCCGGTCGACAAGATGCCGCTGGTGGAGATCATCCGCGGTGAGCAGACCTCCGACGAGGCGCTGGCCAAGGCGTACGACGTGGTGCAGCAGATCCGCAAGACCCCGATCGTCGTCAACGACAGCCGCGGGTTCTACACCTCGCGGGTGATCGGGACCATGGTCAACGAGGGCCTCGCGATGCTCGCCGAAGGCGTGCACCCGGTCTCGCTGGAGCGGGCCGCGACCCAGGACGGCTACCCGGTCGGCACCCTCCAGCTCTCCGACGAGCTGAACATGGAGCTGTTCAAGAAGATCAGCACCGCGACCCGCGCCGCCGTCGAGGCCTCCGGGCAGACCTACGAGCCGCACCCGGCGGAGGCGGTCATCGACACGATGATCGAGCTCGGGCGGCCCTCGCGGCTCAAGGGTGCCGGCTTCTACGACTACGACGAGTCCGGCAGGCGCCTTTCGCTGTGGAAGGGCCTCGCCGACACCTTCCCGGTCGCCTCTGCCGAGACCGGCAAGGAGCAGCCGCCGTTCCAGGACGTCAAGGACCGGCTGCTGTTCGTGGAATCCCTCGAGACCGCGAAGTGCTTCGAGGAGGGCGTGATCACCTCGGCGGCCGCGGCCAACATCGGCTCGATCATGGGCATCGGTTTCCCGCCGATGACCGGAGGCGCCGCGCAGTACATGCAGGGCTACGAGGGCGCGGACGGTGAGATCGGCCTCGCGGCGTTCGTCAAGCGCGCCGACGAGCTCGCCGAGCGGTACGGCGACCGGTTCCGGCCGACGGCGTACCTGCGGTCGATGGCGGAGAAGGGCGAGACCTTCCCCGCCTGACCGGCCCGCACCGCGACGCAGGCCGGCCCGCCCACCTCCCTCCGACGTGGGCGGGCCGGTGCGCGCTCAGGTTCGGCCCCCGCTGGTGCTCAACGGTGCTGGAACCAGGGGTGGTGCAGGTCGTAGAACGTGGCGTCCTTCATGGCGTAGTCCAGGTCCGCCATCACGTCGGCCGGTGGCTGCACCTGCTCGCCGCGGCGGGCGCTCTCCTCGTCGGTGAAGGCCACCGTCTCGGTGAAGGTGCCGTCGGGCTCGATCGCCAGCGTGGCCCCGAGGATGTCCGGGCGCAGCTCGTGCAGCAGCGTGGTGTCGGCCATCATCGCCTTGAGCCGGGCGGGGTCGTCGACCTTGCCGCGGATGACCTGGACGAACCCGGCCTGGTCGGAGCCGCCCTCCATCATCAGCGTGACGTCGTCGCAGTCGTGGTACTCGACCGGTCCGTCCATCAGGGCCATCATCTGCTCGGCCCAGGCGCCCTGCTCGGGGCGGTTGGAGTTGGCCATCGCGGTCTCGCGGGACTCGAAGCGGACCACGCCGATGAACATGTCGTCGTCGGTGAAGCCGTAGGTGCCGCCGAGCCAGCCACTGGCACCGGACCCGACCTCGTCGACCCACCGCTGGGCCATCGCGCGCAGCTCGTCCTGTCTCCTGCACTTCCCCTGGATGATCTGGATGAACACAGCTCGGCCCTCCTCTCCGCAGGCCACCTCCGGGGTGAGGCGGCACCCTGCTCGCCTTTCGACGCTATTGCGGTGCCGGGACGTCGTCCATGACGCGATCGGGGGAAAAGGCGGGGGCTCGAGCAGTCCGCGGACGGGTGGGCGGGAGGCCGTCGCGCCCCGGCTAGGGTGCCGGGCATGGACTTCGCTCCGTCCGAACGGGCCGCCGACCTGACCGCACGCGTGGCCGAGTTCATGGCCGAGGAGATCGCGCCGGTCGAGCCCGGCTACCACCGCGACCTGGCCGACCTGCGGCGTAGCGGCGACCCGTGGCAGCCCCTGTCGGTCCTCGAGGAGCTCAAGGCCAAGGCCCGGGCGCGGGGGCTGTGGAACCTCTTCCTCCCCCGGGAGCACGCCGGGGACTACGCCGTGCGGTTCGGCACCGACGGCGGGGAGGGCCTGAGCAACGTCGACTACGCCCCGCTGGCCGAGCTGATGGGGCGCTCCGCGATCGCCCCGCTGGTGTTCAACTGCAACGCCCCGGACACGGGGAACATGGAGGTGCTGCTGCGCTACGGCTCGCCCGAGCAGAGGCGCGAGTGGCTGGAGCCGCTGCTGGACGGCCGGATCCGCTCGGCGTTCACGATGACCGAGCCCGACGTCGCCTCCTCCGACGCCACCAACATGGAGGCCACCGCCGTCGTCGACGGCGACGAGGTCGTGGTCAACGGCCGCAAGTGGTGGTCCACCGGGGTCGGCCATCCCGACTGCCAGGTCCTCGTCTTCATGGGGCTGACCGATCCCGAGGAGGACCGGCATCGCCGGCACTCGATGGTGCTGGTGCCGCGGCACGCCCCCGGGGTGAAGGTCGAGCGGATGCTCGACACGATGGGCGTGCACGACGAGCCGCTGGGCCACGGCGAGGTGTCCTTCACCGACGTGCGGGTGCCGGTGGCCAACATCATCAGCGGTCCGGGCGAAGCGTTCGCGATCGCGCAGGGCCGGCTGGGCCCCGGCCGGGTGCACCACTGCATGCGGCTGATCGGCCTGGCCGAGCTGGCACTGGAGCTGGGGTGCACCCGCGCGCTCGAGCGCAGTGCCTTCGGCAAGCCGCTGGCCAACCTCGGCGGCAACCGCGAGCGCATCGCCGAGGCCCGGATCGCGATCGACCAGGCCCGGCTCCTGGTGCTCCACGCGGCGTGGAAGCTCGACGTCGGCGGGCCGCTCAACGCGCTCTCGGAGGTCTCCCAGATCAAGGTGGCGGTGCCGGCGATGGCCCAGAAGGTGATCGACATGGCGATGCAGCTGCACGGCGGCGGCGGGCTCTCCTCGGACTTCCCGCTGGCCGGCGCCTGGACCGCGGCCCGCGCCCTGCGGCTGGCCGACGGTCCCGACGAGGTCCATCGCGGCGTCGTCGCCCGGCTCGAGCTCGGCAAGTACGGGGCCGCGCGATGAGCCGGGTGCTGGTCACCGGCGCGGCCTCGGGGCTCGGGGCGGCACTCTGCGCCGCCTTCGAGGCGCGTGGGGACGAGGTGCTGCGGACCGATGTGGTCTCGACCGGCTCGACCACCGGGGCGGGCTCGACCACTGGGGTGGGCTCGACTGCCGGGATGGACCTGAGGCTCGACATCACCTCGGACGCCGACTGGGCGGCGGCGCTCGCGCACGTGACGGACAGCTGGGGCGGCCTCGACATCCTGGTCAACAACGCGGGCGTCGCCGGCGGCGGCCGGCTCGACGTGGCCACCATGGGGGAGTGGGAGTGGATCACGAACGTCAACCTGTTCGGGGCGGTCCGCGGCACCCGCACGTTCGTCCCCATGCTCAAGCGACAGCGCTCGGGCGCGATCGTGAACGTCGCGTCCCTCGCCGGCCTCGTGCACCCCGCCGGGATGGCGTCGTACAACGCGGTCAAGGCCGCGGTCGTCGCGCTCACCGAGACCACCGGCCACGAGCTCGCGGCGTACGGCGTGACCGCGCACGTCGTGTGCCCGTCGTACTTCCGCACGAACCTGATGGCCTCGCTGCAGGGTGAGGACGCCGCCCTCGGCACGGTGATGACGCGGCTGGTCGAGAGCTCGCCCATCACCGCCGACGACATCGCGGCCGCGGTGGTCGAGGGGCTCGAGCGCGGCGACGAGCTGATCGTGCCGGACCAGCCCGCCCGGGACGCCTGGGCGCTCAAGCAGCACGACCGGGCGGCGTACGACGCGGTGATGCGGGCGCAGGCCGCGAAGCTCGAGAAGGGGATCTGATGGTCTCGACAGGCTCGACCAACGACGACCGCTCGACCAACGACGACCGCTCGACCAACGACGACCGCTCGACCAACGACGACCGCTCGACCAACGACGACCGCTCGACCAACGACGACCGCTCGACCAACGACGACCGCTCGACCAGCGACGGCCGCCCGATCGAGGGGAACCCGGCGAAGCCGGTCCGCGACGAGGACGCCTTCGACGTGGAGGCCGTGGCCGCCTGGCTGCGGGACCACGCCGAGGAGTTCGTCGAGGACCTGGTGGGCACGCCCGAGGTCCGGCAGTTCCCGGGTGGCGCCTCGAACCTGACCTACCTGCTCAGGTACTCCGCGCGGGATCGGGTGCAGCGAGAGCTCATCCTGCGGCGACCGCCGGCGGGAGCGAAGGCCGCCAGCGCCCACGACATGGGCCGCGAGCACCGCATCCAGTCCGCGCTGGCCCCGGTCTTCCCCTACGTGCCCCGGATGGTGGGGTACTGCCGGGACGAGTCGGTGATCGGCTCGGAGTTCTACGTCATGGAGAAGCTCGAGGGCACGATCCTGCGTCGCGACCTGCCCTGGCCGCTCGCCGAGGACGAGGCGTCCGCGCTGTGCGAGCGTGCCCTCGACGTGCTCGTCGACCTGCACTCCGTCGACGTCGAGGCGAGCCCGGAGCTGGCCCGGCTCGGCCGCGGCGAGGGGTACGTCGCGCGTCAGGTGTCCGGCTGGATCGACCGCTTCGAGAAGGCCCGCACCGACGACACCGGTGACTGGTCCGACATCACCGCGTGGATCGAGGAGCACCAGCCCGCCGACGTGGGCCAGCGCCTGATCCACAACGACTTCCGCTTCGACAACATGGTGCTGGATGCCGGCGGCCCGGATACGGGTGCCTCCGGTCGGGAGCTGCGGATCATCGGTGTGCTCGACTGGGAGATGGCCACGGTGGGCGACCCGCTGATGGACCTCGGCGGGATGCTCGCCTACTGGGTCGAGGCGGGCGACGACGAGTTCTTCCAGATGTTCCGTCGCCAGCCGACCACCGAGCCGGGCATGTGGACCCGCGCCCGGATCGTCGAGCACTACTGCGCCCGGATGGGGTTCGAGGTCACCCCCGAGCAGTGGCGGTTCTACGAGGTCTTCGGGCTGTTCCGGCTGGCCGTGATCGCCCAGCAGATCTGGTACCGCTACTACCACCGGCAGACCACCAACGAGGCGTACGCCGTGTTCGGGCCGGCCGTGGGCTACCTGGAGACGCGCTGCCGACAGATCCTGGTCTCGACAAGCTCGACCAACGAAGACCGCTCGACCAACGAAGACCGCTCGACCAACGAAGACCGCTCGACCGGCGAGGGACGCTGATGGGGGTCCTGCTGCTGGTCCGCCACGGCCAGGCCTCGTTCGGCGCCGACGACTACGACGTGCTGTCCGAGACCGGGTGGGAGCAGAGCCGGCTGCTCGGCGCCTGGCTGGCCGAGCGCAAGGTCGTGCCCGACGTGATCTGGCGCGGCGACATGCGCCGGCACCGGGAGACCGCCGAGGGCATGCTGTCCGGGGGCGGCTGGGACACCGCCGTCGAGGTCGACCCGGGCTGGAACGAGTTCGACCACCTCGGCGTCGTGGCGGCCTACGCCGAGGCCGAGGCCGACGTCCCGTCCGGCAGCGCGGAGATGCACGGCGTCGACCGCCGCGAGTTCCAGCGCATCTTCGAGCGGGCCACCGCGCGCTGGACCTCGGGGGCCCACGACGACTACCCCGAGTCGTACGCCGCCTTCGTCGCGCGGGTCCGCGGCGCCCTCGAGCGTGCCTGTGCGGCCGTGGGGCCCGGCGGGACGGCGGTCGCGGTGAGCTCCGGCGGCCCGATCGCCGCCGCCTGCGCGGCCCTCGTCGACCCCACCGGCGAGGACCCGGCCACCTCGGCCCGGCTCTGGGCCCGCTTCAACACCGTGACCGTGAACTCCTCGGTCACCCGGGTGGTCGTCGGCTCCACCGGCCCGCGCCTGCTGACATTCAACGAGCACCCGCATCTCGAGGGCGAGCACCTCACCTACCGCTGAGCCCGGCCTGATCGCAACATCCTCCTGATGGACCGGCTGGACTCGGTCCTCCACGCCATGTTCCGTCTCGTGGTGACCAATGGCCTCCCCGGGCCTTCGTTGCGATCAGTCGCGCGCGAGGCCGGAATCAGTGCGTCGGGCATCGTCAACCACTTCGAGGGCGCGGAGCGGATGTGGACGCTCGCGGCCCACAGGTGGGCGGCGGACCGTGCGTCGTCCCAGATCTATGTCACCGAACCGACCAAGGTGATCGCGCTCTTGGCCCAGAACGCGGACGGCGTGCACGACCAGGCGTTCGACCTGGCACTCACCGTGATCGGCCTCGGTCATCCCGGTGTGGCCGCGGCGATGGCGGATTTCCGTCGGTCCGAGCGGGAACGGCTCGCTCGAGTGGTCCCGGAGCTCGGACGGCGGGATCTGGACCTCTTGGTCGCAGTGATCGAGGGGTTGCGCTTCGCCATGAGCCTGGGCGAAGGGGCGCTGTCCGTGGAGCGGGCTCGAGCTGCACTGGAGCAGTTCGTCGGCGAGCTGCTCACATCAGCTTCTTGAACACCGGCAGCGGGGCGTGCTTCATCACCACCGACAGCGGCGCCCAGGGCAGCGCCGGCACGTGGGCCGAGGCCTTCTCCTTCTCGATCGCCTCGACCATCGCGCGCACGCCCTTCTCGGTGCTGACCATGAGCGGGGTGCTCTGGGCGACGCGCTCGTTCATCTCCGAGGCGATGTAGCCGGGGTAGAGCACGGTGACCTTGATCGGCTTGCCGAGCAGCTCGTTGCGCAGGCCCTCGGCCAGGTGCGCGACGCCGGCCTTCGTGGCGGCGTACGTCGTCATCGACTTGGGCAGCCCGCGCATGGCCGACATCGAGGAGATCATCACGAGGTGGCCCGCGTCCTGGGCGCGGAAGATCTCCATCGCGGCCTCGGCCTGGGTCAGCGCGCCGACGAAGTTGGTCATCGCGGTCTCGCGGTTGGCCGCGTGGCCGCCGGTGCCCAGCGGGGCGCCCTTGCCCAGGCCGGCGTTGATGACGATCCGGTCGATCGTGCGTCCGTCCGCGGCGAAGTCGTCGCGGAACGCGCGGAACACCTCGAAGACCTGGTCGGCGTCGTTGACGTCGAGGGCCCGGATCTCGATCCGCGGCCGTGCTGAGCCTGCGGAGGAGCTCGCGGCCAGGATCTCGTCCCGGAGCTCCTCGAGCCGCTCGATCCGGCGTGCGCACAGCGCGAGGTCGTGTCCGGCGGCCGCGAACTGGCGCGCCATCTCGGCGCCCAGCCCGGAGGAGGCACCGGTGATCAGGATGGTCTTCGACGTGACTCTGCTCATGGAACCTACTCTCGCGTAGGGTCGCGGACATGAGTGGACGGGTCGTGCATTTCGAGATCCCCTTCGACGACGGCGACCGGGCGCGGTCGTTCTACAGGGAGGCCTTCGGCTGGCAGCTCATGGACCTGCCGGGCATGTCCTACACGCTCGCCACGACCGGGCCGACCGGGGAGGAGGGCGCCACCGAGCCCGGCTTCATCAACGGCGGGATGCTGCGCCGGCAGAACCCGAACGACACCCCGGTCATGGTGATCGAGGTCGACGACATCGACGCCGCGCTCGCGAAGATCGAGTCCCTCGGCGGCCAGACGCTGCTCGGCCGGCAGCAGGTCGGCGAGATGGGCTGGGCGGCGTACTTCAAGGACGTCGAGGGCAACAGCATGGGGCTGTGGCAGTCCGTATGAGCCGGGGCCGCATGAGCAGGGGCAGCATGAGCGTCTGCCTCATCGGGGCCGGCGCGTCCGGCATCACCGCGGCCCAGGTGCTGGCCGCCAAAGGCATCGACTTCGACTGCTTCGAGATGGGCTCCGGGGTCGGCGGCAACTGGCGCTACGACAACGACAACGGCGTGAGCTCGGCCTACCGGTCGCTGCACATCAACACCTCGCGCACGGCGATGGAGTACGCCGCGTACCCGATGCCGGAGGACTACCCGGACTACCCGAGCCACTGGCAGATCGCCGCCTACTTCGACGACTTCGTGGACCACTTCGGGCTGCGGGAGCGGATCACCTTCCGCACCGAGGTCGTGAAGGTGGTCTCGGCCGACGGGGGGTACGACGTCACGATCCGCGCGGTCGACGGCAGTGGGGAGCCCGAGACCAGGCACTACGAGCACGTGCTGGTGGCGAACGGCCACCACTGGGATCCGCGCTGGCCGGAGCCGTCGTTCCCCGGAAGCGAGACCTTCCCGGGCACCCAGATGCACGCCCACTACTACCGGACGCCCGACGTCTTCGAGGGCCGGCGCGTGGTGGTCCTCGGGATCGGCAACTCCGCCACCGACATCGCGGTCGAGTCCTCCCGGGTCGCCGACGAGACCTACCTGGCGATGCGGCGGGGCGCGCACGTGCTGCCGAAGTACCTCTTCGGCGTGCCGACCGACCACCTCACCAGCTCGCCGCTGGCCCGCGGCCCGCTGCCGATGCAGAAGCTCGGCATGAAGGCGATGCTCCGGCTCGCGGTCGGCCGGATGACCGATTACGGCCTGCCCGAGCCCGACCACGACGTGCTCCAGGCACACCCGACGATCAGCGCCGACCTGCTGACCCGGCTCGGCCACGGGGACATCACCGTGAAGCCGAACATCGACCGGTTCGAGGGCTCGAAGGTGTTCTTCACCGACGGCAGCGGGGTCGAGGCGGACGTGGTCGTCTACTGCACCGGCTACCGGGTGAGCTTCCCGTTCCTCGACGAGACGGTGGTGCGCGCCGAGGACAACCACGTCGACCTCTACCGGCGGGTCGTCGCGCCGGAGCACCCGGGCCTCTACTTCATCGGGCTGATCCAGCCGCTCGGCGCCGTGATGCCGCTCGCCGAGGAGCAGGCGCACTGGGTGGCCGAGCTGGTCGCGGGCGAGGTGACGCTGCCGCCGGTGCCCGAGATGCGGGCCCAGATCGAGGCGTACGACGCGGCCGTGCGGAAGCGGTACGTCGCCTCGAAGCGGCACACGATCCAGGTCGACACCCACACCTACCGCGGCGAGCTGCGCCGGGAACGCAGAACCCGCCGGGCCTGAGCCCGGCGGGTCCTCGAGTACGTCGGCGTCAGCCCTTGGGCTGGTTGACCACGATCGTGCTCATGATCTTGTCGGCGAAGGTCTGGCGCTTGGAGTCCCACAGCGGCCACAGGTAGCCGATGTAGCAGATGCTGTCGACGATGTGGCACAGGTAGCGGACGAAGGCCATGCCGGCGCCGATCGGCTGGCCGGTCCGCTCGGCGATGAGCTTGATGCCGAGCACGCCCTTGCCGATCGAGTAGCCGGTCCGGCCCTGCTTCATGCAGGTGTTCCAGACGAAGAACGCGATCGAGGTGATGACGCCGACCAGGATCAGGATCGCGGAGGCCGCCCCGCCGTCCATGCTCGTCGTGGTGGTGCCGTCGGCGTTCGTCGTCGTCTCGGCGGAGGCGATGAGGATGCCGTAGCCGATCCACAGCGGGAAGCCGGCCAGCGAGGTGAGCAGCGCGTCGACCAGGTAGGCGCCGACCCGCTTGAACCAGTTGGCGTAGTCGGGGGCCATGCCGTAGCCCGGCATGCCGTACCCGGGCTGCCCGTAGGCGGGCTGTCCGTACGCCGGCTGGCCGTACCCGGGCTGCTCGCCGTACGGGTTGGGCTGCTGCTGGGCGTAGGGGTCGGGCTGCTGGTCGTACGGGTTCTGCGGGCCCTGGGGCGGGTTCCCGGTGCTGGACATCGTGTTCCCCCTGGTGGTGGGTCGAGCCGGTGGGTGGGTCGAAGGTGGCGCCAGCGTAGTGATGGCCGACCCGCACAGGTGTTCCCCCGCGCCACAACCGGCCAAACGTGTCCCGGCAGTTCCGGGGCCACTGAGGTGCATACGTGCGAGGTGCATACGTGGTATACATACCCGGTATCCATCGGTCACGGGGGCCGGTGGGCAACCGCCCGGGGAGGCGCGGATGTCTGTCAAGCAGGCACTGTTGGCGCTGCTGGAGCAGGGGCCGATGTACGGCTACCAGCTCCGCGCCGAGTTCGAGCAGCGGACCGGGGCGACCTGGCCGCTCAACGTCGGGCAGGTCTACACGACCCTGACCCGGCTGGAGCGTGACGGTCTCGTCGAGAGTGCCGAGGGCGCCGAGGACGAGGCCGACCTGGGCGCCGCTCAGGGAGCCAGCCATGGCGTGATCTACCGCGTCACCCCGGCCGGTCGGGACGAGGTCGCGGCGTGGTTCACCACGCCGGTGCCGCGCACCCAGCCGCCCCGCGACGAGCTCGCCATCAAGCTCGCCATCGCCGTCACCGTCCCCGGTGTGGACGTGGGCCGAGTGATCCAGCAGCAGCGCTCGGCGACGATGGCGGCGCTCCAGGACTACACCCGGCTCAAGCGCGGCGGTCGCGCCGCGGCGCCGGAGGATCGTGCCGACATGGCCTGGAGCCTGGTGCTCGACTCGCTGGTCTTCGCCGCCGAGGCGGAGATCCGCTGGCTGGACCACTGCGAGTCCCGGCTCCGCCGCGCCGCCGCCGAGCGGTCCCCGATGGGTGAGAAGTCCCCGGTGGCCGAGAAGTCCCCGGTGGTCGAGCCTGTCGAGACCACGCGCACGAAGGAGCCCCGCCGATGACCGCCGTGCTCCACCTCGACGAGGTGACCCGCGTCCACGGCGAGGGCGCGACCGAGGTGGTCGCCCTGCGCGCGGTCTCGTTCGCGGCGTACGCCGGCGAGCTGGTCGCGGTGATGGGCCCCTCCGGCTCCGGCAAGTCCACGCTGCTGACCCTGGCCGGCGGGCTGGACCAGCCGACGTCCGGCACGGTGTCGGTGGAGGGGTCCGACCTCGCGACGCTCGGCCACAAGGGCCGTGCGCGGATGCGGCGTACGTCGGTGGGCTACGTCTTCCAGGACTTCAACCTGATCCCGGCGCTCACCGCTGCCGAGAACGTCGCCCTGCCGCGCGAGCTGGACGGCGAGCGCACCAGGTCCGCCCGCCGGGCGGCCCGGGCCGCGCTGGACGAGGTCGGCATCGGTGAGCTCGCCGACCGGTTCCCCGACGAGATGTCGGGCGGCCAGCAGCAGCGGGTGGCGATCGCCCGCGCGGTGGTGGGGGAGCGCCGGCTGATCCTGGCCGACGAGCCGACCGGCGCCCTCGACACCGAGACCGGCGAGGACATCCTGCGGCTGCTGCGGGCCCGCTGCGACGCGGGCGCCGCCGGGGTGCTGGTCACCCACGAGGCGCGGCACGCCGCGTGGGCGGACCGGGTGGTCTTCCTGCGCGACGGCGTCGTGGTCGACGAGTCGGGCTCGACCCCGGTGGACGCCCTGCTCGAGCCGGACCTCGCGCGATGAGCAGCTGGCTGTCCGGCTGGCGGCTCGCGCTGAGGCTGGCCCGCCGTGACGCCCTGCGGTCCCGGGGCCGCAGCATCCTGGTCCTGGTGATGATCGCGCTCCCGGTGCTGGGGGTGATCGCCGCCGACGTGGTGCTGCAGACGCAGGACGTGTCCGGGGCGGAGTCGCTCGACCGGCGGCTCGGGGCCGCGGACGCGCGGGTGAGCTTCCAGCAGGGCATCGGGAGGGTGCAGCAGTCCTTCGACCCCGACGAGGCGTCGAGCGGCGACGGGGCTCCGGGCCGGCACCTGGATCCCTCCCGGCTCGCACGGGTGCGCTCGGTGCTCGGGCCCGACGTGCCGGCGATCCCGGTCAGCCGGGGCAGCGTCAGCGTCGACACCGACCATGGCGCCGTGTACGCGGAAACCACGCGCGTCGACCTGACCGACCCGCTCGCCGACGGCCTCTTCGACGTGACCGCCGGCCGCGCGCCGACGGCCTCCGACGAGGTGGTCGTGAACTCGGCGCTGGCCGACCGCGGCTTCGCCCTCGGTGACCGGCTCGAGGTGCAGGGCGCTGACTTGCGGGGCGAGGGGCCGTTCACGGTCGTCGGGATCGGCGAGTCCGCGACGTACCGCGGTTACCCCGTCCTCGTCGGAAGCTCCGCCGAGCTCGTCGACCATGGCAACGGGATGAAGACCTGGCTGGTCGGCGGCGGCCCCGTCTCCTGGGACCAGGTGCGGGAGATCAACGCGGTCGGCGGCCTGGTGCTCTCCCGGGCGGTGATGCTGGACCCGCCGCCGGAGTCCGCGATCCCCGCCGAGATCCGCAGCTGGTCGACCGGGACCGACCAGGCCGTGGTCGCGGTCGTCGTCCTGATCGTGGTGATGGCGCTGATCGAGGTCGTGCTCCTCGCGGGGCCGGCCTTCGCCGTCGGCGCCCGCCGCCAGTCGCGGTCGCTCGCGCTGATGTCCGCGACCGGCGGGACGCCCGCCCAGGCGCGGCGTGTGGTGCTCGCCGGCGGGATCGTGCTCGGCACGACGGGTGCCGCCCTCGGCGTGCTGCTCGGGATCGGGGCCGCGTGGCTGTTGATGCCGCTCGTGCAGCGGTTCTCGAGCTCCTGGTTCGGACCCTTCGACGTGCCGTGGCCGCACCTGGCCGGCATCGCGGCGTTCGGGCTCGTCAGCGCGCTGCTGGCCGCGGTGGTCCCGGCGTGGATCGCGTCCCGCCAGGACGTCGTGGCGGTGCTGGCCGGGCGCCGCGGCGACCGCGCGCCCGGCCTGCGCTCGCCGGTGCTCGGCGTCGTGCTGCTCGGCGCCGGCGTCGCGGGGGCGGCGTACGGCGCGCGGTCGACGTCCAACGGCGAGTACTTCATCGCGGGCGCAGCGATCGTCGCCGTGCTCGGGATGATCCTGCTGGTCCCGGTCGTGGTGGTCGGGCTCGCGAGGTTCTCCGGCCGGTTGCCGCTGACGCTGCGGTACGCCGTCCGCGACGCCGCGCGGCACCGGACCCGGACCGTGCCCGCGGTCGCGGCGGTGGCCGCGACCGTCGCGGGCGTGGTCGCGCTCGGGATCGCGAACACCAGTGACGAGGCCCAGAACGAGGCGGAGTACGTCCCGCAGCTGGCGATCGGCCAGGCGTCGATCACCCAGTGGAAGCCGCGCGAGGCCGCATGGCCGCGGCTGCGGGCCGCCGTGGAGCGGTACGTCCCGGACGCCGCGATCACCGAGGTGCGCGGGATCCCGTCCAGCACCCCGGGCGGCGGCACCGTCGACCTCGCCTTCCGGGTGCGCCACGACGACGGACTGCTCGACGTCTACGGCTCGGCGCTCGGGTCCTCGGTGCTGGTGAGCGACGGGGACCTGCCCACCGTCGTGCCCGGGGTCGCGGAGGCGGACGTCGCCCGCGCCGGCGCCGCGCTGCGGGCGGGACGTGCGGTCGTCTTCGCCTCGCACCGGGTGCGCGCCGACGAAGTACGCGTGACCGGCAGGAGCTATCCCGCACAGGGTGGCCGCGCCCACCTGCTGGGGAAGGTCGACGTCCCCGCCGTGTTCGTGCGGATCCCGGAGGGCCTGGGCACGATCCAGGCGGTCGTGCCCGGCTCGGTCGCGGCGGCCCTGGAATCCGAGTTCACCGCCCCCGCCACGGTGGGGCTGCTGATCGACGCGACGATCACCGCGGGGCAGCAGAAGGACCTCGACGAGGCGGTCCTCGGGATCTCCGACGACACCGGGTTGTACGTCGAGCGCGGCTACCAGGCGCCCGACGAGACGAAGATCCTGCTGCTGGTCCTCGGGGTGCTCGGCGGCGTGCTCATGCTCGGCGGCACGCTGACCGCGACGTTCCTCGCGCTCTCCGACGCGCGCCCCGACCTGGCCACGCTGTCGGCGGTGGGCGCCTCACCGCGCACCCGTCGCGGCGTCGCGGCGGCGTACGCGCTCGTCGTGGGGTTGGTCGGCGGCCTGCTCGGCATCGTGGTCGGGTTCATCCCGGGCGTCGCGATCACCTACCCGCTGACCGGCAGCTCCTGGCGGGCCACCACGGCGACCGGTGAGGCCCTGCCCTCGCACTTCCTCGACGTGCCCTGGCTGCTGGTCGGGTCCCTGGTGGTCGCGCTGCCGCTGCTCACCGCCCTGGTGGTGGGGCTGACCGCCCGCTCGAGGCTTCCGTTGGCGGGCCGCCTGACCTGAGCGGCAGACCACGACCGCACAAAAAGTCAGTCTTGACTGTTTGTTCATGGCGGCCCCATGCTGGCGGGGTGAGCAGCCAGCCGGGGACGGTCCGCGTCCCGCAGGAGGAGCGCACCCGCGCGATGCGGGCGCGGCTGCTCGAGGCGACGGTCGAGTGCCTGGTCGAGCGCGGCTTCAGCGGCACCTCCACGACGCTGGTCTCCGAGCGTGCCGGGGTGAGCCGTGGTGCCCAGCTGCACCACTTCCCGACCAAGAACGCCCTGGTGGTGGCCGCGGTCGAGCACCTCACCGAGGTCCGGGGCGCCGAGCTGGAGAAGGCGGCGGCGGCGCTGCCCACCGGCAGGCGCCGCACCCGTGCGGTGCTGCAGATGCTGGCCGACCACTTCACCTCGCCGGTCTTCACCGCCGCCCTCGAGCTGTGGGTGGCCGCGCGCACCGACGAGACCCTGCTGGCGGCCGTGGCGCCGCTGGAGCAGCGGGTCGGTCGCCAGACGCACCGGCTCACCGTCGAGCTGCTCGGGGCCGACGAGTCCCGGCCGGGAGTCCGGGAGCTCGTCCAGGCCACGCTCGACCTGGTCCGCGGGCTCGGGCTCGCCAACACGATCACCGACGACGCCCGGCGGCGCCGCCGGATCCTCGACCAGTGGGCCGTCGCCCTCGACGACGCCCTCGCCGACGACGATCTCCAGGGGGAGACCGCATGACCGACCTGCTCGACGCGCTGCTCGCGGACCTGAAGGCCGAGGGCGACCTGCTCTGGAACGCGGTCGCCGGCCTCGACGAGGACGGCTGGCGCACACCCACCCCGGCGGCCGGCTGGGACGTCGCCACCCAGGTCGCGCACCTGCTGTGGACCGACGAGGTCGCCGTCGCCGCGGCCACCGACAAGCAGGCCTGGGACGCGCTGGTGCTGCGGGCCATGGAGGACCCGACCGGTTTCGTCGACGCCTCGGCGCACGAGGTCGCGCGGCTCTCGCCGCCGGCGCTGCTCGCCCGCTGGGGCAAGGCCCGCGCGGCGCTCGCGACGGCGCTGCGGGACCATCCGGCCGGCGAGAAGATGCCGTGGTTCGGTCCCCCGATGTCGCCCGCCTCGATGGCCACCGCCCGGTTCATGGAGACCTGGGCGCACGCGGCCGACGTGTACGCCGCCCTCGGGATCGAGCAGTCGGCCCTCCGTGATCGGCAGAGCGACCGGATCCGCAACGTCGCCCACCTGGGCGTGCGAACCCGCGACTTCGCCTTCTCGGTGCACCGGCTGGAGGCGCCGGCCGAGGAGTTCCGGATCGAGCTGAAGGCGCCGTCCGGCGAGGTGTGGACGTGGGGTCCCGAGGGGGCCGCGCAGTCGGTGACCGGATCGGCGTACGACTTCTGCCTGCTGGTCACCCAGCGGGTGAACCGCGAGGACACCGACCTGGTGGCCGTCGGCGAGGACGCCGAGCGGTGGCTGGGGATCGCGCAGGCCTTCGCCGGCCCGCCCGGTGAGGGACGCGCCGCCGCGTCGGTCGAGCCTGCCCCCTCGTCGGTCGAGCCTGCCCCCTCGTCGGTCGAGCCTGTCGAGACCCGTCATGAGTGATCTCGACAGGCTCGATCACCGGTTGGTCGTCGGCAACTGCTCCGGCTTCTACGGCGACCGGCTCTCCGCGATGCGCGAGATGCTCGAGGGCGGGCCGCTGGACGTGCTGACCGGCGACTACCTCGCCGAGCTGACCATGCTCATCCTCGGCAAGGACACGATGAAGGACGCGTCGCTGGGCTATGCGCGGACGTTCGTCCGCCAGGCCGAGGACTGCCTGGGCCTCGCCCTGGAGGGGGGCGTGAAGATCGTCGCCAACGCCGGTGGTCTCAACCCCGCGGGCCTGGCCGACCGGCTCCGTGAGGTCGCGAAGGGACTCGGGCTCGACGCGAGCGTCGCCCACGTCGAGGGCGACGACCTGCGCCCGCGCGCCGAGGAGCTGGGCTGGGAGGGGGCGCTGACCGCCAACGCCTACCTCGGCGGCTTCGGCATCGCCGCCGCGCTGCGGGGCGGCGCCGACGTGGTCGTCACCGGCCGGGTCACCGACGCCTCGCTGGTCGTCGGGCCCGCGGTCGCGCACTTCGGCTGGGGACCCACGGCGTACGACGAGCTGGCCGGCGCGGTGGTCGCCGGACACGTCCTGGAGTGCGGCACCCAGGCCACCGGCGGCAACTTCTCGGGCTTCCGCAGCCTGCCGCACGACGGCCGGCCGCTGGGCTTCCCGCTCGCCGAGCTCGGCGCGGACGGCTCGAGCGTGATCACGAAGCACGACGGCACCGGCGGGGCGGTCACCGTCGACACGGTGACCGCGCAGCTGGTCTACGAGATCCAGTCCACCCACTACCTCGGCCCCGACGTGACCACCGAGCTCGACTCGGTGCAGCTCGAGCAGCAGGGCCCGGACCGGGTGGCGATCTCCGGCGTGCGTGGCTCGGCCCCGCCCGAGCAGCTCAAGGTGTGCGTCAACGAGCTGGGCGGGTTCCGCAACTCGGTGGAGCTGGTGCTCACCGGCCTCGACATCGAGGAGAAGGCCGAGTGGGTGCGGAGGCAGCTGGCCCCCGCGCTGCGCGCAGCGTCGGTCACCTGGACCCGCACCGCCACCCCGCCGCCCGACGCCGACACCGAGGAGGGCGCATCCTGCCTGCTGCGGTGCACGGTCATGGACCCCTCGCCCGACCCGGTCGGCCGCGCGTTCACCAGCGAGGCCGTCGAGCTGGCGCTCGGCTCCTACCCGGGCTTCACGATGACGGCGCCTCCCGGCCCGCCCACGCCGTACGGCGTCTACCGCCCCGCGTACGTCGACCGCGCCGCCGTCACCCACACGGTCGTGCACGCCGACGGCAGCCGCGAGGAGGTCCCGGACCCCACCACGTTCGGTGAGGTGCCGCCCGACGCCGGCCTCCGCCCCTCGCCGTACCCCGCCCCGGCCGACGCCCTCAACCGCCGGATGCCGCTCGGGTCGTTCGTGCACGCGCGCTCCGGGGACAAGGGCGGTGACGCGAACCTCGGGCTGTGGGTGGTCCACGACGGCTCGGAGAAGTACGACGCCCGCGTCACCTGGCTGACCAAGCTGATCACCCCCAAGAAGATCCACGAGCTGGTCCCGGAGGCGGCCGACCTCGAGGTCGAGGTCTTCGTGCTGCCCAACCTCGGTGCGGTCAACGTGCTGGTCCGGGGGCTGCTCGGCCAGGGCGTCGCCGCCTCGACCCGGTTCGACCCGCAGGCCAAAGGGCTCGGCGAGTGGGTCCGGTCGCGGATCGTGCACATCCAGGAGGGGTTGTTGTGACCGAGCATCGGGCGGCCCTGCGTGCGACCGCGGCCGAGTTCGTGCGCCGCGAGGTGGCCCCCCACCTGCAGGAGTGGGAGGACGCGGGCATGGTCCCGCGCGAGCTGCACGCGGCCGCCGCGAAGCAGGGCCTGCTCGGCGTCTCGTTCCCGGAGTCCGTGGGCGGCGAGGGCGGCGACCTGCTCGACTCGGTCGCCCTGCAGGAGGCGATGTTCGAGGCCGGTGCCTCCAGCGGCCTGATGGCCGCCCTGTTCACCGGCGGCATCGCGCTACCGCACCTGGCCGCCAACGGCTCGCCCGAGCTCGTCGACCGGTTCGTCCGGCCGGCGCTGGCCGGTGAGAAGATCGGCTCCCTGGCGATCACCGAGCCCGGCGGCGGCTCGGACGTCGCGGGCATCCGCACCACCGCACGGCGCGAGCCAGGGGCGGATGGCGACGTCTACGTCGTCAACGGCGCCAAGACCTTCATCACCAGCGGGGTGCGCGCCGACTTCGTGACCACTGCCGTGCGCACCGGAGGCCCGGGACATGCGGGGGTCAGCCTCCTGGTCATCGAGAAGGGCACGCCCGGCTTCACCGTCGACCGCGCCCTGGCCAAGATGGGCTGGCACTGCTCCGACACCGCGGAGCTGTCCTTCGTCGACGTCCGGGTCCCCGCCGCCAACCTGGTCGGCGAGGAGAACTCGGGCTTCTACCAGATCGCCGAGCAGTTCGTGGTCGAGCGGATCGCGCTCGCGGTGCACGCCTACGGCATCGCGGCCCGCTCGCTGGAGCTCGCCGCGGCGTACTGCCGCGACCGCGAGACCTTCGGCCGGCCGCTCATCGCCAACCAGGTGGTCCGCCACAAGCTGGTCGAGATGCGCCGGCAGGTGGAGGTCGCCCGCACCTACACCCGCGAGGTGGCCCGCCGGCACACGGTCGGGGCCCCCGAGGACAGGCACAGCGTGGTCGCCGAGGCCTGCCTGGCCAAGCAGACCGCCTGCGACGCCGCGACGTACGTCTGCCACGAGGCCGTCCAGCTGCACGGCGGGACGGGGTACATGCACGGGACCGAGGTGGAGCGGCACTACCGCGACGCCCGGATCCTGCCGATCGGAGGAGGAGCGACCGAGGTGCTGACGGATCTGGCCGCAAAGCTGCTGGGGTACGCATGAGCGACAACAGGACCGCGATGCTCGACAAGCTCGCCGAGCTGGAGGCCGAGCACGCCAAGGCGGTGGCCGGCGGCGGCGAGAAGTACGTCGAGCGCCACCACGCCCGGGGCAAGCTGCTGCCGCGCGAGCGGATCGAGCTGCTCATCGACGAGGGCAGCGCGTTCCTCGAGCTCAGCCCGCTGGCCGGCTGGGGCTCGGACTTCACGGTCGGCGCGAGCGTGGTGACCGGCATCGGCGTCGTCGAGGGCGTCGAGTGCATGATCACCGCCAACGACCCGTCGGTGAAGGGCGGCGCGAGCAACCCGTGGACGGTCAAGAAGATCTTCCGGGCCTCCCAGATCGCCGAGGAGAACGGGCTCCCGACGGTCGCGCTGGTCGAGTCCGGGGGCGCGGACCTGCCCACCCAGAAGGAGATATTCATCCCGGGCGGGAAGCTCTTCCGCGACATCACCCGCTCCTCGGCGGCCAAGCAGCCCACGGTCGCGATCGTCTTCGGCAACTCCACCGCGGGCGGGGCCTACGTGCCCGGCATGAGCGACTACACGGTGATGGTCAAGGAGCAGGCCAAGGTCTTCCTCGGCGGTCCGCCGCTGGTGAAGATGGCCACCGGCGAGGAGTCCGACGACGAGTCGCTCGGCGGCGCGGAGATGCACGCGCGGATCTCCGGCCTCGCCGACTACCTCGCCGAGGACGAGCACGACGCGCTGCGGATCGGCCGGCGCATCGTGGCCCGGCTGAACTGGCGCAAGCGGGGTCTCGACACGCTCGCCGGCGCTCGCTGCTCGACCAGCGAGGGCGACCCGAGCGGGCATGCCGAGACCTACGCCGAGCCCGACGCCGACTCCGACGGCCTGCTCGACCTGATCCCCACCGACCTCAAGGAGCCGTTCGACCCGCGCGAGGTGATCGCCCGGCTGGTCGACGGCGTCTCGCCCACCAACGGCCGCGCCTTCGACGAGTTCAAGCCGCTCTACGGCCCCTCGCTGGTGACCGGGTGGGCGAGGATCCACGGGCGGCCGATCGGCATCCTCGCCAACGCGCAGGGCGTGCTGTTCTCCGAGGAGGCGCAGAAGGCCACGCAGTTCATCCAGCTGGCCAACCAGGTCGACGTGCCGCTGCTCTTCCTGCACAACACCACCGGCTACATGGTCGGCAAGGAGTACGAGCAGGGCGGCATCATCAAGCACGGCGCGATGATGATCAACGCGGTCAGCAACAGCACCGTGCCCCACCTGAGCGTGATCATGGGGGCGTCGTACGGCGCCGGCAACTACGGCATGAACGGCCGCGCCTACGACCCGCGCTTCCTCTTCACCTGGCCCAGCGCCAAGTCCGCGGTGATGGGGCCCGCCCAGCTCGCCGGCGTCCTCAGCATCGTGGCCCGCGCGGCGGCCGAGGGTCGCGGCAAGGCGTACGACGAGGAGGCCGACGCGGGCATGCGGGCCTTCATCGAGGCCTCCGTGGAGGAGCAGAGCCTGCCGTTCTTCCTCTCCGGGATGCTCTACGACGACGGGGTCATCGACCCGCGCGACACCCGGACCGTCCTGGGCATCTGCCTGTCCGTCATCGAGAACAAGGCGTACAGCGGCACCGACCGCTTCGGCGTCTTCAGGATGTGACCCGCATGATCAACCGCCTCCTGGTCGCCAACCGCGGCGAGATCGCCCGCCGGGTCTTCGCGACCTGCCGCCGGCTCGGCATCGAGACCGTGGCCGTGCACTCCGACGCCGACGTGGGGCTGCCGTTCGTCCGGGAGGCCGACGCCGCGGTGCGGCTGCCCGGCACCAGCCCGACCGAGACCTACCTCGACGCCGCGCTGGTGCTCGAGGCGGCGCGCCGCACCGGCGCCGACGCGATCCACCCCGGCTACGGCTTCCTCTCCGAGAACGCCGCCTTCGCGCGCGCCGTCCTCGACGCCGGCCTCACCTGGGTCGGACCGGCGCCGGAGTCGATCGAGCAGATGGGCTCCAAGGTCGAGTCCAAGAAGCTGATGGAGGCCGCGGGCGTCCCCGTCCTCGGCAACCTCACCCCCGACACGGCCACCGAGGCCGACCTCCCGCTCCTGGTGAAGGCGTCGGCCGGCGGCGGCGGCCGGGGCATGCGCGTGGTGCGCGCGCTGGCCGACCTGCCGGACGAGATCGACAGGGCCGCGGCCGAGGCGGAGTCGGCGTTCGGGGACGGCACCGTCTTCGTGGAGCCGTACGTCGAGCGCGGGCGGCACGTCGAGGTGCAGGTCGTCGGCGACGGCGAGGGCCAGGTGCTGGTGCTCGGCGAGCGGGACTGCTCGCTCCAGCGGCGGCACCAGAAGGTCGTGGAGGAGTCGCCGGCTCCGGAGCTCTCGGCCGAGACGGCCCACGCGCTGCACGAGGCGGCCCGCAAGGCCGGGGAGGCGATCCGCTACCGCGGGGCCGGGACCGTCGAGTTCCTCTACGACCCGCAGACGGGCCGGTTCTGGTTCCTGGAGATGAACACCCGGCTCCAGGTCGAGCACCCGGTGACCGAGCTGGTGCACGGCGTCGACCTGGTCGAGATGCAGATCCAGGTCGCGGAGGGTGCCGGGGTCCCGGAGCTCGCCTCGCTTGCCGCTCGGGCGCCGGGCGGGCACGCGATCGAGGTGCGGCTCTACGCCGAGGACCCGGCCCGGGACTGGCAGCCGCAGAGCGGGACGCTGACCGCCTTCGACGTCCCCGGCGTCAGCGTCGAGTTCGCAGTGCTCGATCGTGCCGGGCTCGGCCGCGCCGGGCTGCGGCTGGACGCCGGCTTCGAGGCCGGCAGCGAGGTCTCGACGCACTACGACGCGATGCTCGCGAAGGTCATCGCGTGGGCCCCGACCCGGACCCAGGCCGCGCGACGGCTGGCGGGGGCGCTCGCCGGGGCCAGGCTGCACGGGCCGGCCACCAATCGCGACCTGCTCGTGTCGGTCCTGCGTGACCCCGCGTTCCTGGCGGGCCGGGTGAGTACCTCCTTCCTGGTTGATCGAACGTTCGATCAACCGGGAGAGGGTCCCTCACGAGCCGCTGCCACGGCCGCGGCGCTCGCGCTCGCAGAGCGGTCCCGCGCGTCGCGGACCGTCCAGCGCGGCATCCCCGTCGCCTGGCGCAACGTCCTCTCCCAGCCGCAGCGCATCGAGCTCGAGGCCCCCGACGGGTCACGGAGCACGGTCGAGTGGCTCGGCGGCCGGGACGGCTACGCCGTCGACGACTTCGTGGTGGTCGCGGTGACCGCCGACTCCGTGACGCTGGAGGCCGACGGCGTGCGTACGACGTACGACGTGGCGGTGGCCGGGGACGCGGTGGACGTCGACTCGCCGCGGGGCCACGTGCGGCTGACGCGGGTGCCCCGGTTCACCGACCCGGCCGACGCGGTGGCCAGCGGCTCGCTGCTCGCCCCGATGCCCGGCACCGTCGTGACCGTGGCGGTCGAGGCGGGCGCGCACGTCGAGGCCGGCCAGCCCGTGCTGGTCCTGGAGGCCATGAAGATGCAGCACACCGTGAGCGCGCCGCACGCCGGCGTGGTCACCGAGATCGACGTGAAGCCCGGCGACCAGGTCGCCGCCGGCGAGGTGATGGCCGTGGTCTCGACAGGCTCGACCACCGAGGACAGCTCGACCACCCGGGACAGCTCGACCACCGAGGGTGGCTCGACCACCGACGAGAGCGAGGAAGCATGACCAGCGTTGCGTTCAGCGAGTCCGAGGAGCGGCAGACCCTGCGCAGGGAGGTGTCGCGCCTCGCCGCGAAGTACGGCCGCGAGTGGTTCACCGAGAAGGCCCGGGCCGGCGAGAAGACCACCGACCTGTGGCTCGAGATCGGCAAGAACGGCTACCTCGGCATCAACATCCCCGAGGAGTACGGCGGCGGTGGCGGCGGCATCGGCGACATCGCCGCGGTCTGCGAGGAGCTGGCGGCCCAGGGCTGCCCGCTGCTGCTGATGGTCGTGTCCCCGGCGATCTGCGGGACGATCATCTCCCGCTACGGCACCGAGGAGCAGAAGCGGCGCTGGCTGCCCGGCATCTGCGACGGCACCGGCACCATGGCGTTCGCGATCACCGAGCCCGACGCCGGCACGAACTCCCACAACATCACCACGACCGCCCGCAAGGACGGCGACGGCTGGGTGCTCAACGGCCGCAAGATCTACATCTCCGGGGTCGACGAGGCCGACAACGTGCTCGTCGTCGCGCGGACCGAGGACGCCAGGACCGGCAAGCTCAAGCCCTGCCTGTTCGTGGTGCCCACCGACGCCGCGGGCTTCGAGGCGAAGTCCATCCCGATGGAGATCGTCAGCCCCGAGCTGCAGTTCCAGGTGTTCATCGACGACGTGCACCTGCCCGCCGACGCCCTCGTGGGTGACGAGGACGGCGGCCTGGTGCAGCTGTTCGCCGGGCTGAACCCGGAGCGGATCATGGCGGCGTCGTTCTCGACGGGACTCGGTCGGTTCGCGCTGGACCGGGCCACGGCGTACGCCAAGGAGCGCGCGGTGTTCAAGGACGCCATCGGCTCCCACCAGGCGATCGCGCACCCGCTGGCCCAGTCCCACATCGAGATCGAGCTGGCCCGGCTGATGACCCAGAAGGCGGCCGCGCTCTACGACGCCGGTGACGACATGGGCGCCGGCGAGGCCGCCAACATGGCCAAGTACGCCGCCGCCGAGGCCGCCTGCGACGCCGCCGACCGTGCGGTCCAGACCCACGGCGGCAACGGCATCACCCAGGAGTACGGCATGGCCGGCCTGCTGGTCGCGACCCGGGCCGGCCGGATCGCGCCGGTCAGCCGGGAGATGATCCTGAACTTCGTGGCCATGCACTCGTTGGGGCTGCCGAAGTCGTACTGACGCCGGATCGCGGGGTCGGCCCGGTAGCGTGGCCGCCGTGGGGAAACTGTCCGACCGCCTGGACCATGGCCAGCGGCGATTTCCCCCGGTGGCCGTCCCGATCGCGGTCGTCTACAAGTACAACGACGACCAGGGCAACTACCTCGCCGCGATCCTCACCTTCTACGCGTTCATCGCGATCTTCCCGTTGCTGCTGCTGGCCTCGAGCATCTTCGGCTTCATCCTGCAGGGTCGCCCCGAGCTGCAGCAGGAGGTGCTCAGCTCGACGCTGAGCCAGTTCCCGATCATCGGCGACCAGCTCGGCCGGCCCGAGGGCCTGCACGGCTCGACCGCCGGCGTGGTCATCGGTGCGGTCGCGGCGCTCTACGGCTCGCTCGGTCTGGGGACCGCGATCCAGAACGCGATGAACACGGCGTGGTCGGTGCCCCGCAACAGCCGCCCCAACCCGATCCTGCTGCGGCTCAAGAGCCTGCTGCTGGTGATGACGGCCGGCGCCGCGGTGATCACGATCTCGGTGCTCTCGGTGCTCGCGAGCAGCACCCAGGTCCTCGGCGGCTCGGCGGACGCCACGATCCAGTGGCTGATCCGGGTGGCGACGGTGCTCGTGATCGGGCTGCTGCTGACCCTGCTCTTCCGGGTCGCGGCGGCGCGGCGGCACAGCTGGCGCAGCGCCGTCCCCGGTGCGTTCACGCTGGCCGTCCTCTGGCAGCTCCTGCAGTACGTCGGCGCCTGGTACGTCACCCACGTCCTCGCCGAGACCAGCGCGATGAACCAGACCTTCGGCCTGGTCCTCGGTCTCATCGGCCTGCTCTTCCTGGCCTCGGTGATGGGGGTGCTCGGCATCGAGGTCAACGTGGTGCTCGCCCGGCGGCTGTGGCCGCGGGCGCTGCTGACGGCGTTCAAGGACGACGTCGACCTCACCGACGCCGACAGGCGCGCCTACACCGCCTACGCGCAGGCCCAGCGGCACAAGGGCATCGAGTCCGTCGAGGTCACCTGGGACAACCTCCCGGTCGTCCGGGACCCCGTCGAGAAGCGTGAGCCCGTCGAGAAGCGGGGCTCAGCCGAGCAGGCGGACCCGGACCCGCGCTAGGACCTCGTCGTCGAGTCCCAACCCGTCGCCGAGGTAGCCGTCCAGGGAGCCGTACGCCGCGTCCGCCGCGGCCCACCCGACGCGCAGGTAGTGCTCGTCGGCGACCAGCACCCGCTCGTAGACCGGGACCAGCTCCTCGCCGAGGGCGGTCGCGACCATGGTGAGGTACCTCCCGCGGCTCGCCCGCGTGCGCTCGTTGGTGAGCAGGTAGTCCTCGAGGACCACCTCGTCCGGCACGCCGGCGATGGCGAGCAGCAGCGCGGCGGCCCAGCCGGTGCGGTCCTTGCCGGTCGTGCAGTGGACGAGCTGCGGGCCGTCCTCCCGGGACACCCGGGTCAGGAACGCCCCGAAGGCCCGGCGGGAGGCGGGGTCGTCGACGAAGCTGCGGTAGACCCGCTCCATCAGCGCGGTCGCCGCCGGCTCGTCGGGCAGGTCGATGAGGTCGTCCATCGGGATGCCCGCGACGTCGAAGTGGCGCCAGGTCGCTCCCGGGACGACCGCGTCCGGGTGGGCGACCACCTCCTCGGCGGTGCGCAGGTCGTGGATCGCGGTCAGCCCGAGCCCCACCAGGGCCAGCGCGTCGGCGTCGTCGAGCTGGAGCTCACCGGAGCGGTAGACCAGGTGGCGTCGCATCCGTCGGCCGTCCCGGGTGCGGTGCCCGGGTCCCGCGACGTCGCGAAGGCTGTCGAGCGAGGCGAGTCGGGGAAGGCTCACGAGCGCGAGGATACGGAGCCGACCCCAGCGAGCCCCGGTCAGCGAGTGGTCAGCGCGGCGGTCAGCGCCGTGATCGGCGGAGGGGCACGAACCGGTAGCTGCCGTGCCGGCTGGTCTCGACCCGCCCGTCCCGGTCCTTGACCGCGAGCACCATCCGGCCGGAGACCGGGACGACCATCCGGCCCTCGGGCGCGAGCTGCTCGAGGAGGTCGACGGGGAGCGTGCGGGCGGCGGCGGAGACCAGGATCCGGTCGTACGGCGCGTGGCTGGGCACGCCCAGCACGCCCGGCTCGGCGGCGACGATCCGCGCCCAGGGCTGGTCGGTCCGCGCGAGGTTCGCCGCGCCGAACCCAACCAGGTCGGGCTCGATCTCGACGCCCACCACCTCGCCACGCGGCCCGGTCAGGTGGGCCAGCAGCGCGGTGGTCCACCCGGAGCCGGAGCCCACGTCGAGCACCCGCTGCCCGGGCCGCGCGTCGAGCAGCCGCAGCATCTCCGCGACCGTGCGCGGCTGGGAGCTCGTCTGGCCGTGGCCGATGTCGAGCGGCCCGTCGAAGGAGGCGCGCCGTCGCTGGGCCTCGGGCAGGAACCCGGTCCGCGGCTCGGCCCGGAACGCTTCGGTGACGGCGTCCATGTCTCCCCATTCAAGCCCCCCGGGTCAACCTCCAGGGTCAGGCACGGCACGGTCAGGACCGGGGCGGCAGCGGGAAGAACATCGACGTGCGGGCGGCGTACTCGGGGTAGCCCGGCCGCTTCATCATGGTCTGCTCCAGCAGCCGGGCGCCGGTCGCGAAGACCAGGAACCAGGTCATCGCGACGGGCGCCAGCACGGTCAGCAGGCCGGGCAGCCAGCCCGAGGCGAGCCCGCCGACCAGCCACAGGCCCCACCACACGCACGCGTCCCCGAAGTAGTTGGGGTGGCGGGTCCACCGCCACAGCCCCCGGTCCATCACCGGACCGCGGTCGGGGTCTCGCTTGTACGCCGCGAGCTGGGCGTCGCCGACGGCCTCGAAGACCAGGCCGACCAGCCACAGCACGCTGCCCGCGACCACCACGGGCCACCAGCGCACCGACAGCGCCGCCCCGACCTGGACCGGCAACGAGATGAACCACATCGCCACGCCCTGGACGAGGAACACCTTGCGCACCGCGACCCCGAACCCGACCTCGCGGACCGGACCGCCGAGCAGCTTCTCGTACCGCGGGTCCTCCCCGTGGCCGACGGCCCGGCGGCGGATGTGCCAGGCCAGGCGGAGACCCCACAGCCCCACCAGCCCGAGCACCAGCCACCGCCGGGCCGGGTCACCGTCCGCGACCGCCGCCGTGCCGGCGGCGATCGCGACGAACCCGAGGCCCCACGCGACGTCCACGACCGCGACCCGGCCGACCGCGCGCGCGACCAGCGCGGCCACGGTCATCACGACCGCGGCGGTCAGCAGGCCGACGGCCAGGCTCGTCAGGACCTCGCTCACGGGGAGGTCACCAGGACCGGGTCGCGGGCAGGTCGTGGGGACCGTCGGGGCGGACCATCAGGATCTGGTCGACCCCCATCCGGCCGTCCCGGAACGCCATCGCGCCGCCGACGAGGTAGAGCCGCCAGACGCGGACGACCTCCTCGCCGACCAGCTCGGTCAGCCGGTCGACATTGCCCTCGAACCGCTCCAGCCACCCGGCCACGGTGAGCACGTAGTGCTCGCGCAGCGCGTGCACGTCGCGCACCTCGAGCCCCCCACGCTCGAGATGCGCGACGGTCTCTCCCACCGGCCGCATGTACATGTCGGGCGCGATGAAGGACTCGATGAACGGCCCGCCGCCCGGCCACCGGCCGGTGCGTGACATCTGCTGGACCAGGACCCGGCCGCCCGGCCTCACCGACCGGCGCAGCACCTCGGCGTACGTCGGGTAGTTGCCCTCGCCGACGTGCTCGCCCATCTCGATCGAGGAGACCGCGTCGTAGCTGCCCCACTCGGACTCGGGCACCTCGCGGTAGTCCTGGAGTCGGATCTCGACCCGGTCGGCGAGGCCGCGCTCGGCGATCCGGGCGTCGATGAAGCGCTTCTGCTCGGCGGCGATCGTGACGCCGGTGACCTTCGCGCCGAAGTGCTCGGCGGCGTGCAGGGACAGCGACCCCCAGCCGCAGCCGACGTCGAGCAGCGTCATCCCCGGCTCGAGGCCGAGCTTGCGGCAGACCAGCGAGAGCTTGGCGCGCTGCGCCTCCTCGAGGCTCACGTCCGGGGACTCGTGGTAGCCGCAGGAGTAGGCCATCGAGTCCTCGAGGATCAACGAGTAGAACTCGTTGGACAGGTCGTAGTGGTGGCTGATCGCGCGCCGGTCCCGCAGCACGCTGTGCAGCCGGCCCCGGATCCGCGCCTGGGAGGCCGGGGGAGCGGGCGGGCGACCCAGTGCACCGATACCGGCGGCCGTGCGCACCGCCTGCGCGATGGCCGCCAACGGGGGTCGCCCGCCGCCCAGCTCCCGGTCGCGGGCGACCGAGAACGCATGGGTCAGCGCCGCGTCGAGGTTGTGGTGCACCTCGAGCTCGCCGGTCACGTAGGCCTGCGCGGCGCCGAGCTCGCCCGGGTGCCACAGCAGCCGGCGTACGGCGTCGGGCGAGCGCAGCTCCACCAGCGGAGCGCCCGCCGGCCCGGCCTCGGAGCCGTCCCAGGCCCGCAGCCGCACCGGCAGGTCGCCCCCGATGAACGGCCGCACCGCCTCGGCCAGCCGCTCCGCGACGCCGGTCGGGCTGGCTCCCTCGGTGGTCGAGCTTGTCGAGACCACGCCGTCGACGGCTGTCATCACACTTCCTCCGGTCGGGCGAACGTGAGCTGGTTGACGTCGATGTAGCCGGAGGCGAACCCGGCGCGGGAGTACTCCAGGTAGAAGTGCCACATCCGGCAGAAGGTCTCGTCGAAGCCGAGCTCGCGGACCCGGTCGGCGGCCGCGAGGAACGCCGCGTCCCAGCGGCGCAGCGTCTCGGCGTAGTGGGCGCCCATCGCGAGCCGGTCGGTGATCCGCAGGTCGGTGTGGCGCCGGGTGATCTGGTCGATCACCTCGACCGAGGGCAGGAAGCCGCCGGGGAAGATGTACTTGTTGATCCAGGTGTAGGTGTTCCGGGTCGCCAGCATCCGGTCGTGCGGCATGGTGATCGCCTGGATCGCGACCCGGCCGCCCGGGGCGAGGACCCGGTCGATGGTCTCGAAGTACGTCGGCCAGTACTGGTGGCCGACCGCCTCGACCATCTCCACCGACACCACCGCGTCGTAGCGGACCCCGCTGGTCGAGCCCGTCGAGACCGCGCGGTAGTCGCAGAGCTCGACCTCGACGAGGTGGCTCAGGCCGGCGGCGGCGATCCGCTGGTCGGCCAGCTCCTTCTGCTCGCTCGACAGGGTGATGGTGTGCACCCGCGCGCCGCGGCGCGCGGCGCGGATCGCGAGCTCGCCCCAGCCCGAGCCGATCTCGAGCACCCGGGACCCCTCGCGGACACCGGCCTGGTCGAGCAGCCGCTCGATCTTGCGGACCTGGGCCTCCAGCAGGTCGTCCCCGCCCGCGGTGTCGCGGGGGTACGGCGCGGTGGCACGGGAGTGGTCGCCCCGCTCGACGACGTCGGAGGTGAACAGCGCCGCGGAGTAGCTCAGTGACGGGTCCAGGAAGAGCTGGAACAGGTCGTTGGACAGGTCGTAGTGGTGGGCGATGTTGCCGCGGGTGTTGCGCTCGGTGTTGCGGTGCCGGCGCGGCGTGCGGGGCACGACCAGCGCGCGCAGGCGTTGGAGCGACTCGGGGACCAGGTGCTGCATCTCGCCGGCCAGCACGGTCAGGAAGCCGGCCAGGTCCTCGGCGTCCCAGGCCCCGGTCAGGTAGGACTCGCCGAACCCGATCAGGCCCTGGGTGCCCACTCGCGCGAAGAGCTCGTCGGGTCGCCGCACGACCATCACCGGGCCGCCGCGGCCGTAGGTCTCGGTGTGGCCGTCGCTGGGGTCGCCGGTGGTCGAACCGGACGCGACCACCACGGTCACCGGGAGGCGGCGGACCGCGGCGAGGAACAGCCGGCGGGCCACCTTGGCCGAGACCGTGGCGCGCGGCCCGGTGGGGACCGTGTCCAGTCCGGGCCACGCCGTGACGTCGGGACGGGTGGGGGTCAGGGTCATGCGTCAGACGCCTTCCTGGTGGTGCTGCGGTCGCGGTCGGACCGGCAGGCGGCGGACCCACAGCCAGATGCCGTGGGAGCGGATCAGGATCGAGCCGCGCAGGGCGGCGGGGGCGGCGCGCAGCGCCTGGAGCCGGGTGGCGCGGCGCGAGGTACCCCCGGGGGTGCGGGTCCCGGTCAGGGACGCGCTGAACACCGCACCATCGTCGGTGCGGAGGCTGACGGCGACGTGCAGCCGGTCACCGGGCACGGGAACGGCCAGCTCGTAGGTGCCGTCGGTGCCGTGGAACGGCGAGACGTACATCGCCTTCGGCGTCGTCGCGCGGCCCTGCTCGTCGGGGTGGACGAGGTAGGCGTGCCGGTCGCCGTAGGTGTTGTGCACCTCGACGACGGTCGCGGTCTGCGCGCCGGCGGCGTCGAAGCACCAGAAGACGCTGATCGGGTTGAAGCAGTAGCCGAACGCCCGCGGCTGCGCCGCCATCAGCACCCGGTCGGCCTCCAGCCCGTGGTCGGCCAGGAACGCGTCCAGGTTCTCCCGGATGGTCCGCGACGGGTCACCGAGGTGGTCGCGGCCCTCGAAGCTGCCCAGAAAAGGGCGGAGAAGAGGGCGCAGCAGCGGCCCGTGGCCGGGCAGGTCGTCGAGGTCGACCAGCCAGGTGTGCGAGCGGTGCTCGAAGGTACGCCGGAACGGACGGCGGCGGGTGTGCCGGATCGTGGTGGCGTACACCCCGGTCAGCTCGCTCGCTGGTCGAATGGTGGTGGCGGTGGTCCCGGGCAGCTCGCTCGCTGGTCGAGTAGCCCGCGAGGAACGAGCGGGCGTGTCGAGACCCGGTGAGGTGCTCGACCAGCTCAGCCCGAGCCGCTCCGCGGCCTCGACCCCGGAGCGCGCACCGTCCTCGTGGAACCCCCAGCCGTGGTAGGCGCCGGCGAAGGCGACCCGGTCGGTGCCGATGGTCGGCAGCCGCCGCTGCGCGGCGACCGACTCGGGGGTGTAGAGCGGGTGCTCGTACTCCATCCGGTCGATCACGGTGGCCGGGTCGACGAGGTGCTCGCCACCGAGCGTGACCAGGTAGCGGGTCTCGGCGTCGAGCCGTTGCAGCCGGGTCAGGTCGTAGCTGACGGTGACGTGGCCCAGCGCCTCGGTGGGGCGCAGGAAGTTCCAGGACGCCCAGGCGTTCCGGGCGTGCGGCATCAGCGAGGTGTCGGTGTGCAGCAGCGCGGTGTTGGGGGAGTACGGCATCGCGCCCAGCACCTCGCGCTGCGCGGGGGTCGGCTCGGCGAGCATCGCCAGCGCGTGGCCGGGATGGGTCGCGACGACGACCGCGTCGTACGCCTCGACGTGGCCGTTGCCGTCGGTCACCTCGACGCCGGTGGGGGTCTCGAGGACCGAGGTGACCTTGGTGCCGGTGCGGATGTCGTCCAGGCCGGCGGCGACCCTCTCGACGTAGGTCCGCGAGCCGCCGGTCACGGTCCGCCACTGCGGCGAGCCGAAGACCTGGAGCATCCCGTGGTGCTGCAGGAACGCGAAGAGGTAGCGCGCGGGGTAGTCCAGCGCCAGCTCGGGGTCGCACGACCACACCGCCGCCACGACCGGCTCCATGAAGTGCCGGGTGAAGTACGCCGTGAACCCGCCGGCGCGCAGGAACTCGCGCAGCGTCACGTCCTCCCCGGAGCCCGCGAGCAGCGCCTTCGCGCGCCGGTGGAAGCGCGGGATCTCGGTGAGCATCCGCAGGTACGCCGGCCGGGTCAGGTTGTCGCGGGCCGGGAAGATCCCGCGCCGGCCGAGCGCGCCGGCCCACTCCAGGCCGGACTCGTCGTCGCGGATCGACATCGACATGTCGGAGTCCTGGGTCGCGACGCCGAGCTCGGCGAAGAGCCGCAGCAGGGTCGGGTAGGTGCGCTCGTTGTGCACGATGAACCCGGTGTCGATCGCGAGCGGCCCGTCGGGGCCGTCGACGAGGTGGGTGTCGGCGTGCCCGCCGAGCCGGTCGTCGGCCTCGTAGAGCGTCACGGCGGCAGCGCCTCCGGCGCCGTCGACACTGCCGGCCGCGACGTGCGCGGCGGTCAGCCCGGCGACCCCGGAGCCGATGACGGCGACCCGGCGGGGAGGAGTGGTCCGCATCAGGCGGTCTCGAAGCTGAAGACGGCCACGGGGTCTGAGGTGGGCACCCGGGAGCCGCCAGCGGGCTCGACGGTGATGCCGGCACCCAGCGCGTTCGCGAGGTCACCCTCGAGCACCACGGTGGAGTCGGCGGCGGTCATGAGTCCGCCGGAGACCGGGACCATGCCCTCGTCGGCGTCCTGGAGCCACATCTCGTAGACCTTCCCGACCGGGAGCGCGGGCAGTCCCTCGGTGCTGACGACGAACTGGTTCAGCGACTTCGACGCGACGATGGTCGCCTCGCCGCCGTCGACCCTGCGGGTCACGCTGACCGCGTCGGGGGCGTTGCGGACCCGGTCGGCGGCGCTGACCGGGGGTGCCTGGGTGGTCTCGTCGGACCAGGGGTGCCACACCACGCCTCCCGCCCCTAGCGCGGCGACCACCGCGGCGGCGGCGACCAGCGGGGCGACCCACCGGCGACGGCTGCGCCCGGTGTGCTGGGCAGGGGGCGGCGTCACCGGCGGCAGCGGCCGCACCGTGGCGACCTCGGCGAGGAGGCGCTCGCGCAGGGCGGCCGGCGGCTCGGCGGCGGAGGTCTCGGCGAGCAGGCCGGCGGCCTCGCGGAGGCCGTCGACCTCGGCGCGGCACTCCGCGCACTCGGCGAGGTGGCGCTCGAACTGGGCGCGCTCGATGTCGTCGAGGGCGTCGATGGCGTAGGCGCCGGACAGCGCGTGGATGTCGCTGGTCATTCGGGGCCCCCGTTCGAAGCGGAGCGAAGCGAGCACTCGAATGGGGTGATCATCGGCCTACTCCCATCGCGTCTCGAAGTCTGATCAACCCGTCGCGGATCCGGGTCTTGGCGGTGCCGACCGGCAGGTCCAGCATCGTCGCCACCTCCGTGTGTGTGTATCCCCCGAAGTACGCCAGCTCCAGCGCCTCGCGCTGGACCTCGGTGAGGTTCTCCAGCGCACCCCGGACCCGGCGGGCCTCGAGCGAGGCCTCGGCGGCCTCGGCGGTCGCGTCGTGGTCGACCGGCTGGTTCTGCTGGTGGTACGCCACGTCCCGGCGGGACGAGGCCTCGGCCGACCGGACCCGGTCGACCGCCTTGCGGTGCACGATCGTGAGCAGCCACGCCACGGCGCTCCCGCGGTCCGGGTCGAACCGCGACGCGGTCCGCCAGACCTCGAGGAAGGCCTCCTGGGTGACCTCCTCGGCCTGGGCCGGGTCCCGGACCACGCGCAGGGCGAGCCCGAACGCGCGGCGCGAGGTGGCGTCGTACAACGCTGCGAAGGCGCCCTGGTCGCCGCGACTGGAGAGCCTGAGCAGCTCGCCGAGCGCAGGACCCCCCGGGGTCCCCTCCGAGGAGGGGACGCCGGGGGTCACGGGCCGGAACTGGTCCACGACGTGATCCTTGCCCATCTGGTGAAAAGTTGAACCGGTCAGGACGGCATCAGCACGGAGTCGATGACGTAGACCGTGGCGTTGGCCGTCGGGATGTTGCCGCAGAGGACCTTGGCGCCGTCGACGGTCATCCCGTTCTCGTCGCCCTCGACGGTGATCTGGTCCTTGGCCAGCGTGTCCTGGGTGCCCGCGACCTGTGCGGGGTCCAGCTGACCGGCGACCACGTGGTGGGTCAGGATCTTGGTCAGCGTCGCCTTGTCCTTGAGGACCGCGTTGAGGTCCTTGGACGGGATCTTCGCGAACGCGTCGTCGGTCGGCGCGAACACGGTGAGGCCGTCGGCGGAGTTCAGCGTGTCGACCAGGCCGGCCTTGCCGACCGCGGCGACCAGCGTCTTCAGCAGCGGGTTGGCGCTGGCGGCCGAGGCGACCGGCTCGGTGGCCATGCCGTCGAAGGAGCCGCCACCCGAGGTCGGGATGGCCGAGCAGCCGGGGCCGAAGGTCTGGGCGCCGGCGTCGGAGGCCATGCCGGAGGACATGTCGTCCGAGGGGCTCTCCTTCATGGAGCTCGAGCCGCTGTCGGTGGCGGCGCTGCTGGAGTCGTCGCTGCCGCAGGCGGCGAGGCCGAACGGAATGGTGAGTGCCAGGGCGGCGATTCCGGTGGCCCGCTGGGCGGTGGTGCGCTTCATGGGGGTGACCTTCCGTCGGTGTCTGCTTACGTGAGGCGTTCGGCACCGGGTGCGGGGGCGGATTGGCCGGATCCGCAGTTTTTTCCGAAAGACCCGGGGCGTCGCCGGGTACTTCGCCCCTAGCCGGGCCTCCCGGATCGGCGAAGGCTCGCAGGGACGGTCGCGTGCGACCGATGCCGCGGCCGAGACCTACACCTGAGGAGGCCGACATGGCGCAGTACCTTCTGGAAGTTGCCTACACCCCCGAGTCCTGGGCCAAGCAGATCCGGGACCAGGGCAACGTGCTGGACCGGATCCAGCCACTGCTCGAGGCGTCCGGCGGGCGCATCGAGAGCATGTTCTACGCCTTCGGCGACTACGACCTGGTCGGCATCGCGGACTTCGCCTCGCCGGAGGGTGCCGCCGCGTTCTCGCTCGCCGCGACGGCGGGCGGAGCGGTCAAGACGTTCAAGACGACGCCGTTGCTGACGATCGAGCAGGGACTCGACGCGATGGCCCGCGCCAGCGAGGCGGCCAAGGGCTACCGGCCGCCGGTCGACACGCCGGCCGGCCACCGCGCCTGAGCGAGGTCGCCCGGCTCAGGCGACCGTGACGACGATCTGCTGGATGCCGCTCGAGCCCTCCGGGAACGGGGTGGCGCGGGCGGCGGTCTGCTCCTCGTCCTCCCCGTTGACGGCGCGGACGGCGAGCGTGTGCTGGCCCTTCTCGGCGGTCCAGGGCAGGTACCACTGGCGCCAGTAGTCCTGGCCGGCCGACGGGCCGAGCCGCGCCTCCTGCCAGCCGCCGCCGTCGATGCGGACCTCGACCTTCTCGACACCGCCCTGGTGCTGGGCCCAGGCGACCCCGCCGATGACGGTGCGGCCGGCGTCGATCGTAGAGAGCGGCTTGGGCGTGTCGATCCGGCTCGCGATCTTGATGGGGGCGTCGGTGGCCCAGTCCCGCTGGGTCCAGTAGGCGTCCTGCTCGGCGTACGTCGTCAGCGTCATCCGGGTGATCCACTTGGTGGCGCTGACGAAGCCGTAGAGCCCCGGCACCACCATCCGGGCCGGGAAGCCGTGCTGGACGGGCAGCGCCGCGCCGTTCATGCCGATCGCGATCATCGCGTCGCGGCCGTCGGTGGCCAGGTCGAGCGGGGTGCTGATCGTCATCCCGTCCACGTCGGTGCTGAGGATCTGGTCGGCCGACGTGTGGTCGATGCCGGCCCGGTCGAGCAGGTCGGTCAGCGGTACGCCGAGCCAGCGGGCCGCGCCGACGTACCGGCCGCCGACGTCGTTGGAGACGCAGGTCAGCGTGATGTCGCGCTCGATCAGCTCCATCGAGGCCAGGTCGTCGAAGCTGAACGTGACCTCGCGGTCGACGTCGCCGTCGATGGTCAGCGACCAGCTGCCCAGGCTGACCACGGGGAGGGTGAGCCGCGTGTCGACGCGGTAGAAGTCGTCGGCCGACGTCCGGAACGGCGTGATCCCGGGGACCCGGTCGTCGAGCCCGGCGGGGAACGCCGGGGCCGGGTCGGCGGCCGCGGGGAGGTCGACGTTCTCCGGGCGGGTGCGGTAGGACGTGATCCATCGGCCGGCGCCGCCCATGACCGCGGCCGCCGCGGCCAGCGCGCCGGCCGCGACCAGCACGCCCCGGCGGCTCGCGCCACCCGCCTGGTCGCCCCGGTGGGCGCCACCGGCCCGGCCGGGGGCGGCGCGGACCAGCCAGGCCAGCGCGGCCACCCCGGTGCCGGCGGCCGCCAGGCTGGGGAGGAGGTCGGCCACGCCCGCCGTGGGCCGGGTCAGCGCCGCGCTCGCCGCGACCGCCACCAGGACGACCAGCAGGCCGGCGCCGAGGGCGAACCGGCGGCGGGCGAGCAGGCCCGCCACCGCGGCGAGCAGCAGCACGCCGGCCAGCACGGACCCGACGAGGACCGTCTTGTCGTTCGTGCCGAAGTGGGCGATGGCCCACTCCTTGAGCGGGGTGGGGGTCAGGTCGATGACGGTCGAGCCGACGGCCAGCACGGGGGAGGCGGCGGGCTCGGTGAGCGCGGCCACGAGGTGCCCGGCCGCGACGCCGACGATGGTCGCGAGGACGCCGAACCCGGCATGGAGCAGTCGTGTCGTCATGGACCGTGGTTCGGAGCGGCGGCGGCTCCGGATGGCGGTGCGGCAGGATGTGCGCCATGTCTGACGCCTCCCAGGACTCCGCACACGAAACTGCCGCCGACCTCGTCCACTACGCGGCCGGTGACGCCGTCGCCACCCTGACCCTGGACTCCCAGCACAACCGGAACGCGCTGTCGCGCCGGCTCGTGGCCGAGCTGTTCGCCGGGTTGGAGCGGGCCGAGGCCGACGACGACGTCCGGGTCGTGCTGATCCGGGCCGAGGGCAAGGTCTTCTGCTCCGGCGCCGACCTGTCCGAGGCGACCGAGGGCGGCATGGAGGAGGGCGCACGCCGGATCGTCGAGCTGCAGCGGCTGATCGTGTCCATGGACAAGCCGGTGGTCACCCGCCTGCACGGCGCCGTGCGGGCGGGCGGGATCGGGATCGTGGCCGCCTCCGACCTCGCGATCGCCTCCGAGGACGCCACGTTCGCGCTCACCGAGGTCAAGCTGGGGCTGGCCGCGGCGATCATCTCGCTGACGGTGCACCACCGGATGAGCCCGCGCGCCTCCTCGCTGACCACCCTCGGCGGCGAGGTGTTCACCGGGCGCGACGCCGCGGCGTACGGCCTGGTCACGACGGCGGTGCCGGCCGACGGGCTCGACGCCGAGGTGGACCGTCTCTGCGCCTCGCTCGCGACCGGCGCCCCGCAGGGGCTGCGCGAGTCCAAGCGGATCCTCAACCGGGACCTGATCGCGCGGATCGACGCGCACGGCGAGGAGATGGCCGAGCTCAGCGCGCGGCTGTTCGCCTCCGACGCCGCCCGCGAGGCGATGACGGCGTTCCTCTCGCGGAAGAAGTAGCCCGAAGAACCTGCGCTGCGCAGGCAACCATCCGCCGCGGCCACCGGGTAGGACCCGGTATGACTGCACTGGCCGGATCGCGGGCGCGATCCACCTCGGGGGGACCGGTGACCGACCCACGGGCCGACGGCCCGACGAGCCGGGTCGACTTCGACGAGTTCGTCGCGGCCCGGTCGAGCGGGCTGCTCCGCACGGCGTACCTGCTCACCCACGACCACGCGCTCGCCGAGGACCTGCTCCAGACGGCGCTCACCAAGGCGTGGTTCGCCTGGGGGCGCATCGACGGGCACCCGGAGCCCTACGTGCGCCGGATCCTGGTCAACACCTACGCGACGTGGTGGCGACGCCGCTGGACCGGCGAGGTCGCGACCGAGGAGCTGCCCGAGACGCACACCGGCGACGGCACCGCGGCCTCCGACACCGGCCAGGACCTGTGGACCGCGATGGAGCGGCTGCCGAGGCGGCAGCGCGCGGTGGTGGTGCTGCGCTACTTCGAGGACCTCACCGAGGCCGAGACCGCCCGGCTGCTCGGCTGCTCGGTCGGGACCGTGAAGAGCCAGGCCAGCAAGGCGCTCGCGAAGCTGCGGATCGACCCGGCGCTGGCCGTCGACGAGATGGCCGCCGAGAAGGAGGACCTGCGATGAGCACCATGGACGACCTGCGCGGCACGCTGGACCGCCACGCCGCGGAGCTGACCGACCATGACGTGCACGTCCGCCCGGTCGCGGTGCGCGAGCGGATCCGTGTCGTACGCCGCCGCCGTCGCACCGCCGTCGGCGCCGTCGCCGCGAGCGTCGTGGCGGCCATGGCGGTCACGCTCACCCTCCCGCTCGCGGGTGACCGGAAGGCGCCGGTCGCGGACCGGACGCTGGCGGGTCACGAGGCACCGCGGACGATGAGCTCGCTCGGCTACACCTTCACGTTCGCCGAGGGGCGAGAGGGCGAGGGCAGGGTCCGGCTCCGCCTCGCTCCCTCGGACGGTCCGCGCCTGGTCAGCTGGGCGACGTCGGGCCCGGACGACGAGGTCACGCTGCGGGGCGTCGACGAGGGACCTCGCACGGTCACGACCGAGGACTTCGGTGACTTCGTGCGCGTGCCCCCGCGGCGGGCCGGCACCGTCTCCGTCACCGGTGAGGGTGCCGTCGCGCTGGCGGTCTACGACCTGAGCGGGGCGGCGCCCGGTGACACCTCGGACGGGATCACCTTCCGCGACGACGTGGCCGGCCAGCGGCTGCTCGCCGACGCGATCGGCGAGCCGGGCGAGGCGGACCTCGGCTTCGACCTGTCGACCGACGGCGGGGCCCTCCCGATCTCCTACCTGTGCTCGGGCGGCCCCGGTGACGCCTGGCTCCACATCTCGGTCAACGGTGGCGGGGCCGTCTCGGGCAGCGGGTGCGACGACCCACTCTTCGACCCGGCGGGCAACGGTGGGATCACCACCTACCCGGACGCCGAGGAGGCGAGGGCGCTGCGGGTGCGGATGTGGGTGACCCACGGGCAGCACGGCGACGTGGTCGAGGACCCCGACCTCCGCATCGCGGTGGCCGCCTACGCCCCCGCGCCGTCGGCGGGTCGGCTGGCGGGCTGGCCGGTCCCGCTGACGAGGGAGTACGGCGGTCATCTCTGGCGCCTGGTGGACACCAAGGCGGGGGCACCGGGCACGCGGGAGCTCACGGTGCGCGGCGTCGACGGTCAGGAGACGCTCGTCGAGATGAGCTTCGCCCGCACGGGCCGGGCCGTGGTCCGCACGCTCGAGGACGGACGTCCGGGGGAGTCGACGTTCTCCGCCGGCGGCTCCGGCTCGACCGAGGCGGTGATCCCCGCGACCGGCGGCACCGCCGGCCTGCGCGCGGGCGGCGACGGCCTGCGTCCCGACCTCGAGCTCGGCCTGGCCACCTACGTCCGCGCCGACTGACCCGGGGGGATTCCGCCGTGCGGCCGAGAGCCAGCAGGTAGGCTTGTCGACTCGCCAGTCCGCGCGCCGGGCCGGCCACGGGGGAAGTCTTCAGGGTTTGAGGGGATCGGTCGTTGTCAGAAGAGCTCGTCGAGAACGAGGTCGCCACCGAGCAGGCATTTGTGGACAAGGTCCACGTCCAGCTCGCGACGTCGGCGAAGGCTGCGCAGGAGCTGGCCCGCGAGGGCCACGGGCGCGGCCGGCTGGGCCACGAGGGTGGCCTGGTCGAGCGCGACGCCATGGTGTTCCAGGCCGCGAAGCGGATCGCGCAGCTCGACGCCGCGCACGAGGGTCTGGTCTTCGGCCGCCTCGACCTCAGCCACGACCTGGACCCGGAGCCGCGCTACGTCGGCCGGATCGGCCTGCGCGACGAGAACCGTGACTCGCTGCTGATCGACTGGCGCGCGCCCGCGGCCGCGGTCTTCTACCAGGCAACGGCGGCCGAGCCGCACGGCGTCGTCCGCCGTCGGGTGCTGCGCTGCCTGGGGCCGAAGGTGGTCGGGGTCGAGGACGAGCTGCTCGACGCCGAGGCCCTCGACCGTTCGGGGGCGGACCTCCCGATCATCGGCGAGGGTGCGCTGATGGCGCAGCTGTCCCGCGCCCGCGACCGCTCCATGCACTCGATCGTCGCGACCATCCAGGCCGAGCAGGACAAGGCGATCCGCGCGCCCGGCAAGGGCGTCGTCACGATCTCCGGCGGCCCCGGCACCGGCAAGACGGTCGTGGCGCTGCACCGCGCGGCGTACCTCCTCTACACCGACCGCCGCCGCTACGAGGGCGGTGGCGTGCTCGTCGTCGGCCCGAGCGGCGTGTTCATGCGCTACATCGAGCGGGTGCTGCCCTCCCTGGGCGAGACCGCGGTCGCGCTGCGCAGCCTCGGCGAGGTCGTCGACGGCGTCCGCGCCACCCGCCACGACGAGCCCGCGGTGGCCGACGTGAAGGGCTCGGAGCGGATGGCCGAGCTGATGCGGCGTACGGCGCGGCAGCAGGCGCCGGGCAGCCCGCAGGAGTTCCGGGTGTTCTGGCGCGACGACACGATCGTGCTCGACCGGGGCACCCTGGGCCGGCTGCGCCGCCAGCTGATGTCGCAGGGCCGCCGCAACCGCCAGCTGCCCCGGATCGCGCACACGCTGCTGGACGCGATGTGGCGCCAGGTGCGCGGTGAGCGCGGCCGGGAGCGCGGGCGCGAGGCGTTCAACGACGAGATGCTCTCGCACCAGGCGTTCGTGGACTTCGCCCTCGCCTGGTGGCCGCCGCTCGACGCGCCGCAGGTGCTGTCGTGGCTGCGCGAGCCCGAGTTCTTCTCCCGCGTGGCCGAGGGGGTCCTCGGCCCGGAGGAGCAGCGGCTGCTGGCCAAGTCGTGGTCCGGCGACGGCTCGCTCTCGGTCGAGGACGTGGCGCTGCTCGACGAGCTGCGCTACGCGCTGGGCGACGTGCCGGCCCGCACCGAGGACGAGCGCGACCTCGACGACACCTCGCTGCTCGAGGGTGGCGTGGACATGCAGGAGCTGCTCACGGCGGCCGACCGCGAGTACGCCCCGACCGGCCGGGCCTGGGCGCCGCCCACCCACCGGATCGAGGACGACGGCTACGCCCACGTGCTGATCGACGAGGCGCAGGACCTCACGCCGATGCAGTGGCGGATGGTGGGCCGGCGCGGTCGCACCGCGACGTGGACGATCGTCGGCGACCCCGCCCAGTCGTCGTGGCCGGTGCCCGAGGAGGCCGCCTCCGCCCGGGCGGCCGCGCTCGAGGGCAAGGTGGTCCACGAGTTCCACCTGTCGACCAACTACCGGAACTCCTCGGAGATCTACGCCCACGCCGCGGCGTACGCCCAGCGGGTCGGCCTCGACGCCGACCTGCCCACCGCGGTCCGGTCCACCGGCGTCGAGCCGGTGGTGCTCACCGGGGTCCCCGACCTCGAGAGCGCGACCCGGCAGGCCGTCGCCGAGATCGCCGGCCAGGTCGGCGGCACCGTCGGGATCGTCGTGCCGGTCGCCCGGCGCTCCGAGGTGAACGCCTGGCTGGCGTCCTGGCCGGAGCTCGCCGACGACGCCGCCGGTGCGCGTGCCGCGGTCGACTCCTCGGTCACCCCGTCCGGCGAGGACCGGGTCGTGGTGCTCACCGGCCTCGACACCAAGGGCCTGGAGTTCGACGGCATCGTGGTCGTCCGGCCCCAGGAGATCGAGGACGAGTCCGCGACCGGCAAGGCCACCCTCTACGTCGTGCTCACCCGCGCCACCCAGCTGCTCACCACGATCTCCTAGGCCGAGTCGGCGCAGTTTGACGCCGTACGACGGCCGAGGCGGCGCAGTTTGACGCCCGGGGCCGGTACAACTGCGCCGACTCGGCGGGTCTGGGACGCACAACTGCGCCGACTCGGCTGGAAGTAGGGTTTCGCCATGCCTTCCACGACCGATGCCCGGGCCGCGATCGAGGCGCTCCAGGGGCACGAGGCGTGGGCGATCATCCGGCGCTCCACGCGGGCCGGGGACCGCCCCACCGTCGGTCTGGTCGGGGGCCGGCGCCACGTGGTCGAGTCGATCCTCGACGTGCCGCTCGAGGAGGGCGTGCCCGAGGACGGCCACATCGCGGACCGGCTGCTCGCGATCCCGTTCCGCCAGGTGGCCGAGCGCGGCTTCGAGGTGCACGACGACGGCACCCCGCTGGTCGTGGTCGACGTCGAGACCGAGTCGGAGTTCTCGGTCGCCGAGGTGATCGAGGCGATCGACGACGCCGGGCTCGACTTCGCGGACCGCGGTGGCTTCGAGACCGACGACCAGGAGTACGGCAAGCTCGTCGAGTCGATCATCCGCGACGAGATCGGCCAGGGCGCGGGCGCGAACCTCGTCATCGGCCGCCACTACCGCGCCCAGGTCGCCGACTGGGGCCCGGACAAGGCCCTCACCGTCTTCCGCCGGCTGCTCGAGCGTGAGCGCGGCGCGTACTGGACCTACGTCTTCTTCACCGGCGACCGCTACCTGATCGGCGCCAGCCCCGAGCGGCACGTCTCCATCCACGCCGGCGACGTCCGGATGAACCCGATCAGCGGCACCTTCCGGATCCCCACCGAGGCCGACACCACGGAGTCGCTGCGGGACAGGCTCCTCGACTTCCTCCACGACGAGAAGGAGATCTACGAGCTCTTCATGGTCGTCGACGAGGAGCTGAAGATGATGTGCGACATCTGCAACGAGGGCGGCCAGGTGCTCGGCCCGTTCCTCAAGCCGATGAGCCGCCTCGTCCACACCGAGTACCTCCTCGCCGGCCGCACCAGCCGCGACCCCCGCGAGGTGCTGCGCGACACGATGTACGCCGCCACCGTCACCGGCTCGCCGGTGGAGAACGCCTGCCGGCTGATCAAGCAGTACGAGCCCGAGGGCCGCGGCTACTACGGCGCCGCGCTCGCGATCCTGGGCCGCGACTCCGTGGGCGGGCCCGTGGTCGACAGCCCGATCGTGATCCGCACCGCCGACGTCGACCCGGCCGGCAACCTCACGGTGACGGCCGGCGCCACGCTGGTGCGCGACTCGGACGCGGCGTACGAGGTGGCGGAGACCCACGCCAAGGCCGGCGGCATCCTCAGCGCCTTCGGGCTGGTCCCGCCCGCACCGGTCCCGAGCGTCGACCTCGCCGAGCTGGTCAGCGACGAGGACGTGCTGATCACGCTCAACGCGCGCAACCGGCGGCTCTCGACGTTCTGGCTCACCGACCAGGGCGGCTCGGCCCCGGACCCGCGGCTGGCGGGGAAGAGCGTGGTGATCCTCGACGGCGAGGACGACTTCGTGAACATGCTGCGCCACCTGCTCGGGGTGCTCGGCATGAGCAGCACGGTGGTGCGCCACGAGGACATCCCGGACGGCCTCGACGGCTACTTCGATCCGTGGGACCTGGTCGTCGTCGGGCCCGGCCCGGGCGACCCGCGGGACGGCGACGACCCGAAGATGGCGAGGCTGCGCGCGGCCGTGGCGCACCTGCTCGAGCGGCGGCAGCCGTTCCTGGCGGTCTGCCTGGGCCACCAGGCGCTGTGCCACCAGCTCGGGATCCCGCTGGCCTACAAGGACATCGTCTTCCAGGGCACCCAGTCGCCGGTGGCGATCGACGGGCGCACCGAGCGGGTCGGCTTCTACAACACGTTCGTCGGGCGGGTCCCGCCCGGGGGCACCCCCCTCCCGGACGGCGTCTCGGTCGAGGCAGACCCGGAGTCCGGCGACATCCACCTGGTGCGCGGCCCGCACTACCGGGGGATCCAGTTCCACGCCGAGTCCATCCTGACCGAGCACGGCTACGACCTGGTCCACGACCTGGTGAGCGGCCTGCTGCTCGACGACCCCGGACCCGACGGGCGTGACGGCTAGCGTCCACGTGGTCGTCGTGGACCACCACGACTCCTACACCTGGAACCTCGTCCACCTCGTCGCCTCGGTCACCGGGGAGCTGCCGACCGTGGTGCAGCACGACGAGGTGTCGGCCGCGGAGGTCCTCGGGTTCACCCACGTGGTGCTCTCACCGGGCCCGGGGCACCCCGCCGTGGCCGCCGACTTCGCGGTCGGCCGCGAGGTGCTGCTCGCCGCGACCCGCCCGGTGCTGGGCGTCTGCCTGGGGATGCAGGGCCTGGTCACGGCGTACGGCGGCACCGTGGACCGGGTGCGTCCCGCGCACGGTGAGGTGGTGGCGGTGCGGCACGACGGCGCCGGCGTGTTCCGCGGCCTGCCGCAGGGCTTCCCGGTGGTGCGCTACCACTCGCTGGCCGCGGTCGACCTGCCCGACTGCCTGACGGTGTCGGCGAGCTGTGTGGACGAGGACGGCAGCGAGGTGGTGATGGGGGTGCGGCACCGGTCGCTGCCGCTCGAGGGCGTGCAGTTCCACCCCGAGTCGATCCTCTCCGAGCACGGCGCCGCGCTGGTCGCGAACTTCCTGGGCGCCCCATGAGCACCGACCCGGTCGTCCACTTCCGCGAGGTCGCGACCACCCGGTCACGCTGCTTCTGGCTCGACGGGGGCGGCGCCCGGGAGTGGTCCGGCCGCCGCTCGGTCATCGGCTGGCTGGACGAGGACGACGTGTCGCTGACGTACGACGCCGTCGCCCGCCGGGTCACCCGGCACCGGGGCGGCCGCGCCGAGGTGGTCGGGGACGACATCTTCGCCGCGCTCGAGGGGGAGCTGGCCGCCGGCGAGGCGGGCGACCAGTGGTTCGGCTACCTCGGCTACGCCGCCCGCCCGGACCTCCCGGCGCGGCTGCCCGCACCCGGCGGCCTGCCGGACGCGGTGTGGATGCGGCCGCGCCACGTCCGCCTCTTCGACCACCCGCCGGTGGCCCGCGCGGCGGACCCGGTGGCCGGCGTCCCGGACGTCGCGGTCCCGGACAGCTATGGGGCCGCGTTCGCGCGGGTGCAGGAGCACCTGCACGCCGGCAACACCTACGAGGCCAACCTGACCTACCGACTGGACCGGGAGAGCGACCTCGACCCGGTGACGGCCTACCTCCGGCTCCGCGAGCTCAACCCCGCGCCGTACGCCGGGTTCCTCCAGCACGACGTGCCCGGCCACCGGGCGTGGCTGCTGAGCTCCTCGCCGGAGCGCTACGCCCTGGTCACTGCCGACCGGCAGCTGGAGACCAAGCCGATCAAGGGCACCACGCCGCGCGGCGCGACGCCGGCGGAGGACGCGCTGCTGCGCGAGCGGCTGCGCACCGAGCCGAAGTTCCGCAGCGAGAACCTGATGATCCTGGACCTGCTCCGCAACGACCTGTCGATGGTGTGCGACCCCGGCACGGTCGAGGTGCCGGTGCTGATGGAGGTGGAGTCCTACCGGTCCGTGCACCAGCTGGTCTCGACCGTGCGCGGCCGGCTGCGCGACGACGTGTCCACGGTGCGGGCGCTGCACGCGCTGTTCCCCGCGGGGTCGATGACCGGCGCCCCGAAGCTGCGCACGATGGCGGTCATCGAGGAGGTCGAGAGCTCACCGCGCGGCGTCTACGCGGGTGCCTTCGGCTGGCTCGCCGCCGACGGGCGCGCCGACCTCGGCGTGGTGATCCGGTCGCTGGTGACCGGCGGGAACGGGTCCTGGTCGCTGGGCACCGGCGGCGGCATCACGGTCCGCTCCGACCCGGCCGAGGAGTACGCCGAGTCCCGCTGGAAGGCCGAGCGGCTGTTGCGGGTCTTCGACCAGGGCTGAGCGGACCCGCGTCCACGTTGGCGGCAGCTGCCGGCGGAGGGCCGTGGACAGCCCCTCCGCGGGGGCGCCTCACGCCTTCTTGCGGCGTACCGGGCTGCTCACCTTCTTGGTGCTGGTGCCGGTGGACTTCTTGGCGGCAGCGGTCGTCTTCCTGGCGGCGCCGCTCGGCTTCTTGGCCGCCTTCTTCGTCGCCTTCTTGGCCGTCGAGGCCGCCTTCTTGCCGGTCTCGACGGGCTCGGGCGGGAACCACACCACCTTGGTGGCCTTGGCCTTCGCCACGAACGACGCGCCGCGAGCGGCCCACTGCTCCCTGTCCGTGACGCCCTTGATCCGGTCCTTGATGTCGATCATCTGCTGCTTCCCTCCCGTTCGATCCGCGAACGCGGATCACCCTCTTGTCCTCCTCGTGCCCAGACGGCGGGTGGATTACTCAAGCGCGGCGGAAGTGGATCGGCCGGCCTGCCGGCTGCAGGCGGGCTTTCGGGTGGGAGTGCCTAGGGTGATCCACGTGGGCGTGAGGCTGCGGGAGCTCGAGGATGCCGATCTCGACGAGCTCTTCGAGTGGGAGCGAGATCCGGGTGCCGTCGCGATGGCGGCCTTCACGAGAGCGCAGCCGTCCGACCGTGCTGCGTTCGACGGGAACTACCGGTGCGTCCGCAGCGACCCCGACGTCCATCTACCGCCTCACCGACTGACCCGTCGCGGTCGTTGACGCCACAGGAGGACCCATGCCCAGCCGCATCGCCGTGATCGCCATCGATGCCGTGCGACCCGAGCTCGTCGCCGAGTTCTGGTGCGAGGTCCTGGGTTGGCGGGTGGTCGCTGACGACGGGGAGGTCGTCAGCATCGGCCCCGCGGACTCGACGTGGCCCACGATCGACATCGCCGCCGTGCCCGAGGGGAAGGTGGTGAAGAACCGGCTGCACCTCGACCTCCGGGCCGACGGCGCCACCACGCAGCAGGAGCTGCAGCGGTTGCTGGCACTGGGGGCACGTCGTACCGAGGTGGGTCAGGCGCCGGACTCGTCCTGGGTCGTCCTGGCCGACCCGGAGGGCAACGAGTTCTGCCTGCTGTCCCGCTCGGTGCAGGAGGTCATTGACGAGACACCGAGGCCTGAGGACAGTTCGAGGTGACCGACCACCTTGGTGCCGCGTCGACGGCGTCCCACCGGGACCCGGCGGTGCCCGGCCGGCCGGTGGGAGGTTCACCGTGTCCTCTGCGAGCCGGAAGCCGTTGCACTTCGCCTACGGGGCCGTGGTCCCGCTCCCGCCCGAGGAGGCGTTCGCCTTCGTGTGCGACCCGCTGAACTGGCCGTCGTTCTTCTCGTCGTTGCGCGACTCGAGCAAGGGCCCGGACTGGGGGAGCGTCGGTGGCCGAGGCCAGATGTCCAACGTCGTGCTGGGCCGGAGCATCGTCTCGGAGATCGAGGTGACGGTGTGGAACCCCCCTCACGAGTTCCGGTACCTCTCCCACCAACCGGGCACACCCCCGCTCGACAACCGGAGGGTCTTCGAGCCCGTTGCGGAGGGGACCCGGCTGAGCGGCACGACGGAGGTCACCCCACGCCCCGGTCTGCCGGGCCTCGTCGACCGCGCCCGGGTGCTGGCGGTCCGGCGCATCTTCGCGGCGGCGATGATCCAGCTGCCCGAGGCTGCGCGGGCCTCCCAGGCGCCGCCCCCGGACTGAGCCGGCGGCCTGGCTGGTGGATCCAGGCTCAGGCCAGCGGCCTGCTCACCCGGAGCCGGTCGGCCCCGTGGGCGCTGCCGCGGTCCTGTCCGTGCCCGCCGTGCCAGTCCAGGCACAGCACGGTGGCGTCGTCGCTGAGCACCTGGCCGGTCGCGATCAGGACGCGGTCGGCCAGGCTCCGCACGGCCTCGCGCGGGTGCAGCGCCCTGGTGGCCAGGATCGCTGCCGAGAGGTCCACGCCGACCGCGTTGCGCTCGAGCATGCCGTCGGTCACGAACACGACCCGGTCCCCGGGCGTCAGGGTGATCCGGCTGGCGCGATAGGTGGTGTCCTCGAACAGGCCGAGCGGGAGGTCCACGGGCAGGTCGACAGTGCTGACGTGGTCCCCGCGGGCGAGGTACGGCGCGACGTGCGCCGCGTTCACCAGGTCCAGGGACCCGGTGCGCAGGTCCACGCGTCCGACCAGGCCGGTGACGAAGTCCTCGAGCCCGCTGGCGGCTGCGTGCTCGAGCAGCGCCTGGTTCGTCGCGCCGACCTGCTCGAGCAGTGCGGCGCCCTCGTTGCGGGCGTTGCGCAGGCTTCCCACGCACAGGGTGGCGGCCAGGGCGGCGCCGACGCCGTGGCCCATCGCGTCGGTCAGGGACAGGTGGAGGGCGTCGCGCGCCAGGCTGAAGTCGAACGTGTCCCCGGCGATGGCGGCCGCCGGCTCCAGCCAGCCCGCGAGGGTGAAGGCGCCGGCCTCGCAGGTCTGCGGCCCGGGGAGCAGTCGGTGCTGGATCTCCGCGGACAGGCTCAGGGGCCGGGTGCGCTGGCCCCACTCGTAGAGGTCGGTGTGCCGTCGGTTGGCGATCACCACGAAGGCCAGCAGGTGGGCGAACCGGGCGATCTCCTCCACCGAGTCGGCGGGGGGCTCCTCAGGGAGGATCAGCTCCAGCAGGCCGATGACCTCGCCGCGTTGCGTCACCGGGGCCAGCACCTCCCACTGCCCGGGACCGTCTGATCCCGCAGGCCGGGAGCCGGGCGCGATCACCCGCACCTCCTGGGAGCGCACCGCCTGCTCGGCGGGACCGCCGTCGAAGGGCACCACGGTCGCGGACTCCTCGAGGTCCCGCCGCTCGTCCGGGCCGAGCGGGACGACCACGGCTCCCTCGGAGGGGTCGATCCGGATGTGTGCGAGCCGCACCAGTGCCCGCCCCGACAGGTCTGCGATGAGGAAGGACACGCGGGTCGCATCCAGGGCCAGCCCGAGCTCGCGGGTCACCGCCTCGACGGCCTCGACCGGCGAGGCAGACTCTGCGGCCTCCAGCGCACGTGCCATGGCTCGCTGACCCTGGCCTTCATCCACACCTGAGCATAGGACTCCGAGGCGTCGGCAGGTCGCGAAACCGCGCGGGCGGACCGAGCCTCAGCGCAGCCGGCTGGTGCCCGTGCGGGTGACCCGGTAGCTGCGGCCGAGCGGGAAGTGCCAGGTGTAGCTGCCGTCCGCGTTGCGCTGGTAGCGCCAGTGCCGGGCGGTCTTGCCGCGGTGATGTCGCCGGCAGAGCGGCGCGAGGTTCTCGGGGTTGGTCTGTCCCGGCGGGCCGTGCTCGTCATACGGGACGATGTGGTCGAGGTCACAGCTGCGGGCGTCGGTCTCGCACCAGGGAAACACGCAGTGCTCGTCGCGCAGGATCACGAGCTCGCGCATCTCCTCGTCCGGGTCGTGCCGGTCGATCGCGCGGGTGGAGGCCAGGTCGAGCACCGGGACCACCGTGGCCCGGGAGTGCTTGAGCCAGTCCCGGATCCGGTCCATGGTGACCGGCCCGAGCCGCTCGGCGGCGCCGAGTGCGCCCGGGTCGTCGAGGTCGTCGGCGCTCACGTGGACGTAGATGCGGGTCCTGGCGCTCGGCCCGCTGCTGCCGGCGGCACCCGAGGCCTGGTCGGCGATCACGCCGAGCGCCCTGGCCTTGCGGATCTCCAGGGGTGAGTCGTCCCCGTCCAGCCGCAGCTGCTCGGCGACGTGGCAGACCAGGTCGTGGAACCTGGTGAGGTCCAGGGTGTCCCCGGTGGCCTCCAGCCAGGTTGTGCCCGCCCAGGCGCCGGGTCCATCCGCCGGGCCGTGGCGCAGCGTCACGCCCCAGCTTGCTCGGGCCTGCTCCTCCTCGTCGGCGACCTGGTCGGGGTCGAAGGCGGCCTTGGCGTCGGCCACCGCGCGCTCGATCCGCCTCGGGCCGCAGGTGCCGGCGATCCCAGCCAGCTCCGCGTCCACGTAGGCGGCGGCCGCCCGCGACAGGGAGGAGGTGGCCTGGGCGATCCGGCGGGCGCGGAAGGACGGGATCTCCAGGTCCTCGACCCGCCGCCAGATCCGGGGCAGCCGGTGCTGGAGGTCGAGCACGTCAGACATCAGCTGGGTCGCGGCGAAGGTGGAGATCTGCAGGGCGGCGCCGATCTGCTCGGCCGCGAACGGCTTCACCGCCGGCGTGCCGTCCCCACCGACGCGCAGGTCGCAGCCGGCGGCCTCCCCGCCCGCGTCGCTCCACGAGGCCGGGCCGAGGTCGTCGGCAGGGTTCACCGCGCACCACTGGGCGACGTACCGCAGCTTGCGCCGCTCCGCGGCCCGGCACTGGATCTCCGCCTCCTCGGCGAGCTCGAGCAGCAGGTCCGCGTCGAGGTCCTCGACCACGACCGGGAAGCCCATGTTGTCCGTCTCGATCACAGGACCACTCAAGCACCCGGCACCGACAGTGCCAGGACGGTCGACGGGAGGCCTGTGGACAGCCGGCGATCGGGCCGAACCGGAAGCCCGAGGAGCTACCGACCGGGGCGGAGCGAGCCGCCATCACGTCGGAGGCGGACGCACCCGACGCCGAGTCACCTCGTATGGACACCACGCAGTTCACCTGCCCGCGCGATCGACCTCGACCGTCTCCAGCACCCTGCCGCCCTCGCCGACCCGACGACAGTGCCGGTTGGGCACGTCCGCGTACCAGACGGCGCCGTCGGCATCGAGGCAGGTGCCGTCCGGTGCAGCCTCGCCGCCCAGCTCGGCCCGGCTCCGGCGGTCCGTGAGCGAGCCGTCCGCGGTGAGGGCGAAGGCCGTGAGTCGGTGGGCGTGCGACTCCGCGACGATGAGTGTCGAACCGTCCGGGGTGACCGCCATGCCGTTCGGGAACCACAGGTCGTCGGCGACCTCTCGGGTCTCGCCGTCGGGGGTGACGACCGCGGCGATGCCGGGACGAGGCTCCTCACCGGGCATCGATCCGGGCATGTTCACGAAGGCACGACCGAGGGGGTCGACGACGATCTCGTTCCACGGACGACCGGTGCCGCCGTACGGCGCTAGGTCCGGGCCGACGGCGACACCCTGGTGCGTCGTGTTGATCTCGCGGCCGTCAGGCAGCAAGTCGACCGAGAACGGAAGTCCCTCCATCCGGCGGACGACCTCGGTGCGACCTTGCGGGTCGACGGTGACGACCTCACCGGCCAGCCAGTCGCACACCCAGAGCTGATCGTCGTGCGCCAGCGGGGCGACTCGCCCATCGCGAGTCCGGTGGCCAGCACGCGCGTCGTCATGCTCAGTCAGACCGAGCCCACCGCGAGAACTCATCGTGGCACCGAGCGCCGGGTGTAGCGTCGAGACACGAGTCGGTACCGAGACCTGGCGAGGTGCGGGCATGCGACTGGACCACCTGTGCGACGTGAGCTGGAGCTACGACCTGCTCCACGAGGTCGAACCCTCGCCGGCCAGTGACGGCCGGATATACGGTCAGGGCACGGCCACCTTCGTGGGACGGCTGTCGGGATCCGCGAGGTGGTCCAACTTCCCCCGCATCCGCGGCGGACATGCCCTACCCGACGCGCGGGGAGTCATCCAGGTGCCCGGCCCCGGTGAGGTGCTGTTCGCCCTGACCGGCCTGTCGTCACTCGACGACGGCCGAGGCATCCACGTGATGACCTTTCAGACCGCCGTGTCGTCCCACCTCTGGCTCAACGATGCGATTGCCGTCGGCGAGGGCACGATCGACGTGGAGCAGGCGCGCCTCGCCATGCGCTACTACGAGTGCGGGGTCGAGGAGGTCCCTGACTTCATGGGCTGACTCTTCAGAGGCCGCGATTGCGCACGACTCCTCCGGTCGCGGGCCCATCCCGGGATGGTCAGGCGAGCGTCGGCAGTCGGGAGAGCGCCTCGGCCACCGCGGCCTGGATGTCGGCGTCCTCCCAGGCGTGGTCGACGACATTGCCGGACAGGTAGGCGTCGTATGCCGCCAGGTCGAGGTGGCCGTGCCCGCACAGCGCGGTCAGGATCACCTTCTCCTCGCCGGTGTCCTTGCACCGCACCGCTTCCTCGATCGCAGCCGCAAGGGCGTGCGTCGGCTCCGGCGCGGGCACGATGCCCTCGGTCCGGGCGAACAGCACCCCGGCGGAGAAGCACTCGGTCTGCGGCTTGGCGACCGCCTCGATCTCGCGGGTCTCGTAGAGGTGGCTGATCAGCGGGCTCATCCCGTGGTAGCGCAGCCCGCCGGCGTGGATCGGGTCCGGCACGAAGTCGTGGCCGAGGGTGTGCATCTTCATCAACGGTGTCATCCCCGCGGTGTCACCGAAGTCGTACGCGTACGTGCCCTGGGTCAGCGAGGGGCACGCGGCCGGCTCCACCGCCCGCACGGTCGGGCTCATCCGGCCCGCCCACCTCTCCCGCAGGAACGGAAACATCAGCCCGCCGAAGTTCGACCCGCCGCCGGTGCAGCCGACGAGGAGGTCGGGGGTCTCCCCGGCCTGCGCCAGCTGGAGCAGGGCCTCCTCACCGATGATCGTCTGGTGCATCAGCACGTGGTTGAGCACGCTGCCGAGCGCGTAGTTGGACGTCGGGTCCTGCGCCGCGACCTCGACGGCCTCGCTGATCGCGATCCCCAGTGACCCGGTCGAGTCGGGGTGCGCGGCCAGGATCCTGCGACCCGCCTCGGTCAGCTCCGAGGGGCTCGGGTGCACGGTGCCGCCGAACGTCTCGATCATCATCCGCCGGTAGGGCTTCTGGTCGTACGACGCTCGCACCTGCCAGACCTCGCAGGCCAGCCCGTACTGGGCGCAGGCGAACGCCAGCGCCGTGCCCCACTGGCCGGCGCCGGTCTCCGTGGTCAGCTTCCTGATCCCGGCCCTGGCGTTGTAGAACGCCTGGGGAACCGCGGTGTTCGGCTTGTGCGAGCCGGCCGGCGAGACCCCTTCGTACTTGTAGTAGATCCGCGCCGGCGTGCCCAGCGCCTTCTCCAGCCGGTGCGCGCGGTACAGGGGGCTGGGCCGCCACAACCGGTAGACGTCGAGCACCTCCTCGGGGATGTCGACGTACCGCTCGGTGGAGACCTCCTGCAGGATCAGGTCCATCGGGAACAGCGGCGCCAGGTCGTCCGGCCCCACCGGCTGCCCGGTCCCCGGGTGCAGCACCGGCGGCGGCGGCGTCGGGAGGTCGGGCAACACGTTGTACCAGCGGGTGGGCATCTCGCTCTCGTCGAGCTGGAACTTGTGCTGCTGCACGTGGGACATGGCGCCTCCCGCCCTCGCTACGACTGGTCTCTCCGAGACTAGTGATCGCGTGACCAGCCGCGCACTCCCGCGCGCAGCCGTGGCCCTGGTCGCCCACCTCTGGCTCGACCGGAGCCGCCACGTGGAGGACGATGGTGTCGTGACCCAGAGGCGTCCCGGTGACGGGGCCGATCGAGCCTGATCCTTCGAGCTGACCTGGTGGGCTCGGGACGCCGAGAGGTGGCGTCATGACCCGGACCCAGATCCCCGCACTGCGTCGGTGGGGCGACTACGACCGCGACAACCCCTATCCCCTGTTCGCCGAGGTGCTCGAGCAGGGTCCGGTGCACGAGGTCACGCTGACCGACGGTCACCGGGCGTTCCTGGTCATGGGCTATGACGCCGCCCGCGAGGCGCTCAACCATCCGGGCCTGTCCAAGGACATGGAGGCGGCGCTGGACGCGGAAGGTGCCGTGGTCGCCGAGGGGCTGCCGGGCCGCGACTTCGCCCGGCACATGCTGAGCGTGGATCCGCCTGACCACACGCGGCTCCGCAGGCTCGCCACTCCCAGCTTCACGCGCACCCGCCTCGCTCCTCTCGAAGCCCGCATCGTCGAGACCACCGGGGCCCTGCTCGACGACCTCGAGGCCCGGGAGGGTCCGGTCGACCTCGTGGCCGGCTTCGCCCTGCCCCTGCCGTTCTCGGTCATCGGCGAGCTCCTCGGCGTCGAGCGCCGCGAGCAGGAGCGGCTGGCCGGCTGGTTCGCGACGCTGATGACGCCGTACCCCGGAGCCGTGCCTCCCGACGAGGCCGTCGTGGCGTCCGGCTCCATCGTCGACTGCCTGGGCGACCTCGTCGACCGCAGGCTGGCCCGGCCGACCGACGACCTGGTGGGTGACCTGGCCCGCGCCGCCAAAGCCGGGACGATCACCCGCAAGGAGCTCATGTCCTCGCTCTTCCAGCTGGTCGTGGCGGGACACCACACCACCACGAGCCTGATCGGCAACGGGGTGGCGGCCCTGCTCCAGCATCCCGAGCAGTGGGAGACGCTCGCCGCCGACCCGGCCCTCGTGCCACAGGCGATCGAGGAGCTGCTGCGGTACGACGCCCCCGTCCCGCACTCGACGTTCCGCTATGCCACCAGCAACGTCACGATCGCGGGAACCGAGATCCCGGCCGGCGTCCAGGTGGTCGTCAACCTGGCGACCGCGGGGCGCGACCCCGCACGCCACGACGACCCGCACGAGCTCGACGTCACCCGGCCGTCGGTGGACCACATGGCCTTCGGCCACGGCATCCACCACTGCCTCGGTGCGCGCCTGGCCCGACTCGAGGCCAGGATCGCCTTCACCGCGCTGCTCGCGAGGTTCCCGCACCTTCGGCTGGCTGTGGACCACCGCGACCTGCGCTGGGACCACGGGGACGGGCTCGTGCTGCGAGGGCTGTCCGAGCTGCCCGTCCACCTGGCCTGAGGACATCGCGGCTCAGGCTGGTGCACCCGACCGCCTCGATGTACCGTTTGGTACATGAAGAGGTACTTCGAGACCACCAGGCACATCGACGCGCCGCCCCGGGCGGTCTGGGAGGTGCTCTTCGACGTCGCTCGTTGGCCCGAGTGGACCCCCACGATCGACAGCGTCGAGCGCCTCGACGACGGACCGTTCCAGCTCGGCTCCCGGGCCAAGGTCCGCCAACCCCGGCTCCCGCAGGCGTCGTGGGAGGTGACCGAGGTCGCGGACGGTCGCAACTTCACCTGGGAGGCCGAGGGGCCGGGGATGCGGACGATCGCGCGGCACGAGGTCGTCCCGGACGCCACCGGCTCCTCCGTCAGGCTCAGCATCGAGCAGACCGGCCCGATGGGCGCCGTCGCCGCCCTGGTGTGGCGGGGGCGCACGCAGCGCTACATCGACCTCGAGGCCGAGAGCCTGGACCAGCGAGTCACCGGCCCGACCGCGTGACGCAGCGCGCTGCGGACGGCGCTCGTACGCCGGCACACCAGCGCCTCCTCGACGCCGCGGTCGACCACTTCGGCCGCCACGGCATCGGCGACACCAGCCTGCGCGGGATCGCCGAGGCGGTGGGCACCAGCCACCGGATGCTGATCTACCACTTCGGGTCGCGCGAGGGCCTGCTCGCCGAGGTGACCCGTGAGGTGGAGGCGCGCCAGCGCGCGGTGATGACCGCGACGTACGACACCGACCTGCCACCCCTCGAGGCCGGCGCCAGGTACTGGGAGGACACCGTGGAGGCGACGCTGCGCTACGGGCCGCTGTTCTTCGAGCTCGCCGCGCACGCCATGCAGGGCAGGGAGCACGCCTCGGCCCTGCGCGAGGAGCTGATCGGGGCGTGGCTGCCGTCCGTGACGGACCTCTGCCGGGCGATCGGCCTGCCCGAGGCGCAGGCCGGGACCCATGCGCGCCTCGCCCTCGGCGCCGCCCGGGGGCTGCTCCTCGACCTGCTCGTCAGCGGCGAGCGGGAGGAGGTCGCCCGGGCTGCGGACCTGCTCAACCGGCTGCTGCTGCTCTCCGCAGAGACCGGCGGTGCCGGCGCGGATCGGTGACGGGAGGCTGTCAGGCCCGGGGCTCGTCCTCGGCTCCTCGCTGCTCGCGCCGCTCGTGGAGGCGCTGCTGGGCGGCCGGCAGGAAGGCCAGGCAGGGGGCGTCGGCCCAGGGGTGCTTCTCGTTGAGGTGGAAGATCCACCGGTCCATCGCCGCCATGAAGCCGTTGTCCCCGCCGGGGCGGTAGGCCGACCAGCTGCGGTGGCCCCGGGCCACGCACTCGGAGCAGCTGATCTTGTAGACGAACTGCTGGTGCTCGTCGAGGTCGATCTTCACCCTCGCCAGGGGGCCGGCCTGTGCGGCGGCCTTCCTCTCGCGCGCCGATCGGCTCGCCGTCATGTCGCACTCCTGTGTGTCGGGCACCCAGACCCTACGCCCCGCCCGGCTCGGAGAAACGGCCGGTGAACCGGGCGTTCCGGTGAAGACCATCCGCAGGACGCACTGTTCGCGGGCGGACGGAGGAGACAGGCTGGGTGCCATGAACCTCGTCCTGCTCACGGGAGCCTCCGGGTTCCTCGGCATCCATGTCCTGCAACGCCTCCTCGACGAGGACTGCCGGGTCCGGGCGTTCGTGCGGACACCCGCGAAGCTGCACGAGAACCTCGCCCTTCTCGGCGTGGACCCCGAGGACCAGCGCATCGAAGTCGTCCCCGGCGACATGACCGACGGCGCCGCGGTTCGGCAGGCTGCGCGGCTGTGACCGGGTCGTCCACGCCGCCGCCACGTTCTCCTACCGGCGCCGCGACGCGCAACGGATGCTCCAGGAGAACCAGGTCGGCACGACCACGGTCCTGGACGCGGCGATCGAGGCCGGGTGCTCCGGCATCGTCCACGTGTCCTCGATCGTCGCCCTGCTGCGAGCCGGGGCGAGGTTGGACCACGAGAGCCCGCTCGGTGTCGCGCTCGGCCCGTACACCCGGAGCAAGGTGGACTCCGAGCGCGTCGCACGCGACCGGCAGGCCGCCGGCGCCCCGGTCACCATCGTCAACCCGGGCGCGATCCTCGGCCCGCGCGATCCGTACCTCGGCGAGAGCGACGGGGTGATCCGGGACATCCTGCGCGGACGCCTCCCCACCTGGCCACGGGGCGGGATGCAGTGGGTGGACGTCCGGGACACCGCCGACGTGGTGGTCGCCGCCCTCGGCCGGCCCGGGCGCCGCTACCTGGTGCCCGGCGAGAACGTCTCGCTCCCGCACGAGACGCTGCGAGCCGTGACCGGACGCCGGCTCCCCGCGGTGCGCATGCCGCTCAGGGCCGCGCTGCCCGTGCTGCAGCTCGGCTACAACACCGGCTGGTCGTTCCTCCCGCACACGGTCGAGGGGGCCCGCGTCATCGCGCTCGACACCCGCGTCGACTACTCGGCGACGGTCGACGAGCTCAGCATCGGCGGACGATCCCTGGCCGAGTCCATGCGGGACAGCGTGCGCTGGCTCGCCGAGGCCGGCCACATCGGTCCCCGCGCCGCCGGGCGCTGCTTCGACAGCCCGCGCTGACCCGACACCCGGTGGATCCGCTCGCCAGGCGCGGTGAGCGCTCCGTTGACCTCGCGTCCCCGGCGGGTCAAGGATGGAACGACGTCGCTCCGGCGCAGCCCGCGACATCCACGACACCCCGAGGAGAAGCGAATGAGCCCCGACGAAGGGTCCCCCAGGATCGTGCGCTGGACCCTTCGGCTCGAGGACGCCACCGCGCTCGACCGGCCGGTGCGTGCGTTGGAGCCGGCGATCCGGGTCCTGTTCGGCACCGGCACGCGAGCCTCGGTGCTGCGCGGTGAGTGGCTGGGCCACGCAGTCCACCCGGTGCTCACCGACATCCCGCTCGGCACCTGGACCTCGGCAAGCCTGCTGGACCTGCTCGGTGGGCCTGACACGTCCGCCGCGGCCCAGAAGCTCATCGGCACCGGTCTGCTCGCTGCCGGCCCGACCGCGTGGGCCGGATGGGCCGAGTGGTCGGCCGCCACGTCGCGCGACAAGCGGGTGGGCCTCGTCCACGCTGTCACCAACGGGGTCGCCATCGGTGTCTACACGGCCTCATGGGTTGCCCGTCGGCGGGGCCGCCACGGCACCGGGGCCGGCCTCGCCCTCGCTGGTGCGGCCGTCTCAGGTCTTGGCGCCTACCTGGGCGGCCACCTGACGGAGGCGCGCAAGGTGGCGAGCCGCCACCCCGCCTACGACGAAGCTCCGCCAGGGCTCTGAGGAAGGACGCGGCGGCGGACCCCGGACCGCGCCCACCTGCGCGGCCTGCGCGGGACTACGCTTGACGCGCGATGGGTGGGACCTCGGCGGAGCGGCGGAGCAACGTGCCCGCGGAGCTGTCCAGCTTCGTGGGGCGCAGGCACGAACTGTCCTCGGTGCGTGCCGGTCTGGCCTCGCACCGGCTGGTGACGCTGCTGGGACCGGGTGGGATCGGCAAGACCCGGCTGGCGTACCGCGCGGCGGCCGACCAGGAGCGCAGCCTGGCCGACGGTGCGTGGGTCGCGGAGCTGGCCCCCGTGCAGGTGCCCGAGCTGGTGCCCGAGACGGTGGTCGGGACGCTGGGCATCCGGTCCGCCGAGCGGGGCAGCGCCACCGAGCGCCTGGTCGCGCACCTGCGCGGCAGGCAGCTGCTGCTGGTCCTCGACAACTGCGAGCACGTGCAGGAGGCCGCCGCGGCGCTGGCGGCCGAGCTGCTGGCGAGCTGCCCGGGCGTCCGGGTGCTGGCCACCAGCCGGCACGCGCTGGCGCTGCCCGGCGAGCTGGTGCTCCCGGTGCCCCCGCTGCCGATGCCGGGCCCCGGCCGGGCCGCCGGCTCCCCGGAGGCGCTGATGCACTACGACGCCGTCCGGCTCTTCGTCGAGCGGGCCACCGCGAGCTGGTCGTCGTTCCGGGTCACCGCGGCCAACCAGGACGCGCTGGCCGAGCTGGTCCGGCGGCTCGACGGGATGCCGCTCGCGATCGAGCTGGCCTCGGTGCGGGCGCGTTCGCTCACGGTGCACCAGATCCTCACGCGGCTCAGCGACCGCTTCGCCCTGCTCACCCGGGGGAACCGCGCGGCGCTGCCCCGGCAGCAGACGCTCCAGGCGCTGCTCGACTGGAGCCACGACCTGCTCCAGCCGGAGGAGCGGCTGGCGTGGGCGCGTGCCTCGGTGTTCCGGGGCGGGTTCGACCTCGAGGCCCTGGAGGCGGTCGCCTGCGACGACGACCTGCCCGCCGCGGCGCTCCCCGACGTCGTCGACGGGCTCGTGGCCAAGTCGATCCTCGTGCACGAGCAGGCAGTGATCGGCGGTGTGGCGCGCTTCCACATGCTCGAGTCGCTGCGCGAGTACGGCGACGCCCGGCTGGCCGAGGCGGGCGGCGCCGCGCCGTACGCCGAGCGGCACCGCCGGTGGTACGCCGGCCTGGCCGCGACCGCCGCCGCGGAGCTGTTCGGCCCGGCCCAGGTCGACTGGTTCGCCCGGCTGCGCGCCGACCACGACAACCTCCGCGCGGCGCTCGAGCGGCTGGCGCACGACCCGGCCGACGCGGCCGAGGGCCTGCGGATGGCCGTTTCGCTGCAGCACCACTGGGTCATGGTGGGCCGCTTCGGCGAGGGCCGGGGGTGGACGGAGCGGCTGCTGGCCCGGCTGCCGGCGGCGGGCGCCGACGAGCCCGTCGAGCGCAGCGTCGTGCGGGCCGCGGGCCTGGAGGTCGCCGGCCGGTTGGCGGTCCTGCAGGGGCAGATCGACGTCGGCAGGCCGCTGCTGGAGGAGGCGCTCGCGGCGGCGACGGCAGCCCGGGACGCCACCTGGCGCGCACACGCCCTGCACGGGTTCGCGCTGGCCTCGGCCTTCTGGGGCGAACCGGCCGCGGCGCTGCCGCTGCTGGAGGAGGCGCTGGCGCTGCACCGGGAGGGCACCGACCCGTTCGGGGTCCCGCTCGCGCTGGTCCAGCTGGCCACCGTGCACGCCACCCTGGGCGACCCCGACCGGGCGATGGCGCACGCCGAGGAGTGCATCGCGCTGAGCGAGGCCGCCTCGGAGCGCTGGTGCGCCGCGATGGCGCGCTGGGTGGAGGCACTGGTCCAGTGGCAGCTCGGCCGCGCGGCCCGGGCGCGCACCTACGCCCGCGACGTGCTCCGTCTCAAGGAGCCCTTCGGCGACCGGATGGGGATGGCGATGTCGGTCGAGGTGGTCGCGTGGGCCGAGTCCGAGGCGGGCCACGCCGCGGACGCCGCCCGGCTCCTCGGCGCGGTGCAGGCGGCGCTCGACTCGATCGGCGCGAGCCTCTTCGGCCACCTGCACGACGACCACGAGCGCTGCCTGGACCGAACCCGCGAGGCGCTGGGCGAGGCCGCCTTCAGGCGCGCCTTCGAGGAGGGGACGACGCTGCGCTTCGACGAGGCGGTCGCGCGCGCGGTCGGGCGACGTACGCCGGCTGCCGCGGCCGACGGCGACGAGGTCCGGCTGACCCGGCGGGAGAGCGAGATCGCCGAGCTGGTGGCCGAGGGCCTGACCGACCGCGAGATCGCCGAGCGGCTGGTGCTGGCGCGGCGCACGGCCGAGGGACACGTCGCCCGCATCCTCGGCAAGCTCCACGTCACCTCCCGGGACCAGGTGGCCGCCTGGGTGGCCTCCCAACGACAGGAACAGCGGCAGGACCAGCGATCGGACCGGCGATCGGACCGGCGATCGGACTAGACCGCTGGCCCGCGGCACCCCCGTGGCATCCCCAGTCTTGGGGAAGGGAGGCAGACCATCCCCCCTGGTCTTGTGCAGCATGGCGGGTGCTCATGGCGCTGCCTGGGGAGGGATCTACGTTGTCCGCGAAGCTGATTCGTCATGCCCGCTGGACGGGGGCAGTCCTGGCGGGAGTGCTCGTCGCCGCGCTCGTCGCGGTCGGGCCGTCCACGTCCGCGGCCACGCAGACGAACGTGGCCTGGTCGTCGTACCTCGCGGGCTGGACCGACGAGTACATACCGACCAGCGACAACGACTGCGTCGCGGGCAGGGACAAGTGCCTCAAGGCGACGCTCAAGGAGCTGGCGCGGATCGCCGACGGCACGGCGGAGGACTGCTCGCACGACGCGATCTTCGCCCGTGCCTACCTGCGCATGACGCAGACCTACGGGTGGAGCCGGGACATCGCCGGCTACTACGAGGACGTGCCCTTCGCCAACCACCAGGACGCCGTCTTCGCGAAGTACTACACCGACGCCTACTACGCCTATCAGTCCGGCGACCGGGCCTCGGTGCCCGAGGCGTGGCGCATCACCTTCGACGCCTCGCGGGACGAGCAGGTCAGCGGCACCGGGAGCCTGCTGCTCGGGATGAACGCCCACATCAACCGCGACCTGCCGTTCGTCCTCGCCGCCGTCGGGCTGGTCGCGCCGGACGGCTCCTCGCGCAAGCCGGACTACGACGCGGTCGAGAAGTGGCTCTACACCGCCACCGAGCCGCTGGTGGCCGAGTTCGCCGCCCGCTTCGACCCCACGATCGACGACGGGTCCGACCCCTTCGGGATCAGCAACGCGGCGCTGTTCCAGCTGGTCTCCGGCTGGCGCGAGACGGCCTGGCGCAACGCCGAGGCCCTGGTGTCGGCGCCGACCCCGGAGGCACGGGACAAGGTCGCCGCGTCGATCGAGGCCGAGGCCACGGACGGGGCGAAGACGCTGCTGGCCACGCAGTCCTACGTCGCGCCCCTCACGTCGCCGGGTCCCCGGGACGAGTGGTGCGCCGCGCACCACGACGACGCGCCGCCGCTGGCCTACGACTTCGGTGCCGCGGAGCCCTACGGCTACTAGACGACGACAGGCCGTCGACCGCCCGGTCGAAGGCGGCTCGGACGCGCGGGGGCGGAAGGAGACACTGGGTGGGAGTCACCCGACGCAAGGTCGAGGACACCACGCCGCACCCGACGCACCTGCCGACGCCGCACCCGTGGCCGGCCGTGGTGCCGGCGCGTCCGGGTGACCCCCTGCTGGGGCGACGCCAGGAGCTCACCGACCTGCGGCGGACGCTGGGCTCGGCCCGGCTGGTCACGCTCACCGGGCCGGCCGGGATCGGCAAGACGACGCTGGCCCGTGCCGCCGCGGCCGACCACGAGCGGGCCCGCCGGGAGGAGACGTGGACCGTCGACCTCGCCGACCTGGTCGATCCCGACCTCCTGGGGCACTCGGTGGCCGGCGCCTTCGGGGTCCGGTTGCCGTACGGCGCTGCCGGCGCCGGCGACCTCGCCGCGGCGGTCAGCGACCGTGCCGGACTGCTGGTGCTCGACGGCTGCGCGGCGATGCTCGACGCGACGGCGGCGCTGGTGACGGTGCTGCTCACCACGGCGCCGCGGCTGCGGGTGCTGGTCACGTCCCCGCGGCAGCTCGGTGTGACCGGTGAGGTGGTGGTGCCGGTCGGGCCGCTGGCGGCCGAGGAGGCGCAGGCGCTCTTCGCCGCCCGGGCGGCCGCCGCGCTGCCGTCGTTCCGGCTCACCGAGGACAACGCGGCCGCGGTCGCGGGGCTCTGCGACGTGCTCGAGGGGGTTCCGCTCGCCGTCGAGCTGGCGGCGGCCCGGGTCCTCGTGCTGTCGCCCCGGGGCATCCTCGACCGGCTGTGCGCTCGGGAGGGTGACCGGCAGCGGCTGCTCGCCAAGGGTGCGCGGGACGCGCCGCCGCGGCAGCGGTCGCTGCGCGCGTCGCTGGAGGCGAGCAACGACCTGTGCACCCCCCAGGAGCGGCTGCTGTGGGCCCGGCTGTCGGTCTTCACCGGTGGGTTCCCCCTGGAGGCCGCCGAGGCGGTGTGCGCCGGCGACGGCATCGACGAGGCGGACGTGCTCGACCTCGTGGACGGGCTGCTGGAGAAGTCGGTGCTCACGCGCGAGGACGACGGCGCGACGTACGCGCGCTTCCGGATGCTGGAGTCGCTGCGCGAGTACGCCGCCGAGCAGCTCGGCGCGGAGCAGCAGCTGGCCGGGCGGGGCCGGCACCTGGCCTGGTGCGCCGACCTGGTCCGCGCCGCGGCGAACTCCTCCTTCGGCCCCGCGCAGGCCGAGTGGTACCGCACCCTGCGCCGCGAGCACGGCAACCTGCGCGAGGCGCTCCGCCACGCCCTCGGCACCCCCGCGGACGCGGGGAGGGCCCTGGAGATGGTGACCGCGCTGGAGCCGTACTGGACGGTGACCGGGCGGCTGAGCGAGGCCCGGCACTGGCTGGCGCGGGTGTCGGCGGTCGCCGAGGCCGACGCGGGCACCCGGGCCCGCGCGCTCGCGCTGGGGGCCTGGACGGCGACCCTGCAGGGGGAGCCGGCCACCGGTCGGTCCCTGCTGGACCAGGCAGCGGCGCTGCTCGCCGGTGGCGCCGCCGACGACGCGGTCACCGCGCGCCTGCTCGTCGCGCGCGCCGTCGAGGTCGCGTGGCAGGGCAGCCCCGCCGAGGCGCTGGCGCCGCTGGAGCAGGCCGTGGCCGCCGCACGCGCGGCCGGCGACGGGTCCCTGGAGTCCACGGCGCTGCTCGTCTGGGCCCTGAGTCGCAGCTTCACCGGTGACCTCGACGGCGCCGGTGCCGCGCTCCGGGCGTGTGTGGACCTGACCGGCCGGGCCGGGGAGGTGCACGTCCGGTCCTACGCGCTGTCCGCGCTCGGGATGCTCGCGCTGCTGCGTGGCGACCCGGACGCGGCCGCCGCCCTCGAGGTGCAGGCCCTGGAGATGACGACGGCCCTCGGTGACCGCTCGGCCACGGCGTTCGTCCTCGAGGTGCTGGCCTGGGTGGCCGCCGCCGAGCGGCGTCGGGAGCGCGCGGCGACCCTGCTCGGCGCCGCCGACGCGCTGTGGCGGCGCCTGGGCGTGGACCCGGACGGCGTGCCGTACCTGTCGGCGAACCGGCGGCACAGCGAGGAGCATGCCGGGATCGACCGCGGCGACGCCGCCTTCCGTGCGGCGTTCCGGCGCGGCGCGGCGTTGCCCGACGAGCAGGTCGTCGCCCTGGCGCTGGAGCAGGCGCCGGTCGAGGAGGAGCCGGAGGAGGTCCCGCTGACGCGCCGGGAGCTCGAGGTGGCCGGGCTGGTCGGGTGCGGGCTCTCCAACCGGGAGATCGCCGAGCAGCTGAAGATCTCCCAGCGCACCGTGGAGAGCCACGTCGAGAACACCCTGCGCAAGCTCGGCTTCGGGTCGCGCACCCAGGTGGCGGCGTGGGTGGTCGAGCGGGAGGCCCGGCACCGCTGAGCCGGTCGCAGGTCAGGCCGGCGCGGCGGTGGCAGGGGGCGCGACCTCCAGCCGGTCCGTGACTCCGCACAGGTGCATGAACCGCCAGACGAACGAGCTGGCCCGGACGACCGCGACCTCCCGGCCCTGCGCCTCGTGGATCCGGCGCAGGGTCACCAGCGCCCGGAGGCCGGCGAGGTCACAGAACCTCAGCTCACCCAGGTCGATCAGCACCATCGTCAGGTCCGGTCGCGCGGAGTAGTCGTCCCGGGGCACCTCCCCGGCGCTGCTCAGGTCGAGCTCGCCGCTGAGGGCGAGGAAGAGGCAGGGGGACTCGGGGACCAGCGAGACGTGCATGAGGCTGGGGCGCTGTGACGGCTCGGGCATCGCGGCATCACTCCGGGGGGCAGTCCGAGAAGGGCTCTGATGAACATCGATCGTGGCGCACCCCACACGATCCGGCCTCCGCGGGACTACGGAGTCGACTACGTAAGTCCCCTGCGTATCTCCCGGGCAGGCGTCAGGATCGTGGTGTGACGCGAGCTTTCGGACCGGACGCCGCCGCGGGACCTCGTCCCCCGCGAGGCCCGGTCCGCCGCTGGCTGCTGGCCCGGCCGGCAGCAAGTTCGTCGTGCTCGAGCTGGTCGACCTCGTCTTCGGTGACGCCGTGAGCCTGGGCGGGTTCATCCCCGTCACGGTGCTCGTCGTGGCCCTGCTGGCCTCCCGGGCCGGCGTACGACGCCTCGTCGACGACACCCCGGCCGCCCCCTGATCCCGACGGAGCCGGACCGCCGCCGGTCCTACCGGATCGAGTCCGCGACCGAGGAGATGGCCGCCGCCAGCAGGAAAGCCCACCCACCGGTGAGCCGCCGGGCCGGGTTGCGCGGCGCCGGCACGAGCGGCGTCGGCCCGGCCAGGAGCAGGTACGCCGCCATCCCCAGCGGCGTGGCCACGCACATCAGCCAGAACCACGCCCACCGGGTCGCCCGCCAGGGCTCGGGTGAGCCCACCAGCACCAGCAGCGTGCTCACCCAGAGGGCCAGCAGCAGCCAGGAGGTCCAGTCCGGGAGCCGCCAGCCGAGCAGGTCTGTCGACCGGTGGGTCCGGTCGACGGTGACGACCTCCAGCCCGGGCCGTACGGCCTGCAGGCGCGTGCCGAGGTCCTCGCCGATGACGGCGGTGGCCTCGCCGCGCTCGCTGCCGCGGGGTGCCCGGCCGAGAGGTCGGGCCTCGATCACCGTGGTCGTGTAGCCGAGCAGCCCGCGACGCCAGTGCACCTCCACGGTGGAGAAGCCCCGCGCCTGCGCGCTCATGCCGCCGGCGATCCGGACCTCGTGCACCTCGCCCGCCGCGACCGCGTGCTGCAGGTCCCGCAGCGACGACTGTCGTTCGCCGACCACGACGGCGATCACCACCATCAGCGCCCAGCCGAGGAGGAGGGCCAGTCGCCATCCCCGCGCGGAGGCGCTCCAGGGGTCGGGTCGTCGCGCGGTCGCCGTCTCGACGACCGTGGCCGTCATCGGACGGCCCCGTGATTCCCCCGGTGCACGAACGGATCCTAGGCCGACCGGGCGCGGCGGGGCGCCGCATGTCAGGATCGAGGCGATGGACGACATGGACTGCGACAACTGCGGCGCCCGGATGCGCTGGGAGACCTCACACTCGCGTTGCGACCGGTGCGGGTACATCCGCCCGTGCTGTGAGGGTGCCCCGGTGACGGCGAGCTGCGTGGTGCCGCGCGCCGAGTAGCGGCGGGGGACCTTCAGCCCTGTCAGCCCCCCGGGCCCGCGCACAGGGTGGACCGCATGAAGGTAGCGGAGATGGTGAACAGCGCCCGGGACGTGATCACGGTCAAGCGGGTCTACGGCGACCCGGTCGAGAAGGACGGGCTGACCGTCATCCCGGCGGCCGTCGTCTCGGGCGGCGCGGGTGGCGGTACCGGCCACGACGAGAAGGGTGGCGAGGGCGAGGGCGGCGGCTTCGGAGTGGCCAGCCGTCCGGCCGGCGCCTACGTGATCAAGGGCGGGCAGGTCAGCTGGCGGCCCGCGGTGGACGTCAACCGGATCATCACGATCGTCGGCGCGGTGCTGATCGCGTACCTGATCAGCCGGCCGCGGATGGTCCGGGCCCGCTCGGCCGCGGCCAAGTGGCAGATGCTCGCCGAGCGTCGACGGGCCAGGGCGCGCGCCTGAGGTGCGCGCCTGAGGGGTGCGCGTCTGTTTTGAACAAACGTTCGTTCAAAACAGACGAGGGTGTGCCCGCCGCGCACCAAGCCGGTGTCCGGTGCCGGGGCTAGGGCCCAGCCCATGGCGCTGCTGAACAAGGCAACCCTGACCCCGTCCAAGCGCGAGCTGAGGGACGCCTGGCTGCCGACCCGGCCCTGGGCCACGGGGGAAGCGGCGGACCTGCGGCCCGTGGTCGCCTACCGGTTCGACGACCCGGCCGGCGAGGTCGGCCTCGAGGGTTTCCTGCTGGGTGGCGTCGACGGGTCGGTGCTGCTGGCCGGCGTACGCGCCTAGTCGAGGCCGAGCAGCCTTGGCAGGTCCTCACGCAGGTGCGCGGGCTGCAGCCCGAGGTCGTGGAAGTCGTCCACGCCGGCCCACACCAGCTCGAAGCTGTTGTCGGGGCCGTGCGCCTCGAGCTCCGGCCCGGACAGCGCGGGCGAGCCCTCCACGTCGGTCATCAGGAAGTAGCGCGCCTCCCGGCCGTCGTGCTCGGCCTCGAGGAGCTCGAAGTCCACGCGGGCCTGCAGGGTGCTCTCCTCCCACAGCTCGCGGACCGCGGCCTGCTCGAAGGTCTCCCCGGGCTCGACGCTCCCGCCGGGCAGCACGGCGTAGTCCCGGCCGGCGCGGTGCCGCTTGATCACCAGCAGCTCGCGGCCGCGTCGTACGACGGCGACCGCGCGCGGTCCGGGCGGGGCGGGGTCGGCGTTCACGCCGGAGAATGTGTCACAGAACACGCGGCCCGTCAGGAAGCCTGGGTCTCCTCGTCGCCGGCCACCCCGATCACGTTGGTGATCACCTCCGCGAACCGCCGGGGGTCGGCGAGCAGCCAGCTGTGGTTGCCCGGGACGGTGACCACCTCGGGGCCACCGAGCGCGACCGCCAGGGACTCCGCGCACGCCCAGGGGAGCACGCTGTCGTCGCGGCCCCAGACGATGACGACGGGCAGCCCGCGCTGCTTGAGCTCCTCCAGCTCCTCGGCCAGGTTGGCGTCGCGGGCCAGGCGGCCCACCTTCCACAGCGTCGTGGGGTGCAGCAGGAAGTTCGGCACCGCGTCGGCGGCGATCACCGGCACCACCCGGGTGAAGGCGCGCACCGAGAGCGCGTGCGCGGCCAGGTGCAGCCCCCAGTCCCAGATCGGCCGGTCCGCCAGCAGCACCGGCAGCTCCCCGCGGTTGGCCCACACCGACCCGCCGATCGAGTTGACCAGGACCAGCTGCGCGACGACGTCGGGGTGGTCGTGGGCCGTGCGCAGGGCCACGCCACCGCCGAACGAGTGGCCGACCAGGGTGACCGGCTCCTCCACGCCGAGCTCGGTGAGGAACGCGGCGACCCAGTCGGCGTACCCCTCGAGGCTGAACTGCTCGGCCGGGAGCGGGACGGTGCCGCCGAACCCGGGCAGCGCCGGCGCGAGCACCCGGACCCCGCGGCCGACCAGCCGCTCCAGGCCGTGCCGGTAGGTGCGGTGCGAGAGGCCCCAGCCGTGCAGGAAGACCACCGGCGGGCCGTTGCCGGCGACGCCGTACGACGCCGGCCGGCCTCCGACCAGCATCGTGCGCCAGGTCATCTGTGTCCTCATGCTCGGACCTCCTCGTCGAGGGCCCGAGCCTCTGAGCCGAGTGTGACGCGGTGTCGCGTGTCACAGGGGGTCCGGAAGTCCCGAACTGAGGGACCTGTGGGCACCTGTCAACGAGTGAGGAATGCGATGCAGGAGCGCATCGTGCGCAGCTGCGGGTAGTCGTCCTCGTCGATCCGGACCCCGGTCGTGGAGCTGAGCTGCTCGACGAAGGAGAGGAAGTCGAGGGAGTCCAGCTCCAGCTCGGAGCGCAGGACGCCGTCGTCGCCGACCTCCTCGAGGTCGGCGTCCGGGACGATCCGCAGCAGCGCGTCGGCAACGGCCTCGCGGGCCCGGGCGTCGGTGAGCGTGGTGGGGTCGGGCATGGTCACAGGTCCTCCGGGTGCTGGAGACGCTCGTCGACGGCCGCGAGGAAGCGGCCGCCGGTGAAGCCGTCGGTGGCGCGGTGGTCGGCGGCGAGGGTGGCCACCGTCAGCGGGCGGACGCCGAGCAGCCCGTCGACGGCCCACGGCCGGTCGGCGACCCGGCCGAAGCCGACCAGCGCCACCTGGGGCGGGTAGATCACGCCGTGCACCGACTCCACCCCCTGCTCGCCGAGGTTGGTCACGGTGAGGGTGGGGTCGCTCAGCTCGGCGCGGCGGAGCCGGCCGGCGCGGGCCCGGGTGACGAGGTCGCGCATCCCGGCCATCAGCTCCTCGACGCTGCGGGTGTCGGCGTCGTGCAGCGCCGGGGCGACGAGCCCGCCGCCGCGCAGCGAGATCGCGACCCCGACGTGGATCCCGGCGCCGGGCCGGAACCCGTCGTCGACCCAGAAGCCGTTGAGCGCCGGGTTCGCGGCCGCGGCGAGCGCGGTCGCCTTGAGCAGCAGGGCCGCGGGGACGAGGCGCTCGGTGACGGGCAGGTCGCGGTTGCGCTCGCGCATCCAGGCCAGCGCTCGGTCGAGGTCGATGGTGGCGGTGAGGTAGTAGTGCGGGATCTCCCGCTTGGACCGGGCCATCACGGTCGCGATCGTGCGGCGCATCTCCTCGCGGCGCGCGGCCTGGCTGGACGCCGGGGGCTTCGCGGCCTTGGCCTCCGGGGTGGTGGGCTCCGGGGTGGCGGGCGTCGTGGGCTGCTCGGCCTGCGCGGCCGCTGCCCGCACGTCGGCGGCCCGGACCGGTCGCGTCGACGGGGCCGGCACCTGGTCGAGGTCGACGCCGAGCTCGCGGGCCAGCCGCCGGGCGTACGGCGTGACGCGGGCGGCCCGCGGCTCCGGGTGCGCGGCGGCGCGGTCGACGTCGGCGCGGGTGATGGCGCCGCCGCGGCCGGTGCCGCTGACGGTGGTGAGGTCGACGCCGAGCTTCTCGGCCTCGCGGCGCACCAGCGGTGAGCTCACGTGCGGCGCGTGCGGTGGGTGCGGCGCGTGCGGTGCCTGCGCAGCGTGGTGCGGTGGGTGCGGTGCGGCGACGACGGCGGCCGCGGGTGCCGGGGCCGGCGCCGCGGCGGCCGGCACCTTCTCGGCGCCCAGCGGCGCCATGGTGGCCAGCACCGCCCCGACCGGGACCCGGGTGCCGGGCTCGACCACCAGGTCCTGCACCACGCCGTCGGCGAAGCTCTCGACCTCGACCGCCGCCTTGGAGGTGTCGACGACCGCGAGGAGGTCGCCCTTGTGCACGCTGTCGCCGGGCTTGACCAGCCACTCCAGCAGCGTGCCCTCGTCCATGTCCGCGCCCAGCGACGGCATCGTGAAGTCGCTCATCCAGCCTCCCGGGTGCGCCGCGCGGCCGCCGCGATCGTCTCCGGCTGGGGCAACGCCGCCTCCTCGAGGTGCCGCGGGTAGGGCAGCGGGACCTCGGCGGTGCAGACCCGCTCGACGGGGGCGTCGAGCTCGTAGAACGCCTGCTCGGTGATCCGTGCGCTGATCTCGGCGGAGAGGCTGCCGCTGCGCCAGCCCTCGTCCACGACGACGGCGGCGTGGGTGCGGCGTACCGACGCCAGGATCGTCGCGTCGTCCAGCGGCCGGAGCGTGCGCAGGTCGATCACCTCGGCCGAGACGCCCTCGGCCGCCAGCTGCTCGGCGGCGGTCAGCGCCTTGGCGACGCAGCCGCCGTACGCGACGACCGTGACGTCGTCGCCGGCCCGCCGCACCGCCGCGCGGTCGATGTCCACCGCTCCGGCGTCCTCGGCCAGCTCGCCCTTGAGGTTGTAGAGCGAGCCGTGCTCGAAGATCAGCACCGGGTCCGGGTCGGCCAGCGCGGTCGCGAGCATCCCGCGCGCGTCCTCCAGGGTCGTCGGGGCGAGGACCCGCAGCCCGGGGATGTGCGCGTACCACCCCTCCAGGCTGTGCGAGTGCTGCGCGGCGAGCTGGCGACCGGCGCCGGTGGTCATCCGGATCACCAGCGGCACGTTGAACTGGCCGCCCGACATGTGCAGCAGCGAGGCCGCGTTGTTGAGGATCTGGTCGAGCGCCAGCAGGCTGAAGTTGACGGTCATGATCTCGACGATCGGCCGCATCCCGCCGATCGCGGCGCCGATGCCGGCGCCGACGAACGCCGACTCCGACAGTGGAGTGTCCCGGATCCGCTCCGGGCCGAACTCCTCCAGCAGCCCGAGGCTGACCGCGAAGCAGCCGCCGTAGCTGCCGACGTCCTCGCCCATCAGGAAGACCCGGTCGTCGGCGCGCATCGCCTCCCGCATCGCGGCGCGCATCGCCTCGCGGTACGTCGTCTCCACGGTCGGCACCGGTCACGCACCGCCCGCCGGGCTGGTCACGAAGCGGGTCAGGTCCTCGACCGGCTCCTCCGGCGCCTGGTCCGCCGCCTCGACCGCTCGGTCCAGCAGCGCGGCGACCTCCGCCTCGAGCGCGGCCAGCTCCTCGTCGTCGAGCTGGCCCTCCTTCTGCATCAGCTCCTGGAAGCCGAGCAGCGGGTCGTGGGCCCGCCAGGCCGCGACCTCCTCCTTGGTGCGGTACCGGTCCGGGTCGTACATCGAGTGCGCCCGGAACCGGTAGGTGCGCAGCTCCAGGAACACCGGCGCGCCGCCGCCGCGGATCTCCTCGACCGCCCGGGTCGCGGCGTCCTCGACGGCCAGGACGTCCATCCCGTCGACCGGCCAGGCCGCCATGCCGTACGACGAGGCACGCAGCGCGAGGTCGGTCTGCGCGTGCTCCTTGGCCAGCGCGGTGCCCATGGCGTAGCGGTTGTTCTCGCAGCAGAAGAGGACCGGCAGCCGCCACAGGGCGGCCAGGTTCATCGCCTCGTGGAACTCGCCCTCGGCCACCGCGCCGTCGCCGAAGAAGCACACGGTCACCCGGTCCCGGCCCTGCATCCGGTCCGCGAGCGCAAGCCCGACGGCCAGCGGGATGCCGCCGGCGACGACGGCGTTGCCGCCCACGAAGCTGGTCTCCTTGTGGAACAGGTGCATCGAGCCGCCGCGACCGCGGCTGCACCCGGTCTGCCGGCCGAACATCTCCGCCATCACCGCGTCCAGCGGGACCCCACGCGCCAGGGCGTGCCCGTGCTCGCGGTAGGTCGAGACCACCGCGTCGTCGGGCCGCAGCGCCGACATCACCCCGGTGGCCACGGCCTCCTCGCCGACGTAGAGGTGCAGGAAGCCGCGGATCCGGGTGGCGCTGTAGAGCTCGGCGCAGAGCTCCTCGAAGCGCCGGATCAGCAGCATCGTGCGCAGCAGCTCCTGGTGGTGCTTGGTCTGCGGGGCCTGGGCGCTCACGGGGTCCGCTCCAGGGTCGACAGGTCCCCCTCGGGGAGCCCGAGCTCGCGGGCCTTGAGCAGGCGCCGCATCACCTTGCCGCTGCTGGTGTGCGGCAGGTGCTGGTCGAAGTCGATCTCCTTGGGCGCCAGCCCGCCGAGCCGGCGGCGCCCGAACGCGAGCAGCTCCCGGCGCAGGTCCTCGGTCGGCTCGAACCCGTGGCGCAGCGTCACGAACGCCTTGACCACCTCCCCGGCGACCGGGTCGGGCTTGCCGATCACCCCGGACTCGACGACGGCGGGGTGCTCCATCAGCGCGGTCTCCACCTCGAACGGGCCGATCAGGTGGCCGGCGGACTTGATCACGTCGTCGGCGCGGCCGACGAACCAGACGTAGCCGTCCTCGTCGGTGCGGGCGAGGTCCCCGCTGAGGTACCAGCCGCCGGCGAAGCAGGCCCGGTAGCGCTCCTCCTCGCCGAGGTAGCCGCGGAACATCGACGGCCAGCCCGGCCGCAGCGCGAGCTCCCCGGTCACCCCGGGCTCGGCGACCCGCGCCTCCCCGTCCTCGACGAGCGCCCGGCCGTCCTCCCCGCGGACCAGCACCGCGGCCTCGATGCCGGGCATCGGCCGGCCCATCGAGCCGGGCCGGATCTCCATGCCGGGGTAGTTGCTGACCATGATCGCGCCGGTCTCGGTCTGCCACCAGTTGTCGTGGATCGGCTTGCCGTAGGCCTCCAGCCCCCAGGTGACGACCTCGGGGTTGAGGGCCTCGCCGACGCTCGCGATGTGGCGCAGGACCGAGAGGTCGTGCGTCTGCGCCGCGTCCGCGCCGTACTTGAGCAGCATCCGCAGGGCGGTGGGTGCGGTGTACCAGACGTTGACCCGGTGCACCTCCAGGAGCCGGTACCAGGCCCGGGCGTCGAACTCTCCGGCGTAGCTGATCAGCGTGGCGCCGTGCGTGAGCGGCGCGATGATGCCGTACGACGTGCCGGTCACCCAGCCCGGGTCGGCGGTGCACCAGAAGACGTCGCCGGGGTGGAGGTCGAGGGCGAACCGGGCCGTGGCGTGGTGGGCGACGACGGCCTCGTGCACGTGGACCGCGCCCTTGGGCTTGCCGGTGGTGCCGCTGGTGAAGTGCAGCAGCGCCGGGTCCTCGGGGTCGGTCGGGGGGATCGTGAACTCCTCGGAGGCGAGGGCCATCAGGCCGGTGAGGCTGGCGGTGCGCTCGTCGGTCGGCTCGCCCACCACCAGCACGTGCTCCAGCGACGGCAGGTCGTCGAGCAGCCCGGCCACCTTGCGCCGGTGCAGCGAGGGGGTGGTGACCAGGACGCGGGCGCCGCTGAGGCGCAGCCGCTCCCGGATCGGCTCGGGGCCGAAGGAGGAGAACAGGGGCGAGAACACCGCGCCCCGCTTGAGCGTGCCCATCGCGGCGACGTACTGCTCCTGCTGGCGCCCGAGCAGGGTCATCACCCGGTCGCCCTTGCCGATGCCGAGGTCGGTCAGCACGTTGGCGAACCGGTTGGTCTCCCGGCGCAGCTGCTCGTACGTCGTGGTGCTGACGACCCCGTCCTCCTCGACGCAGCGCAGCGCGACCCGGCCGCCGTCGCCCGCGTCGACGTGCCGGTCGACCGCCTCGTACGCGATGTTGAGGCCGCGCTCGCCGGGCAGCCCGGCCAGCTCGGCCCGGGCCTGCTCCCAGGTGAAGGTGCGGCGGAGCTCGTCGTACGACGGCGAGGTCAGGTGCGGCACGTGCGGCTCCTTCCGGGTGCCGCCAGTCAACGGGGCGGCGCCGGGTGGGTGCAGGGTCGAAGGTCGGCTGCGGGCAGGGCCATGGGTCAGCGGGGGCCTCAGTCGCCGTGGCGGACGAACTCGACCGAGGCGACCATCGCCTGCAGCTGGTGCAACGTGGAGGCGGGCGTGCCCGGCAGGTGCGCGGCCATCACCAGCAGCGGGTCCCCGTCGACGTCGACGACCCACAGGTCGAGGTCTGCCCTCGGGCCCGGGGAGCTGATGACGCCCTGGTCGACGGTGTCGACCAGCTCGAGGTCCGCCCCGGCCGGGCAGGTCGCATCGGGCGTGGTCCGCACGTGCAGGTGGGTGGTGGGGTTCCCGAAGCGCTGCACCGGCTCGGGCGGCGTGATCAGGTGCATGCGCGGCATCCGGGCCAGCGCCCCGACCAGCTCGTAGGACGACTCGTTGGGGGTCGGGGTCCGCCAGGACTCCCGGCGCCCGCACGGGTAGGACATGACGCCGGTGACGTCGAGCACGAGGAGGCTGGCGTACCCGTCGCCGTCCCACCGCACCGGGCCCTCCGCGGCGTACCACCCGTCGAAGGTCGTGAGCCGGACCGTGAGGTCGTCGAGCTGCCAGGACGGCTGGAGCTCGTAGACGGCGCGCTCGAGCGGGGGCGTGTCGTCCCGGGCCGTCGAGTCGGGGAAGCGGACGTCCGGCCAGCGGTGGACCTCGAGGCCCGCCGCGGCCGCGGTCGACAGCGGGGTGTGCCGGTTGCCGGAGCCCTGGGTCAGGGACAGGACGCCGACGGACAGGGCGAGGACCACCACCACCGAGACGAGGAGCCCGCGGCGGTGGGCCGCCATCGCGCGTGCGACCTTCCGGCCTCGTGGGGGGCGGTCACGCCCCTGGCTCAGGGTCTCCTTCTGCTCGTCCATGGCGTGCCTCCACGTGGCGCCTAGGGGTGCCGACCCGCGACCGGCGCCCGGGTCTCGACGCTCGGGGTGAGGTGGGTGAGGAACCAGTCCCGGGCGAGGGCGGCCACCCGCTCCAGCGCCCCGGGCTCCTCGAAGAGATGGGTGGCGCCCGGCACCACGACCAGGCTCGAGGCCTCCAGCCGCTCCTGGGCATGTCGGTTGAGCTGCAGCACGGCCTGGTCGTGGCCGCCGACGATCAGCAGCGTCGGAGCCCGGACCCGGGCGAGGTGCCCGGCGGCGAGGTCGGGACGTCCGCCCCGGGAGACCACCGCGGACACGTCCAGCACGGCGTCGGTCGCGGCGACCAGCGCGGCCGCCGCGCCCGTGCTCGCGCCGAACAGGCCCAGCGGCAGGCCGCGGCACCCCGGCTGCTCGCGCAGCCACGTGCAGGTGGCGACCAGGCGTCGGGCGAGGAACTCGATGTCGAAGACGAGGGAGCGGTCGCCCTCCTCGGCGTCGGTGAGCAGGTCCAGCAGCAGGGTGCCCAGGCCGGCGTCGCCGAGGACCTGTGCGACCCGGCGGTTGCGCGGGCTCAGCCGGCTGCTGCCGCTGCCGTGGGCGAAGGCGACCAGGCCGCGCGGCCGGGTCGGTACGTCGAGGATGCCGGCCAGTGGCCGCGGCGCGCCGGGCGCCGGGATCAGGACCTCGCGCGGCGTCCCCGGGCCCGGGTCCCGCACCGGCTCCGGGGCGTCGGGGGTGTCCGGGGCCCACGTGGCCCGGTCGAGGAGCGCCACCACCTCCGCGTCGTCGACCTGACCGAAGTCGCGGTAGACCTGCCCGACGGCCCAGAACGGGTACGGCGTGTCGAGGCAGACCATGTCGTCGAGCTCGCGCTTCATGTCCGCGACGGTCCGGCTCGATGCGACGGGCACGGCCAGCACCACCGCGCGGGCGCCGTGGGCGCGCGCCACCTGGCAGGCGGCGCGGGCGGTGGCGCCGGTCGCCACCCCGTCGTCGACGACCAGGGCCAGCCGGTCCTCCAGGGAGACCCGCGGCCTGGTCCCGCGCAGCCGTTGCGCCCGGGACTCCAGCTCGGCGCGGCCGGCGCGCTCGAGCTCGTGCATCTGGTCGTCGGTGATCCGGGTGCTCGCCAGCACGTCCCGGTTGACGACGACGACGCCGTCCTCGCCGACCGCCCCGACCGCCAGCTCGGGTTGGAACGGGACCCCGAGCTTGCGGACCAGGATGACGTCGAGCGGCGCGCGCAGCCGCCGGGCGACCTCGAAGGCCACCGGGACGCCGCCTCGCGGCAGGCCCAGGACGACGGGGGCCTCGTGGCGGTACGCGTCCACTGCCCGCGCCAGCTGGCGGCCGGCGTCGGCACGGTCCTCGAACATCATGGCGGGTCACCTCCCGGTACGGGCCGACCCATTCACGCTCTGCCCGTCAGGTCTCCTCCGCTAGGGGCGTTGGGCCCGTAGGGCTGGACGTGTCCGGGCAGCCGCAGCGTGAGCCGGGCGCCGCCCTGCTGGGAGCTCCCGGCGGCGACGGCGCCGGAGTGTCGGGAGGCGACCTGACGCACGATCGAGAGCCCGAGGCCGGAGCCGGGCATCGAGCGGGACTCCTGGGACCGGTAGAAGCGGTCGAAGACGTGCGGCAGGTCGGCGGGGGCGATGCCGGGGCCCTGGTCCTCCACGGTGAGCACGCCGTGGCTGAGCCGGACGGTGACCGTGCCCTCCGGCGGGCTCCACTTGGCGGCGTTGTCGAGGAGGTTGGTGATGGCCCGCTCGAGGGCGGCGGGCTCGCCGACCACCCACCACGGGTTGCTCGCCACGTCGAAGGTGACGCCCGGGGCGCGCCGGCGGACCCGGGCGATGGCCCGGTCCACGACCTCGGAGAGGTCCACGCACTCGACCACGTGGGTCAGCGGCTCGTCGCGGGCCAGCTCGACCAGGTCGCCGATCAGGGTGGTGAGCTCCTCGATCTGGGCGCGGACGTCCTCCAGCAGCTCCCGCCGGGCCTCCTCGGGCAGGTCGTGGCTCCCGCCCGGCCCGTCGGCCTGGGCGAGCAGGTCGAGGTTGGTGCGCAGCGAGGTGAGCGGGGTGCGCAGCTCGTGGCCGGCGTCGGCGACCAGCTGGCGTTGCCGGTCCCGGGACGCCGACAGCGCGGTCAGCATCTGGTTGAAGGCGGTGGCCAGCCGTGCGATCTCGTCGTCACCCTCGACGGGCAGCGGGGTGAGGTCCTCGGTCCGGGCGATGTGCTCGACCGAGGTGGTCAGCCGGCGCACCGGCCGCAGCCCGTTGCGGGCCACGCCCCAGCCGGCCATGCCCGCCGCGATCACGCCCGCGGCGCCGAAGAGGAGCATCACCGCGCCGAGCCGGTCGAGGACCCGCTGCTGGGGGCCGAGCGGCTGGGCGAGGACCAGCGCCCCGCCGGTCTCGGTGGGGACGGCGACGACCCGGTAGTCGATCCCGCCCGCGTTGATGGTGCGGATGCTGTAGCTGGAGCGGTGGTCGACGACGTCGACCTCCTGCTGGCCGAGGCTCAGCTTGGGTCCCCGGTCGATGGAGCGGGTGTCGTGGGCCGGGGTGATGTAGCCGATCCGGACGTCGGCGGCCCCGAGCGCGGCCGAGGGGATCGGGGAGTTGGAGCTCAGCAGCTCGGAGAGCGCGTTGGAGCTCGCCGCCTGGTGCGCCCGGTCGAGCAGCGACTGGTCGAGCGTCGACTGCAGCTGCATCCGCACCGTGACGTAGGCGCCCATCGCCACGAACGCGACCGCGACACCCACCGCGATCGTGGTCAGCAGGGTGACCCGGCTGGCGAGCGAGCGCCGGTAGTGCCAGCGGCGGTCGTCGCCCCCCTCCCCGAGCGGCACGGGCCCGACCGGCATCGCCCCCGGCGGCACCGTCCCCGGCGGCACTGTCCGGCCGTCCGGTGGCGGGGGTGGGGGCAGCGAGCTCATGACTCCTTCAGCACGTAGCCCACGCCCCGGACCGTGTGGATCAGCCGCGGCTCGCCCTCGGCCTCGGTCTTGCGCCGCAGGTAGCCGACGTAGACCTCCAGCGAGTTGGCGGTGGTGGGGAAGTCGTAGCCCCAGACCTCCTCGAGGATGAACGAGCGCTCGAGGACCCGCCGGGGCCGGCGCAGGAACATCTCGAGCAGCGTGAACTCGGTCCGGGTCAGCTCGACCGGCCGGTCGCCGCGGCGCACCTCGCGGGTGGCGATGTCCATGGTCAGGTCGGCGAAGGTGAGCGTCTCGTCGGCGGCCTCCTCCGGGGTGACCACCCGGCGCAGCAGGGCGCGCAGCCGGGCGAGCAGCTCCTGGAGCGCGAACGGCTTGGTGAGGTAGTCGTCGGCGCCCGCGTCGAGGCCCTCGACCCGGTCGCCGACCGCGTCGCGGGCGGTGAGGACCAGGATCGGTACGTCGTTGCCGGCGGCCCGCAGCGCCCGGGTCGCCTCGATGCCGTCGAGCCGCGGCATCATCACGTCCATGACCACCACGTCGGGCAGCGCCCCGGCCCCGGAGGTGCTGAGCCCGGCCAGCGCCTCGGCGCCGTCGGCCGCCAGGCTCACGTCGTACCCGTTGAACTCCAGCGAGCGGCGCAGTGACTCGCGCACGGCCTTGTCGTCGTCGACCACGAGGACGCGGGGCTTCGGCAGGCTCCCTGAGGACGGTGAGGCGGTCACGCTCCCACTCTGCCAGCCCAGCCTGAGTCGGGACTGAGAGTTGGGGTCAGCTGTAGCGGCGCGCCGTGTCGGCGGCCCGGGGGCCGTAGCCGCCGCCGAAGAGGCAGGCGTGGACCAGCAGCGGGAAGAGCTGGTGGAGCCCGACCCGGTCTTGCCAGCCGTCGGCGAGCGGCGCCGCCTCGGCGTACGCGTCGAGGACTCGCGGCAGGTTGGGCAGCCCGAACAGCGCGAGCATGGCCAGGTCGGTCTCGCGGTGCCCGCCGTGCGCCGCCGGGTCGATGACGTGGGCCTGCCCGTCGACGCCCCACAGCACGTTGCCGTTCCAGAGGTCGCCGTGCAGCCGCGCCGGCGGCTCCTCCGGGACCAGGTCGGCCAGGCGCCCGAGGACGGCCTCGACCGCGGCCGCGTCGTCGTCGTCGATCGCGCCGCGGTCGCGCGCGAGCTTCAGGTAGGGCAGCACCCGACGGCCGGCGAAGAACTCCGCCCAGGTGTCGGCGGGCCGGTTGGGCAGCGGCAGCCGGCCGATGTAGCCGTCCCGGTCCAGGCCGTACGACGGGGCGCCGGCGCCGTGCGTGGCCGCCAGCGCCCGGCCGAACGAGGTGGCGGCGTCGACGGAGCTCTTGCCCGGCTCGACCCAGGCGAGGATCAGGCACTCGTGGTCGACCGCGAGCACCTCCGGCACGCGGACGCCGCCGGCCTCGGCGAGCCAGCGCAGCCCGCGGGCCTCGCTCTCGAAGAAGTCCGGCGGCGCGCTCGGGAGCGTCTTCATCAGCGCCGTGGTGCCGTTGTTGAGCCGGAGCCGGGTGGCGGTCGCGATGTCGCCGCCGGCGACGGGGGCCGTGGCCACCACGGCCGCGCCGAGGAGGTCCTCGGCGCGCCGGGCGACCAGCGGCTGCCTGGTCACCCGAGCTGTGTCCTCAGCTGGGCCACGATGGTCGCGGCCGTGCGCTCCACCATGGCGAGCACCTCCTCGAAACCGGCGTGCCCACCGTAGTACGGGTCCGGCACCTCGCCACCCGGTTCGTCCGGATCGAAGTCGCGGAACAGCCGGACCCGCCCGTGCCCCTCGGTGGTCGAGCCGTGCCCCTCGGTGGTCGGGCCGTGCCCCTCGGTGGTCGAGCTCGTCGAGACCACGTCCGCCAGGTTCGCGGCGTCCATCGCCAGCACCAGGTCGAACTCGTCGAGCCAGGTGGCGGCGAACTGCTGCGCCCGGTGGCGGGAGGGGTCGTAGCCGGCGGCGGTCAGGGTGGCGGCGGCGCGGTGGTCCATGGGCCGGCCGACGTGCCAGTCGCCGGTCCCGGAGCTGGCGACGGTGATCCGGTCGGCGAGGCCGGCCTCGGCCACCCGCGAGGTCAGCACGACGTCGGCCATCGGGGAGCGGCAGATGTTGCCGAGGCACACCAGCGCGACGGCGTAGCGGCCCTCGGTGCGGGGTGCCGGCAGCGCTGGTCCGGGAGCGGTCACCGGCGCCGGGTGTCCGGCTCCATGAGCCCGTCGACGACCCAGTCCACGATCGTGATCACGATCGCGCCGCCGACCGCGGTCCAGAAGCCCTCGACGTGGAAGCCGATGTCGAGCTGGCCGGCCAGCCAGCTGGTGAGCATCAGCATGGCGGCGTTGATGACCAGCAGGAACAGGCCGAGGGTCAGGATGATGAACGGGATCGAGAGGATCTGCAGGACCGGCTTCACGAACGACGAGACGATGCCGAGGATCAGCGAGACCAGCAGCAGCGGGACCAGCTTCTCCTGGATCTCGGCGCTGCCGTGGGTGGGCCCCTCGAAGTAAATGCCCTCGAAGAGCCAGGTCGCCACGGCCAGCGAGAACGCCGTGCCGGCCAGCCAGGTGAGGAATCGCACGAGCCGATCCTAGGCCGACTAGAGCAGGTCGAGCGCGTCGAGGAGCGACTTCTCGGCGGCGGCGAGGTGCTGGCCGAGGTACGCCGAGGCCGCGTCGACGTCGCCGCCCTCCAGGAGCTGGAGCAGCCGGGTGTGGGAGTCGACCTCGTCGTGGGCGTTGCGGCGGATCCGGTCCACCTGGGCCAGGGCCAGTCGGAGCTCGAAGACCAGGGCCTCGGCCATGTGCACGAGGCGCGCGGACCCGGTCAGCCCGACCAGGGACACGTGGAAGGCGAGGTGCCGCTCGTTCAGCTCCTGGTAGGTCCCGCCGGCCCGGACCGCGGCGGTGTAGTCGGCCAGGCCGGCGCGCACCTGGGCCTGCAGCTCCTCCGACGCGACGGGCCAGCGTCGTACCCCCGCCCCCTCCAGCACCGCGCGGGCCCGGCAGACGTCACGGATGGAGTCGGGGCTGGGGGAGGCCACGGCGACCCCGCGGTTGGGCTCGCGGACCGCCAGCTTCTCGGCCACCAGCACCGACAGGGCCTCGCGGACCGTGGGCCGTGAGACGCCGAGGGAGTCGGCGAGGGCCACCTCGCGCAGCGGCGTGCCGGACCCCAGCTCGCCCTCGAACATCGCCCGGCGCAGCTCCTGGACGGCCCGGTCGACGGTCGAGGAGTGCTCGAGGCGCAGTGTCCCGAACTGCTCGCCCACGATGTCTCCTCACGGTTGGTGTCGCCCATTGTCGTCCAGGAGCCGCGCATCGCGGAGTTCACGCTCCGCCGCTGGAGCGGGCCGTCGCCGGGCTGGGTAGCCTCGGCCCGTGTTCCCGGTCGGTGGGGTGGGCGTGATGCTGCTCGGCGTCGCGCTGTCCGGCCTGCTCTTCCTGCTGCTCGCGATGGCGACCCGGCGCCGGCTCGGCACCGTGTCCGCGTTCGCGTTCGCCGGTCTGCTCTGGTCGGTGGTGGTGATCGCCTGCGTCACCCTGATCCCCGCCCAGGGCGCCCCGGGCGTCGTGTCCGCCGAGGGTCGGCTCTCGGGCTGCTCGTGGGACATCGGCGGCCCCGCGCCGGAGGGCTTCTGGATCTTCCAGAGCGGGCAACGGGCGCTCAACACCGCCCTGTTCGTGCCCTCGGGCGTGCTGCTGGTGCTCTGCGTCGCCCGGTGGCGGGCGGGCTGGGTGCTGGTGCCGCTCGGGCTGGCCGGGCTCGCGGCGTACTCCGCGGGGATCGAGGCGACCCAGCTGGCGCTGGCCCGGATCGACCGGGCCTGCGACGTCACCGACTTCGTCGACAACGTCACCGGGGCGGCGCTGGGCGTGGCGATCGGGATCGTCCTGGTGCCGGTGTTCCGGCCGTGGCGGGGCAGGACCCGGCGGCACCGCTGACGCGCCGGCCACTACTCTCGGCCGCATGACCGGCCCCGACACCCCTCAGCCACGCCCCAACATCGGCGCGATCCCGCCGTACGTCGCGGGGAAGCCGCCGACGGTCCGGCCGGGCATGACGTCGTACAAGCTCTCCTCCAACGAGAACCCCTACCCGCCGCTGCCCGGTGTGGTGGAGGCGGTGCAGGAGGCGGTCGGCTCCATGAACCGCTACCCGGACATGGGCAGCGTCGCGCTCTACGAGGCGCTCTCGGAGAGGCTCGGCGTGCCGGTCGGGGACCTGTCGCTGGCGACCGGGTCGGTCGGCCTGATCTACCAGCTCGTGCAGGCCTTCTGCGAGCCCGGCGACGAGGTCGTCTTCGCGTGGCGCTCCTTCGAGGCCTACCCGATCGCGGTCACCGCGGCGGCCGCCACCGCGGTCAAGGTGCCGGTGCTCGCCGACGGTCGCCACGACCTCGACGCGATGGCCGCCGCGATCACCGACCGGACCCGGGTGGTGCTGGTCTGCACGCCCAACAACCCCACCGGTCCGGCGGTCACCCAGGCCGAGCTGGACGCGTTCCTGGCCAAGGTGCCCGCCCGCGTGCTCGTCGTCGTGGACGAGGCCTACGTCGAGTTCGTGCGGATGGACGACCCGGTCGACGGCCTCGCGACCTACCGCTCGCACCCGAACGTCGTGCTGACCCGCACCTTCTCCAAGGCCTACGGCCTGGCCGGCTTCCGGGTCGGGTACGCCGTCGCACCGGCGCCGATCGCGGCCGCGCTGCGGGCGGTCTCGCTGCCGTTCGGCGTCTCGACCGTCGCCCAGGCGGCGGCCATCGCCTCCCTCGAGCGCGAGCCCGAGCTGCTCGAGCGGGTCGAGGCCCTGGTCGCCGAGCGGACCCGGGTCGTCGACGGCCTCCGCGACGCCGGCTGGGACGTCCCGGAGGCGCAGGGCAACTTCGTGTGGTTCGAGCTCGGCGACCGGACCGCCGACTTCGCCGCTGCCGCGGACGAGGTCGGCATCGTGGTCCGCCCGTTCGCCGGCGAGGGCGCCCGGGTCTCGATCGGCGAGGACGAGGCCAACGACCGGCTCCTCGTCCTGGCCAAGGAGTTCCAGAAGTAGCGCCGACCCGTCGCTCGTCGGCGCCGGTCAGCCGGTGACCGGCGCCGGCTCGGCGTCCTCCCGGGATGGGCTGACGGCCGGTCGGTGGTCCATCTCGCGCCACTTCGGGTCGGCGGCGGGCAGCATCGTGACCAGGAAGTACGCCGCGCCGCAGGCGAGCATGGCGACGGTGAGTCCGAAGCCGCTGACCAGCCCGCCACCGAGCAGGCCGCCGAGCGGCATCAGCGCGAAGCAGAGCGCCGCGGTCAGCGACGACACCCGGCCGACGAGGTGCTTCGGGATCCGCTCGTAGATCACCGCGCCCAGCATCGGGTTGATGAAGCCCGACCCGAAGCCGCTCACCGCCGCCACCAGCAGCACCAGCCACAGCGGGTTGTCCCAGGCGAGGACGAAGAACCGCGGGGAGCCGCACACCAGGAACGCGATCAGGTAGGTCTTGTAGCGCGGCAGCCCGGCCGCCCAGGTCGCGGCGCAGATCGCGCCGAGGGCCGCGGTGCCGCCGAAGACACCGAACAGCACGCCCATGACCGCGGGCCCGCCACCCCACTCGCGTGCCCAGACCGGCACGAGCACCGACGCGTAGGCGACGTCGAGCAGGTTGGTCAGCGCCACCATGAGCGCGATGGCCACCAGCACCCGGTCGCCGCGGAGGAAGTCCCAGCCCTGGCGCAGCTGGGCGAGGTACGGCGTGGGGTCGGCCCCCGCCTCCGTCTCGTCGGCCGCGGGCCGGCGCAGGGAGGTCGTCGCCCAGCCGAGGATCGCGGCCGAGACGCCGAAGCTGACCGCGTCGACGACCAGCGCGTTGGCAGCGCCGATCAGCGCGATCAGGCCGCCCGCGAACACCGCGCCCAGCAACGTCGCGGACCGCTCGACCGTGGCGTGCAGCCCGGTCGCCCGCTCCATCGGCACCTCCGCGGCCTCCACCACCGACGGCACGATCGAGCTCTTGGCGGCGTCACCCGGACCGCGCAGCGCGCCCGCGCAGGCCACCAGGGCGAGGAAGACGCCGAACGGCAGCAACCCGGCGGCGTACAGCAGCGGGATCGCACCCACGACCACCATCGAGCCCAGGTCGCAGCTGATGCTGACCCGGCGCGGGCCGACCCGATCGATGATCGGGCCGCCGAGCACCTTGAGCAGCACCAGCGGCAGCATCTCGAAGAGCGCGACCAGGCCGGTCTTCATCGGGGAGTCGGTCGTGACCAGCACGAAGTAGGGCAGCGCCAGCATCGAGACCCGGGTCCCGGTCAGCGAGACCGCCTCGGAGGTGAGCCAGCCGTACAGGGGCTTCCTGGTGCTCATGACTGCTCTCCTTCGCTGCCCGTGGCGGTGCCCGGGCGGGGGTAGGCGTTGATCTGGATGATGAAGTCGGCGGCGTCCTCGGTGTCGTCCTCCTCGACGTCGTCGAACGTGTCCGCGAGGGCCTGCACCAGCGCGCGGGCGCGGGCCGGGGTGAGCCGGATGCCCCAGTCGCTGAACGTCGACGCGTTGCGCCACTCGTCGGACAGCTGCCCACGCTCCTCGACCGCCCGCTGGAGCTGCTCGGTCATCACGATCGCGACCGACTGCACCAGGGCGTCGAGCGTCTCCCGGGTCGCCTGGTCGGGGTGCTCCTCCCGTGCGGTCCGCGTGGACTGGTGGGCCGCCTTCCACCACCGGTCCCGGGCGTTGCCGCGCTCGGTGTCCTCCACCACGAAGCCGTGCTGGGCGAGCTGGCGCAGGTGGTAGGACGTGGCGCCGGTGTTGAGCCCGAGCCGTGCGGCCAGCGTGGTGGCCGTGGCCGCTCCCTCGGCGCGCAGCAGGCCGAGCATCCGCAGCCGGACCGGGTGGCTCAGCGCCTTCATGCCCGCCGGTGACGGGGTGATCGAGGTGAGGTCCATGGCAGCAGCGTAGAACTGCAAAGGACTGTTTGCAAAGAGTCCTTTGTAAAATCTGTCAGAGGGCGTGCGCCTCCGCGCGCTGCTTGAGGCCGAGCAGCATCCGGCGCTCCATCACCGCGTGCGGCAGCTCGATGCCGAGGTAGTAGGCCAGTGCCCGCGGCTCCCGGTCCACGTGCGAGCGCGCGATCAGCCGGCAGGTCCCGTCGCTGTCGGGCTCGATCACGTAGGCGCCCCACCCCTCGATGACCAGGGCGTGCGGCGGGTCGACCTCGGCGAAGCGGGTGGCGACCCCGGGGACGAGCGTCAGCGGGTCACCCGGCCGCACGTCCTGCCACTCGGGGTGGATCCGGGTGGCGGTCCGCAGCCGGCAGCCGGCGAGGTTCTCCAGCCAGTCGTAGGAGTAGAAGCCGCCCCGGTCCTGGCCGATCTGCACCAGCCAGCGCCACACCGCCTCGGCGGGCGCGCGCACGGTGACGGCGCGGGTGGCCGTCGAGAGGGGTCGGCCCGGCCCGTCGCCGGGCAGGCGGCGGCGCCGCTCCTCCCCGGTGGCGCCCCAGTGCTGCAGCCACGGCCGCACCAGCACGGCGTACACCCAGGGCGCCGCCAGCCCGGCGCCCGTGACCGCCCACGCCGTACGCCGGGCCGCGGGGCGGCGGCAGCGCGCCGGCCAGCGGCGTACCGCGGCGACCGGCGCGACCACGGAGCCAGCGCCAGCAGCAGCGGACCTGCCGAGACCACCGTGAGCGCGCGGACCAGCTGCAGGGGCGTGGGCTTCGTCGTCATGGCGCGACCCTCCGCCGCGGCCCCGGTGCGCGGCAGGGCCGGACGTCCCGGTTGGGCCGCCGTGATCATGGGTACGGCTGGGGCGTGAGCGATGCGACGTTCGTCAAGCCGGGCCAGGACTACGACCGGGACATGGACTACATCCCGGACCGGATCACCCGGGACGCCCGCAAGCCCGACCACGGGCCGGTCGAGGGGGACCTGTGGCCGGTCGAGCCCGGCCGCTACCGGCTGGTCGCGGCCCCCGCGTGCCCGTGGGCCAACCGCTCGCTCATCGTGCACCGGCTGCTCGGGCTCGAGGACGTGATCTCGGTGGGGCGCCCCGCGCCGACCCACGACGAGCGCAGCTGGAGCTTCGACAACGACCCCGGTGGCACGGACCCGGTGCTCGGCATCCACCGGCTGCAGGAGGCGTACTTCGCGCGGGTCCCGGACTACCCGCGCGGCATCACCGTGCCGGCGATCGTCGACATCCCGACCGGCCAGGTCGTGACCAACGACTTCCCGTGGATCACCCACGACCTCTTCTTCGAGTGGACGGAGCTCCACCGTGCGGACGCGCCGGACCTGTGGCCCGAGGACCTCCGCGAGGAGATGGAGGAGGTGATGGAGCGGGTCTTCACAGAGGTCAACAACGGCGTCTACCGGTGCGGGTTCGCCGGCTCACAGGAGTCCTACGACCGCGCCTACGACCGGTTGTGGGCCGCCCTGGACTGGCTCGAGGACCGGCTGACCGGGCGGCGCTACCTGATGGGCGACCGGCTCACCGAGGCCGACGTCCGGCTCTTCACGACGCTGGCCCGCTTCGACGCGGTCTACCACGGCCACTTCAAGTGCAACCGGCAGAAGCTCAGCGAGATGCCGGCGCTGTGGGGGTATGCCCGCGACCTGTTCCAGACGCCGGGCTTCGGGGAGACGATCGACTTCGACCAGATCCAGGCGCACTACTACGTCGTGCAGCGCGACCTCAATCCCTCGCAGATCGTCCCGAAGGGCCCCGACCGGTCCGTCTGGACGACCCCGCACGGCCGGGAGTCGCTCTCCTAGGCTGGCCCCCATGGGTCACGACCACGGGCACGCCGCCGGCCGCGCCGAGGACCGAAGCCGGCTGCGGTTCGTCCTCGCCGTCACGGCCACGGTCATGGTGGTCGAGCTGGTCGGCGCCTGGCTGGCCGGGTCGCTCGCGCTGCTGGCCGACGCCGGCCACATGGCGACCGACGTCGCCGCGATCGTGCTGGCGCTGGGCGCGTCGTACGTCGCCACGCTGCCGGGCGGGCCGCGCTCCACGTTCGGCTACCACCGCGCCGAGATCCTCGCCGCGCTGCTGAACGCGCTGGTGCTGCTGGTCCTGTGCGGCTACCTGCTGTACGCCGGGATCGGGCGGCTGGCCGATCCCGCGGACGTCGACGCCGGACCGATGATCGCGTTCGCGGCGGTCGGCCTGGTCGCCAACGGCGTCTCGATGCTGGTGCTCAGCCGGTCGGAGACCGGCTCGCTCAACCTGCGTGGCGCGGCGACCGAGGTGCTCGGCGACCTGCTCGGCTCGCTGCTCGCCGTGCTGGCGGGCATCGTCATCCTCACCACCGGCTGGCACCAGGCCGACGCGGTCGCCTCGCTGCTGATCGCGGTGCTGATCCTGCCCCGGTCGCTGGTGCTGCTGCGCGACTCGGCGGTCGTGCTGCTCGAGATCGCCCCGCACGACCTCGACCTCGCAGAGGTCGAGCGCCACCTGCGCGCGATGCCCGGCGTCGTCGACGTGCACGACCTGCACGCCTGGACGATCACCAGCGGCATCCCCAGCCTGTCGGCGCACGTCACCGTCACCGACGAGGCGCTGGACGAGCACGGGGTCGGTGGCATCCTCGACCGGCTCTGCGCCTGCACGGTCGACGACTTCGGGGTCCGGCACGCGACGTTCCAGGTGGAGCCGGTCAGCCACCGCGAGCACGAGGACCTCGGCGAGGCCCACTGAGCGACGCCCGGGGCGACGGCACTCCGGCTCACCCCGCCTGCGCCGCCAGCCGCACGTGCGTGCCGGCGGCGCCGTAGCCGTCGTACCCGCCCCGGCGCTCGAGCAGCTCCACGTGGAAGCCGGTGGGCAGCGGCAGCGTGAACGCGTGCAGCAGCTCGCCGCCACCCAGCCGGTCGTAGAGCAGCTGGTGCTCCCGCAGCTCGGCCAGCATCTCCGGGTCCAACCCGAAGCGGGCGTCGAGGTCGACGTAGTAGTTGTCGGGCACCGGCATCAGCGCCACCCCGCGCGACCGCATCGCCCGCACCTGCGCGGCCACGTCGCCGCAGGCGAACGCGACCTGGGTGATCCCCGAGCGCCGGGGCCGGCCGGGCCGGACCTCCTCGACGTTGAGCACCACGCGCAGGTCACCGTCAGCCGGCCGGAGCGCCCGGCTGCGCAGCCGGCCATGCGGCTCGATGAACTCCTCCACCGACCCCGGGGTCAGGTCGAAGAGGGTGCGGAAGAACGCGACCTCCTGGTCGAAGTGCTCGGGAGGTACGGCGACCGCCACGTGGTCGATCCCGAGCCAGCCGGCATCGATCTCGGCTTCGGCACCGGGACGGGCGTCGGGATGCGCGTCGGCGTCGGACGGGTCGAAGTCGCGCTGCCAGTCGTCGGCCGCACCCGGCTCGGCGCTCACGAACACGTGCAGGCCAGAGGGGGAGGTGATGCCCGGCAGCAGCGCCTCGCCGGCGCCGCGGGTCCGGTCGACCGCCGGCCACAGCAGCGCCTTGGCGCGCGCGGCCACCGCCTCCACCGCGGGCGCGGCCACCCCGAGCGCGTGCGGCAGGGCGCCGGCCGGCTGCGGGGTCTCGTTGACCACCACCTGCGCCCGGCCGTTGCGCCACCGGGTCACCGGCTTGCTGCGGTGCCGCCCGGCGACGCCGAAGCCCAGCGACTCCAGCAGCGCCGGGACGCCGGGGCCGGCGGTGACCTCCAGGAACGCCGCGTCGGCGCGCGGCGGCGGTGGCGGGGCACTGGCGAGCGAGGCACTGGTGATTGGGCCGTCGACGACCACGGCCAGCTGGTCCTCGAGGAAGATCAGCGAGCGCATCGCGTCCCGCGCGGTCCCGGCCGGATCGGCCTCCCGGACCGCGTCGCTGAACACCTCCAGCGAGAGCGGGCCGCGGTAACCCGCACGCAGCACCGCGGCCACCACGCCGGTGACGTCGAGCGTGCCCTGGCCGGGGAAGCACCGGAAGTGTCGGCTCCACTCGAGCACGTTCATGTCGAGCAGCGGCGCGTCGGCCACCTGCAGGAAGCCGATCCGGTCGCCGGGCACGCCGTCCAGCGCGGTGCCGTCGTCGCCGCGGGCGAGCAGGTGGAAGGTGTCGACCGCGAGCGTGACCGCGGGGTGGTCGGCACGGCGTACGACGTCCCAGGCATCGCCGACGCGGTTCAGGTTCCGACCCCAGGCGAGCGCCTCGAACGCGACCGTGACGCCGTACGACGCTGCGAGCTCGCCGACCCGGCGCAGCTGCTCGGCGGAGAGGTCGCGGTCGTCGCGGGCGTCGGCGCCGACGTGGGAGCAGGCCAGGAACGTCGTCACGCCGAGCTCGGCCATCACCTCGAGCTTGGTGCGGACCCGGTGCAGCACCGCGCCGAACCGCTCCGGGGCCACCCCCTCGAGGTCGCGGACCGGCTGGAACAGGTCGATGGTCAGCCCCAGGTCGGCGCAGCGGCGGGCGACCTCGCGGGGGCTCAGCGGGCTGGCGACCAGGTCGTTGTCGAAGAGCTCGATGCCGTCGAAGCCCGCCGCGGCGACCGCGGCGAGCTTGTCGGCGAGCAGCCCGCTGAGCGAGACGGTGGCGATGCCCTTGCGCATCAGGCGGTCAGCTCCCGGAAGTGCCGCGACATCCGGTCGGCGTCCGGGACGCGGCCGGTGAAGTACTCGAACGCGCCGACGGCCTGGTGCACCGCCATCCCCCCGCCGGGGACGACCCGGCAGCCACGGGACCGGGCGAGGCGGATCAGCTCGGTCTCCAGCGGGAAGTAGACGATGTCGGAGACCCACAGCCCGTCGTGGACCAGCCGGCCCGGCACCGCCGTACCCGGGTGGCCGAGCATGCCGATCGGGGTGGCGTTCACCAGGCCCTGCGCGTCGGCGAGGGCGCGCTCCAGGTCGGAGACCGCGGTGACCCGGTGGTCGCCGAACCGCTTCGCGAGCCGCACCGCGCAGGCGTCGGCCCGGTCCCGGTCGGCGTCGAGGACCGCCACGTGCGCGGCGCCCTGCTCGAGCAGGCCGTAGCCGACCGCGACCCCGGCGCCGCCGGCGCCGACGAGGACCACCCGGTCCTCGACGGCGTCCGGGAGCTCCTGCCGGAAGGCCCGGCCGTAGCCGGACCAGTCGGTGTTGCGGCCCAGCGCCCGGCCGTCGCGGAAGACCACGGTGTTGACCGCGCCGAGGTCGGCGGCGTCGTCGGAGAGCTCGTCGAGCAGCGGCACCACCGCCTGCTTGAACGGGTGGGTGATGTTCAGCCCGTCGAAGCCCAGCCGCCGGGCCCAGGCGAGGACCTCGCGGAGGTCCTCGGCCCGGAGACCGGTCTGCGCGGCGTCGATGATCCGGTAGCTCAGCAGCAGCCCGGACTCGCGGCCCTCCCGCTCCTGCATCGCCGGGGTGAGCGAGGCGCCGATGCCGGCGCCGACCAGGCCGAGGAGGTACGACGTCTGCTCGGCGCCCGGCGCCCCGACCGGGGGGGTCACGACGCCGCGCCGACCGTGACGGCCCGGGCCTCGACCCGGGCGGCTGCGCGCCGGCCGACCTCGCGGGTGGGGACCCGGTGGGTGCCGGACGGGCCGCTGAGCACGGCGATCGCGGAGATCAGGCAGGCGCCGGCGGCGAAGGCCGCGACCTTCCACCAGTTGTCGGCGTCGCCGCCCATGAGCGCACCGGCGATGGTGGGCGTGAATCCGGCGAGAGCGAAGCCGAACTGGGTGCCGACGGCCATCCCGGACAGCCGGACGCTGGTGGGGAAGTACTCCGCGTAGGTGGCCGGCCACACGGCGTTCGGCATCGAGTACACGACGCCGGCCAGGGCGACGCCGAGGACGAAGGTCAGCGGGACGTTGCCGGCGTGGATCGCGGCGAGGAACACGACGACCAGCACGGCGCTGCCGAGCAGGCCGGAGACGAAGACCGGCTTGCGGCCGACGCGGTCCGAGAGGCGCGCCCAGTAGGGGATGGTGGCGATGGCGACCAGGTTGGCGACGATCGCGAGCCAGAGCATGGTGGTCGAGCTGATGCCGATGCCGTAGTCGTCGGAGGTGGCGAAGTTCAGCGCGAAGACCTGGAAGGTCGTGTTGACCATCGCGATGAAGGCGGCGAAGAAGACCCGCAGCACGCCGCGCCAGTGGTGGCGGAAGAGCAGCCCGAGCGGGGTGTGCGAGGCCGCGGTGGTCATGTCGGACTCGGCCTCGAACTCCGGGGTCTCGTCCAGCGTGCGGCGGATCGCGAAGCCGATCAGCACCACCAGGGCGCTGAGCCAGAACGGCACCCGCCAGCCCCACGCGAGCAGCTGGTCCTCGGGCAGGACCGCGGCGAGCGGCAGGAAGACCGCCGGGGCGAGCACCTGGCCGCCCTGGGTGCCGCTGAGCGTGAAGCTGGTGAAGAAGCCCCGCTTGTCGTCGGGGGCGTGCTCGAAGGACATCGAGTTGGCGCCGGCCTGCTCACCGGCGGCGGAGAGGCCCTGCAGCAGGCGCAGCAGCACGAGCAGCGCCGGGGCCAGCAGGCCGACCTGGTGGTAGGTCGGCAGGCAGCCGACCAGGAAGGTCGAGCTGCCCATCAGCAGCAGGGTGCCGACCATGACCTTCTTGCGGCCGAGCCGGTCGCCGATGTGGCCCATGAAGAACGAGCCGATCGGGCGGGCGACGTACGCGACGCCGAAGGTGGCGAAGGCGGCGATGGTCGCGGCGGAGTCGTTGCCCTCGGGGAAGAAGATCTTGGGGAAGACCAGCGCGGCGGCGGTGCCGTAGATGGCCAGGTCGTAGTACTCCAGGGCGCTGCCGCTCCAGGCGGCGAGCGCCGCCTTCTTCGGCGTACGCCGGGTGGTGTGCTGCTCGGTCATGTCGGTTCCTTCGGTCTCACCCTGCTGGTCCAGGGGGCTTGCCGTCGAGTGTCGAAGTGGCCGCCGTCACATGGCAAGCGTTTGCCATTTCTTGCCATAGACTGCTGTCCGTGGCCACTCCCCAGCCTCCCGAACGGCGGGCAGAGCGTCGCCGCCGCGCGACCATCACCGACGTCGCCGAGGCGGCCGGGGTTGCCGCGTCGACGGTCTCCCGGGCGTTCACCCGGCCCGGGCGGGTCAACCAGCACACCCGCGACCACGTGCTCGCGGTGGCCGAGGAGCTCGGCTACACCCCCAACCCGGCCGCCCGGGCGCTGGAGTCCGGGCGCACCAACACGCTCGCGCTGCTGGTCCCCGACATCACCAACCCCTACTTCGCCGGGGTGATCAAGGGCGCCGAGCGGGCGGCGGCCGCCGCGGGGCTGACGCTGGTGCTGGGCGACACCCAGGAGAACCCGGCCGCCGAGGAGCAGCTGATCCGCCGGCTCGGCCCGGCCGTGGACGGCTTCGTGCTGAGCGCCTCCCGGCTGCCCGACGACGAGCTGCGCCGGGCCGCGGAGCTGAACCCGATCGCCCTGGTCAACCGGGCCACCCCGGGCGTCGCGTGCGTGGTCGCCGACTACGACAACGGGACCCGGCAGATCGTCGACCACCTCGCCTCGCACGGCCACCGGTCCTTCGTGTTCCTCGGCGGGCCCGCGGAGTCCTGGTCGGGGGCGCGGCGCTGGGCCGGGCTGCGCGCCGCCGCCGAGGTGCACGGGATGACGACGGCGAGGTTCGGGCCCTACTTGCCGACGCTGGCCGGCGGCCCGGCCGCCGCGGACGCGGTCCTGGCCGCCGGGGCGAGTGCGGTGGTCGCCCACAACGACATGCTCGCGATCGGGGTGATGCTGCGGCTGGCCGAGCGCGGGGTGGACGTGCCGGGCGAGGTCAGCGTCGTCGGCTTCGACAACATCGTCGGGTCGGACTTCTGCAGCCCCGCGCTCACCACCCTCGCCGAGCGCACCGAGGACGCCGGCGCCCGCGCGGTCGAGGCGCTGGTGCAGCAGGCGCACGCCCGCGCCTCGGCACCGGCCGCCCGGGTGCTGCCGACGCAGCTCGTCGTACGCCGCTCCTCGGGGCCGGCGCCGGGCTCGCGACCCTGAGGGTTGTCAGGGAGAAGTGGCACCTGTCAGGTGGCCGTCCCCCTGACAGGTGCCACTTTCCCCGGTCAGCCGGGGAAAGTGCCCAGCCCCGCAAGTGCCGCCCCGACTACCCCCGCTGCCCTCGCGGATGCTCATCCGCCCTCGCCCGACCGGGCCGCGTCCGACTCGGCCGCCGCGCGCAGCCGGACCAGGGTCTCCTCGATGCCTCGCTGGTTGCGTCCGGGGAAGCCGGTGACCTCGATGAACTTCGTCCACACCGCGTTGTAGCGCGAGTAGTCGAAGCTCTCGGTCACCCGGGTGCCGCCGTCGGCGGGCTCGAGCTCGTAGCGCCAGCGGTGGCCGCCGAAATGCCGCCACGCGATCCGGCGGTCCTCCTCGAACTCCACGACCCGGTTCCGGATCTTGTACGGCAGGCCGAACATCTTCATGTCCATCCCGAACTCGGCGCCCTTGGCGAGGCGCTCGGGGCCCGAGACCCTGCCCTGCAGGGTGCCGGAGCCGTCGATCCGGGGATGCTGCCGGGGGTCGGCCAGGATCGCGAAGACGACCTCGGGCGGCGCGGCGACCGTCGTGCTGGCGGAGACGATGCGAGAGCTCATGTCCCGACCCTAGGCGGGTGTCCCGAACCGGGGCCGCTGGATTGGCCCCGGCCCACGGCCCCCCGGTAGGTTGTGCCCGAGCCCGTTGTGGTCCCGATCACAGAGCGCACCACCCCCGCGCCGCTGACCGGATCCCGCCGATCGGCAAGTGGAGACCCCGCGACGCCGATGACCTCGAAGGAGTGCACGTGACCCAGTCCGGAAGTCCTGGCTTCGGCCCCGACCTGGTGGAGGTCTTCGGACCTTCCCAGCAGGACGGCGGCCCCGAGCTCGTCCAGCTGCTCACTCCGGAGGGTGAGCGCGTCGAGCACCCCGAGTTCAGCTTCGACCTCGACGACGAGGCGGTGCGCGGCTTCTATCGCGACATGGTCCTCACCCGCCGCATCGACACCGAGGCCACCGCCCTGCAGCGCCACGGCGAGCTCGGCATCTGGGCCCAGCTGCTGGGCCAGGAGGCCGCGCAGATCGGTGCCGGCCGCGCGCTGCGCCCGCAGGACTACGTCTTCCCGACCTACCGCGAGCACGGCGTCGCCTACTGTCGCGGCGTCGACCCGCTCAACCTGCTCGGCCTCTTCCGCGGGGTCGACCACGGCGCCTGGGACCCGAACGAGAACAACTTCGGGCTCTACACGATCGTCATCGGCGCGCAGACCCTGCACGCCACCGGCTACGCGATGGGCATGCAGCGCGACGGCGTCGTCGGCACCGGCGACCCGGACCGCGACGCCGCGGTGATCGCGCACTTCGGTGACGGCGCCTCCTCGCAGGGCGACGTCAACGAGGCGTTCATCTTCGCCGCCTCCTACAACGCGCCGGTCGTGTTCTTCTGCCAGAACAACCAGTGGGCGATCTCCGAGCCGATCGAGCGCCAGACCCGGATCCCGCTCTACCAGCGGGCCCTCGGCTTCGGCTTCCCCGGCGTCCGGGTCGACGGCAACGACGTGCTGGCGACGTACGCCGTCACGCAGGCCGCGCTCCAGCGCGCCCGGGACGGCCAGGGACCCACCTTCGTCGAGGCCTACACCTACCGGATGGGCGCGCACACCACGACCGACGACCCGACCCGCTACCGGCTCTCCGACGACGTCGAGCACTGGAAGCTCAAGGACCCGATCGCCCGCGTCGAGGTCTACCTCAAGCGCAACGGCCTGGCCGACGACGCGTTCTTCGAGGCCGTCCGGCAGGAGGCCGAGGACCTCGGCCACCACCTGCGGGAGGGCTGCAAGGCGCTGCCGGACCCGAAGCCGCTGGACATGTTCGACCACGTCTACGCCGAGGAGCCCGAGGAGCTGCGCATCCAGCGCGAGGGCTACGCGGCGTACCTCGAGAGCTTTGAGGGGAGCCACTCGTGAGCAACCAGAAGATCACGCTCGCCAAGGGCCTCAACATGGGGCTGCGCAAGGCGATGGAGGACGACCCCAAGGTCCTCGTGATGGGTGAGGACGTCGGCAAGCTCGGCGGCGTCTTCCGGATCACCGACGGCCTGCAGAAGGACTTCGGCGAGGACCGCGTCATCGACAGCCCGCTCGCGGAGTCCGGCATCGTCGGCACCGCGGTCGGCATGGCGCTGCGCGGCTACCGCCCGGTGGTCGAGATCCAGTTCGACGGCTTCGTCTACCCGGCCTACGACCAGATCGTCTGCCAGGTCGCGAAGATGCACTACCGGTCCAAGGGGCGCAGCAAGATGCCGATGGTGATCCGGATCCCGTTCGGTGGCGGCATCGGCGCGGTCGAGCACCACAGCGAGTCGCCGGAGGCGCAGTTCGCGCACACGCCGGGCCTGAAGGTCGTCGCGTGCTCGAACCCGGTGGACGGTTACTGGATGATCCAGCAGGCCATCGCCAGCGACGACCCGGTGATCTTCCTCGAGCCCAAGCGGCAGTACCACGCCGACAAGGCCGAGCTCGACGAGTCCGCGACCCCGGAGCCGCTGTTCACCTCGCGGGTCGTCCGCCAGGGCACCGACGTCACCGTGCTGGCCTACGGGCCGACGGTGAAGACCGCCATGAAGGCCGCCGAGGCCGCCTCCGGTGAGGGCAAGTCGCTGGAGGTCATCGACCTGCGCACGCTCTCGCCGCTGGACATGGGTCCGGTCCTGGAGTCGGTACGCCGTACCGGCCGCGCCGTCGTCACCCACGAGGCGCACGTCAACCTGGGCATGGGGTCGGAGCTGTCCGCCCGGATCACCGAGGAGTGCTTCTACTCCCTGGAGGCCCCGGTGCTGCGCGTCGGCGGGTTCGACACGCCGTACCCCGCCTCGCGGATCGAGGAGGACTTCCTCCCCGACCTCGACCGGGTGCTGGACGCCGTCGACCGCTCGCTGAGCTTCTAGGAGCCCCTTCATGTCTGAGTTCAAGCTGCCCGACGTCGGCGAGGGCCTCACCGAGGCCGAGATCGTGGCCTGGAAGGTCAAGGTCGGCGACGTCGTCGCGATCAACGACATCATCGTCGAGATCGAGACCGCCAAGTCGCTGGTGGAGCTGCCGTCGCCGTTCGCCGGCACCGTGCTGGACCTGATGGTGCCCGAGGGCGAGACCGTCCCCGTCGGCACGCCGATCATCGCGATCGGCGACGCCTCCGCGGCGCCGGCCGAGCCGGCGCCCGAGGCGGCTCCGCAGGCCTCGGAGGCGGAGATGGACCTGTACAACCCCCGCGCCTCCGGTGGCGGCGAGGGCGAGAGCCTGGTCGGCCGCAACAAGGTCGAGCGCGGCGCGGTCCGCCGTCAGCGCCGCGCGGCGACGCCGGGGGTGGCTGTCGGCGCGAGTGCCGCCCACGTGCAGACCCAGGGCGCCTTCGAGCCCGGCCCGACGCCGGACGTCGAGGACTCCGACGAGCCCGCGGTCCCGGCCACCTCGGCCCGGCCGGCCGCCGCGCGCGAGCAGGCGCCGGCACTGGTCCCGTCCGCGGCCACCACGCCGTCGGAGGCGCGCGCGCTGGCCAAGCCGCCGGTGCGCAAGCTGGCCAAGGACCTCGGCATCGACCTCGCGCAGGTCTCGGCCACCGGGCCGAACGGCACCGTGACCCGCGCCGACGTGGAGGCGGCCGCCGGCTCGGGAGAGACGTCATACGCTCCGGCCGCCCCGGCGACCACCTCGTACGACGTCCCGGCCGGCGAGCGGGAGACCCGCGAGCCGATCAAGGGCGTCCGCAAGATGATGGCCGGCGCCATGGTGCAGTCGGCGTTCACCGCGCCGCACGTCACCGAGTGGATCACCGTCGACGTCACCCGGACGATGGAGTTCGTCGACCGGCTCAGGACGCGGCGCGAGTTCCGCGAGGTCAAGGTCTCGCCGCTGCTGGTGCTGTCCCGCGCGGTGATGCTGGCGATGCGGCGGACCCCGGAGATCAACTCGTTCTGGGACGAGGCCGCCCAGGAGGTCGTCTACAAGTCCTACGTCAACCTCGGCATCGCCGCGGCGACCCCGCGCGGGCTCGTCGTGCCCAACGTCAAGGACGCGCAGGACCTCTCCCTGCTCGAGCTCGCGGGTTCCCTCAACCAGCTCACCGCGACCGCGCGCGAGGGCAAGACCCAGCCGGCCGAGATGAGCGGCGGGACCTTCACGATCACCAACGTCGGCGTCTTCGGCGTCGACGCCGGCACCCCGATCATCAACCCGGGCGAGTCGGCGATCCTGTGCTTCGGCGCGGTCCGCAAGCAGCCGTGGGTCGTCTCGAACGGCCGCGAGGACGAGCTGGCGATCCGCCAGATCACCACGCTGGCGCTCTCCTTCGACCACCGGCACATCGACGGCGAGAAGGGCTCGCGCTTCCTCGCCGACGTCGCCGGCATCCTCGAGGACCCCGCCTCCGCCCTGCTGTTCTGACCCTGCCGTTCGAGGGCGACCCCGTCGCTCGTCGAGGGCTCAGCGCGCCGACCCGTCGTCAGCTGACGACGGGTCGGCGAGCTTTTCGACTGCGGCTGGGCGGCGTATCTGCGGCGGGCTGGGGTAGGACTGGGGCGTGACTGTGCACGGTGGCCACCCCGCGCCCGCGGAGATGATCGGTCCCTACCGCGTGGGCCGGCGGCTCGGGGGCGGCGCGATGGGCGTGGTCTTCGAGGCCGTCGACACCGGGCTCGACCGCCGGGTGGCGCTCAAGGTGATCTCGCTGCACCTGGCCGACGACCCGGACTTCCGGGCCCGGTTCACGCGCGAGGCGCAGGCCCAGGCCTCCCTGGACTCCCCGCACGTCGTGCACGTCTACGCCCACGGCGAGGCCGACGGGCGGCTCTACATCGCGACGCAGCTGGTCCCCGACGGCGACCTCGGGATGATGCTGCGGGCCCACGGTGCGCCGCCGCCGCGGATCGCCCTGGACCTGATCGCCCAGGTCGCCGCGGGGCTCGCCGACGCCCACGCCGCCGGGCTGGTGCACCGCGACATCAAGCCGGCCAACGTGCTGCTGCGTCGCCGGGAGCGCGACACCGCGGCGTACCTCGCCGACTTCGGGATCGCCCGCCAGGTCGGCGCGGAGCAGACCCGGCACACGGTCGGCGCGATCGGGACGCCGAGCTACATGGCGCCCGAGCTGCACACCGGAGGGACCGCCGGGGTCGCCAGCGACGTCTACTCGCTCGGGTGCCTGCTGTGGGCCACGGTCAGCGGGAGCGCGCCGTACGCCGGCACCTCCGACTACCAGGTCGTGTCGGCCCACCTCGAGCAGCCGGTGCCGCAGCTCGACGGCACCAGCCCGCTGGTCGAGGGGGTCAACCGGATCCTGCGCACCGCGATGGCCAAGCGCCCGGAGGAGCGCTACCCCTCGGCCGCCGCGATGCGCGACGAGCTGCGGGCGGCGCGCGGGCTGTCCGACCAGGCGCCGGCTGCCGCCCCCGGGCCACGCCGCCGGCCCCGCGCCGCGGTGCTGGTGGGTCTCGTGGCGCTGCTGGTCACGCTCGGCGTCGCGACGGCGTACGCCGTGACGTCCGGTGGCGGGGAGGAGCCGACGCCGCCGGTGGTCGACGACTCACCGACCGCGGCGCCGACCTCGCCCCCCACCTCGGCGCCCACCTCGCCGTCGGCTACCACCGGCGCAACCTCGGCGTACGAGGAGAAGGACGAGAAGAAGGCGGCCCACGAGTTCGCCGTGGCGCTGAAGGAGCAGGGGCTCATGGACGGCAAGCAGTCCGAGTGCGTGGCCGACGCGCTCGTCGCGGACGTCGGGCTCGACACGCTGGTCGCGCAGGGCTTCTTCGACGAGGAGCTGAGGTTCCTCGACCCGGACCTGGGCGACGAGCCGCAGCTGAAGGAGGCCCTCACTGCCGCCACGCTCCGCTGCCTGGCCGCCCCCTGAACCCCACGAGGACCGGCAGAGTCGGGTCGGCTCAGCGCCGGCGCCGCATCGCCGACAGCTTCGTCGCGACGCCGGCCACCTTGTCGAGCACGCCGAGCGCGATCGGGCTGACCTGCGGGCCCCGGGGGGCGAGCGGGTTCAGCAGCGCGTCGGTGCCGCCGTCGACGAAGAGCACCGAGCCCACCACCAGGCTGGCCGCGTCGGAGAGCAGGAAGCCGATCGTGGCCGCGACCTCCTCGGGCCGGCCCGGGCGGCCGAGCGCGCTCGGGTAGGCGTCCGCGAACACCCCGAGCTGCGGGTCCTCGCGCAGCCGGTCGGTCATCGGGGTGGCGATCAGCCCGGGGGCGACGGCGTTCAGCCGGACCCCCGCGCCGGCCCAGTCCTGCTTCACGCCCTCGCGGCGCACCCAGTAGGCCAGCGCCGCCTTGGTGGCCGGGTAGACGTGGACCGCCTCGAGCTCCGCCGCGGCGGCCCGCGCCGCCGCCTCGCCGTCGCGCAGGCAGGCGGTGGCCACCTCGGAGCTCCAGCCGGGCTGTGCGGTGATCGAGTTGGAGGCGAGCACGACCACCGCGCCGTCGCCGGCCGCGGCCAGCTGCGGACGCAGCCCGGTCACCAGCGCCACGGCGCCGAAGAAGTTCACCGACACCACCGCCTGCGGGTCCACGCCGGTCAGCCCCGCGATGCCGGCCGCCGGGATCACCCCGTGCACCACGTCGGTCAGGTCCTGGACGCCGGCCACCGCGGCCGCCCGGCCCGCCGCGGTCGACAGGTCCGCGACCACGTCCGCCTCGTGCAGGTCCACGGTGATCACCCGGTGCCCCTGCTCGCGCAGCAGCACCGCGGTCGCGGCGCCGATCCCCGAGGCGGCCCCGCTCACGACGTACGTCCTCATGGGCCAGAACTGTAACGCGTTCTAGTGACCGACCTCAGGCGTAGCGGCGGGCCCGGTCGGCGGGGGAGCCCGGGCCGGCGTCGAGGAGCGCGGCGAGCTCGTGCTCGAGCACCGCGCCGACCCGCTGGCAGAACGCCTCGGGCTCGTCGGCGGCGTCGGGCAGCTCGGCCACGATCCGGTCCACGATCCCCAGGTCGCGCAGGTCGAGGGCGCGCACCCGCTGGGACCGGGCCATCTCCGGGGCGTGGTCGAGGTCGCGGTGCACGATCGCGCTGGCGCCCTCGGGCGGCAGCGGCGAGAGCCACGCGTGCTGGGCCGCGACGACCCGGTCGGCGGGCAGGAACGCCAGCGCGCCACCGCCGTTGCCCTCGCCCAGCATCAGGCACAGCGTCGGGGCGTCGAGGGTGACCAGGTCGGCCAGGCAGCGGGCGATCTCGCCGGCCAGGCCGCCGTTCTCGGCATCCGCGGACAGCGCCGCCCCCTGGGTGTCGATCACGGTCACCAGCGGCAGCCCCAGCTCCGAGGCCAGCCGCATCCCGCGCCGCGCCTCGCGCAGCGCCTCGGGACCCATCGGGTGGTCGGCGGTCTGGCCGCGCCGGTCCTGGCCGAGGAAGACGCACGGCGCCTCCCCGAAGCGGACCAGCGCGAGCAGCAGGCCGGGGTCGTGCTCGCCCTGCCCGGTGCCGTTGAGCGGGATCACGTCGCTGGCGGCGTACTTCAGCAGCCGGCGTACGCCGGGCCGGTCCGGCCGGCGCGACCGGGTGACGGCGTCCCAGGTCTCGACGTCCGGCAGCGGGGTCAGCGGCACCGGGGCGGGGACCGGCTCGATGCCGTGCCGGGGCGCGAGCAGGATCGCCAGCGCCCGGTCGAGGATCCCCGCGATCTCGTCGGGGGCGACGACGGCGTCGATGATGCCGCGCGTGTAGAGGTTCTCGGAGGTCTGCACCCCCTCGGGGAACGGCCGGCCGTAGAGCGCCTCGTAGACCCGCGGGCCCAGGAAGCCCACGAGCGCGCCCGGCTCGGCCACGGTCACGTGGCCCAGCGAGCCCCACGACGCCATCACGCCGCCGGTGGTGGGGTGGCGCAGGTAGACCAGGTACGGCAGGCCGGCCGCCTTGTGCGCCGCCACCGCCTCGGAGATCCGCACCATCTGCACGAACGCCGGGGTGCCCTCCTGCATCCGGGTCCCGCCGCTGACCGGCGCGGCGAGCAGCGGCAGCCCCTCGCGGGTCGACCGCTCGATCGCGGCGACCAGCCGGTCCGCGGACGCGCGCCCGATCGACCCGGCCAGGAACGCGAACTCGCCCATCACGACCGCCACCCGGCGACCGTGCATCAGGCCCTCGCCGCTGAGCACGGACTCGTCGACGCCGCTCTTCTCGGCCGCGGCGGCCAGCTCCGCGGCGTACTCCTCGGAGATGCCGGTCCGCACCGGCGGCACGTCCCAGGACGTCCACGACCCCTCGTCGAGGACCAGGTCGATCAGGTCGGCCGCGGAGAGCCGCGCGGGGCGGGGCGTCGTCGTCATTCAGCGAAGGCTAGTGCGGGAACAGCCGACCGCGGCGGGCTGTTCGCCAGTCGTGACCCTCGACGCCTCGCCGACCCTGCTGCCGCTGCTGCGCGACCGCCGCAGCACCCGTTCGTACGACGCCGCGCACGTGCTCGCCGACGACGAGCTGCGCGCGATGCTCGACGCGGCGCGGTGGGCGCCCTCGGCGGGCAACTCCCAGCCCTGGTCCTTCCTCGTCGCGCGGCGCGGCGACCCGGCGCACGAGCGGTTCGTGCCGCTGCTCTCCCGCGGCAACCAGTCCTGGGTGCCGCGCGCGAGCGCGCTGGTCTTCTCGCTCCACCAGGTCGCCTCCGGTCCGGAGGAGGATGCCCTCAGCTACTCCGACTACGCGGCCTACGACCTCGGCCAGGCGGTCGCCCAGCTCAGCGTGCAGGCGCTCGCCCTCGGGCTGGCCGTGCACCAGTTCGCCGGCTTCGACCACGAACGGCTCGCGGAGGTGGCCGGGGTGCCGCGGCACTGGCGGGTCACCACCGGCATCGCCCTCGGGCGGGCGTTGCCCCCGGAGGAGGCCGGCGACCCGCTGGCCCGCGAGCGGGACAGCCGCCCCCGGGCGCGCCGGCCGCTGGCGGAGGTGGCGTACGCCGGGGTCTTCGGCGAGGCCCTGTCCCTGGAGTGACCCTCAGGACCGCTCGTGCCAGGCGGCGAGCACCTTCTCCTCGTCCTCGCGCGACCAGCCGGTGACGACGGCATCCGGGGTCTCCCGCAGCCAGAGCAGGGTGTCGCGGGCGGTCTCGGAGAGCGGGCGGGTGGTCAGCCCGGCGTCGTACGACGCGGTCACGTCGTGCGCCATCAGCCCGGCGTACTCCGGCAGCGGCAGCCACAGCGGGATGGCCCGCGGGCCCATCCACGGCTCCACCTCCTGCTCGGCGAGGAACCCCTGCTCCACGGCGGTGAACGTGGTGGACGTCGGGTCGTGCAGGCCGAGCTCGCGGGCCGCGGCCGCGACCGCGTCGGTGAACGCCGCGCGGGTCGTCGCCAGGCCGGTGCCGTCGAAGGTGCCGGCGCGGCGCGACTCGGCGCACGTGACGATCCAGGCCGCGAGGTCGCGGACGTCGATCACCTGGACCGAGTCGTCGGGGGTGCCGGGGAGCAGCACCTCGGGGTGCTCGGCGGTGTCCGCGAGCCGCGCCGCCCAGTAGGCGAACCGGCCGGACGGGTCACCGGGGCCGATGATCAGCCCGGGCCGGACCACCGTCGCGGAGGCGGCGCCCTCGGCGACGGCCTGCTCGCAGGCGACCTTCATCGGGCCGTAGGCCTCGGGGTCCTCGCGCAGGTCGACGTCCTCGGGCCGTGGCTCGTGCAGTGGCAGGGCGCCGGGTCCGCCGCCCGGCGTGGAGTCGTCGGCGTAGACGTTGATGGTCGACACGAAGACCCAGTGGGCGCTGGGGAAACGCGTCACCGCGGCCCGCACCCAGGACGGCTGCCGGCCCACGTCGACGACCGCGTCGAAGGTGTCGGTGAGCTGCTCGGGCAGCCCCTCGGAGCGGTCGGTGACGACGTGCCGCGCCCCGTCGGGGATCGACCCCGAGGAGCCGCGGCAGGCGCAGGTGACGTCGTGGCCACGGCGTACGGCCTCCTCGGCCACCGCGCGGGAGAGGAAGACCGAACCGCCGAGCACCAGGAGCTTCATGGGTTCACCCGACCCCGGGGCGGGTCATCCGGGCAAGGCTGTTCGCCGTCGGCGGAACGAGCGACGGGTCGGCGTCAGGTGGTGGGGGAGAGGTCTTCCCGAGCAGCCAGGCGTCGAAGAACGGCGCCAGGTCGCGGCCGGTCCGCTGCGACCAGAACGACACCAGGTCGTCGTACGACGCATTGGCGTCCTCGTGGGCCTTCGGCCACGCGCGGACCACGGACCAGAACGTCTCGTCACCGACCCGTTTGCGCAGCTCGTCCCACATCAGCGCCGGGCTGTAGTAGACGTTGCCCTCGCCGAAGGTCGCGGGGTCGTAGTCGGCCGCCGGGCCGGACTCGCGGCGCATCTGCGGCTCGGCGTCGGCCCAGCGCCGCATCAGGTCCCGCACGGCGAACCCGTCGTGCTCCGCCTGCCACAGCCCCTGCAGGTAGAGCGCCATGCCCTCGCTCATCCACAGGTCGCGCCAGTCCGACGGGGTGACCTCGTCGCCGTACCACTGGTGCACCATCTCGTGGACGATCACCTCCGGCGAGGTGGTGTAGTCGGTCATCCCGAGCGTGATCATGGTCTGGGTCTCCATGCCGCTGCGCGAGTCGACGAGCACCACGCCCAGCGAGGAGAACGGGTAGGGCCCGAGCCTGTCCTCGATCCAGTCCAGCTCGTCGGCCGCCGGTCGCAGCCCGCGGACCAGCCGGGGCCGGTCGCCGGGGACCCAGTACGTGACGGGCACACCGCTCGCCGAGCGGTCCCGGACCATCCGGAGCTCGTCGATCGCGATCGTGGTGAGGTACGACGCCGCCGGCTCGTCGAGGTGCCAGCGGGTGACCGTGGTCCCGCCGGTCTCCTCCCGCGACTCGAGGGTGCCGTTGGCGACGCCGACCATCGGGGAGGGGACGGAGATCGTGAAGTCGTAGAGCGCCTTGTCCGACGGCTGGTCGTTGACGGCGTACCACGAGTAGGCGCCGAACGGCTCCTGCATCGTCCACACCCCGCCGTCGTCGGTGACCGTCCAGCCCAGCGTGCTGAAGTCGGAGCGGGTGGTGGGCGCGGAGACCGGCCGCGGGCTGCCGGCGTACTTGAGGACGAGCGTGTACCGCCGGTCGGCCGTGACCGGTGCGTGCACGACGAGGTCCTTGCCCTCGTGGTCGTACGACGCGTCGTCGCCGTCGACGGCCACCGACGAGACGTGCAGCGCCTGGCCCAGGTCGAGCCGGAACTCCTCGGCGTCGGAGGTTGCCCGGAAGACCAGCTTCTCCACGGCCGTGAGGGTCTGCGAGCCCGGCGTCCAGGCCAGGTCGAGGTCGTAGTGCAGGGCGTCGACGCCGGGGTCCCCGACCTGCGGGTAGACCCGGTCCTCGACGGGGGTGCTCAGCGCGGCGCCCAGGCTCGGGTCGTCGGTGTCGACCTCGTGAGGGTCGCTCGCCGGCTGCACGGTGCCGGCGTCGGCGGCCGTCGTGGCCCGGGTGCTGCGCTGCGGCGGCGGGATCGAGTCCTCGGACCCCGAGGTGCAGCCGGAGAGCAGCAGCGACCCGGCGGCCAGGGTCGCCGCGGCGAGCCGAGCGCGGGGGGCACGCATCAGTCCCCGGCCCGCAGCAGCGGGCGCGCGAGCTTGCGGCCGTGGTGGATCTGCGCCTTGACCGTGCCGAGCGGTGCGCCGACCTGCTCGGCGATCTCCTCGTAGGACATCCCGTAGACGTCGCGGAGCAGCAGCGGCTCCACGAACTGGGGGTGGTCGCGCTCGATGCTCTCCATCGCCTCGAGCAGGTCGAGGCGGGTGCCGGCGATGACGCTGGTGGTGCGCGGGTCGGGTTTCTCCAGCGGCAGCACGTCGCTGGCGACCGCCTGGTTCTTCATCCGGCGGTAGGTCGTGCGGGCGGAGTTGACCGCCACCACGTGCATCCACGTGGTGAACCGGCCACGCCCGCCCCAGGAGCCGATCTTGTTGGCGATGTTGAGCAGCGCCTCCTGGCAGGCGTCCTCCGCGTCGGGGGTGTGGGGCAGCACGCCGCGGCACACGTTCAGCGCCCGGGGCCGGACCGCCCCGAGCAGCAGCTCCATCGCCTCGCGGTCGCCGTCCCGGGCCCGTCGCGCCAGCTCGTCGATCTCGTCCGGTGTGCGCGCGTCCACGCTCGTCTCGCCAGTCATGCCCCTTGTTCCCTTCCCCGTTGCGTGGAGACTAGAGCACGTCTCGGGTCGGAACCTGCTGCGCCGGCTTTCGCATCCGATCTGGCGGCGTTGTCGGCGGCTCGTCGGGACTCCGTCCCGCCTTCGCGCCTCCGCCTTGCCAGATACGGCGCGAAATCCTGCTCGCGACGGCACCGACCCGAGAGACGCACTCTGGACCAGCGCACCGGACGGCGTCCGGTGCGCTGGCAGTTCTGCGGGGGAGGGGATGCGGCTACTTGACCTCGGAGCGGAGCACCAGCCGGAGCCCGATCGCGAGCGGGACGACCAGCCAGACCAGGCTGGTCACGCCCACCTGGGCCCACTGCTCCCCGGTCACGCCGCCGTTGAACAGGAATCCCTGCGCGTAGTTGAAGTCCACCCACGGCTGCAGGTCCCGGAACCACCCCTGGCTGGTCGCCAGCAGCGCGGCCAGCGTCGGCAGCACGAACGACCAGACGAAGTAGGTCACGATCGCGCCCGGCGAGTTCCGGATCAGCACCCCGAGCATGAACCCCATCAGCAGGCCGAGCACGTTGCCCAGCACGATGGTGGACAGGTGCAGCGGGCCGTCGTCCCAGACGGTGTCCACGCCCGCGATGGTGGAGCCGACGATGTTGCCCAGCGCGCCGATCACCATGGCCACGACCATCGAGACGACCGCGATCGTCACCGCCACGATCGCCTTGGCGGCGACCACGCGCCCGCGGTGCGGGACCAGCGTGAACGTCGTGAGCCCGCTGCGCTGGCTCCACTCGCTGGTGACCGAGAGGATCGCGACCATCGGCAGGATCACCGCCATCGGGAAGCCGATCGCGGCGGCGAAGCTGTCGTAGGTCAGCTCCGAGTCGGGCGCCCACAGCACCACGGCGGTCGTCGCGAGCAGCGCGGTGATGCCGATGCTGGTCAGCAGCCAGAAGCCCGACCGGGTGTCGAACGACTTGCGGGCCTCCACGGCCACCAGCCGGGAGAGCGGGATCGGCGCGGGTGCGGTACGCCGGGTGACGGGCCGCGCCTCGGTGAGGGTCATGGTGGTCATGCGACAAGTCCTTCTCTCTGGGTGTCGGCGGTGAGCTCGAGGAACATCTCCTCCAGGCCGGCCCCGTCGGCTGGGCGCAGCTCGTGCAGCGCGATGCCGGCCTGCAGGGCGACCCTGCCGACCAGCTCGGGGTCGGCCTCGGTGCGCAGCGTGTCGTCGTCGGTGGGGGTGTGGTGGATGCCGGACGCGGACAGCGCCACGGCCAGCCGGTCGCGCTCGGAGGAGCGGACCACGGTGCCGGCGGCCTCGAGCAGCTCGGCCTTGGTGCCCTGCGCCACGATCCGGCCACGCCCGATGACGACCAGGTCGTCGGCGATGACCTCGATCTCGTGCAGCAGGTGCGAGGAGAGCAGCACGGTGGCGCCGCGGTCGGCGTACCCGCGCAGCAGGTCGCGCATCCAGCGGATGCCGGCCGGGTCGAGCCCGTTGGCGGGCTCGTCGAGGATCAGGACCTCCGGCTCGCCGAGCAGCGCGGTGGCGATGCCGAGCCGCTGCCGCATGCCGAGGGAGTAGTGGCGCACCCGGCGCCCGGCCTCCTCCGGGGTCAGGCTGACCAGCTCGAGGATCTCGTCGACCCGGGTGGCCGGCAGGCCCATGGTCCGGGCGGCGACGGTCAGGATCTCGCGCCCGGTCCGGCCCGCGTGCTGCGCGGAGGCGTCCAGCAGCACGCCGGCCGTCAGCCCCGGGTTGGGGAGGTCGGCGAACCGGCGCCCGCACACCTCGGCGGTCCCGGACGTGGGGGGCGTGAGCCCGACCAGGACCCGCATGGTGGTGGACTTGCCGGCGCCGTTCGGGCCGAGGAACCCGGTCACCCGACCGGGCTGTGCGGTGAAGGAGACGTCGTCGACGGCGGTGAAGTCGCCGTACTTCCTGGTGAGGGCGTGCACTGTGATCATGCGAAGAAGCCTCGCCCCGGGAGGCCGGTCCGCGCATCGGGGAAGCCGCTGAGCGCGACCCCGGACTCCGACCCTGACCTCCCTCGGGGTCGACCCCGAGGGGCCCATAATGCGGGGGTGTCCATGCCCTCCCGCCTCGGCCGCTACGCCGTGCGCCGACGCATCGGGTCGGGGGGCTTCGCCACCGTCTGGCTGGCCTACGACGAGCAGCTGGACTCGCCGGTCGCGGTGAAGGTGCTGGCCGACAACTGGACCGAGGACCACCACGTCCGCCAGCGGTTCCTCGAGGAGGGGCGCTACCTGCGCAAGGTGGAGTCCCCGCACGTCGTCTCGGTCTACGACGCCGGCGAGCTCGACGACGGCCGGCCCTACCTGGTGATGTCGTACGCCGACCAGGGGACGCTGGCCGACCGGCTCGAGGTCGAGGGGCTCACCCCGGGGCAGGCGCTGGAGGTGGTCCGCCAGGTCGGCGCCGGGCTCCAGGCGCTCCACCAGCGCGGCATCCTGCACCGCGACGTGAAGCCGGCCAACGTGCTGTTCCGGACCGTCGACCCGGCGACCGGGGCCGCCGGGGCCGGCGAGGTCCGGGCCATGGTCGGGGACCTCGGGCTCGGCAAGGCGCTGGACATGTCCTCGCGGCTGACCATGATCGCCGGCACCCCCTCCTACGTCGCCCCCGAGCAGGCCCAGGGCGAGGGGCTGGACGCGCGGGCCGACCAGTACTCGCTCGCCTCGCTGGCCTACCTGCTGCTCGCCGGCCGCCCGGCGTACGCCCACGCCTCGCTGGCGGCGGCCGCCAGCCCCGGGCCCCCGGCCCCGCTGTCCACCCCCGACCGGCAGTTCCCGGCCGACGTGGAGGCCGTGGTGGCCCGCGGCCTGGCGCCTGACCGGGAGGACCGCTGGCCCGACGTGAGTGTGTTCGTCGAGGCCCTGGCGGCGGCGCTCGACGACCGGTCCGCGACCCCGACCCCGGCCCCGGCGCCGTGGCTGTCCACGGACCCGCAGCTCACCCGGCCGGGGGCGGCCCCGTCGCCGCGGACGCCGTCCCGGGACCTTGCCGCGCCGGTGCCGCCCCGCCGCGGCCGGCGGCGGGCGGTGGGTGTGGCGGTCGGCCTGGTCGCGCTGGCCGTGGGCCTCGCCGCCGGCTACCTCGCCGAGCGGCGGACCGGCCGGGAGGCAACGGTCAGCGACGCCCAGGGCAACCTGTCGGTGACCGTGCCCGGCGACTGGGACCGGGCGGTCGCCGCGGACGGCTGGACGCCGCCGAACGACCAGGACCCGGCGTCCGCGGCGGTCTACCCGGCGCTGTCGGTCGGCACCTCCCGGCACTGGAACGCCGCCGGCACGGCGGGGCAGGGGGTCTTCCTCGGCATCCTGCCCGGTACGCAGCTCCCCGCCCAGGTGCCCCGGCACCCCGAGTGCGCCGAGGCGCAGGAGCCGGTGGAGGACACCGTCGACGGCAACGCGTCGGTCACGGTCGTCTACGGATCCTGTCCCGGCGGGGTCACCGTCGAGCGGGTCGTGCAGGTGGCCGAGAACCGGTTGCTGTGGGTGCAGGTCCGCAGCGCCGACCGCGCCACCGCCAACTCGGTGCTGGACGCCGTCCGGACCCACGGCATCTGACTCGCGGGCACGCTGCCCACGGGAGGTCTGCTCAGGCCACGTCGCTGGTCACTGCACGTTGCCGATGCTCTGGGACACCTGCTCCATCAGGTCCTCCAGCCCGGCCCGGTCGACCTCGCGCCCGACCACGGACATCTCGAACTTCGCCTCGGTCTCCCCGGCGATGCCGAACCAGCGGAAGGTGTTGAACCGCTTCCGGTCCGTCGTCGGGTCGCGGTAGCTGAACGACAGCAGGTCCTGGGTCTGGCCGCGGATCTCCACGTCCTCGTAGCCCGCCTGCATCGCCGCCAGCTTCTGCGCGACCATCGCCTCCTTGGACTTGTGCTCGTTCGAGAGCTTCACGCGCAGGCTGTAGCCCCCCACCGTGGGCTCGCCCGCCGGTCGCCACCGGATCTCGTCGAGCGCCTCCTCGGTGGGCACCCAGCCCTTCGGCGCGGCGTACACCCACTCGAAGGGGGCGTCGCCCAGCGTGTGCCGGCGGTAGGACAGGCTCGGCTGCAGCGGCGGGTAGCCGATGTCCGGGGCGAAGTCGCGGACCGGGTCGACCGGGATCGACGGGCTCGAGGCGGGCACGGGCGCGGCCTGGGCCATGGTCAGCGGCTCCTCGCGGAGCAGGTGCGCCGCGGCGAACCCCCCGGCCACCCCGAGCAGCGCGAGCGCCACCGCAGCCCCGAGTCCCCGCATCCCCATGCCGAGAACCGTAGCCCCACGCCGGCCCGTCGTTCGTTGGCGCGCTGGGTACGCCGAGCCGTCGCCTCGTCCACGTCGGGAGCACGCCCACCCGTCGCTTGTCTCCCACCAGCCCGGCGTTAGCGTTGCCGACCGTGACGAGCCACCTGATCCGCGATGCCCGCCTCGTCCCGCTCGCACCGGGTGAGGAGGCCCCCGACCGCCCGCTCTACCTCCACGTCGAGCGGGGCGTGGTCAGCGCCGTCGGCCCCGCGCTCGCCCGGCCGGACGGCGTCGAGGAGAGCGACGCCGAGGGCCGGTGGCTGATCCCGGGGATGTGGGACCAGCACGTGCACCTGGCCCAGTGGACGCTCGCCTCGCAGCGCCTCGACCTCGGCGGCGCCCGGTCGCCGGAGGACGTGACCCGGGCCGTCGCCGAGCGGATCGCCGAGTGGCCGGACCACCCGGTCATCGGGTGGGGCCACCGCTCCGGCGGCTGGGACCGCGACGTCACGGTCTCCGAGCTCGACGTGGTCTCCGGCGACACCCCGGTCGTCCTGATCAGCGGCGACGGGCACCACGCCTGGCTCAACACCACCGCGCTGATGCACCTGGCGATGCCGGTGCGCGACTCGGTCGTGCGTGAGGCCGAGTGGTTCGCGGCGTACGCCCGCCTCTCCACGCTCGTCGGCGACGACGGCACCTCGCCCGAGGCCTACCGGCGCACCCTCGAGCACGCCGCGTCGATGGGCATCGTCGGGATCGTGGACTTCGAGTTCAGCGGCGGCGCCCGGGAGTGGGCCGAGCGCTGGGCGGCGGGCGCCGACCTGCTGAAGATCCGGATGGCGACCTACGCCGACACCCTCGAGGAGGTCATCGCCGCGGGCCTGCGCACCGGCCACGCCCTCCCGGGTTGCGGCGGCCGGGCCACCATGGGCCCGCTCAAGATCATCAGCGACGGCTCGCTCAACACCCGCACCGCGTGGTGCTGCGAGCCGTACGCCGACGCGCACCGCCTCGAGTACCCCTCCGGCCAGCCCAACCTCTCCGGCGACGAGCTCCGCGTGCTGCTGGCCCGTGCGCACGAGTCGGGCCTCGAGGTCGCGACCCACGCCATCGGCGACGCCGCGGTGGCGGAGGCACTCGCGTCGTACGCCGCCACCGGCGCCCGCGGCTCGATCGAGCACGCCCAGATGGTCGGCCGTGACGACGTGAAGCGGATGGCCGAGCTCGGCATCCGCGCCAGCATCCAGCCCGCGCACCTGCTCGACGACCGCGACCTGACCGAGAAGATCTGGGGCGACCGCTCGGAGCGCTGCTTCGCGTTCCGCTGGATGCTCGACGACGGCGTGGAGCTCGCGATGGGGTCGGACGCCCCGGTCTCCGCTCTGGACCCGTGGCTCGCGATCGCGGCCGCCGTGCACCGCAGTGGGGACGAGCGCGCGCCCTGGCACCCCGCGCAGTCGCTCACCCCGCGCGAGGCGCTGGCCGCCTCCGTCGACGGGCAGCCGATGGTGCAGCCGGGCTCCCGTGGCGACCTGGTGCTGCTCGACCGCGACCCGCTGGAGGAGAGCGGCGACTCCGCGGCCACGGCCGAGCTGCTGCGCACCATGCCGGTGGCCGCCACCTTCGTCGACGGCACCGCGGTGCACGACGTCCGCTAGCTAGCGGGACGGCAGCGGGCCCGGCCGCCACCCGCCCGGCGTCACCTGCGCGCGTTGAGCCGCGCAGCCTGGCGCGTCAGGTGGTCGCGCTCGGCGAGGTTCGGTGCCTGCCGGGCCGCCTCGGCGTACAGCCGGGCCGCCGTCGCCAGGTCGCCGTCGCGCTCGTGGAGGTACGCCGCCACCGCGGCGTGGCGGGGCAGTGAGTCGTCCACCTTCGCGAGTGCGGCCAGCCCGGCGCGCGGGCCGTCGGCCTCCCCGACCGCCACCGCGCGGTTGAGCCGGACGACCGGGCTGTCGGTGAGGCGGGCGAGCTCGTCGTACCACTCGACGATCTGGACCCAGTCGGTCTCCTCGGTGGTGGGGGCGTCCGCGTGGAGTGCCGCGATGGCGGCCTGGGCCTGGAACTCGCCCAGCCGGTCGCGGGCGATGGCCGTCTGCAGGACCTCGATGCCCTCGGTGATCAGCCCGGTGTCCCAGCGGTCCCGGTCCTGCTCGGCGAGCGGCACCAGGCTGCCGCCGGGCGCGATCCGGGCGGCACGCCGGGCGTGGTGGAGCAGCATCAGGGCGAGCAGCCCCGCCACCTCGGGGTGGTCGATCCGGGCCGCGAGCTGCCGGGTGAGCCGGATCGCCTCGGCGGCGAGGTCGACGTCGCCGGAGTAGCCCTCGTTGAAGACCAGGTAGAGGACGCGGAGCACGGTGCCGACGTCCCCGGGCTGGTCGAACCGCACGCCGGCGACGGTCCGCTTGGCCCGGCTGATGCGCTGCGCCATGGTCGCCTCCGGCACCAGGTAGGCCTGGGCGATCTGGCGGGTGGTCAGCCCGCCGACGGCACGCAGCGTCAGCGCGACCGCTGACGACGGGGTCAGCGACGGGTGGGCACACAGGAAGTAGAGCCGGAGCGTGTCGTCCACCGCGGGGGCGGGCCCGGGCGCCGGCTCCTCGTCGACGAGGTCCTCGCGCCGGCGGCGGGCGGACTCCGCCCGAGTGGCGTCGAGGAACCGGCGCCAGGCCACGGTGACCAGCCAGCCCTTCGGGTCACGCGGCGGCTCGGTCGGCCAGACGCGGAGCGCCTCGAGCAGCGCGTCCTGCACGGCGTCCTCGGCCGCCGCGAAGTCGGCTCCGCGGCGGACGAGGATCCCGAGCACGCCCGGCGTCAGGCTCCGCAGGAGCTGCTCGTCCACGGGAGGCGGTCAGTCCGTGATGGTGGGCGGCTCGGTCAGGAACGGACGCAGCTCGAGCCACTCGTGGATCGGCTTGCCGCCCGCTCCGGGGGCCGCGGACAGCTCACCGGCCAGCGCCACGGCGCGCTCGTAGCTGTCGACGTCGATCACCATCCAGCCGGCGATGAGGTCCTTGGTCTCGGCGAACGGGCCGTCGGTGACCGGCGGGCGACCCTCGCCGTCGTACCGGACGAACGTCCCCTCGGGGGCGAGCGCCTGGCCGTCGACGAGCTCGCCGCTCCCCTCGAGCCGGGCCGCGAAGTCGTGCATGTACCGCATGTGGGCCGAGATCTCCTCCGGCGTCCACCGGTCCATCGGGACGTCGTTCACCGCAGCCGGGGCGCCGCGGTAGTGCTTGAGCAACAGGTACTTGGTCATGGTGGTGCTCCTCGGTGCTGGTGCGACCCATTGTGGTCGCGTTCACACCGGGGACGGAGCCGGTCACGGGTTCTCGACATGACCGGCCGACTTTTCTCGGACTCGGTCTCTGCCTGAATCCACCGCTCTCCGCCTGCTGCGCGCCACCATCCGGGCACGCTGGCTGCGTTGCCGAGGCTCGAAAGACGTCCAGTCTGCCTTCGCCCCGGCGCCTTGCCAGCGCACCCGTCTGGTGACGCTCGCGACGGCGGCCATCGGTGGAGCCAGGCTCAGAAGGGGTCGGGTGCGGGTTCGACGTCGGGCGTGGTGCCGGGGTCCTCGCCGGGCATCGGCTCGGGCGCGGGCATGGTGTCGGGGTCGCCGCTGGGGACGACGTCGGGGTCCGGGGTGGGTTCGGTGGGAGCTGTCGTCATGACGGGTCCGTACCCGCATGCCGTGGCCTCATGAGGCCCGGGCCTCAACCCGTGACGGCCTTGACCAGGTCGGCCAGCTCGGGGGTGTTCTCGGCCTCGGTCAGCGCCGCCTCGAGTGCGGCGTCGTGCGCCGGCCGCGCCCGGTCCAGCGCCGCGCGCCCGGCGGGCGTCAGCTCGGTGTAGATCCCGCGCCGGTCGTCGGCGCACAGGATCCGGGTCAGCAGGCCGCGCTCCTCGAGCCGGTTCACGAGCCGGGTCGAGGCGCTCGGGGAGAGTCCGGCCGCGCGGCCGAGCTGGGCCATCCGCATGTGCCAGCCGTCCTGGCGCGACAGTGCGTCCATCACGGTGAACTCCACGACCGAGAGGCCGTGCTCGGCCTGCAGCGCCTTCTCCAGGCGGCTCTCGATGAGCTGGTGCAGGGCGGCCAGCCGGCGCCAGCCCTGGGCACGGACCTCGACGGCCTCGTCGCTGATTCCCACGTCGTCTCCTGCGTGCGGCGCTGTCCTGCGGTGGTGTCGAGGGCCATTGTAGCAACGTTTTGCAATAGACCGCGTGTGCAACTAACGTCGCTCTCAAGCACAGATGTTGCACGCGCGGGATAACGCCCCGCGCACGATTCGGAGGTGGACCCATGAGACCCGGACTGCTCGCCCTCGCCGTCGGCGGCTTCGGCATCGGCCTGACGGAGTTCGTCATCGCCGGCCTGCTCCCCGAGGTGGCGGCCGACTTCGCTGTCTCCGAGGCCACCGCCGGCTGGCTGATCTCGGGCTACGCGCTCAGCGTCGCGGTCGGCGCGATCGGCCTCACCGCCGGCGTGAGCCGGCTGCCCCGCAAGCAGGTGCTGCTCGGCCTGATGGTGCTGTTCATCGTCGGCAACCTGCTCTCGGCGGTCGCCTCGACGTACGCCGTGATGCTGGCCGGCCGCATCGTCGCGGCCCTGTGCCACGGCGCGTTCTTCGGCATCGGCTCCGTCGTGGCGGCGAGCCTGGTCGAGCCCGCGAGGAAGGCCGGCGCGATCGCCCTGATGTTCGGGGGCCTCACCATCGCCAACGTGCTCGGCGTGCCGCTCGGCACCCTGCTCGGCCAGCAGCTGGGCTGGCGCTCCACCTTCTGGGCGATCACCGCCATCGGCGTCGCCGCGTTCGCCGCCATCGCCGTGCTGGTCCCCGGCACGCGTGCCGAGGACGCCGGCAACCTGCGCCACGAGCTGCGCGCGTTCCGGCACGGCCAGGTCTGGCTGTCGCTGGTGATGACCGTGCTCGGCTTCGGTGGCATGTTCGGCGCCTTCACCTACATCGCCTACACGCTCACCGAGGTCAGCGGCTTCGCCGCCGGCGCGGTGCCCTGGCTGCTCGTGCTCTTCGGTGCGGGCCTCTTCGTGGGCAACCTCCTCGGCGGCCGCGCGGCCGACGTGGACGTCCCTCGCACGCTGCTCGTGGTGCTGGCGGGCCTCGCCGTGGTGATGGTCGGCTTCGCGCTCACCGCCGGCTCGCAGGTCGCCACCGTCGTGGCGCTGGTGCTGATGGGCGCCTTCGGGTTCGCGACCGTGCCCGGCCTGCAGATGCGGATCATGACGTACGCCGGAGCGGCGCCGACGCTGGCGAGCGGCGCCAACATCGCGGCGTTCAACGTCGGCAACGCCCTGGGCGCCTGGCTCGGTGGGCTGGCCATCACCGCCGGGCTCGGCTACACCTCCCCGCTCTGGGTGGGTGCCTCGCTGGCGCTCGCCGCGCTGGTCGTCCTGGTCGGCGCCGAGCGCGCCGCCCGTCGTACCTCGGCCCGGCAGCACCGGACCGAGGAGCTGCTCCTGGCCTAGCTAGAGGGCGTCCAGCACCAGCCGTGCCACGGCCTTCTGCTCCGCCGCGAAGGGGTGGAAGGCCAGGGCGCGGTTCGGGTCGGTGGCCTGGCCGTTGATCCACGGGTCGTCGGCGCAGATGTCGTGGCCGGCGCTGGGACCGAACGTGTCGACGTACGCGTCGGCCTTGCCGGCGCCCCGCTCCACCGCGGCGGCCAGGCCCTCGTTGATCCGGCGGGCGTAGGCGTAGTCGCCGGCGGCGAGGGGCAGCAGCGAGCGGCACGAGCCCTGGTCCGGGAGGATCTGGGGGTAGCCGACGACCACGACCCGGGCGTGCGGCGCGCGGTCCCGGATGCCGGTCACGATCGCCGCGACGTGGCCCCGGATCTGCCGCAGCTCGCGGGCGAGCTGGTCGGTGCCGCCGGAGGTGAACTGCGCCTCGCAGGGCGCCCCCTGCGGGTCGGAGGACCGGAGCCGGACGCAGGTGCCGATCAGCGTGGCGAAGAGGTTGAAGTCGTTGCCGCCGATGCCGACGGTGACCAGGTCGGTCTCCTCGGTGAGGGCGTCGAACTGCGGCGGCTGCGGCTGGTCGCCGGTCCGCTGGACCCCGACCATCGAGCCCGAGTCGGCGCCGCTGCAGCTGACGTCGACCAGCTCGGTGCCCGGCAGCGCGGCGGCGACCAGGGCTGGGTAGTTGTCGGTCGACCGCAGGCACCCGTTGGTGACGTCGGTCTCCGGCACCAGCGGCGCGGCGGTGTAGGAGTCGCCGAGCGCGACGTAGCGCGCGTACCGCCCGGCGTCCGTGGCGGTCGGGACGTCGGCGTCGGGTGTCGGCGCGGACTGCTCCGCGACGCCCGCCCGGACCCCCTCGTCGCCCTGCGAGCAGCCGGCGGCGCCGAGGGCCAGCGCCAGCAGCCCCGCGGCGAGGGCTCGGGTCGTGCGGGTCATGGGCACCTCCTGCGGGGGAACGGTACGGGTGTGCACCCAGAAGTCGGGACCCGCCCCGAGGCGTGAGGTGGCGCCCCGGCGGGTAGGACTGTGGGGTGACTTCCCAGGACGTGAGAGACGACAGCGCCGCCCCGGTGTCGGTCGAGGTGCCCGACGACCAGGGCAAGGGCGGCGAGTCCACGCTCACCGTGCTCATCGCGCTCGTGGCCAACGGGCTGCTCGCCGCGGCGAAGACCGTGGCCGGGTTCCTCACCGGCTCGGCCTCGATGATGGCCGAGGCTGCGCACTCCTGGGCGGACACCGGCAACGAGATCTTCCTGCTGATCGCGGAGAAGATGGGCAAGAAGCCGCGTGACGAGCAGCACCCGCGCGGCTACGGCCGGGCGACCTACATCTGGTCGCTGGTGGCGGCCTTCGGGCTCTTCTCGGCCGGCGCGGTGGTCTCGATCTGGCACGGCATCAGCGAGCTGTTCGCCGAGCCGGAGACGCCCAGCTACACGATCAACTACATCATCCTCGGCATCGCGTTCCTGCTCGAGGGCTCGTCGTTCCTCCAGGCGTCGCGGCAGGTGCACGGGGCCTCGAAGCGGTGGGGGATGCACCCGCTGCGGTTCGTCGAGCGCACCTCCAACCCGACGCTGCGGGCGGTGTTCTTCGAGGACTTCGCCGCGCTGCTCGGCATCCTGCTCGCCGGCGGTGGCATCGCGATGCACCAGCTCACCGGTGACCCGGTGTGGGACGCGATCGGCTCGCTGGCCGTCGGCGTGCTGCTGGCCTTCGTCGCGGTCTTCCTGATGCGGCGCAACATGGACTACCTGCTCGGGGAGGGGTCGGCCGAGATGCGTGACCGGGTCCTGGCCGGCCTGTGCAAGCACCCGGCGATCGACAAGGTCACCTACCTGCACGTCGAGTGGGTGGGCCCGAGCCGGCTCTTCGTCGTCGCCGCGGTCGACCTGACCGGCGACGACGCCGAGCCCGACCTCGCCCGCCGGCTGCGCGCCGTCGAGCGCGAGGTGGAGGACAACGACCTGATCGAGGACGCCGTCCTCACCCTCGCGCACCCCGACGACCCGGCGCTCACGCACTGCGAGGTGCCGCAGCGCTGAGCCTGGATCCCAGGCTGAACCTCACAGGTTGCTCGGCCGCAGCACCTTGTGGATGCCGTGGGCGATCTGGCGGTTGCCCCGGTTGATGTCCAGCGCCGCGGTGATCAGCCTCGGGTTGCGGTCGTCGAAGTCGCGGTCGTTCAGCCGGATGTCGTGCTTGCGCACGTTCACCCTGATCACGCCGCCCTCGGCGGTCCGCAGCTTCACGCCGTCGGCCTTGACCGCCTGGTCGGAGGTGATCGTGGCGCCCGGGACGACGTGGTAGAGCAGGATCGTCTCGAGCAGGTCCACGTCCGCGACGGACGCGACGGCCGCGAAGGTGGCCTTCTCGGTCTTCGGCGTCTTCCCGGTCAGGTCGGTCACGAGACGCCGGAAGGCCGCGTCGGTCGGGATGAACGCGGTGACCCGCTTGCTGCCCTGGGTGAGCACCCCGACCGGGCTGTCCGGCCTGGCCTCCAGCACGGTCAGGACCGCCTTCTCGACGATGTCGAAGTCGCGCCAGTTGTGGTCGAGCTTGGTGCCGTCGGCGGCGAGGACCGCGGCGAGGCTCTTGGTGCCGGCCTTGGCCGCCTTGTCGTTGTCGGCCGCGTGCGCGGGTGCGACGCCCAGGCCCAGCGACAGGACGGCGGCGAGGGCGGCGGTGGTGCGGAGCTTCTTCATGGTGGTTCCTCTCTGGTTGGTGTGGGTGAGCTGTCACGAGGTGGTGGGGCGCTGCGCGTCGTACGACGCGCGCAGCACCGAGGTGACGGAGTGCTGGGGGTCGCCGTCGTCGGCCTCGAGGCTGACGTCGACGGCGCTGTAGCGGTCGAGCAGGCGGTCGTCGATCTCGAACGACGCCCGCCCACTGGGGCCGAGCTGGCCGAGCGGGAGCATCTTGCGGCTGGCCGGGTCGAGCAGCCACGCCTCGTAGAACTCGCCGCGATGGGCCCGGGGCAGGTCGCTGGTGGTGATCGTCATCTCGGTGCTGCCGGCGGGTCCGGTCGTCATCAGGACCCGGCCGCCGGCGGCCCCCTCGACGGGGTCGAGCGGGGCGCTGACCTGCGGCTGCGGGCCGGGCGGCTGGCCCGGGTCCCCCGGGCCCCGCGTGACGAACGTGGTCGCTCCGGCGATCGCGACGACCGTGGCCGCCGCGGCCAGCAGCCCCAGCGCCCGCGGCGACCCGAGCGCCCGCGGCAACCCGAGCGCCCGGCGCTGCCGCGCGCGGAAGGGTGGGCGGGGCGGCAGCGCCGGGACGGCCTCGACGGTCGGTGGGCGGGCGGCGAGGGTGCGCGCCGACCGGCTGAGCATCGCGTTCGCGGTCGCCAGCTCGGCCAGCTCGGTGCGGCAGCCGGGGCAGCCGTCGAGGTGGTCGCCGGCCTCGGCGGCCAGCGGGTTCGACAGCTCTCCGCGCAGCAGCGCCAGCAGGTCGGGGTGGGCGCTCATGCCGCACCTCCCTCGCGGAGCCCGTCGCGCACCAGGGCGCCGAGCCGGCGCGTGGCCCGTGAGGTGCGGGCCTTGACGGTCCCGATCGGTACGCCGAGGTGCGCGGCGATCTCACGCTGGGTGAGCCCTGCGTAGTAGGTCAGCTCGAGGGCCTGGCGCTCGTGCTCGGGGAGCCGGGCCAGCGCCGCGCGGACCTCGGCGGCCTCGGCGTACCGCTCGGCCGTCTCGCGGCCGTCCTCGCCGACCAGGTCGCGGGCCGCCTCGACGTCCACGACCCGGTGCCGCCGGGCGCGCAGGGCGTCGACGGCCCGCCGGTGGGCGATGGTGAACAGCCAGGTGCTGAACCGCTGGGCGGGCTGGTAGCGCGACGAGTGCCGCCACACGTCGAGGAAGGTCCGCTGCAGGACGTCCTCGGCCTCGTCGGGGCCGACGTACCGACGCAGGTAGGCGAGCAGGCTCGGACCGTACGCCGCGTAGGCGTCCTCGAGCGCCGCCTCCTCGCGTCGCGCGAGTCGGAGCCCGATGGCCTCGCCGCTGTCCATGCAGGTGATTCGGCGGCGGGGCCGGAACGGTTGCCGAATTGCACAAACATTTCAACAACTTGTTGAAATTTGGTGGGGGTGTCAGATGTGGTCCGCCCCCAGCGCGATGGTCAGGGCGAGCACCGTCGAGGGGTCGTCGAGCCGGTCGCCGTACAGGTCGCGCAGCTGGCCCATCCGGTAGCGCACCGTCTGCGGGTGCACGAACAGCTCCTCCGCGACGTCGTCGCGGCGGCCGTGGTGCAGCAGCCAGGAGCGCAGCGTGTCGGCGAGCTTCTCCGCCGAGCCCGGGCGCAGCCCCTCCAGCGGGGCCAGCACCTGGGCACGCAGGTCGGCGAGGGCCTCGGGGTCGGCGCAGAGGACGAGCTGGGCCAGGTGCGCCTCGGTGTCCTCGACCACCCCGAGGCCGCGGGCCCGGATCGCGCGGTCGTAGGACGCCCGCACCTCCAGCCACGGCCGGGCCGGGCCGGCGAGGGCGCCGCGGCCCAGGATCGCCCGCAGCAGCGCGGGCCGACGGCGACCGTGCGCGTCCGGGACCAGCAGCAGCGCGTGGTCGTCGAGGTCGGGCAGGTCGGCGGCCACCAGCGTCCGTGACGCCACGGCGGCCAGCACCGGCCGGACCTGGGCCTCCGGGACCACGACGGCGGTGAGCGTGGTGGGGGCCTCCCAGCCGGCCCGCTCGGCGGCGGCGACCACGGTCTCGGGGGACGCGCCCTGGAGCAGGTGCCGGGCGATCCGCTCCAGCAGCCGCTGCCGGACCCGTCCGGTCGTGGCGAGCTCGTCGGTGTGGCCGGCGACGCTGGCCGCGGAGAGCTCGTCGATGTAGGCGAACACCAGCTCCGCGAAGTCGACCAGGGTCTCGGCGGGCACGCCGCTGGACACCGCGGTGGTCGACATCTCGCGCCAGGAGACCCGCGCGCCCACCCGGTAGGCCGCCAGCAGCGCCTCCGTGGTGCGTCCGCTGCGCGCCTCACCGCGGCCGAGCTGGTAGGCGCCCTCGACGGCCGGGGCGGTCGGTGTACGCGGGTCCGCGCCGCGGCGGCCACTGGCCAGGGACAGGAAGCCGCCGAGCGCGAGCTGGACGGCGTTGCGGATGTTCTCGCCCATCGGGCCGGTGAGCGCGCCCTCGTAGCTGGGGACCTCGGCGATGATGGCCGTGACGGTCTCCTCGGCGACCGCGGGCAGGCGCGAGCGCATCTCGGCAACGGCGTCGGCGGGCAGCTGGAGCCGGTGACCGGCGGTACGACGAGTGGCGGGGCGGGGCATCTGCAGCCTCCTTTTGTGCGTAGCGAACAAATGTGACCTACGTCTTCATGCTCGACGGACAGGACTTTACGCCTTCCGATGAAGGACAGTGGAGTCCATGAGCACCGTTGTCACTCCCCGTGTCTCCGGCGCGACGTCCGCCACCACCGCCCGGTCGCCGCGCCGCAGCCTGCGCGACGGCCTGCGCCGCTTCGCCGAGGCCGCGGTGACCCCGCTCGAGCTCGACGACGTGATGGACGTCTTCCACCCGTTGCGCGCGGGTGCCGAGCTGCGCGGGAAGATCGTGTCCGTCCACCCGGAGACCGACCAGTCCGCCACCCTGCTGATCAAGCCCGGCAAGGACTGGGCCGGGCACGTGCCGGGCCAGTACGTCCGGATCGGCGTCGACGTCGACGGCGTCCGCCTCTGGCGCACCTACTCCCTCACGCACGGCCCGCGCCGCGACCGCTGCATCAGCATCACGGTCAAGGCGATCCCCGACGGCGTGGTCTCCAACCACCTCGTCCACCGGGTCCGTGCCGGCCAGATGGTGCAGCTCGGCCAGGCCGAGGGCGACTTCGTCCTCTCCGACCCGATGCCGGACAAGCTGCTGCTGGTCACCGCGGGCTCGGGCATCACCCCGGTGATCGGGATGCTGCGCAACCTGTTCTCGCGCGCCGAGCCGGTGCAGGCCGACATCGTGCTGCTCCACTCCGCGCTGTCGCGGTCCGAGGTGATCTTCGGCGAGGAGCTGCGGCGCTACGCGGCGGCGGGCCGGCTCCGGCTGGTCGAGATGCACACCGACGTCCACGGGATGCTCGACGTGGCGGACCTCGACGAGATCGTCCCCGACCTCGACGAGCGCACGACGTACGCCTGCGGCCCGGTCGGCCTCCTCGACGCGCTGGAGGAGCACCACGCGGTGCGGGAGCTGCCGCTGCACATCGAGCGGTTCCGCTCGGCGGTGGTCGCCACGGGCGAGGGCGGCACCGTCTCGTTCGCGAAGAACGGCACCGTCCTCGAGGCCGACGGCGCCACCCCGATCCTCGACGCCGCCGAGTCGGCCGGCGTGCTCATGCCGAGCGGCTGCCGGATGGGCATCTGCTACGGCTGCGTGCTCCCGCTGCGCGAGGGTGCCGTGCGCGACCTGCGCAACGGCGAGCTGACCACCGCCGCCCCCGGAGACGGCGTCCTCATCCAGACCTGCATCTCGGCCGCCGCCGGGCCCTGCGACATCGACCACTGATCGCCCGACCCCCCGAAGGAGCGACCTCATGACTGTCATCCAGAAGAAGCCCACCAACCCGATCGCCCACCTCACCCCCGAGGACATCGAGCAGATCGGCATCGAGCTCGACGCCATCCGCCAGGACGTCATCGACTCCCGCGGCGAGAGCGACGCGGCGTACATCCGCCGGGTCATCGACGTGCAGCGCAAGGTCGAGTTGGGCTCGCGCGCTGTCCTGCTCTTCAGCGCCTTCCCGCCCGCCTGGGTGCTCGGCACCGTCGGCCTGAGCGTCTCCAAGATCCTCGACAACATGGAGATCGGCCACAACATCCTGCACGGCCAGTGGGACTGGATGCGCGACCCGAAGATCCACTCGACCACCTGGGAGTGGGACAGCGCGACCCCGGCCGAGCAGTGGAAGCACAGCCACAACGAGCTGCACCACACCTACACGAACGTGATCGGCAAGGACAACGACCTCGGCTACGGCATCATGCGCGTCGACGAGGACCAGCCCTGGCACCCCTTCCACCTCGGCCAGCCGCTGTGGAACTTCGTCAACATGCTCTTCTTCGAGTACGGCATCGCGGCGTACGACCTCGAGCTCGGCGCCACGATCAAGAGGAAGCAGACCAAGGACCCGGAGTTCCAGCGGCGCCTCAAGCAGGTGCTCGGCAAGATCCGCAAGCAGGCGACCAAGGACTACGTCGTCCACCCGGCCCTGTCGATCCCGACCGGCTCGTTCCTCTCCACGCTGGCCGCGAACTTCGTGGCCAACACCGTGCGCAACGTGTGGAGCCACTCGATCATCATCTGCGGCCACTTCCCCGAGGGCGTCGAGACCTTCGAGAAGCGCTCGATCGACGGCGAGACCCGCGGTGAGTGGTACGTCCGGCAGATGCTCGGCTCGGCCAACATCTCCGGCTCGAAGGCGATGCACATCCTGAGCGGCAACCTGTCGCACCAGATCGAGCACCACGTCTTCCCGGACCTGCCGTCCAACCGGTACGCCGAGATCGCGCCGCGGGTGAAGGCGCTGTTCGAGAAGTACGACCTCAACTACCACTCCGCGCCGATGCCGCAGCAGGTCGCGAGCGCCTGGCACAAGGTGGTCCGGCTGTCCCTGCCCAACGGCTGGCTGGCCACCACCAACGCGAAGAACGCCGTGCCGCAGCTGAAGATGCTCTACAAGATGGCCACCGGTGGCCCGCGGATCCGCCGCGCCGCGCAGGCCCGGCTCAACCAGCAGGCCCGCAAGGCCCAGGCCGCCTGAGGCCCGGGGGTCAGCGAAGCAGGTCGACCACGCCGCGGAGGTCGGGGAGCACCACGTGCGCCCCGGCCCTCGTGAGCTCGGGCTCGGTCCAGGTCGTGGTCACGCCGACCACCCGGCCGACGCCGGCGGCGACCGCGGCCGCGACGCCCGCGGGGGAGTCCTCGGCGGCCACGCAGTCGGCCGCGGACACCCCGAGGCGCTCGCACGCCAGCAGGAAGCCGGCCGGGTGCGGCTTGCCCTCGGTGACGTCCCGCGCGGTGACGACCACGTCGATGTGGTCGAGCACGCCGAGCCCCTCGCCGACAGCGAGCGAGACCCACGCCGGCCGGGCCGAGGTCACGATCGCGACCGGGATGCCGGCGGCGCCCGCCGTGTGCACCACGTCGTGGGCGCCCGGCACCGGCTCCGGGGTGGCGTCGTCGGGGACCCGGGCGCGGACCTCGGCGGCCAGCTCGTGCGGGTCGTGCTGCGACCAGGGCCCGGGCTCGACCGCGAAGACGTCCTCGGCCCGGCGGCCGGTGAAGATCCCGAGGTCGTCGATCACCCAGCCCCGGTCGGCGAGGAAGACGCGGTAGGCCTCGCGGTGCAGCGGCTCGGAGTCGACCAGCGTGCCGTCCAGGTCGAGCAGCAGCGCGGCCGGCCTCACGCGGTGACGGTGAACAGCACGTCGCCGACCTTCGCGACGGCGTCCGCGGCCGGGGCGGGCACCGAGCCCTTGGGCCGGTCCATGGCCACCACCGGCACGATCGTCGAGATGTCCTCGCCGCTGATCGTGGCCGGGTCCCAGCGCACCATCGGGTCACCCGCCGCGACGGTCGACCCCTGCTCGGCGAGGACCTCGAAGCCCACGCCGTCGAGCCGGACCGTGTTGATGCCGAGGTGCACCAGCACCCCGACCCCGTCGGCACCCAGCACGACGAACGCGTGCGGGTGGACCTTGACGACCTTGCCGGCGATCGGCGACACGACGGTCACCTTGCCGGGGTCGGGGTCGATGGCGACGCCGGGACCCACCATCTCCGAGGAGAAGACCGGGTCGGGGACCTCGGACATCGGCACCAGCCGTCCCGGGCAGGGGACCAGCACCTCGACCGGCCCCGCGGCAGCGGGAGCGGTCACATCAGGTCCTCGATGTCCTCGGCGAGCGTGTCCGCCTCGGGGCCGACGACGACCTGCACGACGTTGCCGGACTTCATCACGCCGTGCGCGCCGGCGCTCTTGAGCGCCTTCTCGTCGACCAGCGCACCGTCCTTGACCTCGGTGCGCAGGCGGGTGATGCACGGCTCGATCTCGACGACGTTGTCGGCGCCGCCGAGTCCGGCGAGGATCTGCTCGGCCTTGCTGTTCATGCGTTCTCCTTCGGGGTGGACGGGTCGGTGGCGGTGACCTTGGCCAGGCCGCGGGGGTTGTCGGGGTCCAGGCCCAGCGCGCGGGCGAGCCCCTCGACGACCAGCTGCGCCGGGACGATCGCGCCCAGCGGCGCCAGCGCCTCGGGGAGCTCGGGGCCTGGCACGTGCACGGCGCACGCGTCGGCGAACGCGGGGTCCCCGCCGATGCCGACCACCGTGGCGCCGCGGCCGGCGAGGTCGCCGGCGAGCTCGACCATCGGCTCCAGCAGCGGGCCGTCCGGCGCGGCGACGAGGACCGCGGTCATGCCGCTCGTCACCACCGAGATCGGGCCGTGCCGCAGGTCGGCGTAGGAGTAGCCGCGGACCGGCCGCAGGCAGGTCTCCTCCAGCTTCAGGGCCGTCTCGAGCGCGGTGCCCATCATCAGGCCGCGCCCGGACACCACGGCGTACGCCGCGTCCCGCAGCGCCGCGACCGCGGCGTCGACGCCCTGCGGGTCGTGCACCAGCCGGTCCACCTCGGCGGGCACCCGGTCCAGCTCCGCGTCGAGGACCCAGGGCTCCGGCGCGAGCGCGGTGCCGAGGACGGCCATCGCCACGAGCTGGGTCAGGTAGGTCTTGGTGGCCGGCACGGCCAGCTCGGGCCCGGCCTGCGTGATGAGCGCGAGGTCGGCGTACTCCGCCAGCGGAGAGCCCTCGACGTTGGTGACCGCGAGGGTCGCCGCGCCGTTCGTGCTGGCCCAGGCCTGGGTGTCGACGATCTCGGTGGTCGCCCCGGACTGCGAGACGCAGACGACCAGGGCGTCGGAGAGGTCCAGCCGGGACCGGTAGTGGGTGGCCACGCTGGGCGAGAGCAGGCTGCCGAGCATGCCGGCCCGGGTCTCGAGCAGGTAGCGCCCGTAGACGGCGGCGTTGTCGCTGGAGCCGCGCGCGGCGAACAGCACCTGCCGGCGGCCCTGGGCGAGCTGCCGGATCTCGGGCCTGGCCGGCAGCAGGCTCTCGAGGGTGAGGCGTACGGCGAGGGGCTGCTCGGCCACCTCGGCGGCCATCCGGCTGCTCACGCGATCTCCTCCTGACCTGTCCATTGCTCCGGCTGGGGGGCCTTGACATCCGCAGCGACCGTGACCATCCTCACAACTGGTACGGACCAGACCGTACCAGCGCCTCCAGTGGTCGTCGAGAGGTCCAGCTCCTTGTCCAGTACCCGTCCGGCCCGGGTCATCACCGATGGCCCCCGCCCCAAGCACGCGCAGCTGAGCGACGTGCTGGCCGACCTCGCGGTGCACGAGCTCGGCCCGGACGCGGCGATCCCCTCCGAGCGCGACCTGATGACGACGTACGACGTCTCGCGGGCCACGGTGCGCAAGGCGATCGACAGCCTCGTCGCCGACGGGCTGCTGCACCGGATCCACGGCAAGGGCACCTTCGTGGCCCGCCCGCGGCTCGAGAGCCGGCTGCACCTCGCGTCCTTCAGCCAGGACATGCGCCGGCGCGGGCTGACCCCGTCGACCCGGCTGCTGAGCATCGAGCTCGACGAGCCGCCCGCCGACGTCGCCAAGGCGCTGGACCTCAGCGCCGACGGCTCCGCGTGGCGGCTGGACCGGGTGCGGCTCGCGGACGGCCAGCCGATCGCGCTCGAGAACGGCTGGTACCCCCGCGCCTTGCTGCCCGGCCTGGACCGGCACGACCTGGGCGGCTCCCTGTACGGGCTGCTCGCCGACGTCTACGACCTCGCCATCGACAGCGCCGAGCAGACGCTGTGGGGCGAGACCGCCGACGCGGCGACCGCGCGCCGGCTCGACGCCCCCGTGAACACTCCCCTCCTGGTGTTCCGGCGCGTGTCGTACGCCGCCGGGCGGCCGCTGGAGTACGTCGTCTCCCGCTACCGCGGCGACCGCTACCAGCTCCACATGTCCCTGGGCCGGGACGACCTCGGCACCGCACGTGCGTCCACCCCAGCACCCGCCTCACCACAGAAGCAGGGAATCTCCGAAGGGAAGCAAGCGTGACCACCACAGACGCGTCCTCGGGCGCCACCCCCACCGAACGGCGCAGGTTCAACCTCGCCCCGGTCCAGAAGTTCGGCCGCAGCCTGATGCTGCCGATCGCCGCGCTGCCGGCGGCGGCGCTGCTGCTGCGGCTGGGTCAGGCGGACCTGCTCGGGGCCGACGGCCTCGGGTGGGACCACGTCGCGGCCGTGGTCGGCGCCGCGGGCAACGCGCTGTTCGCGAACCTGCCCCTGCTCTTCGCGGTCGGCGTCGCGATCGGCATGGCGCGGAAGGCGGACGGCTCGACCGCGCTCGCGGCCGTCGTGGGCTACCTCGTCTTCAAGGGCGTCGGCGACGCGATGTCGCCGTTCGTGCTCGGTGAGCCCGGTGAGGGCGAGACCCAGGAGCTGATCAACTACGGCGTCCTCGGCGGCATCGTGATCGGCCTCGCCGCGGGCTTCCTGTGGCAGAGGTACCACCGCATCAAGCTGCCTCCCTACCTCGCCTTCTTCGGCGGCCGGCGGTTCGTCCCGATCCTGATGTCGTTCGTCGCGATCGTGCTGTCGGTGCTGATGAGCCTGGTCTACCCAGCATTCAACTCCGGCCTGACCAGCCTCGGCGAGTGGGTCACCAACAACGACGTCATCGGCGGCTTCGTCTACGGCACGCTCAACCGCCTGCTGATCCCGCTCGGCCTGCACCACATCCTCAACAACCCGCCGTGGTTCACCTTCGGCTCCTACGAGGGATCCGCCGGAGTCGTGCACGGTGACATCCCGCGCTTCCTGGCCGGCGACCCGACCGCGGGTGCGTTCATGACCGGCTTCTTCCCGATCATGATGTTCGCGCTGCCGGCCGCCGCGCTGGCGATCTGGCACGAGGCCCGTCCGCAGCACAAGAAGGCCGTCGGCGGCATCATGCTCTCCGCCGCGCTGACCGCGTTCCTCACCGGTGTGACCGAGCCGCTGGAGTTCGCGTTCATGTTTGTCGCCTGGCCGCTCTACGTGATCCACGCGCTGCTCACCGGCACCTCGCTGGCGCTGGTGAACGCGCTCGGGATCAAGGACGGATTCGGGTTCTCAGCGGGCCTGTTCGACTACGTGCTCAACTTCAACATCGCGACGAAACCGCTGTGGCTGATCGTCATCGGACTGGGCTACGCCGCCCTCTACTACTTCCTGTTCCGGGCCGTGATCCGCAGGTGGAACCTGCGGACCCCGGGCCGCGAGGAGGAGGACGACGAGTCCGCCATCGAGGCCGACACGAGCGCCTGAGGATGCTCCTGTCTGCTGGTCGGGTGGTCACCCCGGCGCGGGTCTTCGCGCCGGGGTGGCTGCACGTCGAGGGGGAGCGGATCGCCGAGGTCGGACCGGGCGCACCGCCGCGTCCGGCCGACGTCGGGCTTCCTGCCGCCACGGTCGTGCCGGGGTTCGTCGACACCCACGTCCACGGGGGCGGGGGAGCGTCGTTCGACGGCGGCGACCAGGAGGCAGGCGCGACGGCGGTCCGCTCCCATCTGGTCCACGGCACGACCACGATGATGGCGAGCCTGGTGAGCGCGAGCCCGTCGTCCATGGCGGACTCGGTGGCCCGGCTCGCCGACCTCGTCGACGACGGCCTGCTCGCCGGCATCCACCTCGAGGGCCCGTGGCTGAGCCCGCGCTACGCCGGCGCGCACGACCCCGACCTGCTCACCGACCCCAAGCCCGAGCAGGTCGACGCGCTGCTGGAGGCCGGCCGCGGCCACGTCCGGATGGTGACGCTGGCCCCGGAGCTGACCGGCGGCCTCGACGCCATCCGGCGGCTCACCGCCGCCGGCGTGACGGCCGCGATCGGCCACACCGACGCGACGTACGACGTGGCGCGTGCCGCGCTCGACGCGGGCGCCGGCGTGGGCACCCACCTCTTCAACGCGATGCGCGGCCTGCACCACCGCGAGCCCGGACCGATCACGGCGCTGCTCGAGCACCCGGACGCGTACGTCGAGCTGGTCGCCGACGGCGTGCACGTGCACCCCGCGGTGCTCCGGCTCGCGGCCCGGGCCAAGCCGCACCTGACTGTGCTGGTGACCGACGCGATGGCCGCGGCCGCGGCCGCCGACGGCGACTACCGGCTCGGCCGGCTCACGGTGACCGTGCGCGAGGGCGTCGCCCGGCTGGCCGACACCGGCGCGATCGCCGGGTCGACGCTCACCATGGCGGCCGCCGTCCGCTACGCCGTCCAGGTCGCCGGGGTGCCGATCGAGGACGTGGTCCGCGCCGCCACCGCCTCGCCCGCCGCGCTGCACGGCCTGGAGCGGGTCGGCGCGCTGCGCCCCGGGTTCGACGCCGACCTCGTCGTCCTCGACGACGACCTGGCCGTCCAGCGGGTGATGCGGCGCGGGGTGTGGGTGACTGCTGCCTGAGCGACCTCGACGCCGGGTCAGGACAGGCCCACGATGGTCCCGTCGTCGAGCAGGTCGATCCGGGTGGCGGCCGGCGCGCTCGGCAGGCCGGGCATCGTCATCACGTCCCCGCAGACGAGGACCACGAAGCCCGCGCCCGCGGCGAGCCTGACCTCGCGCACGTGCAGGTCGTGACCGGTCGGCGCTCCGCGAAGCGTGGCGTCGGTCGAGAACGAGTACTGCGTCTTGGCGACGCAGACCGGCAGCCTGCCGTAGCCGTCCGCCTCGAGACGGTCGAGTCGTCGCTTGGCTTTGCCGTCCCACGTCACGCTGGACGCTCCGTAGAGCCGATGGGCCAGTGTCTCCGCCTTCTCCTTGAGCGGGAGTCCGTCGGGGTAGGTGAAGGAGAACGCCGAGGGGTCGGCGTCCTCCAGCAGGTCGAGCACGCCCTTCGCCAGGTCGGTCGCGCCGGCGCCCCCGTCGACGAAGTGAGTGGCCGGATGGGTCCGGACCCCGAGGCCATCGACCAGCTCGACCACCCGGGCCACCTCCGTGTCCGTGTCGGTCGGAAACCGGTTGAGCGCCACCACGCACGGGATCCCGTAGACCTCACGGACGTTGCGCAGGTGCCGCTCGAGGTTCTCCATGCCGCGCTCCACGGCACCTGGATCCTCCCGCCCGAGGTCGGGCACGTCCACCCCGCCGTGGAACTTGAGCGCCCGGACCGTGGCAACCAACACCGCGGCATCGGGACGGAGCCCGGACTTGCGGCACTTGATGTCGACGAACTTCTCCGCACCGAGGTCGGCCCCGAAGCCGGCCTCCGTGACGACGTAGTCGGCCAGCCGCAGCGCCGCCCGGGTGGCGATGACTGAGCTGCATCCGTGCGCGATGTTCGCGAACGGTCCACCGTGCACGAACGCCGGGGTGTGCTCCAGCGTCTGCACCAGGTTGGGCGCGAGCGCGTCCCGCAACAGCACCGCCATCGCGCCGTGGGCGTCGAGCTCTCGGGCTGTGACCGGCTTCTTCTCCCGGGTGTGGCCGACGACGATGTCGCCGATTCGGCGCTTGAGGTCGGCCCAGGACTCGGTCAGGCAGAAGATCGCCATCAGCTCGGAGGCCACCACGATGTCGAAGCCATCCTCGCGTGGGTAGCCGTTCGAGGGGCCGCCGAGTCCGACCACCACGTTCCGAAGCGCCCGGTCGTTGAGGTCGAGCACCCGCTTCCAGTCCACAGACCGGACGTCGATGCCCAGCGCGTTGCCATGCTGGACGTGGTTGTCCAGCAACGCCGCCAGCAGGTTGTTCGCTGCCGCGATCGCCGCGAAGTCACCGGTGAAGTGCAAGTTGATGTCGGTCATCGGCACCACCTGTGCCCATCCGCCGCCTGCCGCGCCGCCCTTCATGCCGAAGACCGGACCCATCGACGGTTCGCGCAGGCAGGCCATCGTCCTCAGCCCCAGCCCTCGCAACGCGTCAGCCAGCCCGACCGTGGTCGTCGTCTTGCCCTCGCCCGCCGGCGTCGGGGAGAGCGCTGTCATCAAGATCAGCTTGCCGAGCGGCCGGCTCTCGAGGGACTGGAGATAGCCGAGGTCCACCTTCGCCTTGTGGTGGCCGTAAGGCACCAGGTGGACCGGATCGATCCCGAGCTCATCATGGGCGACCTGGGTGATGGGGTGCAGCTCAGCGGCGTTCGCGATCTCGATGTCCGACAGCACTCAGGCCCTCTCCTTCGTGACGCCCATGCGCCGCAGTAGTCGAGAGCGGACCTCGGAGTCCGGCAGCCGGCTCAGATTGGACTCCACGTTCATCCTCGCGATGGCGGAGCCTGCCCTGGCCACCTCACCGGCCGCGACCAGGTCGGAGAGCAGCCCGGCCCGGGCCGCGGGTCGCAGCAGATCGATCAGGACCAGCACCTCGATCGCGGTCTCGACGACTTGCGCCTGCGGCTCGGACGCACCCAGGAGCGCTGCGCCGATGGCTGAGCGCCGCTCCTCGTCGTCAGGCGACACTCCGTGGGGAAGTGCCCACGCTTCGGCCACGGCACCGAAGGCCCGCTCGTCGTCGACCGCCAGCTGTTGCGCCCGGCTGACGAGCCGTTGCGCCCGCTCGACCAGCGCGGGGGCCTCGCAGTAACGCGCCACCATCGCCACGAGGGCCGCGGCCTGGGCGGTGCACAGGGCTGCGACCGAGCCACCCGCCGGGGTCGGTGTCCGGGCGGCGAGACGGCCCAGGAAGTCGGCGACCGTCCCGGCGTCCACATCAGCGTCGCGCACCACAAGCCCACGCTAGTGCCGCGCGCGCCCGGCGCAAGCCCCTCCGGGCCGACAGCCTCGCTCGTCCGGCGGCGGCTACTCGTCCCCGGTGAGGTTGAACGCTCGGAGCCGGCGCCCGGTCAGCCACACGCCGAGCACGATGACGACCACGTTCGCGACCAGGGCGTACCCCATCCCCAGGCCGTCGACGAGGGGCACGTCGGCGACGGGCTCGGCGATCGCGGCGGACCAGCGGCTGACACTGAGCCACCGGACCCCGTCGAGCAGGCCGCCGAGCAGGCTCTCCCAGATCAACAGGTAGATCAGGCCGACCACGACGGCGTGCCGGGTCAGCACCGAGAGCAGGGCGAAGAGCGCGCAGTAGGCGAGGCCGCCGGCGAGCGCCCCGAGGGCGAACCCGAGCCCGAACGCCGGATCGCCGGTGCGCAGGACCAGGCCCGCCGCCAGGACGGGGACGACGGCGAAGGCCACCACGCAGGCCGCCGCCACCGCAAGCTTGCTCAGGACGATGGTGTAGCGCGAGATCGGCTTGGCGAGCAGGTAGGAGATCGACCCGTCGTCGATCTCCGGCGCCAGCAGCCCGGTGGTCGCGAGGAGGGCCACCAGTGGCACGACCACGACCAGCCCCAGGCCGTAGAGCGTGTGCCGGGCGGCCAGCTCGTCCTCGCCGACGAGCAGGCGGACCAGCACGGCCAGCCCGACGAGCACGGCCGGGAGCACGAACAGCAGCACACCCCGGCGCCGGCCGAAGACGCTCTGGACCCCGATCCGCGCGACGGTCGTCGAGAAGGCGACGCTCATGCCGACACCAGGTAGGCGAAGACGCTCTCCAGCGACTCGTCGGTGGGTGTGACCTCGAGCAGCCGGATCCCGTGGTCGCGGGCCAGGCGCGGCAGGACCTGGCTGAACCGGCCGAAGTCGGACGCCTCGATCTCGATGCCGCCCTCGGGCCGCAGCCGGGCGCCGCGGACCGAGTCGTCGGCCAGCAGGGCGGAGGCCATCGTCCGGTCGTCGTCGGTGCGGAGCACGAAACGGTTGGGCCGGTCGGTCATCAGCCGCCGGATCGCCCCGAAGTCACCGGAGGCGGCGTGCCGGCCCGCCACGACGACCTCGATCTGGCGCGCCACCTGCTCGACCTCCTCGAGGATGTGGGAGCTGAAGAGCACGGTGCGGCCCTCGGCGCCCATCGTGCGCAGCAGCTCCATCAGGTGCATCCGCTGGCGGGGATCCATGCCGTTGAAGGGCTCGTCGAGCAGGAGCACCGACGGGTCGTGGACCAGCGAGGACGCCATCTTGATCCGCTGCCGCATCCCCTTGGAGTACGTCGAGATCGTCCGGTCCTGTGCGTCCGTCATCTCGACCAGGGCGATCGACGCCTGCGCCGCGGCACCCGGGTCGGCCAGCCCGTGCAGCTCGGCGTTCGCGACCACGAACTGCCGCCCGGTCAGGTAGTCGAAGAGCGCCTCGCGCTCGGGGACCAGGCCGATCTTGCGGTAGACCGCCTCGTTGCGCCACAGCGGCTCGCCGTCCAGGGTGACCGTGCCGGTCGAGGGTGCGAGGAACCCGGACATCATCGCGATCAGCGTCGACTTGCCGGCGCCGTTCGGACCGAGCAGCCCGGTCACGCCGGGCCCGATGGTCATGGAGACGTCGTTGACGGCGACGACGTTGCGGTACCACCGCGACACGTGCTCCAGCACGATGGTGCTCATGCGGGGTCCCCGCGGAAGCGTGAGCGCAGCGAGCGGTTTCGTGGGGTGTTCATGCTGCCACCTTCCGGTAGCGGGCCAGCATGGCGCCGACCGAGCCGACGACCACGACCGCGGTGGTGGCGAGGTAGAGGAGCCCCATGCCGGCGCCCGAGGGTGGGGTGGCCGTCGCCTCCGGTGCGTCGAAGAGGACGACCTGGACACCGTTGACCAGGGTGTACGGCGAGAACAGGCCGGCGACCTGGCCGACCGTCCCGTGGCCGGAGTCCAGGGAGATCCCCTGGATCGTGGAGACGACCGTGTAGCTGACCAGCAGCACGACGATCACGGCGGCCACCGCGAGCCCCCGGCGGATGGTCAGCGCGGAGACCAGCGCGGCCAGGCCGGACAGGCACGCCGCCAGCAGCGCCGCCCCGACCAGGGCGCCGAGCACCCTCCCGGTCTCCCGGCCGAGCGGGAGCCCGGCGAGCAGGCCACCGACGTACATCAGCAGCAGCGGCGCGGCGACCAGCACGAACGTCGCGACCGTCAGCGACGCCAGGCGCACCAGGACGTACGTCGTGCGCCGCATCGGGCGTGCGAGGTAGAGCGTGATGGTCCGGAACCGGAGGTCGCGGGAGATGAGCGCGGGTGCCTGGGAGGCGACGAAGACCGAGATCAGCAGCTGGGTGGTGATCGGGTAGGTGGAGTAGGCGACGATCTGGTCGTCGAGGCCGAGCAGGTTCTTCGCCTGCACCAGGACGCCCACCAGGATCAGGGCCGGCAGCAGCATCACGCCGAGGAGGATCATCGGCAGCACCTTGGAGCGGCCCGACCTGCCGAGGCCGTAGCTGTTGCGCAGCCCGGTGACGAAGAAGGCCCGGGCGACGGCCGGCTCCCCGAGCCGGGGCCCGGTGTAGGACCGGTAGCCGAGGTCGTGGATGACGGCGGTGCTCGGCGGCAACGGCGACGGAGTGGTGGGCACCGGCTCCTCAGACGGGCTGGACACTGCCGGCACCTCCCTCGCGGAAGACGTCCTCGATGCGGTGGTGCCGCTCCTGCATCCGGACCAGGCCGAGCCCGAGGTCGACGACCAGGTCGCGCACGACGTCGCGGGTCAGCTGGTCGTGCACCTCCACCTCAACCATGCGGCCCTCGGCGGGCCGGGCGCGCAGGCCGGCGTCGACCAGGGCCTGCCCGAGCAGCCGATCGGCGTCCGGCTCGCCCTGGACCTCGACCAGCAGGGTTCCGGTCGTGTGCAGGAACTCCGTCGTCGCCGAGGACCGCAGCAGGCGCCCGCTGTCGAGGACGACGACGTGGTCGCTGACCCGCTCGAGCTCGCCGAGCAGGTGGGAGGTGACCAGGACCGCGATCCCGAACTCGGTGCCGATCCGGCGGACCAGCGCGAGCATGTCGTCGCGAGAGGACGGGTCGAGGCCGTTGGTCGGCTCGTCGAGCAGCACCAGTCGCGGGTCGTGGACGAGCGCCTGGGCCAGCTTGGCGCGCTGCTTCATGCCGGTCGAGTAGCCGCCGATCGGGCGGTAGCGCTCCTCGGCGAGCCCGACGTGGCGGAGCACGTCGGAGGCACGCTCACGGGCCGCGGCGTACGGCAGTCCGGACATCTGCCCGAGGTGGACGACCAGGTCGCTCGCCGACACGTCGGCCGGCAGGCAGTCGTGCTCCGGCATGTAGCCCACGAGCGAACGGATCAGCCCGCCCTCGGTGGCGACGTCGTGCCCGAGGACGGTGGCGGTCCCGCTCGTCGCCGGGAGCAGCCCGAGCAGGATCTTGATCAGCGTCGACTTGCCCGCGCCGTTGGCGCCGACGAGCCCGGTCACGCCCTCCCCGACGCGCACGTCGAGGCCGTCGAGGGCGGTCACGCGCGGGTACCGCATCGTCAGACCCGCGGTTTCGATGACCCCCACGACATCAACGTAACCGCTCGCGCCTCCCGCGACCCGCGAACGCGAGGGTCGGAAGGTGCCTCAGCCCAGCGCCGCGCTGACGACCTCGCGGGCCTCCTCCTGGACCTGGGCGAGGTGGTCGGGGCCGCGGAACGACTCGGCGTAGATCTTGTAGACGTCCTCCGTCCCCGACGGCCGCGCCGCGAACCACGCCGACTCGGTGACCACCTTGAGCCCGCCGATCTTCGCGCCGTTGCCGGGCGCCTCGGTGAGCTTGGCGGTGATCTCCTCTCCGGCGAGCTCGGTGGCCTTCACGTCGTCCGGCGACAGTGCGGCCAGCTTGGCCTTCTGGTCGCGGTCGGCCGGGGCGTCGATGCGCGCGTACGCCGGGTCGCCGTGCCGCTCGACCAGCGCGGCGTAGTGCTCCGAGGGCGTCTTGCCGGTCGTCGCCCGGATCTCCGAGGCGAGCAGCGCCAGCAGGATGCCGTCCTTGTCCGTGGTCCACGTGGTGCCGTCGGTGCGCAGGAACGACGCGCCCGCGGACTCCTCGCCGCCGAAGCCGAACGAGCCGTCGATCAGCCCCGGCACGAACCACTTGAACCCGACCGGGACCTCCACCATCGGCTTGTCGAGCGAGGCGGCCACCCGGTCGATCATCGAGGAGGAGACCAGCGTCTTGCCGATCCGGGCGGACGCCGGCCAGTCCGGGCGAGCGCCACCGAAGAGGTACCCGATCGCCACCGCGAGGAAGTGGTTCGGGTTCATCAGCCCGGCGTCCGGGGTGACGATGCCGTGCCGGTCGGAGTCGGCGTCGTTGCCGGTCGCGATGTCGTACTCGTCCTTGCGCCGGATCAGCGAGGCCATCGCGTTCGGGGAGGAGCAGTCCATCCGGATCTTGCCGTCCCAGTCCAGCGTCATGAAGTGCCAGGTCGCGTCGACCAGCGGGTTGACGACGGTCAGGTCCAGGCCGTGCCGCTCGGCGATCTCGCCCCAGTAGGCGACGCTCGCGCCGCCCAGCGGGTCCGCGCCGATCCGCACCCCGGCGCCGCGGATCGCGGCGAGGTCGAGCACGTTCGGCAGGTCGTCGACGTAGGTGCCCAGGAAGTCGTACGACGACGCGGCCGCGCGCGCCCGGGCGAACGGGATCCGCCGTACGCCCGTCAGCCCGCCCTTGATCAGCTCGTTGGCGCGCGCGGCGATCACCGAGGTCGCGTCGGTGTCGGCCGGGCCGCCGTGCGGCGGGTTGTACTTGAAGCCCCCGTCGCTCGGGGGGTTGTGCGACGGGGTCACCACGATGCCGTCGGCGAGCCCGCTCCCGGTGGTCGAGCCGGACGAGGCCTTGCCCCGGTTGGCGCGCAGGATCGCGTGGGACACCGCCGGCGTGGGCGTGTAGCCGTCGCGGTCGTCGACCAGCACGGTCACGTCGTTCGCGGCCAGCACCTCCAGCGCGGTCGCCCACGCCGGCTCGGAGAGTCCGTGGGTGTCGCGCCCGATGAACAGCGGCCCGTCGTACCCCTGCTCGCGCCGGTAGTCGCAGATCGCCTGGGTGGTCGCGAGGATGTGCGTCTCGTTGAACGCCGTCCTGAGCGAGCTGCCGCGGTGTCCGCTGGTGCCGAAGGCAACCTGCTGGTCGACGTCGTCGGGATCGGGGACCCCGGTGTAGTACGCCGTCACCAGGTGGGAGACGTCGACGAGGTCCGAGGGCTCGGCGGGCTGTCCTGCGCGGGGGTCGGCCATGCGGTCATCATGCCGGGTGAGTGAGTGTGGGGACACCGGGATCGGTTCGGGGGTTGTCGATCTGGTGGGTTGAGTTCTCCGGCGGGGGCCGGATTCACCGGCGGGGGCCGGGCTGTCTTTCGGCGGGGTCTCGGGGTCTCATCGGTGGGGTCGGCTGCGCGGGCAGGGCGCCGTCGCTTGCTTCGCCGTTGGCGCCGCAGCGTCGTCTGCTTGGGGTTGCGCGCCGTGGCGGCGCCCCCCGG